>CASPAC010000001.1 GCA_949419965.1 Bacteroidales bacterium
CATTAAGGTTTCAGCGTTGAATTATTTGCGCATGAAACGTTCTTGCACCGAATCGTCGATACCCGAAACCGGCGGTACCAACCTTTTGCATTTATCCTTTTTGCGCCTTATATTACCAGTGGATTGCTGAATCTACGTACCACACTGGCCGGAACCTTAATCCCGGCCACTCCGGGTTAAAAGAGAGCTGTTATTAAAAAACTTTTTTTCAGATCATTACGAACAACGACCAAAAATTACCCTTGCCGAAAATATTCCGGCAAGGGTAAAATCGAGTTTTCCGAACGACCGTACCATATCTTTCAGATCGTTTCCGTCGCGATCACTTGATCTGCAATTCATCGAGCAACCAGCCCGCACCCGCGAACTTGTCAACAATGAAAAGTACATAGCGCACATCCACGGCTATCGTGCGCTGCAACTCGGGTTCGAACGCCACATCGCCCGACATGGCCTCCCAGTTGCCGTCGAACGCCAGGCCGATCAATTCGCCGCGGGCATTCAGCACCGGCGAACCCGAATTGCCTCCCGTGATGTCGCAGTCGGCAAGGAAAGCAACAGGCAGCTCGCCATTCTTGTCGGCATAACGTCCGAAATCCCGGAGACGATAAAGCTCCTTGAGTTTTTCCGGTACCGTAAATTCAGCCGGATTCTTCGGGTCTTCTTTCTCCATCACACCCTTGAGGGTCGTATAGTGATTGTAGCGGATACCGTCCGCCGGATCATAGGGCAGCACACGGCCATAGGTCAGGCGAAGCGTAAAGTTGGCATCCGCAGCCCACGCCTTGTCGGGTTGCTGAATCATCAGACCGGCAACATACTTGCGGCGCCCCTCGGCGAGTTTTTTCTCCGCACCCTTGCACTCCGCAGCCAGCTTCTCATAAAGTTCGAGCACCGATTTGCCCAATGCCACAGCAGGATCGGCAGCCACTTTTTCAGACGAAAAATCATCGATCAACGCCATCAGACTCTCCTCCGAAGCAAAGATCGAATGATCGTAAACATAATCCGCATAGGCATCCGTATCGCCGCCGAATTCCTTGTCCACGATCTCCGTGTAGAACGACGGCAAGGTCTTCATGTTTTCACGGGCGATCCGCAACATGCGCTTGGCTACCTTACGGTCGGTCGGAGCATTGTAATCCCCATACCAGTCGGACATTACTTTCTTGGTTTTTTCGGGATTTTTGATCTCCGACGAACGCGCGAAAGTCATTGCCGGCGCCAACAGTTCGATGCCGCGCAAAAAAGCCTCGGAAAGATACTGAAGCACAGCAGCGGGTTCCTCCATCGCCTTGCAGGCCTCGCAGATCTTGGGCAGTGCATCGACATATCCCTCTTCGGGCAGCGAATTCCCCTCGGCCCAACGCTGAAAAGACTCCTCCTGCGCTTGCTTACGAGCTTTCACATTGAGTTTCTCGATGCCGCGCGACATGCCGATCGAATTCTTCCAATAATTCGACGATTGGGCATATTTCGACGCATATTGGATACGCACCTTGTCGCTGGCCAGCATGTCGTCCCACAGAATCGCCTGGCGCTCGCCGCGAATGAAAATCCGCTGCGGATTCGACACCCGCAACATGTTGTCGATTTCATAGGACGTGGCATAACGCTGCGTCGATCCCGGAAAACCCATAATCATGGCGAAATCGTTTTCCTCGACACCGCCAAGCGATACTTTCAAGAATTTTTCAGCCTTGTAAGGCTTATTTTCGGGCGAATAATCTGCCGGCTTATTGTCCGGCCCGGCGTAGACTCGAAAGATCGAGAAATCGCCCGTATGACGCGGCCACATCCAGTTGTCGGTATCGCCGCCGAACTTGCCGATCGACTGGGGCGGCGCACCGACCAGGCGCACATCGGTAAAACGTTCGATCACGAAAGCAAAATACTGGTTGCCCTCGAAGAAAGGCTTGACATCGATCTCCATACCGGGATATTCCCCCTGCAATTTTTCGGTCAGTGCTTTGATGTTCTCCCCCGTGATCTCCCGATACTCCTGCTGTCCGGCCACAGAGGGTACATTGCCAACGATTTCAGGCGTTACGTCCATGATCTTGCGGATAAAACGCACGCTCAGCCCCGGTGCCGGAAGTTCTTCAGCTTGCGACATGGCCCAGAAACCGTTTTTCAGATAGTCATGTTCGACCGACGAAAGAGCCTGGATCGCACCGAAACCGCAATGATGATTGGTAAACAGCAGTCCTTCGGGCGATACGATCTCACCTGTACAACCGCCGCCGAAGATAACAATGGCATCCTTGAGCGACGACTTGTTGACGCTGTAAATATCTTCGGCCGACAACTTGCAACCGCGCATTTTCATGTTCCGGATGTTCATTTTCTGCAAGTAGGGCAACATCCACATGCCCTCATCGGCCGCAGCCGAAAACGAGACCGACACGGCAGCGATCAACAACAAAAATTTCTTCATGGTTCCTATCATTTTATATTTATCATGTTCAAAATCGAACGTTCTGCCTGTTTACGGATTTTTTCGTCGATCACTATTTCCGGCGCTCCGTTCTCCAGACACGCAATAATATTTTCCAACGTTACCATCTTCATGTAACGACAATTGTTGCAGCCGCAACTCTCATCGTCGGGCGGCGCAGGGATAAACCGTTTTTCAGGATAGCGCCGCTGCATTTCAGCCAGGATGCCGGCTTCCGTCACCACAATGAATTCTTCAGCATCGCTCATTCCGCAATATTCAAGAATCGCCGCCGTAGAACCTACAAAATCAGCCGTCTCGACAATATATGCCCGGCATTCGGGATGGGCGACTACCGCCGCCCCAGGATGCTGTTTTTTGAGCGCCAACAATTTTTCAAGCGAAAATTCTTCATGTACATGGCAGGCACCGTCCCACAACACCATATTTTCACGGCCGGTCAGTTTGCGGACATAAGCCCCCAGATTGCGGTCGGGAGCGAAAATCAATGGTTGATCCTCCGGAATGGAACGTACGACCTGCAAGGCATTGGATGACGTGCAGCAGATATCCGTAAGCGCCTTGACTTCGACCGTCGTATTGACATAAGAAACGACTTTATGCCCCGGATACTTCGCCTTGAAGGCAGCGAACGCTTCCGCCCCGCACGATTCGGCCAGCGAGCAGCCCGCTTCCGGGCAAGGTATCAACACCTTCTTGTCTGGACATAGCACCTTGGCCGTTTCCGCCATGAAATGCACCCCTGCGAAAAGGATGACGTCGGCCTCGACCGAGCGGGCCTGGATCGATAAGGCCAGCGAATCGCCCAGAAAATCGGCCACAGCCTGCACCGCGGGGGTCGTATAGTAATGTGCCAGGATCACGGCATTCTTGTCGCGTTTGAGCGTTTCGATGCGTCGGATCAGCGAATCGGAGTTATCGACTTTCATTTTTATTATTTATTTCTTTTTTAAATTTAAATATAAAGAAAAAAGAAAATAAAGGGTGTTCACAATGTTCATAAATAATTTTCGAACTGATAAGTGAACAGTTCAACAACGAAAATATTCATTATATTATTTTATATACGAGTGAATATCAATAATTTGTTTGTTTTCCACAATTGTGCAAATTATATTTCAACATATCGACATTCTTGATTTTTTAACGGGACATCGATTTTCCGGGGGCATAATCTGACCGTAAAAAATAATAACTATTTTTGGAATCGGCGGAATTCTGTATATATGATTGCAGATCGGGAAAACTCAAAAATTCCATGATGAAGTTATTCGAATTTACCGACGCTTTTCAACGGGGTTTTCAACGTTTTTTCATCACGTTTTCAACGATGCGTTCTGCAATTTCACGGTAGTGTTGTTCTACCCGCGGGTCGATGGCTGTGGCCGGGCGCCCCTCCTCCGCGCCTTCCATAATCGATTGGACGATGGGGATTTCGCCCAATAGGCCGATTCCGTTTTCTTCGGCGAATCGGCGTGCTCCGCCTTTGCCGAAGAGGTAGTAGCGGTTTTCGGGCAGTTCTTCGGGGGTAAACCAGGCCATGTTCTCGATGATGCCTGCTATGGGGATGTTCACGTTCGGGTTGCGGAACATCTCCGCGCCGCGCACCACGTCGGCTACGGCCACTTGTTGGGGTGTCGAGACGATCGCCGCCGAGTCGATTTTCAGTTCGCCGATGATCGACAGATGGATGTCTCCCGTACCCGGCGGCAGGTCGAGCAGCAGGAAGTCCAGCGGCCCCCATTTCGTCTGGTGGATCATCTGCTTGAGGGCATTCACGGCCATTGCGCCGCGCCACAGCAGGGCATCGGTCGGTTTGATGAAGAAGCCGATCGACATCAGACGGATGTCCATCGATTCGGCCGGAACGATCAGATCGGTGCCGTCTTCCTGTACCGCATCGGGAACGTATCCCTCCACGCCGAACATCTTGGGTTGCGACGGGCCGTAGATGTCGGCGTCCAGAATGCCCACGCGGAAGCCCATGTTGCGCAGGGCGATCGCCAGATTGGCCGTCACGGTCGACTTGCCCACGCCGCCCTTGCCCGAAGCGATTGCGACAATATGGGCGATGGAGCCGGTCGTGGTTTTTTCCTTGGGTTCGGGACGCGGGGCTTGACCGCCTTCTTTCACGACCACCAGGATTTCCGATTGCGGAAAATGTTCCTTGAGCAGCGCTTCCACTTGGTTTTTGATCTTGACCGCAAACGGGTCGCGGGCCTTTGCAAAGCGCAGTACCACGGTTTTTTTCTCGTTCGTGGCGGCGAGGTGTTCGATCATTCCGCTCGTCACGATATCCGTGCCGGTTTCCGGATGGACGACCGTGCCGAGCAGCTGTTTGATTTGGGTTTCCATAAAAAGAGGTTGCAATATTGTTCAGTGCGCTTCCAGCCAGTTCCGGCCGATGCCGCAGTCGGCCAGCAGCCGGACTTTGAGCCGAGCCGCGTTTTCCATGCTTTCGGTCACGATCCGCGCTACGGTTTCCTGCTCCGAGCGCAGCGTGTCGACCACCAGTTCGTCGTGTACTTGCAGGATGACCTGCGAGCGGATGTTTTCGACCTTGAAACGGCGATGCACTTCGATCATGGCGATCTTCATGATGTCGGCCGCCGAGCCTTGGATCGGAGCGTTCACAGCATTGCGCTCGGCCAGACCGCGTGCCACGGCGTTGTGCGAGGCGATGTCGTTGAGGTAGCGGCGGCGGCCGAAAATCGTCGTAACGAAGCCTTCTTCCTTGGCTTTTTCGACCACATGATCCATGTATTCCTTTACTTTCGGATACGATGTAAAATAGCCTTCGATAATTTCTTTTGCTTCTTTGCGCGGGATTTCGAGCCGCTGGCTCAGTCCGAATGCCGAGATGCCGTAGATGATGCCGAAGTTGGCCGTTTTGGCCCGGCGGCGTTCTTCGTCCGTCACTTCCGGGAGCGGTTTGTTGAAAAGCCGTGCCGCCGTCGCCGCATGGATGTCTTCGCCGTGTTCGAATGCCGCGATCAATGATTCGTCGCCCGAAAGATGGGCCATCAGGCGTAGTTCCACCTGACTGTAGTCGGCCGACAGCAATACGTGGTCTTCGTCCGTAGGGATGAACGCCTTGCGGATGCGGCGCCCCATTTCCTCGCGCACCGGAATGTTCTGCAAGTTCGGATTGGCCGACGAGAGACGCCCCGTTGCCGTCACGGCTTGATTGAACGAGGTGTGGATGCGTCCTGTCGTCGGGTTGACCAGTTGGGGCAGTGCTTCGACGTAGGTCGACAGCAGTTTCTTCACTCCGCGGTATTCCAGGATCAAATCCACGATCCGGTATTTGTGGGCGAACGACTGGAGATATTCTTCGTCGGTGCAGAATTGTTTCGTTTTCGTCATCTTGGGCTTCTCGGCGATGCGCATCTTGCCGAAAAGCACTTCGCCCAGCTGACGCGCCGAGTTGATGTTGAGCGATGCTTCGCCCGCCTCTGTGCGGATTTCGTTCTCCAGCTCGGCCAGGCGGCGGCTCAATTCCACATCGTATTCCGCCAGCGCTGCGGTGTCGATCCTCACGCCCGCCATTTCGATGTCGGCCAGCACCTCGATCATCGGTTCTTCGATACGGAAATAGAGGTCGCACAGCCCCATCTGCTCCACCATCGGATAGAGTTTTTGTTTGAGTTGCAGCGTCACGTCCGCATCTTCGGCTGCATACTCCTTTACCCGTTCGACGTTTACCAAGTCCATGGTCAGCTGCTTCGAGCCTTTGCCGATGAGGGTTTCGATCTCGATGGGCCGGTACTCCAGATAGCGTTCGGCCAGGGCGTTCATGTTGTGGCGCGATTCGGGATCGAGCAGATAGTGGAGGATCATCGTGTCGTATTTCCGGCCGCGCACCGCGATGCCCAGACGGCGGAGCACCATGTAGTCGAATTTGATGTTCTGCCCGATTTTGGCGATCGCCTCGTTTTCGAAAAGCGGCTTTACGATCGCCGCCAGTTCGGCCGTGTTTTCTTCCCGAAACGGGACGTACCACGCCTCGTGGGGTTTCACGGCCAGCGACAATCCTACGATGCGGTCGTTGAAGATGTTGAATCCCGTAGTCTCCGTGTCGAAGCAGAATTCGGGATAGCGTTCTATTTCGGCTACCGCGTCGCGCAGCTGTCCGGGTGTCTCTACCAGCGTGTAGGTGTGCGGTGTGTCGAAGGCCGTACGGAAAGCCGTTGCGGCAGGAGCGATCGGTTCGGTCTCTGCTCCCGGCTCGGCGGCCGATGTCCCGTCCGCCGGAGTTTCTGCTGCCGGGGCCGCGGGCGGTGCGAATAAATCGCCTTGTCCCGCCAGGGCCGCTTTCTTCGCCGCGGCCGACTTGGCGCGGGCCATTTCGGCCAGTTGGCGCTGTGCCTCCTGGCGCGGAGCGTCGGAGATCGGTTCGGCCGGTGCCAGGTTGTTCAGGTCGTTCAGGAAAAGTTTGAAGTCGAGTTCGGCGAAAAGCGCACGCAGATCGTCGATATGGGGTTCGCAGACCGTGAGGTCTTCTTCGTTGAAGTCGATCGGCACATCCAGGCAGATCGTCGTCAGTTTTTTGGCCAGGCGAAGATTGTCGCTCCAGGCCGCGATCTTTTCGCCTTGCTTGCCCGGAATGCGGTCTGCGTTCTCCAGAATATTTTCCACGGTACCCCATTCCTGCACCAGCTTGCAGGCGATTTTCTCGCCGATGCCCGGCACCCCCGGAATGTTGTCCGAGGCGTCGCCCCACAGCGCCAGAATGTCGCGCACCAGCGTCGGGTCGTCGATGCCGTATTTCTCGCGGATCGCCGCCCGGTCGACGATTTCGATGCCGTCGGTGCCTTTTTGCTTGTATATCTTGCAGTTGTCGCGCACCAGCTGGCCATAGTCCTTGTCGGGCGTTACCATGTAGACGTCGTAGCCTGCGTCGGCGCCTTTCTGCGAGAGGGTGCCGATCACGTCGTCGGCTTCGTAGCCCGCGACTTCCAGAATAGGAATGCACATCGCCTCCAGCGCCCGTTTCACATAGGGCACCGAGAGGATGATGTCTTCGGGCGTTTCGCTACGGTTGGCTTTGTAGTCGGCAAAGATTTCGCGGCGGAAGCTCCCTCCCTTGGGATCGAATGCCACGCCCAGCAGATCGGGCCGTTCGCGTTTCTGGATGTCGCGCAGGAACTTCACGAATCCGAAGATTACCGAAGTGTTCATACCTGTGCGGTTGCGCATCGGGCGCCCCAGAAAGGCGTAGTAATACTTGAACAGCAGCGCATAGGCGTCGACCAGGAAGAGTTTTTTCATAGTGTTTGTGTTGCGTCGGGGACAGAAAGGGATGTGCTTTGCCGGTGTACGGTTTTCGCTCTATTGGTTCTCTTCGGCGAACCATTCCGCATAGGAGGTCGCCGTTTCGTGCAGGCGCAGCGAGTGGAGCGCTACGCCTTCGGGCAGCCGGGCCGCGATGCGCCGGGCGAAGTCGGCCAGCATGTTTTCGCACGTAGGTTGATAGTCGACTTCGACGATGTTGGAGAATTGCTGTGCCAGCATTTTGCGCAAGGCGGCGTTGCCGGGCGTTGCCCGCAGCACCAGGGCGTGGTCGAGCCGCGATACGATTTCTTGGTTCACAATCTGTTTCAATACGCCGAAATCCATTACCATACCGTATTTCGGGTCGTTTTCCGTTTCCGAGGGACGGCCCTTGACCGTCACGAACAGGCGGTAGGAGTGGCCGTGGATTTCGCGGCATGGCCCGTCGTATCCGTTGAGCGCGTGCGCCGCTTCGAACGAGAATTCTTTGGTCAGTCTGATCGTTGCCATATTTTCGCAAAGATAATGGATTTAAAACGAAACCAAGGAATCCGGCGGCAAAAAAAGCGGGACGTCTTCCGAAGAAACCGTCCCGCCGAGCGATACGTCCGCTCCGTTTATCGGAGGTCGACCTGATAGGGCCAGTACATGGCGATGCCTTGTTGGCTCAGTGCTTCGCACATCCGGCGATATTCTGTCGCCAGAGTCTCCGTTGCGGGGTCGCGGAGCGCCGCACGGATCCGAATATTGAGCGAGGCGAGGATCGCCGCCAGCCCCGTCGGTTCGTCGATCGCTTCGACAATGCGGTAGTCGTCGCTTATTGCTGCCTTCTCCGCCGCTATGGCTATGGCCGCATCGAGTCCGCCGTAGCTGTCGATCAGTCCGATGCCGAGCGCATCTTCTCCCGTCCACACCCGGCCTCCGGCGATCTCCAGCACCTGTTCGAGGGGCAGGTTGCGTCCCTCGGCCACATAGGTCGTGAAGGTTTCGTATACTTTGTCTACGCTGCGCATGATCGCTGCGCGTTCCAGCGGCGTGAGGGGAGCCATCGTGCCCATGCCGGCCGAGGCGTTGCTCTTCACGCCGTCGATCGTCACGCCCAGTTTGTTTTTCAGTGCGGCGATCGGGTCGATGTACATGCCGAATACGCCGATCGAGCCGGTCAGCGTCATCTTGTCGGCCACGATCACGTCGGCCGGACAGGAGATGTAATATCCGCCGCTGGCAGCATACGAACCCATCGATACCACCACCGGTTTTTCGGCTTTCAGCAGTTCCATTTCGCGCCAGACGACATCCGAGGCCAGTGCGCTGCCGCCCGGCGAGTTGACGCGCAGCACCACGGCCTTTACCTGGTCGTCTTCGCGCAGGTCGGCCAGTTTTTCGGCCAGCGAGTTGCCGCCCACCGAACCGTTCGACGAGCTGCCGTCCACGATGCCGCCGTCGGCATAGGCTACGGCCACCTGCGGAGCCTTGAACCGCAGGTCGGCCGGCACTTGCGAAGCGTATGCGCCCAGCGAGATATAGTTGTAGCGGCCGTCCGGATCGGCTTCGACGCCCAGCGACGCGAATACGTCGTCCATCTGGTCTTCATAGATCAGGGCGTCGACCAACCCCTTTTCCAGGGCCTCCTCCGGCAGCGTCGCTTCCAGCTTGTCGGCCATGCGGTTCAGCGTTTCGAACGACAGGCCCCGCGAGGCGGCTACATCGGAGGCCAGGGTCTTCCACAGCGAGTTGATGAGTTGCTGCATTTGTTGGCGGTTGGCATCCGACATCTTGTTGAGGATGTAGGGTTCCACCGCGCTTTTGTATTTGCAGGCCGTAGGGCGGAACACTTCGGCTTTCAGATCGAGTTTGTCCATCAGGCCTTTGTAGAACATCATGCGCATCGAGAGTCCCGACCACTCCATGCCGCCCTGGGGTTGCAGGTAGATGCTGTCGGCCGCCGAGGCCAGGTAGTACTGGCCTTGCGTGTAGCTTTCGTTGTAGGCCACTACGAATTTGCCGCTTTGCTTGAAATCCACGATCGCGGCGCGCAGTTCTTCCACGATCGCCGAGCCGGCGATGCCGCCTCCGCCGTTCGGACGCAGGTAGATGCCGGCGATCCGGTCGTCGTTTTTTGCCGCTTCGATGGCGCGCAGGGCCTCCATCAGCGAGAGTTGCGGAGTAGGGCGCATCGACAGCAGGTCGAAGTTGGCCGTCGGGTCGGTCGAAGGGGCGTCGGCGATCCGTTCCGCCAGGTCGATCTTCAGAATCGAGCCGGGGTGGATAGAAACGTTGTTTCCGCCTATCGATGCTGCCATGCCGGCGATCATGCCGATCAGAAAGAGCCAGAAAAAGAGCGAAAGGAACGAGCCTACCAGAAAGGCCAGTACACCCGCCAAAAAGGTTTTGAAGAAATTCATATATTCCGGTTGTTTAGTGTCTGTTCTTTGCAAAGATAATAAAAAAATTTATCGTTTTTCGATATGTTATCCGGTTTGTCGTTCGCGCAGCCGCTTTTTATCGAAGACCGTTTTCGAAACGATAGGTTTTTCCCGGTTCGGTTTCTATGTCATAGACATAGGTTCGTTCTGCACCGGCGACGTCTCGCAGCGCGGTCTGCGTCCGTTCGGAAAATTCGGGCCGGCGGATCGGTTGGGCGTTCAACAGCGGATTGGGGCATTCGGCCGTGCGGGCCGGTTGCAATGGCTTGGCGTTCTGTTCGAGGGGTACCGCCGAGCGGATACGTAGTGTGCCGCCGACCGTCGAGACGATTTTTACCCGCTGGAGCCGCCCTTCGGCCCACTCCAGGTCGTCGATGACGAATCCGCCGCGGCTTCGCAGGCCTGCGACCCGCCCTTGCGGCCAGGCGTCGGGCAGCGCCGGGAGCAGATGCACGGCTCCGTCGTGGCTTTGCACCAGCATTTCGGCGATGCCGGCCGTGCAGCCGAAGTTGCCGTCGATCTGAAAGGGCGGATGGGCATCGAACAGATTGGGGTAGGTGCCGCCGTTCCGACCCCGCGTGTCGGTGGTCGGGCGCAGTTGTTCGGTAATGAGCCGCCAGGCGCGGTTGCCGTCGTGCAGACGTGCCCAGAAGCATACTTTCCAGCCCATCGACCAGCCCGTCGAGTGGTCGCCGCGGCCCTCCAACGTGGTGCGTGCGGCCTGCATGAGCGCCGGGTGGGCATCGGTAATCTGACGGCCCGGATAGAGCCCCCACAGGTGAGAGGTGTGGCGATGGCGGTCGTTGGGGTCGTCCCAGTCTTCGAGCCATTCTTGCAGCTGGCCCCAGCGGCCCGTACGCATGGGGGCCAGGTTGGCGGCCGTCGTGCGCAGGCTGTCCACGAAGCGCGGGTCTTCGCCCAGCGCAGCGGCGGCATCCATCGTGTTGTGCAGCAGGTCGTGGATCATCTGGTTGTCCATCGTGGTGCCGGCCACCACCACGAAATTCCGTTTTCCGTTGACTTTCGGCGCATTTTCCGGCGAGTAGGAGGGGGCTGCCACCAGGCAGCCGTATTTCGGTTCGCGCACCAGGAAGTCGAGGTAGAAGCGGCAGGCATCGCGCATCAGCGGGTAGACCGCGGCCAGGTAGCCGCGGTCGCCCGAAAAGAGGTAGCGATCCCACAGATGTTGGCAGAACCACGCGTTGCACGTGGGCCAGATGCCATATTTCGGGCCGTCGACCGCACCCGTCGCGCACCAGATGTCGGTGTTGTGGTGGAGCGTCCAGCCCCGGCAGCCGTACATGGCGGCTGCGGCGCGTCCTTGTTCCGCCGTGCGCCGGATCAGATCGATGAACGGCTCGTGCATTTCCGGCAGGTTGGTCGACTCGGCCGGCCAGTAGTTCATCTCCACGTTGATGTCGGTCGTATATTTTCCGTCCCAGGGGGCGTGGCGCTTGTGGTTCCAGATGCCTTGCAGGTTGGCCGCCTGGCCGCCCGGCTGCGAACAGCATATGAGCAGGTAGCGCCCGAACTGGAAGTAGAGCGCTGCCAGTTGCGGGTCGGACGCAGCGGCGAATTCGTGCAGACGTACGTCGGTGGGCTTGTCGGCTTGGTCGTTGCGGCCCAGGTCGAGCGATACGCGGTCGAAATAGCACCGGTAAATCGCTTCGTGCTTGCGGAGCGCTTCTTTGTATTTGCTTTCCGCATGGGCCAGATAGGTTTCGGCTTTTCGTGCCGCGTCGCCCGACACGTTTTTGTAGTCGACGAAGTTCGTGCCGATCGAAATGCGGAGGATCGCCTGGTCGGCCCCGCACACCCGTATCGTGCTGTCGGAGAGCACGACGGTTTGGCCGCCTTCTTGTTCGATGCGGGCGATGGCCGTGAAGCGGACTTTGCCTTCGATCCCCTCGTGATCGTCGGCCTTGCCGTCGAGCCGCAGGTCATTGCCGTAGGCCGAACGCTCAATGTTGTGTTCGTAGGGCGTGTCGTAGCGGGCCGTGAAAGTTATGCTGTGTTTCTTCGAGGCGGTCAGCCGTACGATCAGCACCTGGTCGGCCAGCGAGACGAACGCCTCGCGGGTGTAGAGAATGCCGTTGGCTGTGAAGCGCGTCGTCGCCACCGCGCGGGCGATGTCCAGTTCCCGGCGGTAGTCGCCGTACCCTGCGATGTTTTCGAAATCGAGCCGCAGCGACCCCACCGTCTGGTAGGGCATGCCGTTGGCTCCCGAGGGCGAGCAGATCGCCGGGCCGCAGAGACGCTGCGCTTCGAGGTTGCGTCCTTCGAAAAGCAGCCGCCGGATCTCCGGCAGCGCCTCGCGGGCCGCCGGATTGGTGTTGTTGTAGGGCGAGCCGGCCCACACGGTTTCCTCGTTGAGTTGGAACTCTTCGTGCCGCGGGTCGCCGAAGACCATAGCTCCTATGCGGCCGTTGCCCAGGGGCAGCGCCTCCTCCCAGCAGGCCGCAGGTCGGACGTAATGCAGTTTCAGTTCGCCGTCCGCGGCCCCGGCGGCCCGAATTGCAGTCGTCCAGCCCAGCAGGATGAGCAGCAGTCCAAGGTTTTTCATGATCGATAATTTTGAATCGGTTTCTTCGGAGCCGAAGTCGGGTTCCTTTTTGCAAAGATAACGAACACGTTTGTATTTGATCCGGATGCCTTTCGTTTTTTGTTCATTCTTCGATTCGGCGATGATTTTCATCTGTTCGTTGGTTTACATTGGTTTTTATATTTATATTTGTAAAATATAATAGAAAATACCCTTTCTTGGATATGAAGCCTCAGCGCAAGATCGCCGTCGAGTTGCTCGAAATAGGAAACCGCAATGTCGGATTCGGCGAATTCACTTACCAGTTGGGTGCGCATCTCGCCGCCCGTGCCGCTGCCTTGCGCCAGGAGCATGGCATCGATTTTTATTTCATCGTGCCGCGGGGTTTCAAGGGGTGTTTCGGGCCGGATGTGAGTTATATCCAGACATTCCGTCCGATCCGCAAGTTGTTGCGTTTTTATCCTGAACGCATGGATCTGTTCCATGTCACGCATCAGTTTTCGCGCATCAAGTACATGTTTTTTGCGCGGCGCAATTTGTTGACTATCCACGACATCAACTTCTTCTATGAAAAGAGCGCCTGCAAGCTGCCCCGCTACGTTCGCGCTTTCCGCTTGCGGCTGGCCCATGCGGACGACTTGGTTTATATTTCGCAGTTCGCTCGTGCCGACGTGGGGAAGCATTTCGCTCCGAAACAGCCCGATCGGGTAATCTACAATGGTGTGGCCGACTTCTCCCGGAATGCCTCCGCCTCGGTCGATCTGTCGTCGTTCGGTCTGCCGGAGCATTTTCTGTTGCACATTTCGAGTTTGCAGCCCAAGAAGAACGTACATCTGCTTGTCGAGATGATGGCTTCGCTGCCCGAAGAAAATTTGGTCATCGTCGGCAACTGGCACTCCGGTTACGGCCGGCGGCTCCGCGAACGGATCGACCGCGAGGGGCTGAAGAATATCTTTCCGCTCGACCATGTGACCGATGCCGAGAAATTCGCCCTTTACGAGCGTTGCAAAGGATTCTGCTTCCCGTCGTTGTGCGAGGGTTTCGGCTTGCCGCCCGTCGAGGCCATGAAAGCCGGCAAACCGGTCTTTCTCTCCACGCTCACGTCGCTGCCCGAGGTGGGCGGCGATTGCGCCTGTTATTATTCCGAGTTGACGCCCGCAGCGATGGCTTCCGCGACCCGCCGGGGGCTGGACGACTTCGCCGCCGATCCGGTGCAGGCGTCCGAACGCATCCGGGGTTGGGCCGGCCGTTTCAATTGGGAGAAGTGTGCCGACGAATATATCGCCTGCTATTTGGATTTGCTGGACAAAAATAACGGATAAGGAAACCGAGCGCCCGATTTAAGAAGAAACACCCCTCGCTGCAAGAGCCATGCAGCGAGGGGTGTTTCTTTGTTTCGGATGTTTTTTCATTCGGTCGTTCTGCGGTATACTTCCATCAGGTCGGCCGTCAGTTTTTCCGGTTCGAAGCGCATCGCATAGGCGCGGCCCCGTTCGATCATGCGGCGGCGCAGCGCCTCGTCGGAGCGTATCTCCGCGATCTTGTCGGCCAGTGCCTGCGGATCATCCGGATCGACGTATGCCGCATCCGGCCCGCCCGCTTCTTCCAGACACGATCCCGTAGCGCCGATGGTCGGCACGCCGCAGCACGCCGCCTCGATCATCGGAATGCCGAAGCCCTCGAACCGCGACGGATAGACGAAGAGGTCGGCCATGCGGTAGAAGGCGGGCAGTTCGGCGAACTCCACCCGGTCGAAGATGTGCAGCCGCGGCGTCAGTCCGTTCTGTGCCGCATATCTTTCGACTTCAGTCGTGTAGGGTGTCCGTTTGCCGATGGCGACGATGTGGACGGGTTCCGCCGTCCGGGCTGCCGCCTGCACCAGCAGCAGCAAGTTTTTCCGTCGTTCGATGCTGCCGACATAGAGGATATAGCGTTCCGGAAGGTTGTATTTCTCGCGTACGGCACGTTGCGTCTCCTCCGCGACTTCGCGCTTGAAACTCTCGTCGCAGCCTTGATACACTACGTCGATCTTTTCGGGCGCGATGCCGAAGTATGCAACGATGTCGCGTTTGGTCGCCTCGCTGATGGCAATGATCCGGTCGGCTTGCTGACATGCTTTGCGGTATTTGTAGGTGTAGATCTTGCGGTCGATCCATTTGTAGTAGGAGGGGAAGCGCAGGAAGATCAGGTCGTGGATCGTCACGACCGAGCGGACGCCCGACTTGCGCAGTCCGAACGGCAGTTCTGCGGCCAGGCCGTGGAATAGCGAGACTTCGGCCGGCAGTTCGTGCCGGATATCGAACGTGCGCCACCAGGCTTTGCCGATTCCTTTGCGCTGCCGCTGCGGGTAGCGGAACTCGATCTGCGGCATTTGCGGCAGCCGGCGGCGCAGGTCGTCGCGCCCCGGGTCGGGCGAGTAGAGCAGGTAGCGGTTTGCAGGGGCGAAGCGGGCCAGTGCTTCGATCATCATGCGGCCGTAGTTGCCCAGACCTGTTGCGTTGTGCGTGATGCGTTTGGCATCGTAGGCGATCGTCATCGGTTCCATCTGTCGATATGGTTGCGGACGGCTTCGGCGATGCGTTCGCCGTCGAGTGCCGCCGAAATGATTCCTCCCGCATATCCGGCGCCTTCGCCCGTAGGGAAAAGGCCCGCCGTCGCGGGGTGCATGAGCGTCGTCGGGTCGCGCGGGATACGCACGGGCGACGAGGTGCGCGACTCGACTCCGGCCACGATGGCCTCGTTGGTCACGAAGCCCCGCATCCGACGTCCGAACGTCGCGATACCGGCCCGCAGATTCTCTGCGATGAACCGCGGCATCCATTCATCGAGCCGCGAGGGGACGAGTCCCGGGATGTAGGATGTCGTCGGAAGTGTGGCGCTGGCCCGGCCGGCCACGAAGTCGGCCACGCGCTGTGCCGGTGCGATCTGCCGGTCGCCGCCATATTTACGGGCTTGTTCTTCGAACTGCTGCTGGAACTTCAGCCCGGCCAGTTCGCCCCATTCGGTTCGCAGGTGCTCGAAGTCGGCGAGCCGCACCTCCGTCACGATGCCCGAATTGGCATAGGGCGACGTGCGGCCGCTGGGCGACATGCCGTTGACCACCGACTGGGATGCGTCGGTCATCGCCGGCACGATGAAGCCGCCCGGACACATGCAGAACGAGTAGACGCCGCGGCCGTTCTCCTGGCTCACGAGCGAATAGGCCGCGGCCGGAAGATAGTCGCCGCGTCGGTCGCAATGGTATTGGATCGAGTCGATCAATGCTTGGGGGTGTTCGATCCGCACGCCCATGGCGAAAGGTTTGGCTTCGATGTGCACGCCTCGGCGGTGTAGCAGCTCATAGATGTCGTGCGCCGAATGGCCCGTGGCCAGCACCACGGCGGCTCCGTCGATCGTTTCGTCGCCGCACTGCACGCCGCAGATGCGTCCGTTCTTGATCGTCAGGTCGGTAACGCGGCGCCCGAAGAGTACTGCGCCCCCGGAATCGACGATCGTGCGGCGGATGTTGCGGATGATGTCGGGCAACTTGTCGGTACCGATGTGAGGATGGGCTTCGTAGAGGATTTCGGGTGTAGCGCCGTGGAAGACAAGTGTTTGCAGCGCCTTGTTGTAGTCGCCGCGTTTTTTGCTGCGGGTAAAGAGCTTGCCGTCCGAAAAGGTGCCGGCGCCGCCTTCGCCGAAAGCGTAGTTCGAGTCGGGGTCGACGGCTCCGTTGCGGTTGATCTGCGCGATGTCGACCTTGCGGGCCGCGACGTCGCGGCCGCGCTCCACAAGGATGGGCCGCAGTCCGAGTTCGATGAGCCGCAGGGCGGCGAATAACCCGGCCGGGCCGGAACCCACGATCACGACCTCCGTGCGACCGGCTACCGAGGGGTAGTCGAAGTGCACGGGTGCCGGCTGCGGTTCGTTGTCGACATAGATTTCGAGCGTCAGATTGACTTTTGGGGCACCCCGTCGTGCATCGATCGATCGTTTGACGACCCGGGTCAGCGCGATGTCGCGCTCGGCTACGCCCATGCGCCGTGCCGCCTGCGGAACGTAGCGTTTCGCGTCGGCGGCTGCTTCGGGCGAGAGTACAAGAGTTATGCGTTGAGGCATGGGAAAGTTGTCGATTGGGTCGGGGTAAAAGTCGTTGACATGCTTCCGGATGTGCCTGCACCTTCAAGATGCGGCCCGACAAAGATACGAATAAGTTGAGTGCAATGCCAAATTTATTTGAGCATTGCCGAAACGAAATATCTTACAATGCTAAATATACGAAAAGCCGGGCGCAGAAGCAAACGAAATTTGATATCCGTTGCGACGGAGCATGGGGTAAAGGTGCATGTTGAAATCGGATGCCGCTGCAAACGTCGGTGGGGTTTTCGACGCTCCTTGGGATTTTGTGTGTTGTCCGGACGCATTTCCGGAGTCGTCGTTCTGTTTTTTTTCTTGTGTAAAATTTAATCGTTTAAGTAGTCAACTTGTTGCGTTGCAGCGCTTTTTCGGGCAGGGTAATGTTACCAAATTGTTAAATATATTTAAAATATTCATAAAATATTTGCACAATTCAAAATTCCGCCTTATCTTTGCCCTTGAAGTTTTAAGGTTCATTTAGGTTAGTAGTTTTAGGTTGGTTGAGGAAATCGGCAGGTTGTAACGGAAATCCGTTACTAAGACTTCGAGGGCGGTGCTCGTCCGAAGGGTCGAATACCTCCGATTGACCCTCATTTTCAACGGGGTGGTTCCCGTTGAAAAAAGGCTCAAAGTTGTGAAACTTAGGGCCTTTTTTTATTTTTCCGCAGGTCGTTTCTCTGTCAGAGTGCGGCCAGTTCCTCATGGCTTATCGCCACCTCGATGTCGCCGGTGGCGTAGCAGGCGATCTCGTAGGGGTTGTAGAGGAAGACGACGCCTTCGCGTGTGACCTTGAAGTTGTCCGTCACTGCAATGTATTCGGGAAAAAATCCGCGTGCGGAGAGTTCGTTGTCGTTCGTCGCCTCGTATTTTTCATAGAGTTTTTTCCGGATCAGCGCCGTGAGCGGTTCCATGCGTTCTTGGCCGAACAGTTCGGCGGCCGAGTATTCGTAGCCCGTCGTCAGTGAATAGGTGTGGTAGGCGGTCGTATACATGCCGTGGGCACCGCCCAGATAGCTGGAGCGGTAAATCGCATAGTTCAGCAGCGTGTCGACGACCGTGCCTTCGCTCTCCACCGACACCTCGCACTCCATGCGAGCTACGGAGGGGGCCGCCGTGGTAGGCAGGCGCAACTCCTCGTCGAGCTGCCGGAGCGATTCGGCCATCGCCTCTGCGGCCGTCCCGTCGAATTCTTCCAGTTCGAAGAAGTAGATTATGTTGCGTTCTTCGATCGTGCGCAGGGCATCCGATTTCGCCGTGTTGGCGATCGCCGCAAAGCGGTATTCTACCCGGCAGTCGTAGGTCGCATCGCCGATCAGCGTGTCGAGGGTCGAAAACTCGAAGTGCGGTTTCACAGGACGGTGGCAGGCCGTCAGCGTCAGAGCGGTCAGTGTTGTGAGGAAGATGCAGGTTTTTTTCATGGTGCGGACGTATTGTGGAGGCATCGTATGCTTCCAGCCTATATTTCGGAGTCGCGGGGACTTCGGTGTTTCCGTAGTTCCTCCCTGTCCGAAAACAAAGTATTCTCTTGTAAATATAGGCAAAAAGCGGGGAAAAAGAGCTGTCTGAAGAATTTTTTTGCAGTTTTGGACGATTTTTTTTGCACATTCCCGAAAACTGCGCTATCTTTGCACTCGATAAATGCCGCTTCGGCAAAGCATGGATAAATTCAGCTATTGTTTGCAGCGCATTTATTTTGGTACTGAATTTATGGTGGATTCATCTAAGGGTTAGGATACATGCCTCTCACGCATGACATAGGGGTTCGAATCCCCTATCCACTACCAGGAGCGACCTTTTTCGAGGTCGCTTTTTTGTTTCGGAGAGGGACGGGCCTTTTGTCTGTTTCGCCGTCGGCCGGCATCCGGCCTTTATTCGGGAACCGCGTTGCGGCCGAAAGTTGTTCTTTAAATCTATCGGAGTCAGCTCCGCCGCAAAAGCGATGAAAAAGATTTTCATAATAGATTAGGGATTATGATCGCGACGTTCGTCCCGGTCGGATGTTCCGGAATCGGCCTGCACCTCGCCGGACACGGAACCGACCACGAAGTGTGGCATGCCTGGGCTTCAGGTCATATAGCGGCGGGGTTGCTGTTTCTTGCCGTTGGGGTGCGTCACGTCACGATCCATTGGGGCAGGTATAAGGGGATGCTGAAAAGAGGTGCGGGCCGCAAGAGCAAAATCACGATGGCGCTCTCTGTCGTATTCGCGGTCGTGGTCGCTGCGGGCATCGTTCTGCTCGGCGTGGACGGGGCCAAGCGGTAATCGAATCGTAAAATCATAGTTATTTCCGATTCATTGTTGGTAGCCCGAAATTCCGTTGTATACCTCCCCGTTCCATCGATCCGTTCGTTACCCCCCCCCTGCCGATTAGCCCGGACTTCTCTGCATCCCCGTTCTATCCATTTGCCGGTTCGTCAGTTATCCCTCCCTCTCTCCTGTTTGCTCGTTCATTTGCTAATCACTTTAGGACGGAGGGGGGGGGTAAAATTAAAACGAGGAGAAAAACATTCTCCTCGTTTTAATTGAATGGCGGATGGTAGTCCGTTTATTTCTCGAATCCTTTGCCGATGGCCAGGAAGTCGTCGGCTTTCAGAGCTGCTCCGCCGATCAGGCCGCCGTCTACATCGGCTTTGGCAAAGATTTCGGCCGCATTCGAGGGTTTGCACGAGCCGCCGTAAAGGATGGCGCATTCGTCGGCCGCTGCGCCGAACTTCACTGCCAGCACCTTGCGGATGTAGGCGTGGATTTCCTGTGCCTGCTCGGCCGTGGCTGTCTTGCCCGTACCGATGGCCCATACGGGTTCATAGGCGATGACCAGGTTCCTGAACTGCTCGGCCGTGAGGTTGTAGACCACTTCTTCGATCTGCGTCTTTACTACGTCGAAATGTTTGCCGGCCTCGCGCTCGTCGAGGTTCTCGCCCACGCAGTAGATCGGGGTAAGGTTGTTGGCGTAGACCTGCTCCATCTTCTTGTTCAGCGTCTCGGAGGTCTCGCCATAGTATTGGCGGCGCTCCGAGTGACCCAGGATCACATATTTGCAGCCCAGGGCTGCGATCATCGAGGCGGCCACTTCGCCCGTGTAGGCGCCTTTGGCCTCGGCGGCGCAGTTCTGTGCGCCCAGTGCGATGTCCGAGCCTTTCAGCGCTTCGGCCACCATCGCCAGATGGGTAAAGGGAGGGCAGACGAGGAAATTCACTTCGCCCGAAACCGTCGTGCGTTGTCCGACGATGTTTTTTGCTAATTCTACGCCTTCGGCCGGAAGCGTGTTCATCTTCCAGTTGCCGGCTACGATTTTCTTTCTCATAGTTTTATTTTTGTATGAAACGATTCTTTGTTTACTCCTCGCACCACTTCTTGACTTCCTCCATCGAGGGGGCTTTCAGACCGAGTTTGTTCTTCTTGTTGAAGCCGCAGAGGTCGTTGAAGAACTTGCCCGCCGAGAGTTTGCGCAGCGAGTCGACCGTCAGATAGCCCATCTTCTGGATCACAGGCACCCATTCTTCGGGTACGCCGATCTCCATGTATTTCTCCGCCGGGTCGTTCACAACTTTCTTTTCGGGCCGCATCTGCGGGAAGAAAAGCACGTCCTGGATCGACGTCTGACCCGTCATGAACATCGTCAGCCGGTCGATGCCGATGCCCATGCCCGAGCACGAGGGCATGCCGTATTCCAATGCGCGCACGAAGTCCATGTCGATGAACATCGCTTCGTCGTCGCCCTTTTCCGAGAGGCGCAGCTGCTCCTGGAAGCGTTCGAGCTGGTCGATCGGGTCGTTCAGCTCGGAGTAGGCGTTGCAGAGCTCCTTGCCGTTGACGAAGAGTTCGAAGCGCTCGGTCAGATCGGGGTTTTCGCGGTGACGCTTGCAGAGGGGCGACATTTCGATGGGGTAGTCGGTCACGAACGTAGGCTGGATCAGCTCTGCTTCGCAGTATTGCCCGAAAATGGCGTCGATGAGCTTGCCTTTGCCCATCGTGTCGTCGATTTCGACGTTGAGCCGCTTGCAGGCTTCGCGCAGCTGTTCTTCGCTTTGGCCCGTGATGTCGTAGCCCGTCTTTTCGCGGATGAGGTCGGTCATCGTCACACGGCGGAACGGCGCCTTGAACGACACGGCCTTGCCGTCGATGGTCAGTTCCGTGGTCCCGTTGGTGGCCATAGCCACCCGTTCGAGCATCTGTTCGGTGAATTCCATCATCCACAGATAGTCCTTGTAGGCCACATAAATCTCCATGCACGTGAATTCGGGGTTGTGCGTGCGGTCCATGCCTTCGTTGCGGAAGTTCTTGCCGAATTCGTAGACGCCGTCGAAGCCCCCGACAATCAGTTTTTTAAGGTAGAGTTCGGTGGCGATGCGCAGGTAGAGGTCGATGTCCAGCGAGTTGTGGTGCGTGATGAACGGCCGGGCCGACGCTCCGCCCGGAATGGGCTGGAGGATGGGGGTCTCGACTTCGATGTAGCCGCGTTCGTTGAAGAAGTCGCGCATCGTGGCCATGATTTTGGCCCGCTTGACAAACGTGTCCTTGACCTGCGGATTGACGATCAGGTCGAGGTAGCGCTGGCGGTAGCGGATTTCGGGGTCGGTGAAGGCGTCGAAGGTCTTGCCGTCCTTCTCCTTGACCACCGGCAGCGGCCGCACCGACTTCGACAGCACGGTAAACTTGCGGCAGTGCACCGATAATTCGCCCGTGTTGGTGCGGAACGCGAAGCCCTCGACACCCACGAAGTCGCCGATGTCCAGCAGTTTCTTGAATACCGTGTTGTAAAGCGTCGGATCGCCCTCCGGGCAGATGTCGTCGCGGCGGATGTAGACTTGGATGCGGCCGGTGTGATCTTGCAGTTCGAAGAACGACGCGCTGCCCATGATGCGGCGCGACATGATGCGGCCCGCGATGCGGATGTCGCCGAAAGCGGCCTGGTCGGCATCGTTGTAGTTGTCGGCTATCCCGCGCGCCGTGGCCGTCACTTCATAGCGGGCGGCAGGATAGGGGTCTATGCCCAGTTCGCGCAATGCGGTCAGCGACTGCCTGCGGAGTTGTTCCTGTTCGTTGAGTTCGATGGTCATGCTTATGCTGTTTTTCGTGTTGTCGTTTTATCCGTACAAAAGTAGTGAAAAAAGGAATAATAATGAATAATTTGCGATTCCGTTTTTTTGTCCCTATATTCGTCCGTATGATCGATTTTTTCTCCGAATCGGGTTCCGTACGGCGGAACATGTTGTTGCGGACTGTCGTTGTTGCGGCCGTCGGTCTCTTTTCATTGGCTTGCAGCGAGGGCGGCGAGGACGAGGCGCCGGCACCGACACCTGCGCCGATTCCGACTCCGCCGCCGGTTCCAGCTGCGACCTACCGCTTTCCCGAGCTGCCCGGCAACTGGGTGGCACCGACGGGCGATGCGGCAGCACGGCATGGCGATCTTGCGTTCTTCACGCACTGGTCGCAGAGCGTCAGAACCAGGAAAACCGTCCGCAATTTCTCCTACTGCTACGACACGCGGCGCCACAATCCCGTGTGGGTGGCCTATCCGTTGCATGCCGTCTACCGCGAGGGCGGTACGGGACGCACCGATCCCGATCCGTGGGCGCCCGATCCGGCGTTGGACGAGGCATGCCAGTCGAAAATCTACAAGCGCGCCGGCGAAGGCTCCGGCATCTACGACGGCTACCAGTTTTGGGGCAATGCGCTGCTCAAGTCGCTCGGCAAGGGCGGCTACTGGTCGAAAGGCCACCTCTGCATGTCGAGCGAACGCGGCGGCAAGGATGCGCCGATCAACATCCAAACATTTTATCCGACCAACATCGCGCCGCAGTCGAGTGCCGGGGCTTCCGACTTCGCCACGGTGTGGAGCTATGCGGAGTCTCTTTTTTCCGGCACGAACGACTACAAGGACACCGACTTCACGGCCGATGACGGGCGGCAGAACATCAACATCGTGGCCGACACGTTGTTCCTTGTTGCGGGATGCTATTACGCGCACGACAACTGGGCCGACCACGACGCGTCGAATTACAATTATTCGCCCACAACCTGCGGTGTGTCGAAAATTTGCGTGATGCCGACCCACCAGTTCAAGATGGCGCTGCGCACCCGCAAAGGCAACACCGGCAAGCGCATCGCCGACTGCACGGCCGACGAATTGCAGGCCATCGGATTCTGGATCGAGGCTTTTCCCTCGGTATCGGGTACGAGCGCCACGGCCGAGTTGAAAAAGATCGCCGTGCCGGTCGCGTTCATCGAGCAGACGACCGGCATCGAGTTTTTCCCCGACGTGCCGGCTTCGGTCAAAGAGCGTTTCGACCCGGCCGATTGGGGGTTCTGATAGTGCGATAAATACCGTCCGGCAAGTTCCGGTTCGAATGGTTTTACCCCTGCCAGAATGTATTCTGGCAGGGGCGATTTTCAATTTAGGGGAGTCGTTGGTTCGTCTTTTTGCGGTCGGGCGAAAAGCTGGAAAATTCGGTAGCTCCCCCAGCCCAGCAGCAGTCCCACGAGCGTTCCCCATGCCAAGTCCATCGGGAAATGCTTGGCCAGATAGATGCGCGAATAGCAGATCAACAACGTGCATCCGACCATCAGCCATGCGAACCAGCGGCGGCGGATTACCGAGCAAGAGAGTGTTGCCAGCGCTACGATCGTTGCCGCATGGGCCGAGACCGTGCCGTAGAGACCGCTCACGGCTTCGACCGGTACATGTACTGCCCAGTCGCCCGGCAGTGCGGCCCGGCGGATCGCCACAAGCGAGTCGGGCGCAATGGCCAGCCCCTCCAGTTCGGGCGTGAACATCGGGCGCCAGCGCGGCTGGAAGTCGGGCAGCAGGCCGCCCAGCAGGCCGTTGTGCTTGAAGATGCCCGACACCATGTCGGAGAGGGCCAGGGCGCCCAACATTAAGACGATAAATAGCAGCAGGCAGCGCCATCCCGTGCGGCGCCAGACAAGCCAAAGGATCAAGGCGTAGAGCGGCAGCCATGCGAGGGTGCCCGACACGGCGAGCATCGCGCGGTCGAGGAAAGCGCCGCCGTCGAAGTTCAGCGCCAGGAAAAGGTCGTGATCGAAATTATAGTACATCGGTTCGGGTTGGAAAAAGAGAAATCGCAGGTGCCTGACGGGCCGAAGGCAAGGATTGCATCGCTGCCTTTCGTCGTCAGAATTGGAAATAGATGAACGGTTGGATGTCGGAGGATTTGATCTGCATCACGCACCAGATCATCGCGGCCATCATCAGCACCTGTACGGCCAGCGGTGCCGCGGTCACGCTGCGCCGGGCCAGCGTGTCGACCCGTTGCGGCAGCAGGTGGAGCAGATAGCCTGCCGCGATGAGCGCGAATACCGAAGCGTAGCCGCTCAACACTTGCGGAATCATCGGTGCGTTGAAGTTGTGGACGATCTGGTGCAGCATGAGGGTCACCGTCTGCATCGATTCGGCGCGGAACATCAGCCAGCCCAGGCACACTATGTTGAACGTCAGGATCACGCCCCCAATCCGGCTCCACCAGTGCATCTTCCGGCCCGTCTCCTTGGCGCCCGGGACAGTCGCGAGCCAGAGTTTGTGGAGCGCCAGGGCTGCGCCGTGCAGCGCGCCCCACAGCACGAAGCGGAGCGCCGCGCCATGCCACAATCCGCCCAGGAGCATCGTCAGCATCAGGTTGCCGTAGGTACGCAGGCGCCCCCGGCGGTTGCCGCCCAGCGATATGTAGAGGTAGTCGCGCAGCCACGACGAGAGCGAGATGTGCCAGCGGCGCCAGAATTCGGTAATCGTCGCCGATTTGTAGGGGGCGTCGAAGTTTTTCGGGAAGCGGAAGCCCAGCAGCAGCGCGATGCCGATGGCCATGTCCGAATAGCCCGAGAAGTCGCAGTAGATTTGCAGCGCATAGCCGTAGATGCCCATCAGACATTCGAAGCCTGTGTAGAGCAGCGGTTCGTCGAAGATGCGGTCGACGAAGTTCAGCGAGATGAAGTCCGAGATGACGGCTTTCTTGAAAAGTCCCGTCAGAATGAGGAATATGCCGGTTCCGAACATCCGGCGCGTCACGATCACGGGGTTCTGCCGGATCTGGGGGATGAAGTCGCGCGCCCGCACGATCGGCCCTGCCACCAGCTGGGGGAAGAACGAGAGATAGAAGAAGTAGTCGAGCCAGTTTTTCAGCGGCCAGAGTTGTCCGCGGTAGACGTCGATCGTGTAGCTCATCGACTGGAACACGAAGAACGAGATGCCCACCGGCAGGAAGATGTTCTGGAATTGCAGGAATCCTTGGCCGAAAAGTCCGTTGGCGATTTCGACCAGGAAGTTCGTGTACTTGAAGTAGCCCAGCATCCCCAGGTTGACCGCCACGCTGAGCGCCACCAGCCAGCGTTTCGCCCGCCGGCCCGGCACCCGATAGATGGCTTGGGCGATCAGGAAGTCGCTTGTGGCGGCGAAAATCAGCAGCAGGAAATAGATACCGCTCGACTTGTAGTAGAAGTAGAGCGAAAAGAGTATCACATAGACCATGCGCGCCAAGGGCGCCCGGCGGAAGAAGCCGTAGAGCAGCAGAAACCCCGTGAACAGAAACAGAAACAGCCCGCTGCTGAATATCAGCGGCGACGAGGGGTCGTAGGTCAGCAAAGCCCCGATTTTCGAAAAGAGGTTCTCCGTCGCGGGCAGCGTCATGGTCGGATCGGTTTGATCGGTTCCGGAGCGTAGAGCAGCCGGCGGCGGAGTTTTTCCGTTTGCAGCGAGTCCAGCACTGCGGCTTGGGCGTTCTCTTCGCGGCGGCGGGTTTCATCGGCTGCGCGGACGCGTTCGTTCAGTGCGTCGGCCAGCGCCCAGGCGATGCGGCTTCCGCCAGCATAGTTGATGTGTGTGAAGTCCTTGCCTGCCCAGCCGTTCTGTACGAAACGTTCCATGCCGCCCAGTTTGCGCATGGCGTCGCAGGTCGACCAGAAAGCCGCCTGGGCGTTGCGCGCCGCACGGCGCTGGCACGCCAGCATGTGGGGGATGGCATCCATCGGGCGGAAGCCGTTTTCGGTGCGCACCGAGCGGTCGCTCACGCCCAGCACCAGCACCGCGGCCCCGGGGAAACATTCGCGCACGAAAGCGATCATCTTCTCGATCTTCACGCCGTAGTTCGTGTAGTTGTAGACGCCCGTCTGCATGATGTTGAGTCCGTATTGCAGGATTACCAGGTCGTAGCCCGTCATGGCGTGGATCTGGGCGTTGATCGACGGATCGGTCCAGAACATCGCCTGGCCGTTGTTGCTGCGGATCGAGTAGTTGTCTACCGTCACGCCGCGCCCCTCCAGCATGGCGCCGTAGCCTACGAAACTTTCTGCACCCGACACCACACGGAAGCCCAGCGAGCGGATGTCGGGCGCCGTCACTGCGATCTGCCGCACTGCGGCGGCGCCTTCGACGGCGAATTCTTGGTGCAGCGTGTCGTTTATCGTTACTTCCAGCCGGCTGTCGCGCGGCGAGAGGAAGAAGATACGGCCGCAGGTGCTCGTTTCCGGCCCGCGGCGATAGTCGGTCGTCTCCCAGCGGGTCGAGGCGCCCGGCGCAGGTTGGCACACCCATCCCGAGACATAGAATTTGTCGCGCAGCGTCTCGGGCGTCTTCTTGCGTTGCATGATGTTGTGGGCGTTCCAGCCTTTGGCCGTCGTCTTTACGGTGCGGCGGAATGCCGTCAGCGGCGAGGCCATCGGTGCGAAGCCTGTGCCGCCTCCGCCGTAGCGTTCTTGCAGCCGCTCGCGCAGGTCGGCCGTCAGAATATCGCCCTCGATGAACGAATCGCCCAGCACGGCGATGCGCACCGGACGGCGGGCTGTCAGCAGCGTGTCGTAGAACGCCTGCATGCCGTCGCGGCGTGCCGTGTCGAATTCTTCGATCGGCACGATGCGCTTGGGGAGCGTCGTGTCGGGACGGATCGGACGTCGTGGCGTGTTGTCCGGTGCCGCGCACCATTCGTAGAGGGTCTGCACGCGGGGCGGGGCCGTCTCGGCTTCGATCCGTTCGACCACTTCGGCCAGATCGATGCGGAACTCCTCCTCATCGAAAAGCACTGCCGAGGGGGCTTCTGCCGGGGTGTCGTCATAGACTACGAGGTCCGACAGAATGTTGGCCCGGCGCAGTTCCACACCGCCGAAACTCTGCGGCGGAATGAGGCTCACGACCGTCAGCACGACGACCAGCGCCGCCGCGGCCTGCCGCACCTTGCGGGAATATTCCTTTTCGGGGGTCTTTTCCATGCGATCAGTCGCGCCGTCCAAGAATCAGGAAGACGTAGTAGAGTACCGAAGCTACGGCGCTGAGCGCGGCCACCAGGTAGGTGCGGGCCGCCCACGAGAGGGCTTCTTTGGCCTGCACCAGTTGCGCGCCCTGCATCGTGCGACTCGCTTCCAGCCACTCCAGCGCGCGGGCCGAGGCGTTGTATTCCACGGGCAGCGTCACGATCGAGAAGATCGCCGACATGGCGATCATCCCCACGCCGATCCAGCACAGGATTTCGTTCTGCGTGGCGGCCAGAAGCACCAGCCCGGCGATGATTACCCATGTGGCGGCCGTCGAGGCGAACTGCACGGCCGGCACCAGCTGCGAGCGGAGCTTCAGCGGGGCGTATTCGCGGGCATGCTGGATCGCATGGCCGCATTCGTGCGCCGCCACGGCCGCGGCGGCCACGCTGTCCGAGCCGTATACTGCGTCGCTCAGGTTCACGGTCATCGTCTGCGGGTTGAAGTGGTCGGTCAGGTGCCCCTTTACGTGGGTTACCTTCACGTTGTGGATGTTGTTGTCGCGCAGCATCTTTTCAGCCACTTCGGCGCCCGTCAGCCCGCCCGGGAAGCGCACTTTCGAATATTTTTTGAATACGGATTGCAGGCGCGCCTGCACCATGTAGCCGACCACGCCGATGACCACGATCAGAAAGATCATGCCTGTCGTCGCTGTGTCGTAGCGTTCCGTGTAGGGATAGCTTGCTTGCAGCAAGCTCAAAAGCGGTTGCACCATAAGTCCTATTTTTTTCTGTGTGTATAATATGCTCCTGCTTGTTGGGCGGGCATCAGAACCATGTCATTTACATTCATGTGTGCAGGAAGTTGCGCCACCCATGCGATCGCCTCTGCAATATCTTCGCCACGCAGCGGCGTCACGCCTTCGTACACTCCGTCCGCACGCTGCCGGTCGCCGTGGAACCTTACGCACGAAAACTCCGTTTCGACCATTCCCGGACGGATCTCCGTGACCTTGACTCCCGATGCCAGCAGATCGGCCCGCATCGCCTGCGAAAGGGCGTGCACCGCATGTTTCGACGCGCAGTAGACGGCGCCGTTCTCGTAGGGTTCCGTGCCGGCGATCGAGCCGATGTTGACGATATGTCCCGCGCCGCGGGCCGCCATCTTCGCCGCAACGACGCGCGTCACATAGAGCAGTCCTTTCACGTTGGTGTCGATCATCGCGTCCCAGTCTCGGGTGTCGCCCTGGTCGATGTGTTCCAGCCCCGCTGCCAGCCCGGCGTTGTTTACCAGCAGATCCATATCTTCCAGCGGTTCCAGGTGGCGGCGCACCTCCTCCTCGCTGCGTACGTCGAAACACAGCGTCCGGCATTCGCCGCCCGCTGCTTCGATCTCCCGGCGCAGGCTTTCGAGCCGTTCCGCCCGTCGGCCCGTCGCTACGATGCCGTAGCCTGCGGCCGCCAGCCGCAGAGCCGTCGCCCGGCCGATGCCTGACGTCGCTCCGGTAATGAGCGCTTGTTTTTTCATAAAAGTGCTGTTTCTTTGGGCAAAAGTACGAAATTTTATATTACTTTGCATAACTTTTATGCGCGATTGCCGGTTTTTCCGTAAATCTTGAAACCCTCTTGGAACTCGCCTTTTTCATAGCCCGACGTACCGCCCGGTCGCTTTGCGGAGCGCGACCCGGCGTGATGGAGCGCATCGCCGTAGTATCGGTGGCGCTGAGCGTGGGCGCCATGATCCTGGCGTTGGCCGTGATTATGGGTTTCAAGCGTGAAATCACGCATAAGATCGCTGGTTTCGCGGCCCATGCCACGCTGACCGACGTGCGTAGCGTCCGCGCGTTCGACAGCACGCCAGTGCTGCGCAGCGAGCGCCTGGAAGACTTCGTCGGCGGGGTCGACGGGTTCGTCTCCATGACCCCCTATGCTGTGCGCAGCGGCATCGTCCGCACCGATGAGACGGTCGAGGGCATCCTCCTCAAGGGGGTCGACAGCACCTACGACTGGCGGTTTTTCGGCGAGTGGTTGCAGGAGGGGGCCTTGCCGCGCGTGGGCGGGGTTGTCCGCACCAAGGAGATCCTGCTGTCGCGCAACTTGGCCCGCAGACTCCGTCTTGGCGTCGGCGACCGGGCCGAAATGCTTTTCGTTGAGCACGGGGCCGTGCCGCGCCGTGACCGGTTCAAGGTCGCGGGCATCTATTCGTCGGGCATGGACGAAATGGATAATGCTGTGATTATGACCGATTTGCGTAACGTCCAGCGTCTTTCCGACTGGTCGGCGCAGGAAGTCTCCGGTTATGAAATCTTTACCCGCGACATCGCCTCGTCCGACGATTTCGTGCGACGCCTCAATCGGGCGATTCTCTACGATGAGGGCGACGAGACCGCTAATTTGGTAGCCTTGAGCGTACGCGAACAGTATGCCAACATTTTCGACTGGTTGAAGGCCCATGATGTCAATGCCGCGGTCATCATCATCATCATGCTCATCGTCGCTTTTTTCAATATGACTTCTGCTTTGTTGGTGCTCGTCATGGAGCGTACGCGCATGATCGGACTGCTGAAGACTTTCGGCATGCGCAACGGTGCTCTGCGGCGGATTTTTCTCTACCGGGCGTTTTTCATCGCCTTGCGCGGCATGGCTTGGGGCAACGGCGTCGGGCTGGCTTTGTGTTTTTTGCAGCAGGCCACCGGATGGGCAAGGCTCAGCGCCGAGGGTTATCTGCTTTCGCGCGTGCCCATCGGTTTGGGGTGGGAATGGTTGTTGCTGCTCGATGCCGGGGTCTTGGCAGCCATCGTGGTTCTGCTGGTAATTCCTACTTATATCGTTTCCAAAATCAAGCCCGTCGAGGCGATCCGCTACGAATGAACGTGAAACCCTATCATACCCAACGCTCCAAGAAGGAGGAGGTGCGGACGATGTTCGATCACATCGCTCCGCATTACGATTTCTTGAACCATGTCTTGTCATTCAACATCGACCGGTTGTGGCGCCGGCATGTCGTGAACGAGGTGCTTCGAGGCTGCCCCCGGCGCGTGCTCGACGTTGCTACGGGCACCGGCGACCTGGCGTTCGAGCTGGTGCGGCGCATGCCCGGCGCCGAGGTAACCGGTGTCGACCTTTCCGCAGGGATGCTCGATGCCGCCCGGCGCAAGGCGGCCGCCCGCGGGCTGAAGGAGCGGGTCGCTTTCGTGCAGGGCGATGCTGAGCGGCTCGATTTCGGCGATGCCGCGTTCGATGCCGCGACGGTTGCGTTCGGCGTGCGCAATTTCGGCGATCTCGATGTCGGGCTGCGCGAGTTGGCCCGCACAATAAAACCTGGGGGCCGGGTCGTTATTTTGGAGTTCTCGCGGCCGCGGAACAGATGGTTCCGGGCGTTGTACGAGTGGTATGCTTTCCGGGTTTTGCCGTTTGTCGGAGGGGCGGTTTCCCACGACCGGCAGGCGTATGCTTATCTGCCCGCTTCGGTCGGGGAGTTTCCCGCTCCCGCAGAGTTCGTGCGGAGGTTGGAGCGTGCCGGGTTCGTCGGGTGCCGCGCCCGAAGCCAGAGTTTCGGCATTGCGCAAATATATGTAGGCCAACGATCGGAATAAGATATGGGTGGATTGAATAAAAGTTGTTCGGACGGTGTGCGTCCGAAGTTTCGATACGGCATCCGGGCCTCGGTGTGGATGTTTTGCCTGGTTTGCTGCTTGGGGGCGGCTTCGTGCCGCCGGACGGTCGAGAAAGCGCGGCAGAATATTCGGGTCGAGTGCATCGAGCGGGCCGACCTGCGCGGGGCGAGCGGCTGCGACATCGTTTTGCAGGTGCGCAACGATACGCGTTACAAGTTGGTGTTGGCCAGTGCTTCGTTCGATCTTTTCTACGGTTCGGCCTGCGTCGGGACGATCGTGTTGCGGGAGCCGGTCGAGGTGCCGCGGCGCGGCGTGTACAGCGTTGTTACCTCCTGGAAGTGGCGCATCGGCGATCCGCTGGCGCTCTATGCGCTTTCCCGGCGCATCGGGAAGGATGATTTTTCGAATATCGCCGTTTCGTGTACGGTCACGGGGCGCGGCGGCCCGGCGCCGTTCGTGTTCGAGCGCCGGCAGGTGCCGTTGCCCGAGTTTCTGGATACTTTCGACTTGAATGTACAGGAGCTGAAAAACGGTTTGAATTTGAAATAGTTCGGGGCGCGGGGCGTCCCGCTTCGCCGATTTTTGGATAAGTGTTTAAATTGTGTTTGTGTCTATGCGCAATCGTTTGATTCTTTTCTTGTTCGTTTTTGCTGCGGCCGGTTCGCACGTTGCCGCGGCGCAGTCGCTCGACGCCTTCAAGCAGCGTCTGGAGCGCCCCGTAGTCTGCGAGTCGTCGGGTGCGACGGCTCGGGTCGTCGTCGATGAATACGGCGATGCGGCGCAGGCCGTCGGGTCGGCGGCCGATGCCGAACGCCATTTCTCCGTCAGGGGATATCGGGTCTGCATCTATGCCGACAATGGCGAAGAGGCCCGTGCGGGTGCCGTGGCGGCCCGCAATCTCTTTACGGAGACCTACCCCGGAATCCGAACCTACATGGTTTATGAAAATCCTTATTTCCGGATCACGGTCGGCGACTGCCTTACCATCGAGGAGGCGATCATTCTTAAAGGACATGTCTCGGCGACCTTTCCCAAGGCGTTTCCTAAGAGCGAGCAGTTGTCATTGGCCGATTTCTCGCGTTGAAGAAAGTCCTTTTTGAAAATTATTTAGTTTTTTCTTGCATATTCCGCACGATTACCTAACTTTGCGGCGATACAAAACAACTAATTTCTAAACATTTAAAGCTATGAAAAAGATTCTTTCTTTCGTTGTTGTCATGGCTGCCGCAGCTATGGTAAGCTGCGCAGGGAACCCGAATAAGAAAGCTGCCGAGGCACAGGCCGAGCAGACCGTTGTCGAGGCTGCCGCTGGCGAGAAGTGCGAAGGCGAGTGCACCGAGGAGTGCGAGAAGTGCGACTCGGCGGCTTGCGAGAAGTGCGAGAAGGAGTGCTGCAACAAGTAGTATCGGTTCGCTGCGAATGAACGACGGGGTTCCTGCAAAGGAACCCCGTTTTCAATATGGGGATGGCGCCCGAAGGTCGATTCGGAAACGAAGACTTCCGAGCTGCCGTCCCCTGTTTTCAGAACGATACGCCGACTCTCACGCCGAAGTTGTTCAGGTTGTTGACCGAGTAGATCAGCACGTCGCCGCTGTTGGTTGCGTAGCTGTAATAGAGCGCCAGATGGAACCCCAGCCGGTAGTCGGGATTGGGGAAGATCGACAGACCCACCTCGGGCGCGACATAGAATCCCCATGTGTCGGTGTATTGTTTCAGAATATAGTAGTAGCTCGAAAGCTGTGCATAGTTGGCACCCAGTTTCAGGCCCACATAGGGTTGCAGCACGCTTTTGTTGTACCAGCTGTAACGTCCCGACACGCCGAACGGGAGTTGGAACACCGCATGTTTCTGGTTGGTCGTCAGGGCCGAACCCGCATTCGGATGGATCGTGCGGCGGTCGATGTCTTGCAAGTTCGTGTGGAACGAGATGAACGGGCCGACGGCCACGGCCGGCGTGATGCGGTAGCCGCCTTCGAAGTTCATGCCCCAGCCCGAGGCCTTGTCGGCGAAGCTGTCGCCCACGGGCACGTTTACCTGCCAGTCGATGTTGATGTAGGAGTTGGGGAAAAGCTGTGCCTTGCCGGGTTGTGCGATGGCCAGCAGCAGGGTGCAGAGCGCGAGTATCCGAAAATATTTGGTCGATTTCATGGTTGTTGCGATTTGTCGGTTGATTGGTTATTTGAGATAGGGCGATTGTGCGAAAGCTTGGTCGATGGCTTCCAGCGTGCGGCGTTGGTTGAGTTTGGCGTTCGAGGTCAGCAGGCCGCCGATGAAGCTGTCCCAGACGATGGGCAGGCGTTTGCCGGCGGTCGGCACGGCGTCGAGGTTGACCATTTCGATCAGCAGCGAGCCGGCTGTGTAGCCGTAGTAGACTTGATAGGGATAGTACCAGCCGGTCCAATCGCCCCAGTAGCCCGGCGTCCAGTAGTAGGGGTAGTACCACCACCAGTAGGGATTGCTGTTGCCCACGAAGTAGGTTTCGCGCTCCACATAGCTGAGCTGGAGGCCCAGGTCGGCCGTCTCTTTGGCGTCGGTGCGGATGTAGCCCGCGGATTGCATGCCGGCAGCTACGGCGGCTATGATTTCCAGGGCGTTTTCGTCTTTCCAGTACTCGGTTTTGTTGCTGGTGCCCATCAGCAGGATGCTGTCGGGAATGTAGTAGGTGTCGAAAGCCGCGAAGTCGGCCTGGGTGTCGTGGTCGGTGTAGACCAGGTACTCCCGGTGCAGATCCGACGTCGAGGGGTCTTTCTGGCATGCGCAGATCGTCGCTGCGAGCAGCGCGACCGCAAGGTAGTGGATGGTTTTGAAAGTCATGGTTTTTCTGATTTTGGTTTGCTGTCAGGCAGAGACGGTTCAAAATTCGTTCCGCAATGGCGCAGCGCTTCGGAAAAATTTGTCCGGACAACAAAAAAAAGACGCTCTCTTTCAAGAAAGCGTCCGAGCGAAAGCGGCAGCGGGCGGCTACCGGTATCGGTGCGAAATGAGGGTCATGAATTCTTCGCGCGTGCGGTGATCCAACAGAAAGATGCCCGTGAAGGCCGATGTCGTGGTCGCCGAGCCTTGTTTCTCCACGCCGCGCATCTGCATGCACATGTGGCTCGCTTCGATCACTACGGCTACGCCCATCGGGTCGAGCGCCTCCTGGATGCAGTCGCGGATTTGCACCGTCAGCCGCTCCTGCACTTGCAGCCGCCGTGCGAAGCATTCGACCACCCGGGCGATCTTCGAGAGTCCCGTGATGCGGCCGTTGGGGATGTAGGCCACGTGCGCCTTCCCGTAGAACGGCAGCATGTGGTGCTCGCACAGCGAGTAGAGTTCGATGTCTTTGACCAGTACCATCTGTTTGTACTCCTCGCGGAACATCGCCGAACGGATGATGTCGAGCGGGTTTTGGGTGTAGCCTTTCGTCAGGAACGCCATCGCCTTGGCCACGCGTTCGGGGGTCTTCAGCAGCCCCTCGCGGGAGGAGTCTTCGCCCAGCAGACGAAGGATTTCGCTATAATGGCTGGCGAGCGCTTCGATCTTCGCGGGGTCGAAGCGTTCTTCCTTTTCGTAGATTTTCGATTCCATGGGAACTCTTGCAAATGTTGGAAACGGCGGCAAAGGTACCTTATTTATTCGTCGAATGCAAATACTCCGCAAGCCGGCGTACGGCGCGCCCGCGATGGGAGACGAAGTTTTTCTCCCCGGCGTCCATCTCGGCGAAGGTCTTGTCGTGGCCGTCGGGCAGGAAGAGGGGGTCGTAGCCGAAGCCTTCGGTGCCTCGCGGCGCTTCCACGATGCGCCCCTCGACGACCCCTTCGAAAAGGTGTTCTTCGCCTCGGACGATGAGCGCGATGACCGTGCGGAAGCGTGCCCGGCGGTTCGCCTGACCCTCCAAATTCTTCAGCAGCAGGCGGTTGTTGGCCGCGAAGTCGTGACCGTCGGTCGCATAGCGGGCCGAGTGTACGCCCGGCGCTCCGCCGAGCGCTTCGACTTCCAGCCCCGTGTCGTCGGCGAAGCAGTCGCGGCCCGTGCGTTCGTAGAGGTAGCGGGCCTTTTGCAGGGCGTTGCCCTCGATGGTGGGCTGCGTCTCGGGAATCTCCTCTGTCACGCCGCAGTCGCGGGGCGTCACGAGGCGGTATCCTGGGCCCAACACAGCGCCGACTTCCGTCAGTTTATGGGTATTGTTGGTGGCAAAAACGAGTTCCATGTTATCAATACCAATAGTCGTTTTTATATTGGCCGTACGAAATCGACACGCTGTAGGGAGCGCCGTATTCGGCTTCGGCCTCGTATGTTTTGTTGTCCGTCCGTATCGTCAGGTTCAGTTTGCCGGCGTCGAAGCTCCGCGGTCGGTCGGATAGATATTTCAAGGGTTCGACGATTTCGCAGCCGATCTTCCCGGCGCCATAACCGTCTCGATGTTCGGAGCATAATCCGCTGCCTTCGATCCGCAGTTCGCACCAATAACGGGTCATGCCGTTCTCCTGCGGCCGGTCATAAAACGCTGCCGTGAACGACAGCCGCGCCTGGCCGGGCAGTTCGAGGCCGTAGAATGTATCGAGACCGCTTTTGCGGCAGGCGATCGTCGGCCAGATGTTTTCGGCATAGTCGCGGCCTGCATACGCGTAGCGCCAGACCGTGCCGTCCTCGCAAAGCGGCCGGCCGTCGGTGCGGATGACCAGTTCGCTGTTGCAGTCGATGATGCGCCATTCGTTGTCGCCTGAGTCGACGATGCGCGATGCGTAGAACCATCGGTTGTGGATGTGCTCGCGTTCTTCCTCGGGTGCCGAATAGTATTCGTTGAACTGGATCAGGCGTGCTGCATCGGCCGCCGCATCCGCCAGACAGGCGTTCGCCTGCAGAAACATGTGATACCCATTGCGGGTCGGATCGAAATATTCGGCGTCTTCGATTTTGCAGCCCGTCAGTGCGGCGAGGCTTGCCAGCAGCAATAGTGTCCGTTTCATTTTGCCCGCTTGTTTTTGGGTTTGAACTTGTATCCCACGCCCATCATCAGCACGCCTTGCGAACCGACGCCTATTTCGGCGAATCCGAAGAGCGAGCGACCCACCGAGATGCCTATCGGCGTGAACTGCAAGGCCACCAGCACGTCGCGGTACGGGCGGTCGTCATAGTAGCGGCGGCCGTGTTCGATCGTCGCGCCCAGGCCGAACGACGAGTACATGCGCACCCAGTTCTTGTTGAGCCATGTGAAACGTACTACGGGCATGACGGAGATGTAATGGGTGCGGTCGCGTCTGACCGGCGACCAGCCGTCGCTGCTGTATAGGTCGCTGTATTCGCCGTAGTAGCTGACCGTCGCCCCCAGGTCGAACCATTTCTTGAACCGGTAGTCGTAGGAGAGCGACCATGCGCCGCTTGTGTAGACCGCTCCGCGATGGGGCCGGTCGAAAGAAAAGTCCGCGTCTGTGCAGGTCGACCACCGGTCCAAATTGGTCAGCAGCGGATAGGCGCCTGCCGTGAGGCGCAGTTCGTGTTGCTGTACGAACGGCTCCTGCTTTCGGATGCCTGTCATCTCTTGTTGCGCGAATGCTCCGGCCGGCAGAGCCGAGAGGAGCAGCAGCAATAACGGAAGTCTCTTCATAGAATGCTTTTGGTAGGTTCCCGCAATATAATACGCCCCGCAAGAAATCGGAGACTTATTTGTGCATTTTATCGTCGAAAACCGCTCTGAACGGCATCGCAGCCGGCCCACACTCCCGAGACACCTCGCTCCGCAGCGAAAGACCCGTCGCACGGATGTTCGGGATCGCGGGGCATGCAGGTCGCAACCCGGTTCTTCGGGCGGCCGCTCACAAGATGGCTTCGCGCCGTTCCAGCCGGTCGTCGAGGTCGATCTTGTCGATGATCATCTTTACCAGGGCGTCCATTGCCGAGCCGTCCGTGTAGTCGGCCGGGCAGACATGGTTCACGCGGTTGTCTTGAATCAGAGAGGCCATCTCTTTGTGCGCCCCTTTCTGCGCAGGATTGTAGACCGCGATCGAGTGGCCGCCGTAGTTCTTTACCAGACGCATGCACGGGATGTCGGTCGTGCCGTCGCCCACGTAGATCATGCGGCTGAACGGCACCGGACGTTCGTGTTCGGGGATGTAGCGGTTGACCTGCTTGGAGTCCGACACCGACTCTACGCCCTTGTTGATCTTGAAGATGAACTGCGTCTTGTTGGTGTAGTTTACCGCCACGGCCGGCCAGTAGGCGATGCCGTCCACATCGTAGAGGAACGAGCAGGCATAGATCTTGCGGAATTCGTGTGCGATCTCCGTCCCTTCGATGATCTCCTTGAGTCCCGACGAGTTGATGTAGTGGAGGATGCGGATGCCCCGTTCGGCGCCGTAGCGGTTGATGCGCCCGAACCACTCTTTCACGCCGCGGAACAGCGTCACGTGGCGGCCCGATTCCTGGAACGCTTCGCGCCGCAGCGAGAGACCCGTCGAGCGGGCGCTCTGGATCATGCGGGCCATGTAGGTCAGCACCATGTCGGCGTCTTGTTCTTCGGCCAGGGAGTTGGCCTCTGTCCAGAATTCCTTGTTGCTCTTGCCCACGGCCGGGATGAAGTCGTATTCCTGCATGTTGCCGGGGGCCAGCGTCCCGTCGAAATCGTAGATCAGGGCTATGGTAAAGCGGTAGTCGTCGTTCATGATCGGTGGAGTTTTTCGAAAGTCAAATATACTCTTTTTTCATTATCTTTGCAAAAAGCATAGAAAAACCGTTTCCCCATGGAATTCAAGCAAATCGTAGAGAAGCGCCGTTCGGTGCGCAAGTTCGACGGGCGGCCCGTACCGCGTGAAGTCGTCGACCGCCTGCTGGCCGCGGCTCTCTCGGCCCCTTCGTCGCGCAACAGCCGTTCGTCGCACTTTCTGGTCGTCGACAATCGCGATGCCATTCTCCGCATGGCGGGTATGCGCGACTACGGCGCCGCATTCATGAAGGATGCGCCTTTGGCTGTCGTCGTTTCGGGCGATGCTTCCAAGACCGACCTTTGGCGCGAGAACTGCGCCATTGCCGCCACGCTGCTTCAGTTGGCCTGCGTCGACGAGGGCCTGGCATCGTGCTGGGTGCACGTCGACGGACGCCCCCGGTTCAAAGATGCCCCCGATGGCGAATCCGCCGCCGATTATCTGCGTGCCTTTCTGCCCTTCCCCGAGGACTGCCGGCCGTTTTGCGTCGTTGCGATCGGTTATTCCGATTTCCAGCCCGCCCCCCTGCCTGCCTCCGACGACCGGGCAAGAGTCGAATATTATAAAGAGTAAATCCCGCAGGGAGGGCTTTATCGCCCTCCGGGCTGTATTTTTTCCACTGCCGTACGGCTCGGGAGCTGTCCGCAAGTTTTTTGAATCGTTCCCGTTCGTCCGGCTCCGAGACTTTTTCAGTAGAACGTGCCTTTCGGGGCGAAGATCGCATAGCCGAAGTTGAACGTCAGGTAGATGTTCTTCCAGCCGTGCAGATCATACTTCGTCGCTGCCAGACTTACCGGCCCTAGCGGTGTGTGGTAGACCAGCGACGCTTCGGCTATGTAGTGCCACCGTTCGTCGGGGTGCTTTCCCGGCCAGAACGGGGCATGACGTTCGCGGAACATCGCATAGAATCCTGTGCGGAAGAAGAAGTTGGGCAGCAGGTCGAACGTCGGCATCACGCCGCCCGCTGCGAAGCGCCTGGCCCGGAAGTCGGGCATGCAGATCATCCGCGCATGCTGCACCGGCGCATAGGCCGGCATCGCCATGCAGGTAGCCGTCTGCATCGTGAAGTTCGGCAGGTCCGTGATTACGGCGTCGACGTTCAGTCCCAGCGAGAACCACCGGCATGCCGGCATGTCGAAATAGAGGTCCCACGAGAAGCGTCCGCCGAACCATCGGCGCGGGGTCTTGCTCGTGAATCCGCCTGCCCCCGAGGGTTCGAACTTGTCGTTTCCGCAGACATAGATCGCCGAGAGTTTCAGTTCGGAGCCTTTTCGCGGGTAGAGCGGTTTGTCCAGCGTGTTGCGCACCGCTTCAGCCTTGATTCCGAAGTAGGCGAAGCGCGTGTGGTCGGTGTCTTCGGCCGTCGGCAGGGATGAGTCGTAGCGGTAGTTGATGTGGCCGCCGTTGGTTTGCAGCGTCAGTATGCTGCGGCGCGTCAGCGGCATGCCCGCCCCCAGCGAAAAGAAGAGTTCGCTCTCCTTGACCGGGCAGATGTTGTCTATTTCCGTCAGGCGTCCGAACGAGCCGTGGCGGAAATTGCTTACCGAGAAGTTGAACGCGTAGTTCAGAAAGATCGGTCGCCGCACATGGAAGTCCGTCCGCCCGCCGATCGTGCCCCACGTGTATAGCGGCCCCAGGTAGAGATCCAGGTTGAGTTGCTGCGCCGCGCGGCCCACGGCCGTGTACTCCATTCCCAGGTAGGCTTGGTTGAAAGCCGTCGAGGATACGTTGCCCCCGACCGTCAGTTTGAAGTTGGGTTTGGTGTTGAAGCGGGCTTCGAACGAGTAATGCCCGCGCAGCGAGTCGTAGCGCACTGTCGGGAAATCCATCGTGACGTCGCCGTCGACCAGCACGCTGTATAGGTTGTCGCGCAGTTCTGCGAATGCCATCGGGCGTTGTTGGCCGCGGGTCTGGCGGTCGACATGCACGAAGTCGCGGATGTAGGCGATCTGGGCGTCGGTCAGCCCCTCCAGTTTGTAGTCATCGAAGACCAGCGGCGGGCATCGCTTGCGGAACGTTTCGCGCCGCGCCGCATATTCTTCGGGCGTGCGGCGTTCGGAGAGTTGTCCGACGATCTGCGGCATGATCGCTTTCGCGTCGGCGTAGCCCATGTTCATGATGGCTTCCGCCTGGTCGAAGTCCAGCATACCCGCCTCCACGCCGCGGCGGATCGTCGCGCTCCGCCCTTCGGGCAGTGTGTAGTCGGTATCCTGCATGGCCAGCATGAAGGCCTGATCCAGCAGGTTGCTGTTTTCGCTCGGCGGCGTGTTGCCGCTCGTGCAGATCGAGCCGATGATGAATGCGGGCCGGAATTCTTCGTCGAGCGGCCGCCACGGGAAGTTGTCGTAGATGCCGCCGTCGTACAGCAGCATCGAGTCTTTCTTCATCGGTTTGAATACCAACGGTATGGACATCGACGAGCGTACCGCTTCTCCCAGGTCGCCGCTGCGCAGCACGGCCGGCCCGCGGCAGTTCATGTCGCTGGCCACGCACAGAAAGGGCACCATCAGCCGGTCGAAGTCGCCTCGGGCCGCTGCCGTCGCCGGAGCGAACAGCTCGGCGAAAGCCATGTCGATCTGCGTCGAGGAGATCAGGCTGGTCGGTACGCGGAATTTGCGTTTGGGGTCGCTCAAGTCGAAACGGAAGCTTACCATCCCGGGGGAGCTGCGCATCTGGCGGTAGTAGGACATGTAGCGCGTGGGGTCTATGCGCCCCGACACCCACTCCTTGACCACGCCCGAGGAGACGATCGCCCGCATCTCGGCCGGCGAGTAGCCCGCCGCATACATCGCCGCCACGATCGACCCCATCGATGTGCCCGCCACGCAGTCGATCGGCACCCCCTCTTCTTCCAGCGCCTCCAGCACGCCGATGTGGTAGAGGCCTTTGGCTCCGCCGCCGCTCATTACCACGCCTACGCCCCGGCGTTCGGGGCCGTCGGCGGGAGCGGCTTCAAAGTGGGGTCGGGCGGATGTCGGTACCGTCGTCATAGACAGCACCAGCAAAAGAATCGGTAGCAGGTATCCGGGATATTGGTGTCGCATGGCGTTTCGGGAGTTGGACGCAGAGGAAAGAGTTTCCCGGCCGGAATTCATAAAATTGCGATTCGTGAATCCTTGGTATTGTGAATTTTTTCTAACTTTGCACATTAAAAGGTGTCCGCCTGCGCGGGCGGGTTCCGTCAAAAGTAAGGAAAAAGGATTAACATTCAAAATATGATCGACAAAATCAACGAACTTCTGCGACGGGTCGAAGAGTTCAAGCCCAAGGCCGCATCCGAAATCGAGGAGTTCCGCATCCGCATTCTGGGCAAGAAAGGCGAACTGACGGCTCTGATGGAAGAATTCAAGACGGTGGCGCCGGAACTCAAGCGCGAATTGGGCCAGCAGCTCAACCGACTCAAAAACGAAGCCACGACGCGCATCAACGCCCTGCGCGAGGAGTTGCAGAACGTTGCGGCCGACGCTTCGGCGGCGGCATCCGACGACCTCACGCGTCCCGGTTCGGCCGGGGAGTCGGGGTCGCGGCACCCCATCGCATTGGTCAAGAACCGCATCGTCGAGGTTTTCGGGCGTTTGGGTTACACCGTGGCCGAGGGGCCGGAGATCGAGGATGACTGGCATGTCTTCTCGGCGCTCAATTTCCCGCCCGAGCACCCTGCGCGCGATATGCAGGATACGTTCTTCGTCGAGAAAGACCCCGACATCCTCCTGCGCACCCACACCTCGTCGATCCAGGTGCGCACTATGGAGCGGCAGAAGCCGCCCATCCGCGTGATCTGCCCCGGGCGCGTCTTTCGCAACGAGGCCATCTCCTACCGCGCGCACTGCATCTTCCACCAGATCGAGGGCCTCTACATCGACCAGGGCGTTTCGTTCGCCGACATGAAGCAGTCGCTGCTTTACTTCGCCAAGGAGATTTTCGGCGAGCAGACCGCCATCCGCATGCGCCCTTCCTACTTCCCCTTTACCGAGCCGTCGGCCGAGGTCGACGTCTCCTGCAACCTTTGCGGCGGTAAGGGCTGCCCGGTTTGCAAGGGCACCGGATGGCTCGAAATCATGGGTTGCGGCATGGTCGACCCCAATGTGTTGAAAGCGAACAATATCGACCCCGAGAAGTATTCCGGATTCGCATTCGGCATGGGTATTGAGCGTATCGCCATGCTCCTCTACGGGGTCAAGGACCTGCGGCTCTACTTCGAGAACGACGTGCGGTTCCTCCACCAGTTCGACCAGGCCTTGTAAGGCCGGGTTCACACGACAGACAGATCATGAAACGTGCGGCAGCCATATCGTTTCTGTGCGTCGCCCTCTTCTCCTCGGCTTTCGTCGTCGGGAGGGGGACGTCGCCCATGCCTGCATGGGCCGATTCGCTGCCGGAGGTCTATTATTATACCGAGGGGATCAAGGCCAACGTCATCGCCCGCGATTCCGTGCGGGCGCACGAGTGCTTCGCCCGCGCCTTGCAGTGCGATTCGGCGTTCGCGCCCGCTTATTACGAGCTGGCCGTCTCCGAACTCGGAAGCCGGCCCGACCGGGCGGCCGAACATGCGCGCCGCGCCCATGAGCTGGATACCGCCAACTTGTGGTTCCGGTCGCTTTACGGGCAGTCGCTGCTCTACGCCGGTCAGTACGAGCGGGCGCTCGACGTCTTCCGTGGATTGCAGCGCCGCGATCCGGCCAATCCCGACAACTATCGCGTCTTGGCTTTGCTTTATGAGATGGGCGGGCAGCCTTTCTCGGCCATCGCCATGCTCGACTCCGCCGAGCGGCGTTTCGGGCGCATCCCCATGTTGGGCACCATGAAGCGGCGGTTGCTCGTCGCCACGCGCCAGACCGACAAGGCGATCGCCGAAGCGCGCGCCATGGTCGAGACCGTGCCTTACGACGCCGAACATCGGGTGGCTCTGGCCGGTCTTTATGCCCTCGCCGGCCAGGATTCGTTGGCTCTGTCCCAGTACATACAGGCGTTGGAGATCGACTCCACGGCGCTGCCGACGCTCGGTGCTCTGGCCGATTTCCACAACGACCGGCGCGACTTCCGCAGCATGCTCGCCGTTACCAAACGCATGTTTGCGCTCGATGCCATGCCTCTGGAGCGCAAGATCGCGCGTTTCGAGCAGTTTACCTCCGACATGCGTTTCTACCGCGAGTATTATTTCCAGCTCAACGACCTGGCTTCGATGCTGGCCATCCGCTATCCTCGCGACAAGCGCGTCGTGGAGCTTTACGCCGGCCACCTGATCGCGTCGGGCGAGTTGGAGCGTGCATTGGAACTCTACAAGCTCCATACGGAGGATTTGCCGCCCGACGAGGATTATTTCCGGTCGGTAATCGACATCGAGACCTACCTCCAGCGGCCCGATTCGGTCGACCGTTACGTCGACCGTGGATTGGCTTTGTTTCCGGGGCGCCCCGTCTTCCATATCGCCAAGGGCAACGTGTTGAGCTATTCCAACGATTACCTTCCCGCCATCAAGGCTTATAAGGAGTCGTTGCGTTATGCCGACAGCGATTCGCTGCGCGGTGTCATCTGGGGGTTGATCGGCGACGCCTGGCACCGCGTGGCCGAAAGCACTGCGCCCGACGGGGGGCAGGAGGCTTCCGGCGATACGCCGGCCCGGCGGCGGGCGCTCAAGGCTTGTTATGCAGCTTACGACCGTAGTTTGAAGTATGCTCCCGATAGTCCGTTGGTGTTGAATAACTACGCCTATTTCCTCGCCGTCGAGGGGCGCGAGTTGGAAAAAGCGCTCGCCATGTCCAGCCGCGTCGTGGCGCTGACCGACAACAACCCTACCTACCTCGATACCCACGCCTGGGTGCTTTTCCGGCTCGGCCGGGCCGAGGAGGCCAAGCGCATCATGCAGCAGGCCATTGCGCTCGACAGCCGCAACAGTCCCGAGCTGCTGGTGCACTATGGCGACATCCTCGATGCCTTGGGCGAACGTTTCGTCGCCGAGACCTATTGGCGCAAGGCGCTTGAAAAAGGATACCGGGCCGAAGCGATCCTCCGGCGCATGGAGTCCGGCAAAACCAAGCAATGATCCCGCCCATGAAACCTTTCCGTTGCCTGCTGACCCTTTTGTTGATTCTTCCGTTCTTTTCCGCCACGGCCCAGAACAGCCGCAAGATCGAGGAGCAGAAGCGCGTCATCGCTTCGCTCGAAAAGAAGATCGCCGACGAGGAGCAGCAGATCGCCCGGCTCAAGAAAGGGCGTGCCGACACCGAGGAGCGCGTGCAGCGCATGGCGCGGCAGCTCGACTCCCGCACCCGTCTGCTCGACGAGACACGCCGCCAGGCGCAGCTTCTGCGGCGCGAAATCGCCCACAAGGATTCTTTGGCCGGCAACCTCTCGTCCGCTTGCGAGCGCAGCCGCCAGGAGTACGCCGCCATGGTGCGCGAAGCCTATCGCAATTACCGGCACCAGAATTACATCACGTTCATCTTCTCTTCGCGCAGTTTTTCCGATATGGCGCGCAAGATCGCCATCTTGCGCGAGGTCGCGGCCGTGCGCGAGCGTAAGTTGCAGGAGATCGTCTCCCTCTCCGAGCAGGTGCGCATCGAGAAGGCCGAACTCGACGCCCGGCATCAGGCGCTCGGGTCGGTCACGCGGAAGCTCTCCTCCCAGAAAGCCGAACTCGAACGCAGCACGAAGAACGCCAAGCTCGAAATCCAGCGCATGAGCCAGAAAGAAAAGAACGCCTTGCAGCGCAAGGTGGCCCAGGAGCAGCGGTTGAGCGTGGCCATCAGCGAGCTGCGCAAATTGACCAAGGGCAACAAGGCGGGCGCTTCGTTTTCGTCCAGCACTTCGGGTCTGCGGCTGCCCGTGGCTGCCGGTCGCGTGAAGCGTTACAAGGGCAACATGGCCGAGATTACCGGGCCGAAAGGGGCGCACGTCGTCTCGATCTACGAGGGCAAGGTCGTCGAGATCAAGCGCAACCGCATTACCGACAAGTTCGATGTCTTCATCGCTCACGGCGAGTATATTACCTCTTACGCCAACTTGGGGTCGGTCGTTGTCGAAAAGGGGCAGCAGGTGGCCAAGAACCAGCGCATAGGCACCATCGGTTCGGCGGTCAACGTGCTGACCATGCAGACCGAGTACAAGTTGGTTTTCGGCATCTATCCGCCCAACCCTTCGCAGAAGATGCTGGCCGAGAACTGTTTCAAGAAATAGGGATGGTACGCTACTACACCGACGATTGCGCCTATCGGCTGCTTCAGAAGCGGCTGACGGCTGCCTGGCTGCGCGGCGTGGCCCAGGCCGAGGGATATGTGTTGGGCGACGTGAACTACATCTTTTGTTCCGCGCGCAAGTTGCTTGAGATGAACCGGCAGTTCCTCGGACACGATTATTTTACCGACGTAATCACGTTCGATTACAGCGACCGGCGCGGTGCACGCATCGTCTCGGGCGATGTTTTCATCGACGTCGAGACCGTTGCCGACAACGCCCGGCTTTATGGTGCTTCGCGGCTCGACGAAATGCGTCGCGTGGTCGTTCACGGCCTTCTTCATCTTTGCGGCCAGGGCGACAAGACACCCCGTGCCAACCGGCAGATGCACCGCAAGGAAGACAAATACCTGGCTTTTTGGAAGCGAGCGGGCGAGGAGTGAAAAATCATTTTTTTGGAGGGCCTTTGTTCCGGTTGCTGGTGCTGTTCGTTCTCGGCATCTTGTTGGCGGAGCGGTTCGTGTTGCCGTTGTGGTTTTTCGCAGCGGCTTTTTGCGTCTGCGGGGTCGTCGCGTTGTTGTTGAGGTCGTCGGGCGCTTTGGCGGTCATGTTTTTGACCGCCGGATTCGGCACCGCCCAGTTGCGGGAGCCTGTGCGGAGCGTTCCCCTCGGTGTGCGCGGCATGTGGGAGATCGAAGTTTGCGGCATTCCAGCCAATAGAGGCGGTTATTGGGTTGCCGACGGCGTGATCCGCGCATGGAGACCCCTTGCCGACGCCGGTTCGAGAGAGGGTCGGCCGGCCGTTCGGGTTCCGGAGGAGAGCCGGTCGTGTGTTCCCGCGGCCCGAAACCGGTGGTCGCCCGCTTCCGACAAGGTGGTGTTGCGGGGCGATACGCTCGTCAGCTTGTCGGGCGGCGAGCGCATCCGGTGTTTCGGGAGCGTGCGTCCCTTATCGGGCGGTTCGGCAGGTTATCGGCGGTCGATGGAGCGGCGGGGTGTCGTCGGGTCGCTTTTTCTGCGGCCGCACGATGTGATCGGCTGTGTTTCCCACTCTCCCGGTCTGCATCTGCGGGCGGCCCGTCGGTTGGAGACGCGGTGTTCTGCTTCCGATGCCGGCGCCGTCGTCCGGGCCATGACCGTCGCCGACCGCAGCGGGTTGACTCCCGGCTTGCGTGCCGATTATTCGCGCAGCGGCATGGCCCATTTGTTGGCCGTCTCCGGATTGCATGTCGGTATCGTCTTTTGGTTGGTCAACGGCGTGTTGAGGTGGGTGACGCTTTTCCGCCGCGGGCATCTTCTGCGCAATCTGTGCGTCATCGCCGCCGTGTGGGGTTATGTCGCCGCGGCCGGGTTTCCGCCCAGCGCCGTGCGGGCTGCCGTCATGGCGTCTATGTTGCAGTTGGCAATGGCTTCCGCTTCGACTTATGTCGCATGGAATGCACTCGCTGCCGCCGCTTTCGGCATGTTGTTGTGGAATCCCGCTTGGTTGGGCGACATCGGATTCCAGCTTTCGTTCATCGCTGTGGCGGCCATCCTCGCTTGGGGCGTGCCCCTCTGCCGGCGGCTGCGCACCGGGCGCCGGCCGGTCGATGCGCTTGTCGATACGCTTGTCGTCGGATTCGTCGCGTCGCTCGCTGCGGCACCGTTGGTCTCGCATGTTTTCGGTGTCGTGCCGACCGCAGGGTTGTTGTTGAATCCGGTCGCCATTCCTTTGGCCGCAGTCGTCGTCATGGCCGGGTTGCTCTTGCTGCTCGTTCCCGTTCCGATGTTGTTGCCCGTGTTCCGGGTCATCGGCGAGGCTGCCGCTGGTCTGCTCGACCGCATGGCCCGTTTCGTCGCTTCGATGCCCGGCGGCGCGGTCGACCATTCGCTTTCGGCAGGGTGGACAGTGGCTTGTTACGGCATTTTCGTCGTTGTGACTTGGGCTGTATGGCAGTATGAACCGAAAAAAAGCATAAATTTGCCCTCGTGATCGATTCTCAAGAATACGCTTTGTTGATCAGCGACGAGGTAACGCGCGCCGTTGCGCAGCATCGCCGCCGCGACCATCTGGAGGTGGCGCTCGACAGCGGCGTGCCGCATGCCCGCGTGGTCGCCACGCAGGTCAAGTATCTGGCCCGCGCCGCCGTAAAGCTGCCTTCGTATGCCGCTGCGCAGTGTATCTTGCCCCCTTTGGCGTTCGAGCAGGCTTCCAGCGAGCGGTGCGCCGCCCGCAAGACCATCGGGGGCGATCGTGTGCTCGACCTCACTTGCGGATTGGGCGTCGATGCGTTCGCCTTGAGCCGGCGTTTCCGCCGCGTCGTAACGTTGGAGCGCAACGAGTGGCTCGCCCGCATCGCGCAGGAAAATTTCCGCCGTCTGGGCGTCGCGAATGTCGAGGTCGTATGCGCTGCTGCCGAGGATTATTTACAGCATGCCGACGGGTGTTTCGATTGGGTCTATGCCGATCCCGACCGCCGTTCCGCCGCGGGGCGCAAGTTGGTGCGTCTGGAGGAGTGCTCGCCCGCGATTCCCGACCTGCTGTCTGCTATCCGGCGGGTTTCGGGGCGGTTGTGTCTGAAGAATTCGCCGCTTTTCGATGTCGACGAGGCGCTGCGTCTCTTTCCCGCCGCGCGCGTGGAGGTCGTCTCGCTCGACGGCGAGTGCAAGGAGGTGGTCGTCTACGACGATGGGGCCGGCCCCTCGGTCACGGCTACGGCGCTGGGCGATCCCGATCGCAGTTTTACCCTTCGTTCGGGCGGTGTGCCGCCGCTGCCCAGAGCTTTCCGGCAGGAGGAGTACCGGTGGCTTACGGTGCCGGACGTCGCTTTAGCCAAAGCCCGTGTCGCCCGTGCCCACCTTGCCGGGCAGGTCGACATCTGGAGCGACGGCGGGTTCGGATTCTCGGTCGGGCGCCCCTCGGACGCGATCGGCAGGGTATTCGCAATAGAGTCGATCGGGCCTTACGATCCGCGGCAGCTCAAGCGTTTGTACAAGGGGTGCGGCGCCACGATCTTCAAGCGCGATTTTCCGCTTTCGGCCGACGAGATCATGCGCCGTACAGGATTGCACGCAGGCGGCGATCTGCGGCTGGCATTTACTCGCATCGATGGCCAGTTTTGGACGATCCGTTTAAAATAGTTACATTTGTATACCAATCATACGCAAAGGCGGTCGGATAAAGCGGAACGCCGATACATAAGTTTTTTATGAAGCCGAAAGAGATTCTCCCTTATTTTACCGATACGATCTTCCGCCGCGATGCCAGCGAATGGCGCAGTCCTGTCGTGCGATGGTTCGTGCAGCAATATAAGCTGGTGTTCTATACCGCCCGCGGGTTGTTGGAGCATGGCACCATCATCCGGTCGGCCGCTTTGACGTTCTACACCTTGATGTCGCTGGTGCCCATCCTGGCCGTGGTCTTCGCTGTGGTCAAAGGGTTCGGCCTGGCCGACGGCCTGGTGCAGAGCCTCTATTCGCTCTTTCCGCAGAGTCCCGAGTTGATCGACTATGTGGTGGCCTTCGCCGAAAAGGCGCTGGCCCGCACCCAGGGCGGCGTGGTGGCCGTCGTGGCGCTCGTCATGCTCTTTTGGGCTGTGATCCGTGTCTTCGGGTCGATTGAAAAGGCGTTCAACAACATCTGGGAGGTCAAGGTCAAGCGCAGCCTCGCCCGGCAGTGGAGCGACTACATCGCCATCGTTATGATCGTGCCCGTGCTGTGGATCATCGCCGGGGCGGTGGGCGGTTATGCCCGCGAATGGTTGGGTTTCGGCGACGGTTGGGGCTACCGGCTGCTTTCGCGCAGCGTATCGCTGCTTGTCATCTGGGTAATGTTCGTCTTTTCCTACATGGTCATCCCCAACGCCCGGGTGCGCTTCACGAGCGCCTTGACGGCCGGCATCGTCGCCGGCACGGCGTTCGCGCTCTTCCAGTGGGGTTACTTCTACGTGCAGCGATGGATGACTTCCTACAATGCCATCTACGGCAGTTTCGCCGCTTTGCCGCTTTTTCTGATCTGGATGCAGACTTCGTGGGAGATTCTCCTCTTCGGCGGCGAGCTGTCGTTCGCCTACCAAAACATCGCCCGCTTCGGCGAGGAGCGCGAGTCGCTGCGCATCAGCTACGACCAGCGGCGCAAGGTGCTGTTGGCCGTCATGCTCGCCATCGTCGAGCGGTTCCGCGACAAAGGCGGCGCTATGCCTGTCGAGGATATTCGTCAGCAGTTGGATTTGCCTACGCGCATCGTCAACGACGTGCTCTACCAGCTTGTCCAGGCCGGGCAGCTCATCGCCGTGCCGTTGGGCGACAACGAGCGCGACATGGCGTTCGTGCCGGCGCACGACATCGGGTCGTTGACTGTTTGCGGGGTGCTCGAATCGGTCGAGCGGGCCGGAGAGATCGTTTTCGTGATGGACGCCACGCCCCAACTCACGCGTGTCGACCAGGAGTTGGAGCGGCTCAAGTCGGCTGTCCGGCAGACACAGGGCTGCGTGCGGCTGGTAGATTTATTGAAAGATTGAATTGTCAAGAAGCAGGGGCGGCATCCGGCAGCCCTTCTTCTCGTTGTTATGGAAAAAGTCATCATTATTGGCAGCGGCAATGTGGCCGAGGCGTTGGCGCATGCCGTCGCCGCAAGTTCGTTGCACCTGGTGCAGGTGTGGGCGCGCAACGCTGCGCGGGCGAAAGAGATCGCCGAAGCGGTGGGGTCTCCGTGGACTTGCCGGCCCGAAGAATTGGCCGCGGCCGACATTTATCTGTTGGCCGTAAGCGATCGGGCCGTAGCCGAAGTGGCGGCGGCGCTGCCCGTTCCGGAAAACGCCCTTGTCGCCCATACGGCCGGCAGCGTGCCGTTGGAGGCGCTGCCCGCGAAGTATGCCCGGCGGGCCGTCGTCTATCCGTTGCAGACGTTTACGCGCGGACGCCGCATCGACTTCGCGCAGGTGCCCTTCTTTATCGAGGCATCGACGCCCGCATTGCAGGTCGAACTGGAGTCGTTCGCCCGCAAGTTGTCGCGCCATGTTTTGCATGCCGATTCGGCGCGTCGGGCGCAGCTGCACCTGGCCGCCGTGTTCGTCTGCAACTTCGTAAACCACATGTATGCCGTGGGCGAACGGTTGATGCACAGCTCGGGTCTCGATTTCGAGTTGTTGAAGCCTCTGATCGCCGAGACGACGGCCAAGGCGCTCGACGCGTCGTCGCCCCTTGGCGTGCAGACCGGGCCGGCCGTGCGGGGAGATGTTCCGACCCAGGAGCGTCATGCCGCGATGCTCGACGATGAGACCTTGAGAACGATTTATCGATCAATCAGTCAAAACATATGGGAAATTTCAAGGAAGATATAGCCCGCACCGAAGCCTTCGTCTTCGATGTCGACGGCGTGATGACCGACGGGGGGATCATCCCTACGGCCGACGGCGATTTCATCCGCCGTTACAATGCCAAGGACGGTTATGCCCTGGCCTACGCCATCAAGATGGGTTACCGCGTGTGCATCATTTCGGGCGGGCGGGGCAAGATCCTGGAGAACCGGTTGAAGATGCTCGGAATCAAGGAGTATCATCTCGATTGTATGGACAAGATCGCCGTATTGCACGATTATTTTGCCCGTGAGGGGATCGACCCGGCCAACGTCATTTACATGGGCGACGACATTCCCGATCTGGAGTGTATGCGCGAGGTAGGGATTCCGGTCTGCCCGGCCGATGCCGCTACGGAGGTGGTCGAGGCGTCGCGCTACGTGTCGCAGTTCGTCGGCGGTGCCGGTGCCGTACGCGATATTGTCGAGCAGGTGCTGCGGGCGCGCGGCGACTGGGCGCGCGATTCGCAGGGCGTCACGCCGTCGACGCTGGCGGCGTCGAACTGAAAAAAAGGGGTGCGATTCGCACCTCCTTTTTATTTGCCTTGTTTCTTGTTTTTCTTGATCCGTTCCAGATGGTCGATCAGATGCAGACGGAATGCTTCGCGTCGGGCCTTGAGGTTGCGCCGCCAGCCGACCCATCGGGTGTAGCGCTCGCGTTTTTCGGGGTAAATGTCCGGAATGGTTACCAGGATGCCCGTCTCCTCGACGCCTCCGAAATCGGGATTCGACACCGTGTCGAAGACCCGCATCGTGGGCGAGAGGTTCATGTAGGCGTTGATCAGCGGCGGGATGTTTTCGTTGAATTCGCGGATTTTCTGGATCAGAATGCGGTAGTTTTCTTGGTAGTTTCCGCCCGTGAAAAGTTGTTCGTAATAGGGGTCGTCCAGATCGAGTTGCAGCGGGTGGATGCCCTCCACCAAATGGTCGCGGTCGGGGAAGTAGCGGCGCAGGAACCAGATCAGCGCGTTGCGCGCCACGGCTTGGTAGGTGGTGTACATGGTAACCTTGCCGAACAGATATTTGACTTTGGGATTCAGCACGATGAGCGCTCCCAGCCCGTCCCAGAGGTTGTCCAGGGCATAGAGACTCTTGGGATTCTGCCGTGCCTGATAGGCTCGCTGGACGAACGAGCGGCCCAGTTCGATGGTGCGGGGCAGATAGCGGCGGCGGAACTTTTCGCTGAAACGGAAATAGTGCTCCGTCGAGAGATGGCGCGGATGGGGCGTCGTGCAGACGATGAACCGATAGCCCCCCACGATTTCCTCGGCCGAGGGATCCCATACGATGAGCTGATAGTAGCCGTCGCCCGCCAGGTCTTCTTCGTCGATGTCCACCTCCTTGCCCGTGCCGCCGCCCGCCGCGCGGAAGGCTTCTTCGCGCAGGCGCCCGATTTCGCGCATCAGTGCCGGACATTCGGCGGCCGGAAAGACATAGATTTCGTTCGATGCCTTGTTCGTGTCGCGCACCTTGCGTTCGGGTGTCAGCTCGGCCCGCAGCAGCGCCCGGTCGACAGGCGCGAGGATGGGATGTTCGGATATTCGTTGCATAGCAGGAACAAAAGTAGCCATTTTAGCTGTCATTCCGCGATGCTTCGAGCGTTTTTTCCAAGAAATAGGTTTTTTTGCGTACGGTTTCGGTCTGTTCGCGCAACGATCCGCAGCTCTGCAACTCGGCCACGGGGATCGGGTCGCCCACGACGATGCGGAAGTGTTTGCCTTTCTGCGAGAACATCTCGTCGGGGAGCCACAGCATTTCGATGTTGAACTTCACGCCCAGCGTCCGGCGTATCCGGTCGACGCCGTAGAAGAAGTTCGAGAGCCGTCCTTCCACGAATACCGGCACGATTTCGCGTTGCGAGGCGTAGGCCTTTTTCAGGAAGTTGGGCTTCCACTCCAGGTCGGTTACCTTGCCCCCGATGCGGCGCGAGCAGAGACCTGCCGGGAACGTGAGGATCGGCAGGTCGCCGAAAAACGCTTCGTCGAAACGGCGGGCGTACTCCGTGTTCTGGGAGCCGTGTTTGTTGACCGGTATCCAGAGCGGACGCAGGGGTTCGACGTGCATGAGCAGGTCGTTGACCACCACCCGGGCGTCGCCGAAGCGGTCGATGAGCTTGTCGGCCAGCATCATGCCGTCCATGCCGCCGAACGGATGGTTGGCCACGAAAAGGTAGCGGCCCGCCGGGTCGAGCTTCTCCAGTCCGCTGGCCGAGTAGGTCACTTTCCACTCGCGGAAGCAGGCCTGAATGAACTCCTGGGGCGGCAGTTCCCAGTAGGAGGCCAGGATGTGGTTGATGTCGGTTTCGTGCACCGTGCGGCGCAGCCATTCGATCGCCGGCCGCGGAATGCGGCGGGCCAGTTTCGGCGCTTTCTGCTGCAATATGTTTCCGATATCTATCTGAGGCATGGCAGAAAAAGGGGTTGAAGAAACGAGCCGGCGCCTGCCTTCGTCCCTCGGCAAAGGAGGCTGTTTTGCCGGGCGTCCGGACGTTCGAGAAAATATATCTACAAATATAAATATTCTTTTTCGAATTTTGCCTAACTTTACACCCAAATAGTCTTTTGCCGTCAACCCTATGTCCGGTTATCATACTCCCGTGTTGCTGGAAGAGTCTGTGGATCTGCTCGCTGTCGATCCGCAGGGCACCTACGTCGACCTCACGTTCGGCGGGGGCGGCCATTCGCGGCGTATTCTCGCGGCGCTCGGCTGCGAGGGGCGGCTTTTCGCTTTCGATCAGGATCGAGACACGCAGGCCAATCGGCCCGACGATCCGCGCTTCGGCTTCGTCGAAAGCAATTTTCGGTTTTTGCGCGGGGCGCTGCGTTTGCGCGGCGTGACGCAGGTCGACGGCATCCTGGCCGACCTGGGCGTCTCCTCGCACCATTTCGACGACCTCGGGCGCGGTTTCTCGTTCCGCGGCGATGCACCGTTGGATATGCGCATGAACCAGCGGGGACGGTTGACCGCCGCCTCGGTAGTCAATGATTATCCGCCCGAAGAGCTGACCCGCATATTCGGCGACTGGGGCGAGGTCGAGACGCCATGGAAGGTCGCCAACTGCATCGTTCGGGCACGCCAGGCGGAGCCGATCCGCACGACGGCCCGGCTGGTCGAGGCCGTGCAGCCCTGTACTCCCAAAAAAGATGGGGCCAAGTTCCTTACCAAGCTTTTCCAGGCGCTGCGCATCGAGGTAAACGGCGAAATGGAAGCCTTGAAGATGGCCTTGGAGCAGAGTCTCAAGGTGTTGAAGCCCGGCGGGCGGCTGGTTGTCATCTCCTACCATTCGCTCGAAGACCGGTTGGTCAAGAATTTTTTGCGCAGCGGCAATTTCGCCGGCGAGGTCGAGAAAGATTTTTTCGGCCGGGCCTGCGTGCCGTTCGACATCCTTACGCGCAAGGCCGTCGTTCCCTCCGACGGGGAGTTGGCGGACAATCCGCGGTCGCGGTCGGCCAAGTTGCGCGCCGCAGTCAAAAAGTGAAACCATGTTGCGCGACCACGAATTCGACCCCGTTGCTCCCGAGGAGCAGGAACGCCGCCTTCAGGAGGAGGAGTTCGCCCGCCGCGTGCGCCGCGAGGTGCTGCGCATGGAGCGGGGCGACGCCGAGGAGGACATCCGTGCCGATTTGGAGCAGGAGGCCTTGGAACGCGTCGAGGCCGAGGAGAGCGCCCGGCGCGAGCAGCGGCGCAAGTCGAGTATGCTGTGGCAGTTCTTTTCAGGCTCGATTCTCGTGCGCGAGGGCGTATCGCGTTATTATCCCTATATGTTGTGCGTCGCCGGCATGTTTTTTTTGAGCATCGCCGTGATGTTCACAGCCTTGCATCTCGATATGAAGTATTCGCGGCTTTCTCGCGAGGTGCAGATGCTGCGCGAGCGCTCCATCCGGCTGGAGGAGCAGCGTTTCAGCCGCACCACCCATTCGGCCGTCAGCGCGCGGTTGCGTGAACGCGGCATTCCGCTTTATGATCCCCCTGCTCCCGGCGAGCGCATCGAAACCCGTTAGGCATGAAAGAGGAACGTTCGAAGATCAAAAGCGATATCCTGCTGCGTGTGAGACTCTTGTATGTGGTCTTCATCGCCGCCGGCGCCCTTGTGTTCGGACGGCTCGTCTGGGTGCAGCTTTTCAGCCGCGAGGTCTCGTTCAATGCCGAGCGGCTGGCCGGGCGCATCTTTACCGAGGAGATCATTCCCGCGCAGCGGGGCAGCATCCTCGCCCGCAACGGCGATCCGCTGGCCGCCTCGATCTTCCGTTATCGCGTCGCTTTCGACTTCGCGTCGCCCGGGTTGGATTCGCTCCGCACGTTCCGCGAGCAGAGCGATTCGCTCGCCAAGCTGCTGGCTGCCTTTTTCAAGGATAAGTCCGTCGCTGAATACCGGCGCCTCTTTCGCGAGGAGCATGCGCGGCGTTATCGGCTCGTGCGGCCGCGCGACACGACTTACCTGCGCTCCGAGGGGTGGCTCGACCGATTGGGCGACCGCCTGCGGGGCGAGGAGTTCATCACGCGCACCATCTACGACACGATCCGCGACCATACGCCCGTCGAGATTTTCCCGCGCGACGTCGATTTTTCCGAGTGGGAGGTGTTGAGGCGTTATCCTTTGTTGAATTGGAACATGGGCATGGTCTACCGACTCATCGAGAACGATGAGCGTATCTATCCCCAGGGCGAGCTGGCGCGCCGCACCATCGGCAAGCAGGGCGGGCAGGGCAACTACGGCATCGAGGATGCCTACCGCGAGGAGTTGTCCGGACGCGACGGCAAGGCCGTGCGGCAGCGTATCGCGCGCGGCTTCCATGGACGCGTCGCCGGTGCCGGACATCAGGAGCCGGAAGACGGCCTGCATGTGGTGACGACCCTCGACCTCGATTTGCAGGAGGTCGCCGACAAGGCTTTGCGGCAGCAGCTCGTGGCGCAGAACGCCAATTGGGGCACCGCCATCGTCATGGAGACCCGTACGGGCGAAATCCTCGCCTTGGCTAATTTGGGCCGTACTTCTTCGGGAACTTATGCCGAGCGCGAGAACTATGCCTTGGGTCGCAGCATGGAGCCGGGGTCTACGTTCAAGCTGGCTACGATGTTGTTGTTGTTGGACGACGCCGGCATGTCGCCCGCCACGGTCTACGACACCAACGACGGCGATCCCGTGACTATCGGCCCGGCCGAGAACATCCGCGATTCGCATCGCGGCGGGCAGCGCATGGATTTCCGGCAGGCCGTTGCCGCTTCGTCCAACGTCTATTTCGCCCGCGCCGTCTGGGAGCGTTATGGCATCACGGGTAAGAAGATGCGTTATAGCGATTATCTTCACGATAAGTTGGGTCTCGGCCAGACCGTCGGTCTGGAGCGTCTCGGCGAGCGTTCGCCCTCGATCACCACCGACTGGAAGGTCGACGACCCCGGGGTCATGCTCGTCAAGATGTCGTACGGTTATCGCGTGTTGATGGCCCCCATTCAGACCATTGCGTTCTACAATGCCATCGCCAACGGCGGGAAGATGATTTCGCCCTTGTTGGTCAAGGAGCTGCGGCGCGGCACGCGGGTCGTCGAGCGGTTCGAGGCGCAGACGCTCCGCAAGTCCGTTTGTTCGCCTGCCGCCTTGCAGGAGGTTCGGCGCAGTTTGGAGGCGGTCTGCACCGAGGGTACGGCGCGCGACTTCTTCCGCGACACTTCCCGCGTGAAGGTGGCAGCCAAGACCGGCACGGCGCAGGTTACCGATGCGCGGCGGCGCGAAGGGCGTTATTATCTGGGATCGATGGTCGCGTTCTTTCCTTCCGACGATCCGCAGTTCACGGTTTTGACCGCCATCGAGACCAAAGCCCAGCCCGGCAAGGCTTTCTATGGCGGCCCGCTGGCCGGGCCGGTCGTCAAGCGGCTGGTCGACTACACGTTCAACCGCTACGGTTTGCGAAGCGCGCAGCCGGCGGATGCCGGGCCGGTGCGCCATCCTTGCCGGATCAAGGGCGGCGACATCGCCCAGATGCGCCGCGTCGCGGATCGGTTTTCTCCCGGGGTCGCCGCCGACCGTCGGACCGGTTGGGGTAGGGCGCATGTCGACTCTGCGGACAACGTCGTAATCCGGAGTTTCGGCGAGGAGCGCAAGACCGTGCCCGACGTGCGCGGCATGGGGTTGAAGGATGCGTTGTTCCTGTTGGAAAATTATGGTTTGCGCGTACGTTTTTCGGGCACCGGAGCCGTCGTGTCGCAGAGTGTTGCGCCCGGTATTCCGTTGCGGAGCGGAACGACGATTGAAATAAAATTGGAATAAATATAGCCGAGAGCATATGAAATTTCTTTCCGAGTTGATCGAGAATACGCCCGTGCGCGAATTGCTGGGCGATGCCGGGGTGCGGATCGAGGCGTTGATCTACGATTCGCGGGCCGTCGTGCCGGGAGCCTGCTTCTTCGCTGTGGCCGGCACGCGGTGCGACGGCCATGACTTCATCCCTGCGGCCATCGAAAAGGGCGCTGCGGCCATCGTGTGCAGCCGTCGGCCCGAGACTCTCGCCGCGGGGATCGTCTGCGTCGTTGTCGATGATCCCGCCGGTGCCATGGCTGACATGGCGGCCGCGTTTTACGACCATCCCAGCCGCAGCCTCAAGCTGGTCGGCGTCACGGGCACCAACGGCAAGACCACGACCGCCACGTTGCTCTACGATCTGGTGCGGGCTTTGGGACACAAGGCCGGATTGATCTCCACGGTGGTCTACAAGATCGATGAACGCACCGTCGAGTCGACCCACACCACGCCCGATCCCGTGCGGCTCAACGCTATGATGCGCGAGATGGCCGACGCCGGGTGCGAATATTGTTTCATGGAGTGTTCGTCCCATGCCATCGTGCAGGAGCGCATCCGGGGCCTGCACTTCGCCGGGGGCCTGTTCTCCAATATCACTCACGACCACCTCGACTACCACAAGACTTTCGCCGCCTACATCAAGGCCAAGCAGTCGTTTTTCGACGCGTTGCCGGCCGATGCCTTTGCGCTGACCAACGTCGACGACCGCAACGGACGCATCATGGTGCAGAATTCCGCTGCCAAGGTCTATGCTTATTCGCTGCGGTCGATGGCCGATTTCCAGTGCAAGATCGTCGAGCAGCACCTCGACGGCATGCTGCTGCGCATCGACGGCTGCGAGGTGTGGGTGGCCCTGCCCGGGCGGTTCAACGCCTACAACCTGCTGTCGGTCTATGGTGCTGCGCGGCTGCTGGGCTTCGGACGCGACGAAGTGCTGCGCGTGTTGAGCGCTTTGCGGCCCGTGGCCGGACGTTTCGAGATCGTGCGCGCGGAGAACGGCACCACGGCCGTGGTGGACTACGCCCATACGCCCGATGCGCTTGAAAACGTGATCCGCACCATCGAGGAGATCCGCACGCCGGGGCAACAGCTGCTGGTCGTGTGCGGCTGCGGCGGCGACCGCGACCGTACCAAGCGGCCCGAAATGGCGGCCATAGCCGTGAAATATGCCTCGACGGCGATCTTCACGTCGGACAATCCGCGGCATGAGTCGCCCGAAGCCATCCTCGACGAGATGGTGGCCGGTCTCGACCCCGCGGTGCGCTACCTGCGCATCGCCGACCGTGCCGAAGCCATCCGCACGGCCGTGATGCTGTCCCGTCCGGGCGATATCCTGCTTGTAGCCGGCAAAGGGCACGAGGACTACCAGATCGTGGGCGACGAAAAACGGCATTTCGACGACCGCGAGCAGGTAAGAAAAGCATTCGAAACGTTGGGGTAAAAAGGGTAAGAAGTTTTGGGGCCGGTCGGAGTCTTCAGCGTGCTAACGGCTTCGCGCTTTGAGAGGGGGCGGAGTTTCTGGGAAGGGTCGTATTCTTGGAGACGGTCGGAGCTTTCGGAGGGGCCGGGTTTTCGTGACGGCTCCGCACTTCGGAGGGGCCGGAGTTTCCGGGGAGGTTTCACGCTCTGGAGCGGCCGGAACATTCAGAGCGGCCAAAATTTTCGGGTCGGCTGCATGCTTCGGGAACGGAGATACGCTGTCGCAATTGTATTGAATTTTTAATAAATAGTTGTTCCATAATGTTTTATCATCTTTTTCGTATTCTCAGCCAGTCTTACAGCATTCCCGGTGCGGGTATGTTCCAGTACATTTCGTTCCGTGCCGCGGCGGCCATCATCGTGTCGTTGTTGATCGCCGTGATCTTCGGCCGGTCGATCATCGACTTCCTGCGCCGCCAGCAGATCGGCGAGGATATTCGTGACCTGGGTCTCGAAGGGCAGCTCCAGAAGCGCGGTACTCCTACGATGGGCGGTGTCATCATCCTGCTGGCGATTCTCATACCTACGTTGTTGTTCGGACGTCTGGACAACGTTTATGTGCAGTTGATGATCGTTTCGACCCTCTGGTTGGGCTTCATCGGCGGGCTGGACGACTATATCAAAGTGTTCCGCCATCGCAAGGAGGGTCTCAAGGGGCGGTTCAAGGTCGTCGGGCAGGTCGGCTTGGGCATCATCGTCGGCACCACCATGTGGCTTTCGCCCGAGATCGTCGTGCGCGAGAAGGTCACGCAGCCCGTCGAGACGCTCTTCGTCAATGCCGACGGGTCGGTCGAGCAGCAGTTCCGGCAGCGCGTGCTGCTCAGCTCCGAGAGCACCAAGACGACCAAGACCACGATCCCTTTCATCAAGGACAACGAGTTCGACTACGGATGGATGACCGGCGGCCACGACGTCGCCGCCTGGCTGCTCTACGTGCTGGTGGCGATCTTCGTCGTCACGGCCGTGTCGAACGGCGCCAACCTTACCGACGGACTCGACGGCTTGGCTACGGGGGTCTCGGTGCCGATCGTCGTGGTGCTGGGCATGCTGGCCTACCTCTCCGGACACATCGTCTACGCCGACTACCTCAACATCATGTACATCCCCCAGAGCGGCGAGCTGGTGGTCTTCGCCGCCGCGATGATCGGGGCGCTGGTGGGTTTTCTGTGGTACAATTCATTCCCCGCGCAGATCTTCATGGGCGACACCGGGTCGCTCTCGATCGGCGGCATCATCGCCGTCTTCGCCCTCTGCATCCGCAAGGAGCTGCTGTTGCCTGTCCTGTGCGGCGTCTTCCTGGTGGAGAGCTGCTCGGTCATGTTGCAGGTTGCCTATTTCAAATACACCAAGCGTAAATATGGCGAGGGGCGCCGCATTCTGCTTATGTCGCCCGTGCACCACCACTACCAGAAGAAAGGCCAGTTCGAGACCAAGATCGTCATCCGCTTCTGGATCATTTCGCTGCTCCTGGCCGCCATCACGCTGGTAACATTGAAGATAAGATAGAGGAAACCGAAGAAACAGTCGTCCGCATTCGCAGCGGGCCGCAGCTTCCGGGGAGGCCCGCCCTGCGGGTCAGCAAACTCTTTTCGAAACCCGGTTCTTTGCCGGGCGTGCTTCGCAGGCTCCGGCCCGCAAACGAACAGAAATAAGATTCGACGCATTATGAAAAACATTGTCGTATTAGGCGGCGGCATCAGCGGTTACGGTTCCGCAATCCTCGCCAAGAAGAAGGGGTTCGGAGTCTTTCTTTCCGACAGCGGCCGCATCGCCGCGCGTTATCGGGAGAAGCTCGACGAGTGGCAGGTGCCCTACGAGGAGGGCGGACACAGCGAGGAGCGCATCCTCGCCGCCACGGAGGTGGTCAAGTCGCCCGGCATCCCCGACACGGCGCCCATCGTGCGGAAGATTCGCGAGGCCGGCATTCCGGTCGTCTCCGAGATGGAGTTCGCCGGGCGTTATATGGGCAAGGCCCGATGTATCTGCATTACCGGTTCGAATGGCAAGACGACCACTACGTCGCTCATCTACAAGATCATGCGCGACGCGGGGCTGAACGTCGCCTTGGGCGGCAACATCGGCGAGAGCTTCGCCTACTCGGTCGCTACGGGCGACTACGACTGGTATGTTCTGGAGTTGAGTTCGTTCCAACTCGACGGCATGTACCGCTTCCGCGCCCACATCGGGGTGTTGATGAACATCACGCCAGACCACCTCGATCGCTACGACCATTGTTTCCAGAACTACATCGACTCGAAGATGCGCATCACGCAGAATCAGACTTCGCGCGACTGGTTCGTCTTCTCGGGCGATGACGAGACGATCTGGCAGCAGCTGCCTAAGTACGATCTGCGGATGCGGCAGCTGCCTTTCGCGGCGCGCAATGCGGTGGCGAGCGGTGCCGGCGATGCTTTTCTGTGCGACGGCAAATTTACCGCCACGGCCGGCAAGGCTTCGGTTGAAATAGACATGGCCAAAATGCGCATTGCCGGGCTTCACAATGCCTACAACGCTATGGCGGCGGCTTTGGCAACCCTTGCGGCAGGCGTCGCTCCGGCCAAGATCCGCCGATCGCTTTACGACTTCGCACCCGTCGAGCACCGGCTCGAACCCGTCGCCGAGAAGCAGGGCGTGCTGTGGATCAACGATTCGAAAGCGACCAACGTCGATTCGGTGTGGTACGCCTTGGAGAGCATGACGCGTCCGCTGGTCTGGATCGCCGGCGGCACGGACAAGGGCAATGACTACGGCCCGCTCAAAGAGTTCGCGCGGCAGAAAGTGCATACGTTGGTCTGCATGGGGCTGGACAATGCCAAGCTCGTGCGCGAGTTCACGGGCGTGGTGCCCGATGTGGTCTCCGTCGATTCGTTCGAGGCGGCCATGACTGCCGCCAAGGCCGCTGCACGCCCAGGCGATGCGGTGCTGCTGTCGCCTGCCTGCGCGTCGTTCGACTTGTTCAAGAACTACGAGCACCGCGGCGAAATGTTCAAGCAATGGGTAAAGGAGAAGTAGAAAATCTTTTCGTAAAGCCGACCGATGTTTTGCAGAGGCGGTCGGATAGTTTGCAAATGATTCGAATCGTTGAGTTTTATGGCAGCTATTGATCCCGATAAAGCCGAAGGGCGGAAGTTCCGGTTGTTTACCGGGGATCGCGTGCTGTGGATCATCGTGGCCACCCTGGCGGTCATTTCGGTGCTGGTCGTCTATTCGTCTACGGCCAAGATGGCCTACGATGCCCATACGGCCCGCACGACGGCCCATTTTCTGCGGCAGCAATTGTTCATTCTGGCGGTCAGCATGGTCGTCATGCTTACCGTGCAAAAGATCGATTGCCGGATCTACAATTACTTTGCGCGGCCCGTCTATTTCCTCTCTGTGCTGGCGACCGTCGCCGTCTATTTCGTCGGGTCGACCGTCAACGGCGCCGCCCGCTGGATACCGGTCGGCGGGTTCCAGTTCCAGCCCTCCGAGGCGCTGAAGGTCGCTACGGTGCTTTTCCTGGCCCAGCAGCTGGCCGGGCGGCAGTCGAAGATCGACAAGCTCCGCATCCTGCCTTCGTGGCGTTTCTGGACGTGGGGGCAGCCCGCGCAGCGGCGCATCTGGCGCGAGGGTGCGCGGCCGATCCTCATGCCGATGGTCGTCTCGTGCGCAGTGATTTTCCCGGCCCATTTTTCGTCGGCGATGCTGGTGTTTTTGGCCTCGTGGGTCATGATGTTGATCGGGCGCGTGCGCTTCGGCGAGTTGATGAAACTCTTGCTCGCGGCGCTTGCCGCCGTGATGTTGGTCATGACCTTGAATCTGGGGCGCAGCCAGACCGCCGAGGGGCGCGTCTCCACCTGGATGAACTATTGGACGCAGCCCCAGACCGAGAAGCCCATCGAGCATCTTACCGACTCGGAGCGTTCGATGATCGCCATCCACAATGGCGGCATCCTGGGCCAGGGCGCCGGGCAGAGCGCCATGCGTGTGGAGATGATCCACCCCGAGAGCGACTACGCCTTTGCGTTTTTCGTCGAGGAGTACGGGTTGTTGCTGGCCGTGGTGCTGCTGATGCTCTATCTGTGGATTTTCTTCCGGGCGATCGAGATTTTCCGGCGTTGCGGCACGGCTTTTCCGGGGTTGCTGGTGCTGGGACTGGCCTTGCAGATCACTTGTCAGGCGTTGCTGCATATCATGGTCACGGTCAACCTCATTCCCGAAACGGGGCAGACGCTGCCGCTGATTTCGCGCGGCGGTTCGGCCGTGCTCTTCACGGCCATTGCTTTGGGCATGATCCTCAGCGTCAGCCGCCAGAACGACGAGAAGTCGCACGATAAGCCCAAGGGCGAAACGATTTACGAGAAATAAAGATGGATAGTGTTCGACTCGATAAATACTTGTGGGCCGTGCGGGTTTTCAAGACCCGCAGCGATGCGGCCGACGCCATCCGCAACAACAAGGTCACGGTCGACGGGGCTTATGCCAAGCCGTCGCGCGAAGTGAAGATCGGCGACCGCATCGAGGTGCGGCGTCAGCAGGTAACTTACTCTTATAAGGTGCTCGATCTGGTTTCGAGCCGCCAGCCTGCCAAGAACGTACCCGATTACTGCCTCAACACCACGCCGCAGGAGGAGCTCGACAAGCTCAACGTGCCGCGCGAGACGATCTTCGTCTTCCGCGACCGCGGCACCGGACGCCCGACCAAGAAAGAACGCCGCGACCTCGACCAACTGATGGACGGGATTTATTACGAAGAAGAGTAACCGGAAGGCGGGCATATTTTACTTTCTGCCGCCCTATCTGCGTCCCGGCCCAGATTCTTGCTTCCATGCTCCGTTTTTGCCTTTGCTCTTATTCTGTCTCTGTTTCTATTTGGGTCTCTGGCTTCGCTGAAGATACTTCGCCTCGGCATAATCAAACCTTTGGTTTGGTTTTGTCCTCGCTTATTCGTATCTTTGCACTATAAATAGTTTGTTTTGTAATCCTCATCGGAGGGCTGCTATAAGGCCGGATAAGATGACTGGGTAAAACCACGACGCTTATCCGGCCTTTTTTGTGTTCGGAGCCGCCCGTCGTTCGACTCAAGTCCGGTTGTTTGCGTGGTCGGAATCGAATGATACGGATTTTTTATAAATGGAAAATATTATGGAAAGAGACGCTTTGGATCTCGGGACGGAACATGTCGGCCGCCTGTTCCGCAAGTTTTTCGTTCCCACACTGCTGGGTATGCTCAGCATCTCGGCCGTCACGGTCGCCGACGGCATTTTTGTCGGCCATGGGGTCGGCAGCGACGGCATCGCCGCCATCAACATCTGCATTCCGCTGCTGATGCTCTTCACGGGCTTCGGACTGATGGTCGGAGCCGGCTGTTCGGTCGTTGCATCGATCCACCTCGCCCGGCAGCAGATCAAGGCTGCGCGCATCAACGTCACGCAGGCGCTTATGTTCGTCACCCTTGTTACGTTGGTCTGTTCGGCCTTGATTCTTGGTTTCGTGCGCCCTGTTGCTGCGTGGCTCGGGTCGTCGGAGCATCTGTTGCCCATGGTCGTCGATTATCTGTGGGGTTTCGTTCCGGCACTGGTTCCTCAGATGTGGGTCGCCGTGGGATTGTTCGTCGTGCGTCTGGACGGCGCGCCCCGTCTGGCCATGTGGTGCAGCGTCGTTTCGGCATTGGTCAACGTCGTGCTCGACTGGTTCTTCGTCTTTCCGTTGGGGTGGGGCGTCTTCGGAGCGGCGCTCGCGTCGACCCTGGCCGTAGCCATAGGAGGCACAATCGTCGGGGCCTATCTTTTCCGTCGGGCTCGGACATTGCGGTTTTATCCTCTCAAAGCCAGCCGCAAAAGCCTGCGTCTCACCTTGCGTAACATTGGTTACCAGTGCCGCATCGGGGCGTCGGCCATGTTGGGCGAGGCGACGATGGCCGTGCTGATGTTCACCGGCAATCTGGTCTTCATGCACTACTCGGGCGACGACGGTGTGGGGGCGTTCGGCATAGCCTGCTACTATGCGCCGTTCGTTTTCATGATAGGCAATGCTGTGGCCCAGTCGGCCCAGCCGATCGTCAGCTTCAACTTCGGAGCCGCCCGTCTCGACTGGGTTGCCGCGGTACAGCGTGTCGCCCTTGCCACGGCTGTTTTTTGCGGCGGGTCGGTCGCGCTGGCTTTCGTGGGGTGTCCGCGGCTGCTGGTCGGGCTGTTTCTGCCGTTGGAGACGGCGGCGGCCCGGCTCGCCGTTGAGGGTTTTCCGCTCTTCGCTGCCGGATTCGTCTGCTTCGTCGTCAATCTCGCCGCCATCGGCTATTACCAAAGTCTCGAACGGGTGCGTCCGGCAACGTTTTTCGCTCTTTTGCGCGGATGCGTGTTTCTTGTGCCGTGTTTCGTGTTGCTGCCCCGGTGGTTCGGGGTCGCGGGTATTTGGTTGGCCATGCCTTTGTCGGAGGGGCTCACCCTGCTGGCGCTCGGGGCCTATTGGCGGCGGAGAAGTTGAGAACGGAGTTTTCTTTGAGCGGCACGTATGGAAAAACCCGCTGCATGAGTGTTTGCGTCATGCAGCGGGTTTTCAGTAGATGGAGGATTCCCGCCGGTACGGTGCCGCAGGGGCTTGTTGCCGCTCGCCTACTTCTTGTTGAAGAAGTTCATCGTCCGTTCGATGCCCACCGTGACGAATGACAGAACTGCGTCGCCGAAGACCTTGAGCCGTTCGGGCAGCGCTTCGCGTTCCTCGGCCGTCCATTCGCCCAGCACGTAGTCGACCTGATGGCCGCGCGGGAAGTCGCCGCCTACGCCGAAGCGCATCCGTGCGAAATCTTCGGTGCCCAGCAGCTCGGCGATGTTTTTCAGCCCGTTGTGGCCGCCGGCGCTTCCCCGCTGCCGGATGCGCAGCGCGCCGAACGGCAGGGCGATGTCGTCGGATACGACCAGCAGGTTCTCGCGCGGAATCTTCTCTGCGTCGAGCCAGTAGCGCACCGCCTTGCCCGAGAGGTTCATGTAGGTCGATGGTTTGAGCAGCACCAGCGTGCGGCCTTTGTGCCGGAGTTCGGCCGTATCGCCGTAGCGGGCGGTGGTAAAAAGCGCGTTGGACGCCCCGGCCAGGGCGTCCAACACTTTGAATCCGATGTTGTGGCGGGTGTCGGCGTATTCGGCGCCGATGTTGCCCAGCCCAACGATGAGGTATTTCATGCCGCGTCAGCGATTATTTGCCTTCGGCAGCGGCGGCACCGCGCGAAGCACGGGTTACGCGCACGGCGCATACGGCCGTCGTGGCGGGGGTCACGAACTTGATGTTCTCCATCTTCAGGTCGCCCACGAAGATGGTCTTGCCGACGCCCAGCGGCGTTACGTCCACTACGATCTCGTCGGGCAGGTTCTCCACCAGAGCGCTCACGGTCAGCTTGCGGGCCGAGAGGGCCAGCTTACCGCCGACCTTCACGCCTTCGGCGTTACCGGTCAGACGCACCGGAATGGCGATCGACACGGGCTTGCCTGCAGCGATGCGGTAGAAGTCGAGGTGCAGAATCTCCTCGCGCACGGGGTGGAACTGCGCTTCGCGAAGCACGGCCTTCTCGGTCTTGCCGTCGAAGTCGAACTCTACGATGTAGGAGTTGGGGGTGTAGATCAGGGGTTTGATCTCGCGGGGATCGACCGAGAACGATACGGTCTCGCCGTTACCGCACAATACGCAGGGAACGAGTCCCTCGCGACGCACTGCCTTGGCGGCTTTCTTGCCGAAGTCTGCGCGCTTGGTCGCTTTTACAGCAATGGTTTTCATGATGTTTTTGTTTTTTGTTATTGCCACCGGCGGTTCTCAATACGGTCTCGCGGGCCGCATCCCATTTCCGCCTGTTTTCGGGGGACAAAGATAGGAAGAAAAAGTCGACAATTCAAAAAATCGCCGTTCGAAAATTTCGGGTGCTGCAAAGTGCGGAGCTTCGAAACCGGTTTCTGCAAATTCCTGGTCTTCGGGCGACAGCGATTGCGGGATGCGGCGGCATGATCGGGAATCAGGGTTTCTCGAACAGCTCCCATCCCCTTTCTACTTCGCGCCGGTCGGCCGGGATGCCGTTTTCCACCCGTGAGATGGCTGCGGCGATAGGCTCCATGGTTTTGCGGTCGAGGGTGTCGAGGGGTTCGTCGGGTGCGATGCCCGTGCTCCGAGCCACGGCTCGGATGTAGGCGTCGGTGCGGTTTTCCGTGGGCGGCGCCCAGCGGGCGATCATCTCCGCAAGGGTGCGCAGGTTGTGGCGGGTGCGGTAGGTGTGCAGCAGCATGAAGATCGCCCGGTAGCCCCAGGCCAGCGATTCGAATTGTTTGAATGCCGGGTCGCGCGACGGACGCACCTCGCCCTTGTAGCGGCTTTTGGATTGCCGGATGTTGCCGGGATTGCAGTTTTTTAAGCCTCGGGACATTTTAAGAATGTGTTTTTGCAAAATTCGTAAAACCAGGAGCGCAGGCTCCTACGATTTCAAGACGATGCCGCTTTCGATCGTACAGCGCGCGGTCGGGTCGTCGTCGGGGTCGTAGTCCGGGAAGTCGGCGCGATGGGTGCGCAGATACTCTGTCGCCCGGCGCAGCAGCGTGCGGGCTTCCTGCAACAGCCGGCGGTGCTGCTGCCGGAGGGCGTCGTCGTTCGCCGGTTGGCCGTAGGAGGAGCGGGGCGCCGCCGTGCCCGTGCGGTCGGTGCGGATGTCCAGCCGGGGTTGCACCAGCGTGCGGGTAAAGAGCGCCACGGGTGCCGCCAGATAGTCGGCGCAGAATTCCGCATCGGCGCCGGCGAGCAGCTGCCCGTAGAGTTTGCGTCCGATGGCCGGGACGATCCAGCGTTCTTCGGCAGCGGCGATGTCGGCCGGCGCAATGGTCTGGGGCGGGAGCATCTCGCTGTCGCCGAAAGCTGTTTTCAGCACTTGCAGAGGGGTAATGAGGGTTTCCATTATTCGATGCTTCGGATGTTGTACTTCGTGATTTCCGACAGGAAGGCCTGCTGGCGTTCGTCCTCGGGGTCGTAATCCAGTCCGTCGGCCTTGCGGGCTTCCCACACCTTCATGTAGATCGGTTTCGAGCGCGTCGGGGGGCGGTTGACGATCTCCAGCGACGAGGTGTCGAGACCCAGCGTCGAAGCGATCGTCTCGCGGATGGGTTCCATCAGCTCGGCCTGTTCGCCCAGAATCACGGTGTTGAGCGCGATTTCATATTCGTGGAGGATGCGTTCGGCGTTGAAGCCGCTCGCGTAGTCCAGACCGCTCAACGTGCGGAACCATGAGTGGGCCACCACGATGTCGCCTACGGCCTGTTCGTGCAGCGCCTGCCAGTCGCCCTCGTTCTGCGAGTTGATCGGAATGAAGCGCGAGTTGTCCTTGTCGCCTTCGCTTCCCTCGCGGATCACGAACATGACCTGCCCCGGGTTGCCGGCGAACTTCTCCTCTGCCAGCCGCATCACGCGTTCGGCTTCGGCTTCGTTGTCCACGGCCGAGTCCAGCAGCAGCACGCCCGAGAGCTGGAACGAGTTGTCCAGGCGCGAGATGTTCCAGCGGTCGGTCTTGTAGGCGATAGCCGAGACGCCGAACCCCGCGATGTAGGGCGGCACGCCGTAGTGGCTGAACATCGGTTCGTAGTCCTTGTAGTGGATCAGCGCGCGCAGCGTGCCGTCGGGCTGTTCCTCGAAAAGCGGGTAGAGCGGCAGCGACTGCGCCTCGGAGGGGTTGAACGACGTCCAGTCGTGGTGCAGCAGGATATGGTGTTCGTCGCGGGCTACGCGGCAGCGCGAGGCGTCCTGATGATAGAGGGCCAGGAACGAGTGCCGCGCGTCGGTTACCACTTCCAGAAAGGCGTTGCCGAAGAGCGCTTTGTCGTAGGCCAGTTTGTTGAGCACCTGCCGCAGGCTCTCGCCCAGCGGGTTGACCCGTTCGATCAGGCTTTTCAGCCGTGGCAGATTTTCGTCGCAGATCACTCCTTTGCCCGAGATGTAGTCGGCTTTGTCGTTGATGATGCGGCGGTGGGTCGTCGAGCGGCGGGCCATCAGCGCCAGGGCGTAGGGCAGCAGGTTGTCGTCGCCCCAGCGCCAGAATTTATCGCTCTGCACCGTTCCTGTGCCCAGAGTCATGTAGGGTTCCGTGCGCGCTGTGACGCCCACGGCGGTTTTGCGTGTTGGGTTGTCCATGTTTTTTCTTTTTTCGGGTGCGGAACATGTCCGCGGAAGTCGCCGGCAACTTCCGCGGACAGCGTTCGGTCTATTCGCAGTAGGCGTATGCGAGCAGGCTCTCGTCGAGGATATCGCATCCCGCCATGAAGAGGGCGCGCTGGCGGTTCTCCATCTCGTCGGGGTTGTACCACATGCGCACTTCGTTGCCAGGGAAGTCGGACGTGTTGACGGCCAGCACCAGGTTGCGGCGGTCGGTCAGCAGGCAGAACGATTTGTGGTGCGAAGTGTTCGCCAGGTAGTTGCCCAGGCGGACGTCGATTACCGGGATGCCGTGGTAGGAGAGGCTCTGGCGGCCGTTTACCGTGTCGGTGTAGGCCGCGTCGACGCCTTTCGAGTCGAGATACTTTTCGTAGAGGAAGTAGAGATCCGAGGTCACGAAGAACGCCAGCTGCCCTTCGGCCTTCATGTCTTGCAGACGGGTGTCGGCGTTTTTCCACAGCGCATCGAAGATTTCGATGATCTTCGCCGGGTCGTTCACGTCGCTCGCCTGATAGGGCAGTGCGTAGAACGGTTCGGCGATCAGGCAGTCGTTGATCGTCTTGAGGAAGCCGTTGAAGGTGTTGTAACCCGTGGTTGCCGAGGTGTCGCCCACCCACATCGTGGCACGGATGCTTTCGGCCACAGCTTGGCGGAAGAGCGCCGTTTCGGCCTGTTCGAGTTCGGTGCCCGTCAGGTCGTCCATGTTGACGTCGGCCCGGGCTGCGATCTTTTCGTAGACCAGCGAGAAGTAGTCGGCAGCGGCGAATCCCAGCTCGGCCTTCACGCGGTTCAGGGCGATGGTCTTCTGGTATTTTTTCGCAACCTGGCCTCCGCTCCAGCCTTTGGCCGTGTGTTTCTGGAGGATGTCGCGCTGACCGTCCCACAGCTGCACGGTCGTGGGCACGGGCATGTTGTAGAGTACCCTCACGCCCAGTTCCTGGGCCGACGGGCCGGTAAGCAGCGGGCGGAAGAAGATGGTGTCGAGTTCGGCACCGACATACTGTTTTGCATTTTCCAACAAACTCATAGTGTAAAGGATTAAAGTGTGAAATGATGGATGATAAAGGGGTTTTGGTCTCTTCGGGGCGGATTTTGCGGCTGCAAAGTCCGCGGTTTATTTCCTGAATTGTCGCGCATCTGCCGCATAGGCGCGTTGGTTGGCCGTGCGGATCGTTTCGTTGCACGAAGGGTCTTCGCAGGGGCGCGTGGTCGTCGGCGCGGCATGTCGGAAAGCTTCGTCGGATGCTATGGACGAGGTTTGGCGGGATTCCGGTTCGTCGTCGAAATGAAGGACGTTGCGGTCGTCGAGCAGTTCGTCGGAGGGGCCTTTCCCGCGGTGCAGACCCAGGGCGGCAAGAAGCCGCGCCCAGCCGCGGGCATCGTTGCGCGGGTGTGCGGAGGAGGTCTCCGTTGTCGTGCCGCCTGCGTCGATGATCGTGTCGGCCAGGCCTGCCGCCAAGGTTTCTTCCGGCGAGAGCCAGCGTCCGTTGCCGTTGTTTTCGGCCATCAATGTTTCGAATTCTTCGGCTGTTCGGCCCGAGCGGGCGGCATAGATTTCGGCCAGCCGGCGGTCGGTGTGGCGCAGCAGGTCGATCTTGCCGCTCAGTTCGGCCGCGTTGCCCTCCGTGGCGCAGATCGACGTGTGGATCAAGTAGAGGGCGTTCGCCGAGATTTCGCGGCATCCGTCGCTCGCCGCCTGGGCGATGATCGTGGCGGCCGAGGCCGTATAGCCGTAGCAGCGGGTGGTAATGCGGCCCGAGAGCTGGCGCAGGGCGTCGTGGATGAGCAGGGCGTCGTTCACGTCGCCGCCCGTCGAGCGGATGTTGACCACCACTTCCGGGGCGTCGATTTCGCCGATGCGCCGTACGGCGTCGCGAAATTTTTCGTAGGTGGCGATGCGTTGTTCCGGTTGGTCGAACTGCCATTCTTCGGGCACGCCGATCGTTCCTTCGATGTCGATGTGGCACACGCCGGCGTTGTTGTTGATTCGGATGGATTGCATAGTCAAAAAAATGATGGGTGTTTTTCGATGAATGTCGGGTGTCTATTCGTCGTCCGCCGTGTGGACGAACGTGCAGCGGGCCGAGCCTTCCGTTGGGTCGTATTCTTCGATGGCATGGAGTGTCGCGCGTACCGTGTCGCCGCCCGTGTCGAGCAGGAATATCGAGCGGATGTCCGGGGCGCCCGTGCCTGGAGCCAGCAGCGCTGCGAATTCGTGAGGCGCCAGCCGCAGCGAGAGCGTGATCCGTTCGCGCGTCGATTCCTGCGCGACCTGCCGGTCGTAGCGGTGGTGCAGCCCCCGGGCGCCGTCGCGGTCTTCGAAACAGAGCGTAAAAGGTGCGGTCGCCGCATCGCCCGCGAAGTGGAACGCCGCCAGCGGATATTCCGCCGCATGCGAAGGGTAGCCCCAGCGTTCGCCCTCCGGGAGGGGGTGCATGCCCGCGAAACTCACGATGCGGAGCGAGAAGTTGGTGCCGTCTTCGTCGGCCGCATCGCGGTCGCCCACTTGCAGCAGTTGCGCCGAGCGGGCGTTGCGGTAGTGGCCCGTGCTGTTGAGCGTGGGGCGGAACAGCGGATTGCGCAGCGTCTGCGTGCCCATCTTCGCTCCGTACGATTCGGTGCGTGCGCTCCAGCTTCCCAGCAGGGTGTCGTTCGCCGCCTCGAACCGCGTTACCGCTCCGTCGCCCTCCTGGTAGCACCACGTGCGCAGTTCGTGGATGCTCGGGGCGATTTCTTCCAGCACCACCGGTTTCGAGAAGTCGCTTTTCCTACGCCAGTCCGCTTCGGCGCCCGCGCCGTAGAAGTCGTCGGCCGGTTCGATGAATACGCGCCGCGTGGCTTCTTCGGTGTAGAACCGCAGGTTGAACAGGTGGGCCAGCGCTTCGAGCAGCTCCGATTGTCGGATGCGGTGCTGGGCCACGTCGGCGAATCGGAGCATCGAGCCGTAGCCCGGGCCGGCTTGGAAACGGGGGCGCAGCGAGCATTCCTTGTGCAGGGTCAGCGCCATGCCGGCTTCGGCTCCGAAGAAGTGGATGTCGTAGAAATACTTGGGTGCCGCGGGCGATACGGTTTGCGCCGCCGTGCGCACGCGCAGTTCGACGGTCGTCTGCCCCGTTTCGCCGATGTAGCCGTCGTAGAGCGCCCAGTCGCCCGCATAGGGCAGCCACGAGCCGTCGCGCTGCACCCAAAGCACCGGGTCGGCCGGATCGCCCGACGTCGGAGTCGTCACGGTCGTCGAGCGTACGTCGAACGTCGTCCACTCGGCGCCCGGCATGCCATGGAGGGTGCAGTTGAGCCGATATCGGCTGCCCGCCGTGTGGTCGAACACCACCACGCGGTAGGTGCGGTTGGCGTGTATCGCCGGACGCCGGTCTTCGTATCGGTTGGCCAGTGCGAAGCGCAGTTCCGATCCCGGGCCTAAGTAGATCGAGTCGAATCCGCGCAGCCGTGTGCGGCTCAGGATGCGGTGGTCGGTCGTGTACTTGAGGTAGTATTCGAATCCCACGGTCGTTTCCGTCGCTGGCGTGAAGCAGAGCATGCCATCGACCATCCCCAGCGAGCGGCCGTTGTTGTAGACCTCCGTCATCGGTTCGCCGTCGGCGTCGGGGGTCTGGGGTGTCGCCGGCTCCACGATGTTGCCCACCGTATTGAGCACGGCTTTCGGATCGGCGTAGACCCATCCGGCAGCGCTCGCCGTCGCCGTCGCCGGGCCTGTGCGGCGGGCGAGAAACCCCATGCGGGCCTCGGCGGCTGCGGTGTCGCGGGTGGGGTAGGCCCCGCTCATGTAAAGTGAGCGAAAAAAGGGCGTTCCGAAAAATTCGCTCACGATTCGGTAGTTCGCTTCCTTGAAGATCTGTTCGACGAGCGTTGCCACATGCAGAAACGGGTGGTAGTCGTCGACCGTCAGCAGCCGTTCGGCCGTCAGCAGATCCTGCGGGTTGCTTTGCTGCGGGTATTCGTCGCGATGTACGGGGAAGAACTTCACGGGCGACGCATCCGTCCAACTTTGTTCGATCGTCGTCGGGTGCAGCGGGGCTTTGTAGTCGATTTCCAGCGTGTTGAACATCCGCCGGGCCGCCCGTTCGGCCCAGCCGGCGCCTCCTTCGCGGATTTCGAGTACGAAGCCCTCGCCCGACGCCGAGAGCAGGCGTGCCGTGCCCTCCAGCAGCACGCTCTCTTCGGCCGTCAGTGCCGCAGTGTGGAGCGCCGCGTTGAAACGATTGCCCGGATGCGGTTCGCACGGGTCGCCCAGCAGGGTGCGGTTGTGCGGCGTCGGGGGTAGTTCCAGCTTTAGCGAGCGCCCCTCGCGGCAGGCTTCCATGTCGGAGATCTTCGCCGCCGTGTAGCCTGGCACACGGCACACGGTGTCGCTCAAATCGCAGTTTTGGCCGTCGATCAGCAATTGCAGGGTTGTTTTCATGGGCGTTCTATTGTTCGGCAGGGCCGGATTTCGATCTCCAGACAGCTCAGCACCCCGTGGCGGTGGACGACGGCTTGGTCGCTCAGCACATCGACCTTGCGATAGGCCGTGGCGTCGACGATCCACACCTCGGGTGCGACCAGGATTTCGGCTATCGTTTCCAGCATTGCACGTGTTTCGTAGGCCGAGCGGAGCCGCAGGCGTTGTTCCTGGGCCGCGCTGACGACTTCGGTGCCGTCGGCGCCGGAGATGCGGGTTTTGTGCGTTTCGACCGAGGCGGTCTGCTCGATCGGGAAGGTGTAGTGCTCGATCGATCCGGTGCGGCTGTGCCAGGCGATGCGGCGGGCGCCTTGGGCGGCGGGCACGACCGTGTATTCCACCTTGCCGCAGGTGTCGAATTCGATAGTGATCCGTTCTGCGCCAGGGAAGTCCGACGTGTCGAGCCGGAAGGCTTGCAGTCCCGAACTGCCGGGGGCATAGGTGCGGACGACGGTGCCTTCGGGGCCTTGTGCTGTGACGGTCGTTTCGGGGGGTATGTTGAAAAGCAGCGTCACTTCGTCGCATTCTCCGGGGGCTATGAGCCGTTCGGTCGGCATGGTCGTGAGCAGCGACAGCATGTCCGGCATCTCGGCCCCGGCAAAGTAGACGCGTGTGGGCGAATGAACCTTGCAGCTCGGGTCGTCCATGAGAGCTGCCGTTACCGTTACCGGGATTTTGCGGTCGACGGCCGACACATACCCCGTCGGTGCGGGCTGGGGTGCGAAACGGATGCGGCGCCGGATGATGGGCGATACGTCGAACGTCGCTTCGCTGACGTTCACGAAACGCTTGGTGCCTAACAGTTCGCCTGTCAGCGTGTGTTTCAGGGCGATGTCGATCGTTTGTGCCGTGTCGCTCGTCACACGGCATTGGGCCTTGCGCCAAGTGGGCGAATAGTCGGGAGGAGTAGTTTTGAACGCAAGCATGATGCGAGGATTTTTCTGGGTTTTCAAAACGGTGGCCGAACATGCTTGATTAAATCGTTTGCCGGAATCGGCCGAACGGATTCGGCTCTCCCTCTGTCTTTCCGGCCGATCGTTCTTTCCTCCGCCCGGCTGCCCGAAGTTCTTCCCCTGCGCTTCGTATGCGGAGGCATGGCGTATCCGATTGTCGACAAGTCGTCGAAAACCCGTTGATAAAATGTTGATGATTATTGAAATCGATTCGTAGAAGATTGAGAACCAATCCGGAAACAAGTGTTTACAACTCGCCCTGCGCAGCGGCGGTGTTGTCGAATCGTGGGGCAAATATATTGCGGACGCACCCCCTTTGTCAAGTTTTCGGGCTGTTTTTTGTCAAGTTTGTGTAAAAAACTACCGATTTTTGTATAACTTTGCGTCACGAACCAATTTTTACCTTTATATGGATGATGGCCATAGTTCTTCGTACAGCCGCCGCGTCGTACTCCGGTGCGATGCCGTGCATCCATGGTGCGAAGCGTGCAGATAGCCTGCATGCCGGTTCGTCGTTGTCTTTTCCTTTCTGCAAGTTCCGCAGTGCCGACATGCGGGTTCCGTTGAGGGTCAATCCCGGCTGAAGAGGTCGGCAGGCGTTTCGTGCGCTTACGGTCGTCAACGGATTCAGCAACTTTTCAGAAAGGCCCTTCAATGATTACCATCTATCTTAAGCAGTACAACAAGATCATCCGCAATGCCGACACCAAGCTCTTCGACGAGTTGGGTTACGACGACATTTTGTGGATCGACATGCTTCTTCCCACCATCAAGGAGCAGAAGGCCGTCGAGAACTTCATGGAGATCAGTCTCCAGACCAAACAGCAGGTCGAGGAGATCGAGTCGACGTCCAAATATTCCGAGAACGAAAACGCCATCATCTCCAACTCCAATTTCTTCGTGCCCACGGGCGATTCGTTCGTCGTCGAGCCGGTGTCGTTCATCATCTCCAACGAGGGCGTGCTGGTCTCCGTGCGGGGTGCCGAGTCGCGTACGTTCCGCGAGACCGAAAAGCGGCTCCAGATGAACTACCGCAGCTATTCCACCGGTTACCACCTTTTCATTTCGTTGTTGGAGGTACGCATCGACTTCGATGCCGACATGGTGGAGTTGGTTTCCAAGCAGGTCGCTTCGCTCTCCAAGGCCATCAATTCCGAGGATACCATCGACAAGGAGGTGCTGCACCGCATCAGCGCCTTGCAGGAGAGCACCATGTCGTTGCGCGAGAACATCTTCGACCGCCAGCGCGTCTTGTCCGGCATCCTGCGTTCCGAGCGCTTCCCCAACGACATCTATCCGCGGTTGCAGTTGATGATCAAGGACGTCAACTCGCTCATCAACCACGCCGATTTCTCGTTCCAGCGTCTCGACTACATCCAGGACGCCGCTCTGGGTCTGATCAACATCGAGCAGAACGAGATCGTCAAGATTTTTTCCGTCGCCGCCGTCATCTTTCTCCCCGCGACGCTCATTGCCTCGATCTATGGCATGAACTTCAAGTACATGCCCGAACTGGACTGGCATCTCACTTTTCCCAACGGATGGGTGCTGCCGTTGGGCTACCTTTTCGCCATCGGGTTGATGATCGTCTGCTCCGGCTTGACGATCTGGTTCTTCCGCTACAAAAAATGGTTGTAAGCCGGTAAGAGGAGTTCTTTTGTCGGCTTCCTTTCTCGCCTTTCTTTTCGACCGATAAATCGGGCCGATTCCGGAACGTTGACCGCCGATTCTTCTCTTCGGAAGGGATTCGGCGGCAATCCGTATTATTTTCGTATTTTTTTGTACCCGAAGTGCGTGGCCCGACCTGCGTTTCGGGTATTTTTGTTTCAAACGAAATCCGTTATGAGATTCGCACATTTTTTAGTCGGGCTGCTCGGTGCCGCCTCGTTGGCCGGCTGTTCCCAGCAGAATGTTCCTGCCCCCACCTATTGCAACCCCATCGACCTCGATTACGGTTGGGGCGGATTCAGACAGACATTGGCCCGGGCGGCAGCCGATCCCGTAATCGTTCTTTTCAAAGACCGTTACTACCTCTTTTCTACGCACGATACGGGCGGTTATCGTGTGTCGGACGATCTGGTTCATTGGCAGAATATCGCCTTCGCCCCCGAAATCCGTTATGCGGCACAGGACGGCGGTCGTTATGTGGCTCCGGCCGTGGCCACCGATGGCGAATACCTCTATTTCATTCGGCTCAAACGCGACCGTGCGGCCCGGACGACCGAAGTGATCCGTACGTCGGATCCCGACAGCGGACGTTGGGAGCACTGCGGCGATGTGCGTCGTGTTTCCGACCCGGCGCTTTTCGTCGACAACGGGCGTTTTTTCATCTATCACGGTCTGGGTACGCAGCAGTCGATCCGGTGCTTCGAGGTCGATCCCGAAACTTTCGAGGAGATACCCGATTCGGAGCGGCTGTTGATGCCCGTCATCGAACATGTCGACGATTGCGAGGGCGGTTATCATTTCGGCCGTCGCGAAATCTACGACGAGATCGATGCCCGCGATTGGATCGGGCGTTTCCGATGGCTGCCCAGTCCCGAAGGGGCCTGGGTCGTGCGGCACGGCGATAAATATTATCTGCAATTCGCCACGCCGGGCACCATTTCGATTTGGTATGCCGACGTGGTCATGGAGGCCGACTCTCCCGAAGGCCCTTTTACGGTCTGCCCCTACAACCCCGTATCGCTTAAGGCTGGCGGCTTCATCGGCGGTGCAGGCCACAGCAGCGTATTCGAGGATCGCTACGGCAATTGGTGGGAGATTACCTCCATGTGGGTGGGCAATGCCGACCCGTTCGAGCGCCGGCTGGGTCTCTTTCCCGTCTCGTTCGATACGAAGGGGCGCATGAAGGTACACACCCGTTTCGGCGATTATCCGATGCGTGTCCCGCAGCGGAAGTTCGATCCCGAGACCGAGGTTTTGGGGTGGAATCTGCTTTCGTACAATAAAGCGTGCAGTGCATCTTCGGAGCTGGAGGGGCATGAAGTCGCGTTCGTCGGCGATGAGAATGTCCGCACGTGGTGGTCGGCGAAAAGCGGGGATGCCGGCGAGTGGGTCGGCATGGATTTGGGCCGGCCGATGCGGATCGAAGCGGTGCAAATCAACTTCGCCGAGCAGGATGTCGATACGACCCGTCTGGCCGAGGATTACACTGCTTATCGGCTCCGCGTTTCCCGCGATGGGGAGCATTGGACGACGATCGTCGACGAAAGCAGCAACCGTACGCCCAATCCGCATCGCTACGTCGACTTCGGACGCAGCATCATGGCTCGTTACGTGCGTGTGGAGAACGTCAAGGCGATGTTGCAGGGCAAGTTCGCCATCCGCGGTCTGCGTCTTTTCGGTCATGGCCTGGGTAAGGCTCCGGCCCGTGTGGAGCGGGGTGCGGCGCGTCGTAATCGCCGGGACGAGCGTTTTGCCCATGTGGAATGGACGCCGGCGCAGGGTGCCGAGGGTTATCTGGTGTGCTTCGGCTATGCTCCCGACTGTCTGAATCTGACGGTTCAGGTCAAGGGCAATGAAAAGCACGACCTCGTGTTGCATGTCCTGACTAAAGGCCAGCCCTATTGGTATCGGGTCGATGCTTATAACGACAGCGGCGTGACCGAAGGCGAAGTGTTTGCCGAAAATGTAGAATATGAAGAAATAAATTGAAACGACAGCAATGGAAAAGACATGGAGATGGTTCGGTAGGAAAGACAAAATTACGCTCGACATGCTGCGGCAGATCGGTGTCGAGGGCATCGTGACGGCGCTGCACGAGATTCCGAACGGCGAAGTATGGAACGAAGAGGCGATTCGCGGCTTGCAGCAGTATATCGAATCTTTCGGCCTGCGGTGGTCGGTCGTCGAATCGCTGCCGGTTTGCGAAGCGATCAAATACGCCGGCCCGGAACGCGACGAGTTGATCGAGCGTTACAAAATCAGCCTGGCGAATCTGGGGAAATGCGGTGTGAAGACCGTTTGTTACAATTTCATGCCTGTTATCGACTGGATCCGCACCGATCTGGCCCGTCCGTGGGCAGACGGCACGACATCGCTTTATTTCGACCGGGTGCGTTTCGCCTATTTCGACATGAAGATTCTGGCGCGGGAGGGTGCCGAAAAGGATTACGATGCCGAAATGCTTCGCAAGGTGCAGGAACTCGACCGCACGATTACCGAGGCTGAAAAAGACGAACTGATCGATGCGATCATTGTCAAGACCCAAGGGTTCGTCAATGGCAATATCCGCGAGGGCGACAAGGCCCCTGTCTCGATTTTTCGCCGCCTGCTGGCGCAGTACGAAGGTGTCGATCGAGATCGGTTGCGCGAGAACATGCGCTATTTTCTTTCGGCCGTCATGCCCGTTTGCGACCGGTGGGGCATCGATATGTGCGTGCATCCGGACGACCCGCCCTTTCAGGTGCTGGGCCTGCCGCGCATCGTTACTTCGGAGGAGGACATCGCCTGGCTCCTCAATGCAGTGGATAATCCGCACAACGGATTGACGTTCTGTGCCGGTTCGTTGTCCGCTGGAGCGCATAACGACGTTGTGAAGATGGCCGAACGGTTCGCTGCGCGCACGCATTTCGTCCATCTGCGCAGTTGCAACATCTTGCCGGACGGCGATTTCATCGAGGCGTCGCACCTCGAAGGACGGGGCCGTTTGGTTGACCTCGTTCGGATTTTCGAGCGCTTGCGTCCTCGCGTGCCTATGCGTGTGGATCACGGGCGTACGATGTTGGGCGATGACAAGCTCGGTTACAATCCCGGTTACGCATTCCATGGGCGCATGCTCGCTCTGGGGCAGGTCGAGGGCATGATGACCGTAGTGAAAGATGAACTTCAAAAAATATAAGCAACTATGAATGAAAAATTTAGTATTGCAGGCAAGGTCGCAGTCATTACCGGTGCCGGCGGTGTTTTGGGTGGCAATGTCGCCAAAAGTTTCGTAGAACAAGGGGCTAAAGTCGTGGCGCTCGACATTCGCCAGGAGCAGTTGGATCAGCGTATCGCAGAGTTGGAGGCCTTGAACGGCGGGGAGGTAATGGGCTTGCTGTGCAATGTTCTCGATCTCGATTCTATCCGCAAGATGACCGATGCGGTCGTGGCCCGTTGGGGGTGTATCGACATCCTTGTCAATATCGCGGGCGGCAACATGCCGGGTGCGACGTTGCAGCCCGCGCAGCCGATTTTCGACATGAAAATCGAGGATTGGAACAAGGTTACCAATCTGAACATGAACGGAACGGTTTATCCGTCGATCGTGGTCGGCGAGGTCATGGCGCGTCAGAAGAAAGGTGCTATCGTCAATATTTCGTCGATGGCTGCTTTGCAGGCGATGACCAACGTGCCGGGATACTCTGCGGCCAAGGCAGCCGTCACGAATTTCACGCAGTGGCTGGCGATGGATATGGCGTTGAAGTACGGCGATGGGATTCGGGTAAATGCTGTGGCTCCCGGGTTCTTCATCGGCGACCAGAATCGCGCCGTGCTGCTGAATCCCGACGGTTCGTTGACGGAACGCAGCCACAAGGTGTTGGCCAATACGCCTATGCGGCGTTTCGGCGATATTACCGAATTGAACGGAGCCATTCAGTTCTTGTGCAGCGATGCCGCGTCGTTCATCACAGGTGTGAATTTGCCTGTCGACGGCGGTTTTTCGATGTTCAGCGGCGTTTAGCCGGACATTGTTTTGCCGTAAAGGAGACGGGGAGCCGATTCATATCGGCTCCCCGTCTCCTTTACTCGATGAAGATCAGTTCCGGCACTTCGTCGAGATGCCCGACTATGCCTTTGTCGCAGTCGTCGCCGGGTTCCCTCAGTTCGCGGATCAATGCGAACGTTACGGTGCCGTCGGTATGGCGTTTCACGAGTTCCGTCACATCAAGCATGCGTTCGTTCGGTTCGCGGGTCAGGGTTGTTTCTCCCGCGACGAACCAGCTGCTTCCGGCGTTCAGAACGCCCGGACGCGAGAGGTCGACATCGAGATGTTCTGCTGTCGGCCGTTTTCCGAGCCGTCGGCCGCTGCCATAGACATGGAAGCGGAACGGCCGGTCGCCGGTGCTTGCACCATGGAGGCGCAGCAGGATTCTTGAAGCGCGGGCCACCCGTGGTTCCGGTACCTTGAACCCGACAAACCCAAGGGCATGTTCGGCCGGTTTTTCGGAGTTCATGGCGATTTCGGGTGCCGGGGTCGCCGACCCGTCGCCGTGCAGGGTTGCGGAGACGGCGGCCCGAAGGGTGTATTGCGTGTGCGCTTCGAAAGGTACGCTAAGCAGTGTCACGCTCCACGGCGGTACTTGCAGCGGAATTCGCCCCGCGGCATCGGTGCGCAGCAGCTCGGCGTCGCCGTAGTGTCGTTCGTCGACCCGTTCGCAGACTACCGGCGACTCGGAAATGCCCCATGCCGAGAGGTCCAGATCGAGCCGATAGGGTTTGTCGTGCCGGTGTACGATCCACACGAAGAGGGTGCCGGCTACGGAATCGGCTGCCGCGCAAAAGTCGAAGTGAGGGTCTTCGCTCGTACGGTCGAACTGCAACAGCGGTTTGTCGCCGCCGAAGCCTTTGGCAAAAAGGCGTACTACTTCCGCCGTGCGTTGTGCACCGCCGATGTCGAACGATTCTTCGCCCCCGTCGATGAATTCGGGGCCGAACAGTTTCACTTCACGGATGACGGAATGCCCTTTGTCCGAGGTCGATATCCGGACGCGCGATGCCTTTACAGGTGCTTCGAAGCGCGGGAAAAGCTGTGCGTAGCGAATCGTTCGCATGTCGGCTGCCGTGTGCCACACGCCGTCGCATTCCGTTTCGATGCGGAGCGTGCGGATGCGGTCGGGAGCCGTGAATTCGCCGCCCTCGGTGCCGGTGTAGATGGCCATGCCGCCCAACATCGTGGGTTCGGGAAGTTCCAGCACGAGCCATTTGCTTTCGTCGGAGGTGGCGTGCCAGCCGTGGGCGGCATCTTTGATGCCGTCGACCGCCATTTCGGGGCGCGAACCCGCATCGGTCGAAGAGGCGACGATGCGGCAGCCGGGGGCATAGTTGCGGAACGCATCTTCAGCGAAACGCCGCCCTTTCCAGATGTGATGATGTCCCGATTTGATCCCTTGCGGATAGGTCGAACTGGCCGTGTTGGCAAATTTGAACGCCCACATGCCGCGGCATCCCTCGATCATGTTGCGGGCATATATTCCGGCCCATTCGGTAAAGAGCGTCGGCGAATCCATCGTCTCGTCCTTGTCGATGAGGTAGGCGTTCATCCAGCGGCCGATTTCGGTGTAGAGAATCGGTTTGGAGCCTCCGTGCGGATGGTTCTCGCGCAGAATCCGTTCGATCGTGAGCGTCTTGCCTTCGTAGCCGGTGGCAGGCAGGTTGTACGAGTGGGTCGAAAAGAGATCGACCAGTTCTTGTTCGCAGGCGTTGCCGCGGTAGTCGGTTCCCTCGGCTGCGGCGATCGCGGCCCACCAGTTGGTGTTGGTGCCTGCCGTGACGGGGCCTACGAACTTTCCTTGCAGGTCGCCGGCACCCGCTTTCACGGCATCTTCGACCCCGCAGTGGACGGCGTCGGAGGCGATGCGCATCATGCGAATCCACTCGTCGAGCGGAATGGGGCCGGCATGGCGATGATTCGGCTCGTTCTGCATGGCGAACATCTCGACTCCTCCGCGGAGCGCCGAGTAGTAGGCCAGTGCATACATCCGCTGCCAGAGCAGCCAGCGCGTCGGCCAGTCGGGCGCAGCCTTGTAGGCCGAGGTTTGAATCAACGATTCGATATTGAGCCGCCGCAATTCATCCAAAGCGTAGTTGTAGACCATCGTATTGGTCGAGACATAGACCGAATCGGCCCGGCGTTCGATCGCTTCCCAGTCGATTTCCGCTTGCTTCGGGTTGTGCCGCAATTGTTTTTTCAGTAGTTCGAACGCTTCGAGATTCTCCGGACGCGATGCGGCGTCGACGGCCGTTTCGGGTACCAGGAAGTCGAGCGGCATCCACAATCGGACGGCATTGACCCGGCTGTATTCGAGCCAAGCCGACACGTTGCTGCCGGGCATGAAGTAACCTTGGTTGTAGCCTACATAGCGCATGGTGCGGCCCATGGATTCGGGACGGATCTTTGCCTCGATTTTCGATGGATATTCCTTGCGGACGATTTCTTCGGCAACGATCGAGGGCGACGGCATCGAGGGATTGGGATGTCCGTATCCCTCGAACTCGATGATGCGGATGGGTTCGCCGTCGGTCGATCGAATGCGGAAGCGGAACGATGTGATGGCCGGCCGGAACCGGAACACCACCTTGTCGAGACGGTTTTCGGTCGTCAGCGTCTCGCCGATGTCGGTCCAGTTGGCATCGTCCCAGTACTGAATGATGAAGTTCTTCATGTTCCAGTAGCCTGCGGACTGTATCGATTCGGCCGGTGTGCGTTCGCCTTCCGGAATCCCCGTGTAGATGATCATCGAGTCGATGTCGCAATAGCGGTCGAGGCTCACTTCCAACAGATAGGGCGGTCTCGAACCGTTGGCGGGCATCCACGTCGACGACCGGAAGTGCAGGCCGTCGACGGCTTTTTCGGCTTCGTAGCTGCGACGAGCGTCGAGCGCTGCGATGCGGGCCTTGCGAAAGAGGTTCTGTGCCGGCTGCGCCCCTGCTTCAAGGCTGAAGATCGTCGACGCCAGCAGGAAAAGTATCAGTCGTCGGTTCATTGTTGATCGAAGTATTCGATGATGTTGTAGACATTGTAGTTGATTTCGCGCATCATCTGCGATAGATACGGGAATAGCTGATAGTAGTTGTCGTAGATTCCCTTGTTGGCTGGTTTGCTGCTGTTGTCCGTGCCATCGTCGTCTTGATATTTGAACCAGTACCAGCCGACGCAGTTTTTGGCTTCGAGCAGCCCCAGCGTGAAGTGTTGATAGGCGTAGGCGCGTTCTTTCTGGGACGGAACGCAGAAGCCGGCTCCCGAGCCGTTGTTCAGGTCGGAATCTTCGACGCCTTTGGTGTAGAACTCGGTAACGACGAACGGTTTCCCCGCCCATTCGGCCCATTTGGGCATGTAGGTCTTGCCTTCAGGCGACCAGCGTGAATAGTAGTTGATCGACACGATGTCGCAGTATTTGCCGGCAGCTCGGACAACACCTTCGAGATATTTCGGTGTGCCGTGCAGGCGCGAGCCGAGGTAGAGCAGCTGCGGGTCGATCTTGTCCAGGGCTTCGCGCACTCCTTTGTAGTATTTTTCGGCCAACATGCCGGCGAATTCGTTGTTGAGCGCATCGGTCACTTTTGCCGCTCCTTTCTCATCCATAAACGCCCGGGCGGTCAGATAGGCTACGTCCGACCGATCTTTGATGTCGAGGAACCGCTGGAGAATCGCGTTGTTCTGCGACGAGAAGTCGAGTTCGTTGTCCGAAAAAAAACCGAACGTGTTCTGGTCGTTGACATAGGGTTGGAAAGCGCTCGAACGCATGTATTCTTCGCAGAATGCACCCCAGTCGTCATAGAGCACCAGTCCGACAGCATTGGCCGAATTGCCGTCGGCATAGGCATGCTTCTTTTGCGAACGGAATTGGGAGAGGAATCCGAACGACGGGGCCAGCGGGAACGGAGCGTTGGCATTGGCAGCATTGTAGGTTTGTTGGATGCCGTAGGCTCCGTTCGTGCCGAACGCGCCCGTCGAGTGGACGCCCATGCGGGCCAGTTCGTTGCGGGAGACGGATACCCAGTTGTCGTCGCTGCCGAAACGTTCGCTCCATGCTTTTTTGTTGCGGTCGGAGGTGCCTTTGCGGAACGAAGCTACCCCGCGCATGTAGTAGCGATAGCCGTGCGGGTCGATGATCCACCAGCGGTCGTCGATTTTCTTTACGTAGAAACGCCCCGTGGCTTGTTGTGCGCCGTCGGCGGTATAAGCGCCGTATTCGTCGGTCACGGCGCTGTATTCCTCGTAGGTCGAAATCCGTCGTTCGTAGCCGTACATATAGGCGAGCAAGCGGGTGTTGGCTTGTTTCCAGCTCGAAACGGGAGGATACCCCGATGCGTATTTGACCGTGATCGGACGATAGGGCCGGTCGACGGGCGATTCTTCGTAGGGAATCATTTCGCCGGGTTCCGGCAGGTCGTCGGGATAGACTACTTCTTCTTTCTCGGTCAGAATGGAGGGAGGCATGAAGTGGGGATCCTTGTCCGATTTTTCAGTGCAGGCACTGCCCGAGATGCAGGCTGTCAGGCAGATCAGAATGAGGTGCTTTTTCATATCGTTTCAGGTTTTGTCGGTTAGTACAAGTGTAGAATGCGGATGGCCGAGAGCATCGTTTCGGATCGCACGGGAGTGAAGCCTACGCAAAGCCCTTCGCCGTTGTTCAAGACGATCCGATAACGTCGCGTTACCGGGGTTTTGCGACCCGCTTCGGCGGCGACATCGAGACTGCGGGCGACGTCGAGACCGTTGATGCTGATGTCGAAAGCGCGTTCCGAGACGGCTTCGCTTTCGGTCGCCAGTCCCAGTTGGTAGACCGAACTTGCCGTTTCTTCGCCCGCCAGTTCGGCAAAATAGAGGGTCACTTCGTAAACTCCGTCCGGCAAATCGGCACGAAACGCCTCGATGCTTCGGCGTTGGGTCTGGAATAGGGGGTCGAGGCGTGTTCGGTCGATGGGCAGATTCGATGCGGGTTGCGTGCCGCGATTGGTTTTGGGCCGCCACGGGATGCCGCCGACATAGCCCCAGCCGCCCGGCTCATAGGGTTGTTCGGGAATCCATGCCGTCTCCTGCTGCGGATCGTCGAAGGAGCGGGTCGACCCCAGCAGCACGTTCATTTCAGTGAACGGCGTGCCGTTGCCGAATTTCCGGGGTACGAGCCGGTATTCCGTCGTGGAGCAGTGACGCGCCGTGCGGCCGTCCTCGGTGCGGATCGTTGCTTCGAGGCGGTTCGTGCCTGCATGGAAGGGGATTTCTACCTCGGCTATGCAGTCCGTCACGTCGAATCGGCCCATATCCCGTCCGTCCAGCGATACTTCGATCTGCGGTGCATTGGCATAGATCCGCACGCGTTCCGTTGCGATGCCCGGCGTCGTCTCCACTCCGGCGCGGAAATGTCGGCCGCCGCCGCAAATGTGTACGATCGGATCGGGGCGCAGCATGGCCTGATAGTAGAAATAGGTGTCTTTCGGTGTGCGGTCGAGCGTACAGAGACCTTTGCAGTTGACGTGAGGGATGGCGTCGCCGCGCGGTTCGGCATAGAAATCGTTGAGGTTCCATGCTGCCGCACCGCAGATGAACGGCCGTGCAAGCATCTGCGGCAGGTAGTGTTCGTGGTAGAGCATAGCGTAGTCGACCGAGAAGTCGAACCGTTCGGGGCGTGCCGAACGGATGCGGATGTCGCAGTCGGCTCCGTATTCCGTGACGAACAACGATTTGTCGGGATATGCGGCGTGTATCCGGTCGAGTTGTTTCTCGAAATCGGTAAATCGACCGCCGTACCATCCTTGATAGAGGTTGACCCCGATGATGTCGGGTATTTTCAGCAAGCCGGCTTCCTCATAGAGGGTCAGATTGCCGTGGCAGGGCAGCATGGTCGCACGCGAGGGATCGAGTCTGCGGGCCGTGGCATTGCAGCGTTGTGCAATGTTGCGTACGCATTGTAGGTATTCGGCCTTGTCGTGTTCGTCTGCAAAGCCGGGGGGCCGTAACATGACCTCATTCATGTAGGTCCAGAGACAGACCGAGGGCGAATTGTAATTCTGGAGCACCATTTCGGTCATCATCCGTTCGCAACAATCGGCGAATGCGTCGCTGCGCGTGACGGCGTTGACGATCGGTATTTCGACCGAAGCCAGCAACCCCGACCGATCGCAGGCGGCCAGCACGGCAGGGTCTTGCGGATAGTGGGCTATGCGCAGGAAGTTGCCGCCCATATGCTTGAGTTGCTCCACGTCTCGTATGTGGCGTTCGTCGCCGAGGGCGTATCCCGACCCTTCGTAATCTTGATGACGGCTCGTGCCGATCAGTTTGAGCGGGCGGCCGTTGAGGAAGAATCCGCGGTCGGGGTCGAACGAACAGGTGCGCAGACCCAGCGGATTGGCCACCCGGTCGGTCTCGATGCCGCGGGCGTCGATTACGCAGCTTTCGACCCGATAGAGGTGCGGTTCGTCGGGCGACCAGAGACGCGGCTGCGGAATGCGGAGCGATTGGCGGACGGGCATGCCGTTTGTTCCGGCAGGCAGCTTGACCGATGTCTGGGTTTGGGCGATGCAGCGTCCCGCAGGGTCGAAGACCCGTTGTCTGACCGTTGCGCGGGCCGTTTCCGGCCCGTCGTTCGTCAACAGCGTGCGGACGGAAACTTCGGCCGACGAGGCGTCGAGACGTTCCGTCGTGAGAAAGACTCCCGACGATGCGTAGTGGGTCGTCGTGATATGCAGCGGGTCGGTGGCGATCAAGTGTACATCGCGGTAGATGCCTCCGAAGAAGGTGTAGTCGGCTGAAAGAGGCGGAATGTCAGGATTATGCGAGTTGTCGGCGCGCACTTCCAATAAATTGTCGCCGGCGCAGACCAGGTCGGTCACGTCGAAGGCGAACGCCGTGTAGCCGCCTGCATGCGTGCCGACCGGCGTCCCGTTCATGTAGATTTCGGCATACGAATCGACCGCTTCGAAGAGCAGGTGGAGCCGATAGCCCGCCAGCGAGGCGTCGATGTGCAGCATTCGGCGGTACCATGCCGGCCCGCGGTGGTAGCCGGGCGTGTCGTCGTCGCAGTCGACGGCGTTCCACGTATGGGGCACCGAGATGCGGTGCCATTCCTGCTCGTCAGGATGCAGGTCGCCATAACAGAACTCCCAGCCGTCATTGATCGTATAGTCGATCCGGTCGGCAAAAGAAGGGTGACATATTACCAGCAACGCTGCGAGAAGCGTAAAGAAGCATCGTTTATTCATAACACATTTCGATCGTTTTTTTTGCATAGCGTCGCCCGAGCAGCAGTTGCCCCTCGCGGCTGAAGTGCGGGTCGAGCGAGTCGCGCAGAGGCGTGCAGCCTTCGCTTGATATGAAGGCACTGTTGGGTATGCGTTTTGCTATGCGGCCGATTATCGGATTGAACCGCTCGGCGTTGCTGTGCCAACGGGCGATTTCGCCCGCAATGAACGGCACATCGCCGCAGCCCAGGTCGCGCCGCAGCGCCGCGACCGTTTCTGCCAGCCGTTCGAGATACTGCTCGGGATGGCTGCTGTCGCTTTCGCCTTGATGCCAGAGGATGGCGCGCAGCCTGCCGTAGTCCATGGCTTGCCGCGTGCGGCGCACCGCTTCGTTGTAGTAGTCCGAACCTGGCATCCACTCCCGGAGCGCCGAGCCGCCGCGGGCATTGACTACGAGCAGCAAAGGCCGTCCGGTCTTTTCGTGGAGCAGTTCGGCGAAACCGACTCCCGGGTTGACCCCTTGCATGGAAAGGCGTTTGCGGATGGTCGAGTAGCGGTTGAGCGGTTGTGTCGCTTGCACGGGGATGCCTGCGCTGTCGAGCAGTTGCACGCCCTCGGGGCGCCAGAGGCTGTCGGCGGCAAGCATCGCTCCGCGTCCGGCCATGTTCGATTGGCCGATCAGCAGGAAGAGGTCGCATGCCGACGCATTGGGTCCCTTGTCGGAAGCCGTTTTCCGCCCGCCGCAGGCGGTCAGGCCCGCGGCGGCGAAAAACGCCAGAATGAGGAGGATTCGTTTCATCAGAGTAGTGGGTCATCCTCCCGCTCGGTCGAACCGTGCGGGAGGAATCCGGGTGTCAGTTGGTTTTTTCGACCGCACGTATGGCACGGATGTAACGAGGCGTAGGGCTTGTTTTCGAGAGGTTCAGATCGCCATACTTGCCGAAGCGGATGTAGAATGCTTTGTCGCCGGCAGAAGTTTCCGTCGATGCCCAATAGCTGTCGCCGTTGCCTGCGGCTTGCGAACCGCAGGCTTCGGGTGTGCCGTTGAGCGGGTCGCCGCCTGCGTCGATGAATAGTTTTTCGATTTTGTCGCGTTGTTCTTTTTCTGCTGCGCTAAGGTTTGCCGGCTCATTGGCTATGAAATCTCCGCCGTGGCCTCCGTTGTAGAAATCGTAAAGTTGGATGATTTCCTGACGCGACGGCCAATACCAGCCTTTGCCGAAGGTTTGGCACCATCCGACCGCCGGTACGTCGTCGGCCGTTCCGTGGTCGATGATTTTCTGCATGTTCACGGCTCCGTCGGGATCGGTCAACCCGTAGACAGGCGCCGAGGCGGCGGTCGTCCAGACGAGAGCGGTGCGCGTCAGCGATACGATTTTGGCTTTCGTGCCGTCGGCCGGATCGACCCAGAAGACGATGCCGCCTTTCACTCCGTCTTCGTCGGGCACGATGTCGCCCGCCTGCCAAGGCTCCACGGTAATGAGTTTCGCCTGCGATACGGTCAGCGTGACCGATGCGGTGTTCTCGCCGCTGCCGGCTGTCACGGTGGCCGTCGTAGAACGCACGTCGCCGGTTTCGTTGGCTGAAAGCGCACGGAACGTAATCGTTGCGTCCGCAATGTCGAAAGCGAGCCACGAGGGGTCGGCAAGCGTTACGGCGAGCGTCGCGAGTTCCTTGTTGGTCGTTGCATTTACCGACGCCGAGCTGCCCGTGGCAGCCTCCAGCGCAAGAGTTTGCGAGGAGAGCGTCAGCGTAGCGGGTTCTTCGGGCGGCAGATAGTTGCCCACGCGGCGTACGCAACGTACGAAGCGTGCCGTACCCGATTTTTTCCATTTGTCCGAGGTGTATTTGCCGAAGCGCACGCCGTAGGAATTCTGGTCGTCGTATTCGGTCGACGACCAGTAGCTTTGGCCGTTGCCCGACGTGGTGGCGTCGATGACCGTGCCGCCCAGGTCGGTCAGCATTTTGTCGAATGCCGCACGCGCCATTTTCTCGGGGTCGGTCAATGTCTCGATGGTCGCGGCTATGAACGAAGGATCCGCATGTCCTACGCCGTTGTAGGCGTCGAACAGTTCGTTCAGTTCGCCCAAAGCAGGCAGATACCAGCCTTCGCCCATCGCCGTGCAGTAGCCTGCGGCTTCCTCTGCCGTGTGCTCGGTGTAGAGCGCGGTGTTGGCCAGCCCGTCGACACGCGATTCGGCTCCGTGAGCCTTCATCGTCGATTCGAACGGCTTGCCTTCGAGGCGGGCCAGCGAAACGGCCTTGCCGATCGTTCGGTCCGACGGATCGACCCAGAAGATCATGCCCAGCCCGTCGTCTGTGGGGTCGCCCACCTTCAGTCCGCTTTCTTCGTCGACGGCAGACTGGTTCACGGTAACCTGTTCGATGAACGATCCGGCCCGCAGCGTCACTTGCGTCGTGCGGGTTTCGGAACTTTCGTTGGTTTGCGTCGCCGTAAAGACCGCACGGCGCGTGTTCACGTCGACGGCGAGCCATGGGCAATCGAATTCAGCTTCGACGATGGGTTCCGTTGTGGCGATCAGGGCGGTAAATGAGGAGCCTTCGGTACGGTTGAGCGTTACCGTGTGATCCGAGTAACTGAATTCGGGCATCACGCGCACCTCGTCGTCGCTCGTGCAGCCGCCGCATAGTATCGCGACGAGCGCGGCTGTGAATCCTAATATCTTTTTCATGAGTCTTCTTTATTTGGGGTTAATTAAGGATCAGTTCCACGCTTCGTGTTGCGGGAAATTCTTGCCCATCATGTCGACCTGCGACTGCGGAATGGGCCAGAGTTCATGTTTGCCGGCAACGAAATTGTCTCGCGGTTCGGTGTAGTTCCGATCCAGATAGGGGTCGTCTGCTTGCGAATCGCCGGCATGCGCCTTTACATATTCGGACAGCAGCCCCAGGCGTTTCAGCAAAGGCCAGCGAACCCCCTCGAAGTTGCATTCGCGGGCATATTCGTCGAGAATCTTTTCGAGCGTCAGCGGCCCGTGTTCCTCGTCGTTGCCGGCGCGCTGCCATGTCTTGTTGTAATACTTCAGCGCATCGGAGCTGCTGCCGTCCCGGTGGAAATAGGCTTCGCAGCACATCAGCGCTGTTTCGCCCAGCCGATAGACGGGCAGATCCTTGAAACTCGAACGCAGGTCGGGCTGGTCGGTGTTGCTCCAGCAATCGAAATATTTCTTCGTAAAGAAATGCAGGTTGGTAATGTACTCGGACTTGCCTTTCGAAAGCTCCAAATCGTAGGGTTTGCCGTAGCTTGCATCCGAACGGTTGTTGCAGATGAGTTCGGTGCAGATGAGCTTCGTGTAACGCGAATCTTTCTCCTGGTCGAAAAGCGACAGCAGATAGGTGTTCGGGTAGACGCGGCCCCAGCCATAGCCGCCCATGCCGGAGGCGATGGAAAAATATTTGCCCAGTCCGTGGTATACGGGCAATGTTGTGAGACTCAGCCGATGACCCGTGAGCGTCGTGCTGCCCGTGGCGCCGCCGCCCATGTTGGTCGAGAATTGGTAGGCCCACAGAATCTCTTTCGAACGCAATTCGACGCCTGCCAGAAAGACATCTTCGGGACGGCTCTCCAGCTTGAACAGGTCGGGGTGCGCGAAGATTTCTTCGCAGGCGTCGATCGCCGTGTCCCAGTCCTTTTCCCACATGGCGAATTGTGCCCGCACATGCTTCGCAACGGCTTTCGTTATGCGGCCGTGTTGAGTGGCGGATGAACCTTCGGGGGTCTCCCATGCCAGATGCGCAGCCGCATCGTCGAGGTCGGTGCGGATGCGTTCGAACAGATCTTCTTGCGAAGCCGGTTCGAACACCCGTTCCAGGTTATCGACCGCCGTGGGCGTCGTGTTCAGATAGAGCCGCTCGAACCGCTTGTAAAGTTCGAAGTAGGCGCGGCCGCGGAAGAATTTCGCCTCGGCCCATGCGCGTAGGACGACGGGGTTTTCGAGATCCATATGTTCGGCCGAACCGATGATTTCGTTGGTCTTGCCGATGATGTTGTAATGGTGGTTCCAGAAACTTCCGACGACCTCGTTGTTGGGCATCAGGTTGTTCAGACGGGCCAGCGAGGCGGCCGTGCCTCCTCGGTAGACCATCAGGTCGGTGCTGTAATCGAGCATTTGGACTACGTAGCAGTCGTTGTTGTCGTTCGAAGGTTTGGCTATTTTACGGTCGAGGTCGTATAGCGCCACGACCGCACGCGACAATCCTTCGGGGGTGTCGTAGAGCCAATTGTTGGTAATATTGGTTTTGGACTCCAACTCCAGATACTTCTTGCAGGAGGTCGCTGCGGAGGCAACCAGTGCGAGCGTCAGAAGCGTATATAAGGTTCGTTTCATGTTCGTGGATTTTTAGAAAGTGAGATTGGCTCCGAAAACGAAGGTCTGCGGTTCGGGATAGGCTCCGGGTGACAGCTCGGGGCTGTACGACAGCAATTCGGTGAATGTCAGAAGATTGGTTGCCGTTGCATAGAGACGCAGTTTGCTTAGACCCAGTTTCGAAATCCACCGTTTCTGAAAGTTGTAGCCGATTTGCAGCGTGCGCAGCCGAATGTAGGAGGTGTTCTGAATGGCCAGTGCGCTTTGATAGGTGGCGTTGGAGTTGAACGACGGACGCGGGAACTGGTTCGACGGATTGTAGGGTGTCCAGTAGTCGACCTTCACACCGTTGAGTTTGCCTTGCAGCGAGCCGCCGCTGTTGGCTTCGTGCAAGAACGGGTTCATCAGACGACCGCCATGTACGCCGTACCAGTCCATGAAGAATTCGAAGCCTTTCCAGCGTAGCGTCGTCGAGAGCGACAGCGTGAAGTCGGGGTCTTTCGAGATCGGCGTACGGTCGTCGGCGTTGATTTTGCCGTCGTTGTTCAGGTCGCGGATTTTTACCATGCCCGGTTTCACGGCGTTGGTGTATTCCATCGCCTTGTCGGCCTTGCCGTCGCCGTCGGTGTCGATTGTCGGTTTGAGCGTGTAGACGATGTTGCCGTAGGCGTCTTTCGAGATGTCGAAGTCGTCGTATTGGAAGATGCCGTCGGTCTTGTAGTTGTAGTAAACGTTGATCGACTTGCCGACGAACCAGTTGTTGGCCGGTTGGCTGGCCGGACGCCCGTATTCGTCGAGCGTGTTGTCGATGCGGACGATTTCGTTGCGGAAGAGGCTGAAGTTGGAGGAGACGCTCCACGAAAAATCTTTCTTGCGCAGTAGTTCGCCTGTCAGACCGATGTCCAGGCCCCAGCTTCGGGTCTTGCCGAGGTTGTCGAGCATCGAAGTGTAACCCAGAGCCGAATTGATGCCTCGTTTGACGAGCAAGTCGGAAGTGCGGGTGTCGTAGAACTCGATGGTGCCTGCAAGCCGGTTGTTCCAGAAGCCGAAGTCGACGCCCGCGTTCACGGTGGCCGAACGCTCCCATTTCAGATTGGGGTTCGACAGTTCGGTGCCTGGCAGGTAGCCCATCACGTAGTCGTCGCCGAATTCGTAGCCGTGGCCGTCGGCCAGGCCGAGGGTCTCGTAGTTGCCGATGCCGTTCTGGTTGCCTACGATTCCGTAGCTCAGGCGCAGTTTCAGGTTGTCGATCCACTCCGCTTCGCGCAGGAAGCCTTCTTGGTTCATGCGCCATGCCAGCGCTACGGAAGGAAACGTACCCCACTTGTTGTTCGCACCGAAGCGCGACGAGCCGTCGATACGCACGGCGACATTCAACAGATAGCGGTCCAGGAGAGCATATTGCGCACGGGCCATGAACGAAACAAGGTTGTGCTCGTTGGAGGCACGTGCGGGTTTGCCCGAGAATTCGCCGTTGGCGATGAAGTCGGGCCCCTTGTCCACAGGCAGGTTGTCGGTGGCGTACCCCAGCGTCGTGTTGAGGTTGTGGTCGATCGACTGCACGGCCGTGAGGGTCAGGTTGTGGTTTTGGTTGCGGATCGGCACCTGATAGGTAAGGATGTTTTCGATCAGCCAGTTTTTAGTCCGGCTGTTGGTAATTTGCGCCGAGGCGCCGCCGCCCGGATAGTCTGCGTCTTTGGCTTGTTTGTCTTCGTCGAAACGTTGATAAATCGAAGTATTGAGGCGATAGTTGAACCCTTTGAACGGTTTGATGTCCGCGAAGAAGTTCAGGCGGTACGAATCGCGGTTGATGCGGCGTTCGAAATGTTCGGCCCGATAGAGCGGATTGATATGGCCGCTGGAGTTGATGAGTTCGGTAGGGTTGCCGTCGGCATCATAGATCTCGGACAGCGGCGGGCGGGTAATGAATTCGTTGAAGTTGCCGTCTTCGCGTTTCTGCGACGTGATCGCATAGGAGGAGTTGACGCCTACGGAGAGCCATTTGTTGACCTTCAGATCGGCATTGATGCGGAACGTGCCGCGCCGGTAGCCCGATCCGAGACGGGCCATGCCGTTTTGGTCGAAGAATCCGGCACTGGCCGCCGCCTTGAGCTTCTCGCTGCCGCTGCGGATGCTGATGTCGTGGTTGTGGTAGAGGGCGTTGCGGAACATCAGGCTTTCCCAGTCGACCGATTTGCCGCTGGCCCATACGCGAGCCATGATTTCGTCGCCGAGTGCATCTTCGACCGACATTTCCCGGGCGTCGAGCAGTCCGGCATCGTTGGCTTTGGCCTCGCGGCGCAGGTTGAAATATTCCTCGCCCGAATAGAAGTCGAAATTGCGCCACAGTTTCTGAACGCCCACATACCCGTTGTAGGAGACCTCCGTGCGGCCGGCGCTGCCGCGTTTCGTGGTCACGAGAATCACACCGTCGCTGGCGCGTGCTCCGTAGATGGCTTGTGCCGCGGCATCTTTCAGGATTTCGAGCGATTCCACTTCCTCTGCGCTCAACGTGCTGAATTCGGTAGCGCTTGACGGCGAGCCGTCGATGATGTAAAGCGGCGTGTTTTCGGCCGCTATCGAGCGCGCACCGCGAATCGTGATGGTCGGGATGGAACCCGGACGTCCCGACGAAGCGGTGACTTGTACGCCGGCCGCCCGGCCGCGAAGCATGTCGGCTACGTTGCTCGATGGGAAAGTCTTCATTTCGTCAGCTTTTACCGAAGTGACCGAGGTGGCGACGTCGCTCTTGCGTTGATAGCCGTAGCCCACCACGACCAATTCGTCGATGGCATTGGCCAGTTCTTCCATCACGACATCGATCGTGGTGCGGGAACCTATGATCGTCTGCTCCTTGCGGTAGCCGATGAACGAAAATTCGAGGGTCGCACGGGCATCGGCCGCGATGCGGTATCGACCGTTTATGTCGGTCGTCACGCCGATGGCGGTGCCGGCTACGGTAACGTTGACGCCGGGCAGCGGCCCGTTGGCATCTTTCACAACGCCCGTGACTGTCGTCTGCTGCGCCCAAAGGCTCGTCCAGGCGAACAGCGTTGCGACGAGCAAGACGAATTTTAGATGGATCGTTGGTTTCATAAGCGGTTGGTTTTAGGTTGTGCAGTTTTTTATTCTTTGAGTGCCTTGTCGGCCGGCAGGTCGGCGCCCGACCAGGCTTTGACACTTGTCCACGGTTCGGCGGGCGCACTCCAGAACGGATCGTCGGCCGGCAGTCCGAGCGCGACGTATGCGGCGCAGCAGAGGTAAAGGCTGCCTGTCGAAATGTAGCTTTCGCCGATGGACGGTTGGTGGCCGCAGAAACCCACGCGGAGCCATCCCTGCTCGTCGAAGGTGCCGGGTGCATCCGTCTGGCGGCGGATCACGGCGGTCATCGCGCTGCGTACGGCAGCCGGAGCGAGCGCTTCGGGCAGCATGCGGCGGAGTGCGGCATCGGAAAGTGCGTGGAAAGCCCCGAACCGGTAGGCCAGCGAGCGCCCCGTCGCAGGATAGGTGCCCTCGGGAGAGATCATCCGCTCTTGAAGGGCGGCATAGCGGGTGTAACGGCTGTTTTGTTTGACGGCGAATGCCGCATCCGGGGCATTGTAACGTTTCAGCACGTCGATGAGGGTCATCATCATCGGCTGGATGACAAAGCTGTTGTAGTAGTCGAGGTGCAAGTCGGTGCCGTCGCCATAGTAGCCGTCGCCCTTGTACCACGCATCGAAGCGTTCGAATGCGTAGGCGATACGGTCGTATTCCCATTGGCCGCCGAATTCGCGCAATGCCGCTTCGACCATGGCCGAGAAAAAGAGCCAGTTGGTCTCGGAGGGGCGGATCGCGCGCGATGCACGCAGTGCGTCGAGCAGGCGGGTGCGCGAAACAGCGTCGAGCTGCTCCCACAGCTGCGGAGCACGCAGCAGAGCCTGTGCAAGAAAGGCTGCGTCGACCAGCGGTTGGCGGCCTTCGCTGAAGTTCAGACAGTCGGGCGAATCGGGATCGACAGCATTTGCGAGCGCCGCCACCGAAAGACGCAGATACTCTCCGCGCAAACGGCCTTCGGGTGTAGCATCTTCGCCCAGTGCGAGCCATGGGGCGATGCCCACCATGACGCGGCCGAATGCTTCCAGGTGCGTGCAGGTGCGGCGGCGTGCAATGTCGCCGATGCTCTCGACGGGCATCGTGGCGCGCAGTTCATTGTCGGCCAGGGCGGTCAGCACGGGCCGGGCTATGCGGTCGAGCGATGCGATCCATGTTTCCCGGTCGTTGCAGGCCGTGGCCGGAGCAGTGTTGTCGGTTATGGGTTGTCCGGCGGCAAGACGCTTGTAGCGCATCATGGCTTCGACGAAATAGTAGTCGGCATAGGAAATCGGAGCGTCGATTTCGTAGTTGCTGGCGAAGAATCCCGTCGAATGGGTAATGATGAAGTTGCCGTTCCGGCCCGCTTTCGAGCGATATTTGGGCGAACAGAGCGAGCGCAGTTGATGTTCGGCCATGCGCAGGAAGCGTTCGCCGGTTTCTCCGTCGACGAAAGTCGAAAGTTCGATGTAGGCCGAAGCCATCAGAGCGCCGGCCGAGGCATCGCGCACCGCTTTCGGAATGTCGGGCGCATCGTAATCCCAGTAGGGAATCTTGTCGGCGGGCAGGTTCGGATGATTCATCAGATATTTGCCGATGCGCACCGCATGATCGAGGTAGCGGCGTTCGCCCGTCTGACGATACATCATCGTGTAGCCGTAGAGACCCCACGCCTGACCGCGTGCCCAAGACGACGAATCGGAATAGCCTTGCCGAGTCACATGATGGATGGCCTTGCCTGTTTCTTCGTCGTAGCCTACGACGTGATACGAACTGGCATCGGGCCGGAAGTGGTTGTGCATCGTCACATCGGCGTGCGATTTGGCCATGTCGCAATAGCTGTTGTCGCCCGCCAGGTGCGAAGCCACGGTCAACAGTTCGAGGTTCATCATGTTGTCGATAATGACCGTGTAACCCCATTTCTTGGTGTTCCACGAGCGGGTGCAGCCCACCTTGGGGTCGAATCGTGTGGCGAAGTTGCGCGCTGCGGTAAGGATGACGTCGCGGTAGGCTTCCTTGTGCGTCAGCCGGTAGCCGTTGCCGTAGGTGCAGTTGATGGCGAAGCCGATGTCGTGGTTGTCGGTACGGTCTTTCTCGCTCTCCATGCGCTCGGTAAGCTGTTCGGCGATACGGCGCAGGTCTTCGCGGCCGCTGTGTTCATACAGATACCACATCGTACCCGGAAAGAACCCGCTGGCCCACCAGCGTATCGGGCACATGATGAGCGAGTCGTTGGACGCATACCAGCTGCGGGGCATCTGATCGGGCGTCTCTTTTACCGATTCATAGAGTCGGAGCGACTGTTCGACGGCGAAGTCGAGGGTGCGGCCGACGGTGCGTACCGTAGCCTTGTCGCACACCGGACGTTCTTCGGCCTTCATCGTCGGAGCGAGGCAGGCGAGAAGAACGAGGAGCAAAAGTTTTTTCATGATTGCATCGTTTTTACGGTTGGTTTTCTCTTTGACAAAGGACGGCAAGAAACGCTGCGCGGAATGAAAAAATCATCCGTAAAAACGGTAAAATCATCTTAAACTTTCGGTGGCGCGCCCGACGATCGTTTTCGGTAGACGCTGGGCGTTACGCCGAACTTGTTGCGGAAGCAGCGGATGAAGTAGCTCGGCGACGAGAAGCCTGTGTCATAGGCTATTTCAGCGACGCTCGCCCGGGGGTCGGTCTTGAGCCGTTCCAGGGCTTGACGAAGCCGGACAGAGAGTATGAATTCGTTGGGAGTCTGTCCGGCGATGCCTTTCAGTTTGGTAAAAAGCAGCGTGCGGCTGAGTCCGAGTTCGCTGGCGAAAGCGTTGACGTCGAATTCGCTGTCGGCAAGATGCCGTTCGACGATGGCTACGGCGTCGGAAAGGATCTTTCGGTCGTGCGGGTGGGTCGCGGCCACGAATTCGCGGTCGTCGATCGTATCGCGGAATCTCGATTGGAGGTGCCGGCGCTGCACGATGATGTTGTTGCAGCGGGCCAGCAGGATGCGGACGTTGAACGGCTTGGCGATATAGTCGTCGGCACCGGTAAGCAGGCCTTCGAGCGTATGTTCTTCGGTGTGGTAGGCTGTAAGAAGCACCACGGGGATGTGACTTGTTTCGATACCTGTCTTGATGCGTTTGCACATTTCGAACCCCGACATGACGGGCATCATGATGTCGCTCAGCACCAGATCGGGTTGAAGCGCCCGGGCCGCTTCCAGACCCTCGGCACCGTTCGCGGCGGTATGCACTTCGTAGAGCGGTTCGAAGATTTGACGCAGCATTTCGAGCATCTCCGCATGATCTTCGACGAGCAGGATCTTCGTGTTTTTCTCTATTTCGGGCTGCGGCGCTTCTTCAAGGCATTTTTGTTCGAGAAAAGCAGCGGGGTGTTTTTCCGTGTTGTCGACGAAGATGATGTTCGGATCGTCGCGGTGGAGCGAGAGCGGCAAATGGACGCTGAAAACCGAGCCTTTGCCGGGTTCGCTCTCGACCGTGATGCGTCCGCCGTGCATTTCGACCAGATTTTTGGCTTGCGAAAGACCGATGCCCGAGCCGTATTGGTTGATTGCAGCATTGGTTTGTTCGTCTTGCCAGAAGCGTTCGAAGATGCGGTCGAGATGTTCGGGTGCTATGCCGACGCCCGTGTCGGCCACGGAGATCACGGCTTCGTTGTCCCCGGCGCTCACGCTCATCGCGATGCAGCCGCCGGAGGCCGTGTATTTGAAGGCGTTGGAGAGCAGGTTGTCCAAAACTTTTTCCAGCCGTCGTCGGTCGAACTCCAGTTCGAGCGGCGTTTCGGGTTTCGCGAAACGAAATTCGATGCCGCGTTGCGAGGCGTAGTCCTGGAACAGCAGCCAGATGCCTTTGGCTACGGCTCCGAGTTCTTCGCGATCGACATGCAGACGCAGCTGCGACTGGTCGAGCCGGCGGATGTCGATGATCTCGTCGACCATGTTTTTCAGGCGTTGGGTGTTGCGGTATACGCTCAGAATCCGGTTGTAGACCGACGGGGCGATGTCCTGCCGCATGAGCAGGACTTCGACTTGTCCCATGATGAGGGTCAGGGGAGTTCGGAATTCGTGGGATACGTTGGTAAAAAATCTGAATTTCTGGGTGTTGGATTGTTCGATATGTTCTTTCTCCAGTTGCTCGATGCGCAGCATCTGCTCCAGTTTCTGATGTTGCAGCCACAATTTCCACAATTTCCAGAGCACGATGAGGCTGCTGACGGCGATCAGCAGCAGAAACCACGGCCGGGCGTAAAGCGGCGCCTTGACCCGCAAGTCGAACGTCGTCTCGGGCCGGCGGCCGTTTCTGTCGGGCAGCATGCCTCGCACCACGAAACGGTAGCGCCCTGCCTTGAGATTCATGTAGGTAACTTGAGTCGTATTTTCGGCCTTGATGAAATGCGAATCGAATCCTTCGAGACAATATTCCAGTCCGGCGGCGGGGGCATTCACGAAATGGTTGCCGGCGATGCGGAACGTGACGGACGAATAGCGCGACGGAAGGGTCATCCGATGGCAGTAGAGCGGCGACGCGGCGAGCAGTCGGAGCGAGTCGCCCGGATGTACGGGGCAATTGTCCACCAGCAGCCCCTTGATGTGGATGCGATAGTCGGCATATCGTTCCCGGAACTGTCCGGAACGGATGTGGACGACGCCTTGCGGTCCGCAGACGAAGATGTTCTGGTTGTCCGAGATGTAGAGACCGTTTTCGCAGACGTTCGACAGGGGGAAACCGTTCGCCATACCGTAATTTTCGAACTGCGACCGGTGTTCGTCGAGCCAGCTGATGCCGTGGCTGTGTCCCACGTAGATCGTGTTCGAGGTGCTGTCGCTTTTCGGCATGAAGGCAGGGCGGTCGGCCAGGGCGGTCACGAATCCGCTGGCGAGACCCCGGTCGCTGCCATAATGTTCGAACGTGTCGTTTTGCGGGTCGTACCGGAAGATGCCCGACCCCGTGGAGCCGAGCCACAGCTCGCCGGCAGAGTCGCAAAGCAGATGGTTGATGTGTTGTTTGGCCTGCGTGCCCGAAATCTCGGCGAACGAGTAATGACGCACGGCGCCGCTTGCTTCGTCGAGCTGCATCAGATCGAACGAAGTGGTTATCCACAATTTCCCGTTGCTGCGGGCGATGTCCCATATTTGGGATACGCTGCGCCGGAAAATCGCTTCGTTGTCGACCGCTTCCAGCCGCATCTTTTCCCGGTTGAGCCGCACCAGGCCGATGCGGGTCGCCAACAGCAGACCCGATCGGCCGTCGTCGATGATGCGCAGGATGTTGTGCGCCCGACCCACGCAGCGTTCTTCTGCGTTCCACACCGAGGGTTCCACATGGGTGCATTGTCTCGTGCGCAGATCGATGCAGTCGATGCCGTTGAAGAGCGATGCGGCCCACAGCTGATGCCGGTCGGCGTCGTAATGAAGCGTCTTGATGACCGTGTTGTTCGCTAAACCGGGAAACAGGTCGAAATAGGCATTTTCGGGGTCGAACCGAATCAGTCCGTTGCCTTCGGTAGCAAGCCACAGCGTGCGGTCGTTATCTTCGGCGATGGCGCTGATGACCGGGGAGATGTGTTCTCCGTGATGGTTCGAAGAGACGCGGTAGAACCGGTAGTTGTCGTTGGCTACGTTGTGGTATTGCACGCCGCAGTGGAATGTGCCGATCCACAGCGTGCCGTTGTCGTCGCAGAGCATGGAGATGATCGAGCGGACGTTGATCTCTTCGTTTTGTTCGTAGTTGCACAGGATGAAGCGTCCCGAATGGAGGTCGAGCATCTGGAGTCCGCCGTAGGAGCCGACATAGTAGAATCCGTTTTCGGCTTGTACGACGGCTCTTACATTGTTGTGTATCAGCGATGTTTTGTCGCCGCTGCGATGCTGGTACCAACTCGTGCGCCACATGGGGTCGATGCGGCACAATCCTGCGTCCCGCGTCGCGATCCAAAGATTCCCTTCGGCGTCGGTCTGCAACGAGTTGACGGTTCCCATTTGCTCCCTGTGCACGATCCGCCCATTCTCGATGCAGAGCATCCCGAGTTTGGAGGAAGTGAGAATCAGTCTGTTGTGCGAAACGATCAGGTTGTTGACATGGCCCGGATGTTCTTCGAGGCCGTTGAATGAGAAGACGGTTTCGGGCTGGGGGTATTCTCCCGCAGGCAGCGTGCTGTCGATGCGCAGGATACGGTCGTTGTCGACGATGTAGATTTCATCGCCGTTGCAGGCCATGGCGCTTACGTCCCCGCTGTATAGCAGGTCGAACCGCTCGTGCCGCAGATCGTAGCGTTCGACGCATTGCAGCGACCGGATGAAGATGTGGCCGTTGCGGTCGCTGTGCAGTTGGCGGATGTTGTTGCTGCTGATTCCGTAGGGGGAGCCGTCGGGTTTGAACTGGTCGACCGTGCGTCCGTCGAATCGGTTGAGACCGTCTTGTGTCCCGATCCACACGAATCCGAACTCGTCCTGGCAGAAGCAATTGACCGTCTGGTGCGAAAGGCCTTCGGTAACGCTGAGAAAACGCATCTGGATGTCCCGCGTTTCAGGGTGCACTGTCCATGGCGCGGCGATGCAAAGAACGACAGCCAGTAGACGACAACGATTCATGGCATTCATTTCTTTTTTGTTTTAGGAATGCTGCTCGGTATAGGGTCTCTTGCAAAAATCGAACGACCGATGCGTTGCCGGCCCTTTTATTTTGGTTGTGCCGCGTCGCAGTCGGCCGAATCGGAGTGATACGGGAAAGCGGGCAGCCCTGCGTGGTTGTATAAGTCGATTCGGTGCCAGTCGGCGAAAGCATAACGAAGCGCACACGGTGCCGGCACCTCCGCCGACCGCACCTCGACGGTAGACCGCGCTGTGCCGACCCGGGCCGTAGCCGGATGATAGATGCCGTCCGCTCCCGCCAGTTCGAAGCCTGTTATCGGCCGGTTCAGTGGATTGAGTCCTCGTTCCGCGTGGTCGAAATGGACGATGGCGCCTCCTTCGATGTAGTCGACCCTTGAGACCGTCGGCCCCGAAGCGGGCAGTCCTTCGATTCCGTAGACGTTGACCAGTGCCGAGTAGAAAACCCGTTCGGCGACCTTGTCCTTTTTGGGGTAGTGGCCCAAGTGTTCGTCGCCGATGTCCGAGGTGCCGACCATCCAGGCGTGGCTGTCCGCATCGGTCGCTTTGATTTGAGCTTCGATAAGACGCGCGCCACCAAGTTTGCCCTCGCCATGGTAGGGGCAGGGCGCGATTTGGCAAACGATGAAAGGAAGTTCGGGTTGTGCCTGCTTCCGGCGCCAGAGGGCCATCAGTTCGCGCAACATCGGAGCGTAGACGTGGGCGTTGCGGCGGTTGCTCTCGCCCTGCAACCAGACCACGCCCCGAACAGCATAACCGGTCAGAGGCTCGATCATGCCGTTGTAGAGTTTGCAGGGGTCGCGGTAGGGCTTGTCGGCATGGGCGATATAGTCTTTGGGGTCGAATTTCGCGATCGTCTCCGCATCCATCCACGATTCGATGCGCGATCCGCCGTAGCTGGATACGATGAGTCCCACCGGCACATCGAGTGTTTCGGTCAGGCGGCGTCCGAAGAGGTAGGCCACGGCGCTGAAGTTCGCGACCTGCCTGGGCGTGGCCTGCGACCACACGCCCCTGCATCCGCTTTGCGGCGTATCTGCGCAGCATCGGCCCACCGTAAAGAGACGCAATCCTTTGTATTTCAGCGAAGCGGCGATTTCCGCGGCAGCACCTTCGACGGGCTGCGACGGAAAGCCGCGCATGGGCATCTCCATGTTCGATTGTCCCGAGCACAGCCATACTTCGCCGATCAGGATGTCGTCGAGACGAATCGTGTTCTCCTCCCGAACTTCGATCCATTGCGGTTCGAACGAGGCTTCCGGAGTATCGAGCGCAATGTGCCAGCTGCCGTCTTCCGCTGTCTTGACAATCCGGTCGTTCGATTCCCACGAACAGCGAACCACGACCTGACGCCCGGGTTCGGCTGTTCCGCGCAGCATGGCTGAACTCCGTTGTTGGAGCACCATGTGATTGCCGAATAAGGAATGAAGCCGTACTTCGGCCTGCAAGGGCGTGCAGAGAATGACGAAAAGAAGCAAAAGAAGCAGTTGCGGTCGCATGGAGAGGTATTTTTTAACAAAGTAATCCTCTTGGCGGTTTTTGCGATGAAAGAAATATCCGGATAAATGGTAAAATCGTACAAAAACACGATTGCTATTATTCTTATTTCGGCGTTATTCCCGCTGCAAATCGTTGTTTGTAAAATGGTTGTGGAGTGCGATCCGTTCCCTGATCCGTTGCCGTTTCCGAATCGAAGAACGAATCGGCGGCGAACATTTCGCTCGACGTTTCGATCCCGTATTCCGACCGTTCGGCAAGGAGCCGAGAAACTATCGGTTGCGATTCTGCGTTTCAACCACCTATTTATTACGCTTCGTTCGCCCGTTTTATCCGATTTTCTTCTTATCTTTGGCTGCGCCCAAGATACTCTCGTTCGGCAAAATGCAAGCGAGCTTGCTTTTACCCTCGCTTATTCGTATCTTTAACTTCGTTCAAGATACTCTCGCTCGGCAAAATGCAAACGAGTTTGCTTTTGCCCTCGCTTATTCGTATCTTTGCTGGATATATTCGGTTTCCCATGCTCGAAAAGTTGGTCAAACAGACTGCCGTCTACGGCATCAGCACCATCGTGGTCAGGTTCCTCAGCTACCTGCTCACGCCTTACTATACCCGTATTTTCGGGCAGGAGACCTATGGCATCGTTACCGACGTCTATGCCCTTATCCCCTTGGCCCTCACGCTCCTTACTATGGGCATGGAGTCCAGTTACTTCCGCTTTTCCGCCAAGGCCGATCAGGCTGGCGGCGATGTCGTCGCGGCCAAGCGGCGGCTTTTCGCGACCACCTGGGGCGTCACTTCGTTAGCGGCGCTGCTCTTTTTCGCTGCCGTCGTCTTTTTCCGCGGCTCTTTCTCCCGTTGGATGGGGGCTGCTTACGTCGCCCACCCCGAGTATGTCGTCTGGGTCGGCGCCATCGTTTTGTTCGACGTCTGGGCTTGCATCCCTTTCTCCCGCTTGCGCGAGCAGGGACGGTCGCTCACGTTCGTCGGGTTCAAGGCGCTCAACGTCGTTCTGAACGTCGCGCTCGCCTTTGCTTTCGGCATCGCGGGTCTTTTCGCTTCCGACTTCGGCGTCGGGTGGGTCTTCGTCGCCAACCTCATCGCCAGCGCCGTTACCTGGCTCCTTATCCTCTCCACCGTCGACCGCACCGTTCCGCACATCGACCGGGCGTTGCTCGCCGCCGTCTTCGTCTATTCCCTTCCGTTGCTCGTCGGTGGGCTTGCCGGCACAGCCAATGAGTTTATCGACCGGCAGCTCATCAAGTATCTCGTGCCCTCCGGCGCCATGGCGCAGTTGGGCGTCTACGGCGCCATTACCAAGATCGCCGTCGTCATGATGCTCTTTTACCAGATGTACCGGCTGGCGGCCGAGCCGTTTTTCCTTTCCAATTTCAAGAAGTCCGACTTCGTCGCGATGAACGCCGCCGCTTTGAAATATTACGTCATGGTCTCGATGCTCATCTTCCTCGGCATCGCTTTGTTCCGCGATTTTTTCGCCTTGATCGTCGGGCGCGATTTCCGCGAGGGGATCTTCATCTTGCCCGTCGTGCTCGGGGCCAACATCCTCGCCGGCGTGTGGCTCAACCTCTCGTTCTGGTACAAGCGCGAGGAGCGCACGTCGCTGGCTATCGTCGTTACCGGCAGCGGATTGGCCGCCATGTTGTTGTTCGGTGGGTGGTTCATCCCCTTGTGGGGATATTACGGCGCCGCTTGGGCGCGTCTGGTCAGCGAAACGGTCATGGTCGCCGTCAGTTGGTGGCTCAACCGGCGTTTCTTCCCTACGCCCTACCCCTGGGGCCGTATCGGCGAAGCGGTCGTCGTGGCGTTGGCTGCGTTCTTCGCCGCTGAATTCTTCAGTGCCCGTGCAGGCAATATCTTCGCGGGCTATGCGTTTAATATTGTGTTGTTTGCGGGTTATGCCCTCTACCTCGTCCGGCGCGAGCATATCGACGTGGCGGCATTGTTGCGGGCAGCCTGGAAAAGAAAGTAGCCGATCGTGCGGTTTGCGGATATCATAGGGCAGGAGGAGTTGAAGCGGCATCTGGTGCAGTCCATCGATGCCGGGCGCGTGAGTCATGCCCAGCTTTTCGCTGGCAGCGCCGGAACAGGAGCCTTGGCCTTGGCCGTCGCTTATGTGCAGTACCTTTGTTGCCGGCATCGCAGCAACGGCGATTCGTGCGGCGTGTGTCCCGACTGCAAGCAGATCGAGACCTTGGCCCATCCCGACCTGCACATGGTCTTCCCTGTCAACAAGCAGGGCAAGAAGTCCGGCGAGGCGATGTTGAGCGACGAGTTTTTGCCCCGTTTCCGCGAGTTGTTCGCCGAGCGGCGCGGTTACGTCTCGCCCCACGTCTGGTACAACCGGCTCGATCTGGGCAAGACGCTCAAGGGGATGATTTCTGCGCGCGAGGCCGACGAGATCATCCGCAAACTCTCGTTCAAGAGTTTCGAGTCCGATTATAAGATCATGCTCGTGTGGCTTCCCGAGACCATGAACGAGGAGGCCGCCAACAAGATTCTCAAGATTCTCGAAGAGCCATGGGAGCGTACGGTCTTCATCCTCGTTTCCGAGCGGCCCGACAAGTTGCTGCCCACGATCCTTTCCCGCACCCAGGAGGTCGTCGTGCCCCGTATCGCGCCCGAGGTGTTGGAGCGTTTCGCCGTCGCCCGCGGGATTTCCGACCCTCTCCAGGCGCGCAACATGGCCCGTCTGGCCGATGGCAATCTCTTGGAGTTGCAGCATCTGATCGCCGGCGAAAGCAACGTTTCGCGGCACGAGGACTTCGAGTTGTTCTGTTCCTTGATGCGGTTGAGTTATAACGACAAGCATTTGGAGTTGCTCGGGTGGGCCGAGGAGGCCGCACAGCTTTCGCGCGAGCAGCAGCGGTCGTTGTTGTTCGACGCTTCGCGGCTGTTGCGCGAAAGTTTCATGCTCCACGCCGGCATTCCCCAAATCGGGTATCTGTGGGGCGAGGAGTTGGCTTTCTGCACCAAGTTTGCACCGTTCGTCGGGCCGCAGAATATCGAGCCGCTCATCGAGCAGATCGAGAGCGCCTCGGTGCAGTTGACGCAAAACGGCAATCCCGCGATCGTCTTTACCCATTTCGCTCTCGCGGTAAGTAAATTGATAAAACGTTTGTAGCTATGGCACGTGCAGTTCTTCTGACAGGCGGCAATTTGGGGGATGTCAAGCGCACCCTTCAGGCAGCGCAGCAGCTCATCAACGCGCGCGTCGGCGCCGTCTTGCGGTGTTCGCACCGTTACGAGAGTTCCGCTTGGGGCTTCGCTTCCGATGCCGTGTTCTCCAACCAGGCCATCGAGGTCTCCACCGACCTTTCGCCCCTCGAAGTGTTGGACGCCCTCCAGCAGATCGAGTGCGAGTTGGGGCGCAACCGCGCTGCCGAGACGCTCGAAAAGGCCCGTACGGGTGCCGATTACGTTTCGCGGCCCATCGACATCGACATCATTTTCTACGACGATGCTGTCATCGAGGAGGAGCGGTTGACCGTACCCCATCCCCGGCTGGCTCTGCGCGAATTCGCCCTCGTGCCGCTTTGCGAGATCATGCGCGACAAGCGGCATCCCGTTTTGGGATCGACCGTCGGGCAGATGCTCGACGCCCTGCGGGCGCAATCATCCGACCGGACATGCGGAGAGTAGGATACATATTCGTTTGTGCCTTGGCTTTGGCGGCGGTCTCTTGTTTCAAGAAGGTCGCCTACCGCACGGAGTGCGTGGTCAAGCCTTTGCAGCAGGCTACGGCCGACGATGGCAATCCCTCCGTCGTCCCCGGTGCCGCGGCGTTCGCGTTCGATGCCGATACGACCGCCTGGACGGTCGCTTCCTACGACGATGCCGTGTCCGGGATCATCACCTCCAAGTCCGATCCGGCCGTCAAGCGGGATACCCCTTTCGCTTTTTCGCAGTCTTACGGCGACAGGGGTTGGATCAGCTTGTTTCTCGACCGGGAGCGGCAGATGGTGGTGGTCGTCGACCCCGTCGACAGGCTCTATGCCTATACCGATCTGTTGATCGGTGTCAACCACAGTCCGCTCTACGTTTCGTTGGTTTTCCAGCCTTGGAAAGAGGGTTTTTCCTATAAGAGCAGCAATTGGAGCGTCTACAATCCGTTCTACGAGCCGCCTTTGTTGCTCGACTGCTTCGTCGATGCCCAGGCGCAGGATGAGGAGGGCGCTGCCGGGGCGCCGCTCCAGTCTTCCAAGGTCTATGCCTATGCCGCCGACACTACGGCTTGGCGGATCGCTTCCTACGACGATGCCGTTGCCGGCATCATCACATCCAAGGCTTCCGGGCAGACGCGCACGTCGCCCGATTTTCCCGCTTATCCCGTTCCCGAGAGCGACCTCTTCAGCATGGAGGTTTCCGCTTCGACGTTGATGCTCGTGGTCGTCGACCGTTCGCACCGGATTTATGCTTATACCGAATCGGAGGTCGACCTGGCGGGGGCAAGTCCTACATTTTCCGTTCTCTTCCGGCCTTGGGTCGACGAGTGGATCGTCCTGCGCGACGGTTGGTGCTTCGTCGACGAGCGGTTCGCGCCCCAGGACGACGAAGAACAAATTCAACATCCCGAGCAATGAGCGCACGCAGACATATCGTCGCAGGATTGCGCGGCATCGTAGTTTTGTTGTTCGCATCGGCTTTTTTGAGCCGGTGCGCCAGCATGATGGCCCCTACCGGAGGGCCGAAGGATACGCTGCCGCCCGTGATCGTCAACATGACGCCCGACAACTTCTCCACCGACCGGCCCACGGTCGGCCACCCCAAGATCTACATCGAGTTCGACGAGTTCGTCCAGCTCAAGGATCAGCAGAAGGAGTTCTTTACCTCGCCGCAGATGAAGAAGAAACCTACGCTTACCCTGCGCGGGCGGGGCGTCGTCATCCAGCTGCGCGATACGCTCGAAGCCAACACCACCTATGCCCTCAACTTCGGCAGCGCCCTGCGCGACAACAACGAGGGCAACCCGCTCTACTCCATGCGCTATGTCTTCTCCACCGGTCCCGAGATCGACTCCATGATCCTTTCCGGTTATACTGCCGATGCCTACAAGGCCGATTCGGTCTCCAAGACGTTCGTCTGGTTCTTTCCCGCCGATTCGGTCGAGAACGTTGCCGAGTACGACTCCACGATCTTCAAGTACAAGCCCGCCGTCATCGCCCGGGCCGAGAACAACGGCATATTCATCGCCCAGAACCTCAAGCCCGTTTCCTATCGCGTCTATGCCGTCCAGGATAAGAACGACAACCAGATGTACGAGCCGGGCACCGACCAGGTGGGCTTCCTCGACGGCACTTACAATCCCGCCGAGCTGCCCGATTTCGCCATGTGGTTCGATTCGCTCCGGCATTATGTCTCCGCCGAGCCGCAGTTGTATCTGCGGATGTTTACCGACAAGCAGTTCCGGCGGCAGCTGCTTGCCCAGGCCGAGCGGCCGCTCCAGCACAAGGCCATGCTCTATTTCTCCGCGCCGCATCCGCAGATCGACAGCATCCGCTTCGACAGCATTCCCGAAGGCGGGTTCATCGTCGAACCGCAGACGCTCGGGCGCGATACGCTGGCCCTTTGGTTTACTGTTCCTTCCGCCGAGCTGCCCGATACGATCCGCGGGTCGGTCTCTTATTATAGGCACGATTCCGTCAATCTCTTGCAGCGCGTTACCGAGCCGTTGAAGCTCTCGTGGCATTTCATCGAGACCAAGGAGCAGCAGCGCAAGCGCGAAAAGCTCGAACGCGAGCGCCGCAAGGCCGAGGAGGCCGGCGAGGAGTGGACGGAGCCGAAGCCGGACAATCCTTTCGGTTTCAAGTTGCCTTTGTCCGGCGAGGTCAATCCCGAGAACCATCTTACCGTCGATTTCGATTATCCCCTCGCCCGCGTCGATTCCGCCGCCCTGCTTTTGACCGTTACCCGTTCCGACAAGTCGGTCGAGGACATTCCGCTGCATTTCGTGCCCGACACCGCGTCGTTGCGGCGGTGGCACCTCCGCGCTCCCTGGAAGCCCGACGGACAATATACGCTGACCATTCCCGAGGGTGCGATTACCGATATTGCCGGTTTCTCCAACGATTCGATCGTCGGCAAGTATACGGTCTCCGATCCCGAGAAGTTCGCCACGGTCAAGATCGCCGTCGAGGGCCGTCCCGGGATGCAGTACATCGTCCAGTTGCTCGACGGCGGCGGGGTGCTCAAGCAGGAGCGGCGCAACGTCGTCTCCGGGCCGGTGCAGTTCAACTACGTCCCGCCGGGAGAGATCAAGTTCCGCATCATCGAGGATGTCAACGGCAACGGCCGTTGGGATTCGGGCGATGTCGTCGCCCGGCGGCAGCCCGAGCGGGCTGAGATGTTCGCCGATTCCAACGGCGAGGAGACGTTTGCCACCAAGGCTAATTGGGATATCGAGTTCACTATGGATATGGGCCGCATTTTCGCTCCCGTTACCATGCAGTCGTTGTCGCGGCTTTTGGACGAGCGCGAGTTGCAGCGTCTGCGCCGCGAGGAGGAGAAGCGCGCCAAGGAGAAACCCAGCAACGGGCAGACTTCCGGTTCGCGGTCTTCGGACAGCCGCAACGGCATGAACGGCATGAACGGCATGGGCGGCATGGGCGGGTTCGGCGGCATGGGCGGCGGTTTGGGTTCCGCGTCGGGGATGTTCAATTCTATGAGATAGGCGTATGGCGGTTCGACAACATAGGGTTTTCTTTTTGGCCTTCTTCGGGGCGCTCGTCATGGCGCAGGGCGCCGTCGCGCAGCATACGTTGGGGGCGATCGCCGGTTACGGCATGGGCAACGGGCGTTTCGAGCCGAAGCAGGAGTCGCGGGCCGTCTGGGGCATGTACAGCGGGGGCCTGTCGTGGCGTTATTATGGCTCCCAGCGTTTCGTCGGCGGCTTCGGCGCCGATCTGGAGTTTCTCCAGCAGGGCTTTTCGTTCGCGCCTAATGCTTCGCAGGTCGACGATAAGTCCCAGTACCTTTATTATACGCGGCGCATCAATTCTGTGGTGCTGCCCATCGTCTGGCAGCCCCATTTCTATATGGTGCGCAACCGCATCCGCGTTTATCTCGAAGCAGCGGCTACGTTCTCCTACAATTTTTCTTCTTCTTATGAGAACCGGCAGGCCCAGGCGCAGGGCAGGGAGGATTGGCGCGGCGACTACCATTTCCGGCTTGCACGAGACAACCGGTGGGGATACGGCCTGGCCGGCGGCGGGGGCGTCGCGTTTCTCATCCGGCGGTTCGAGTTGAATTTCCGCGCCCGTTATTATTTCGGTTACTCCGACATCTTGCGCAACCGTACGCGTTATGCCGACAACGCTACCGACGGTTCCGAGAACCCTTTCTGGGCTACGCCCTTGCGTTCGCCGCTGGACAACATTACCATCAGCGTGGGTTTGAGCTACCGGTTCAACAAGGAGGGTTTCCAGACATGGAAGCCCCGGCCCAAGCGGCAGAAAAGCCGCGAGGTTTTCAAATATGGATTGTAAAGCATATCGGGAGCCGTCATTCCGAGCGCAGCGAAGAATGGCACTCCCTTAATCGTTCTCTCGCATTATGGAAAATACCCGTCAGCAGAAAATCGCCAAACAGATTCAGAAAGATGTCGCCGAAATCTTCCAGAAGGAGGGTGCCGCCCTCGTCCGCGGGTCGTTGGTTACCGTTACGGCTGTGCGCGTCTCGCCCGATTTCGGTTATGCCAAGATCTACGTCAGCATCTTTCCTTTCGAGCGCAGCCAGGAGTTGATGAAGGAGTTGGAGCAGAACAACTGGTTCGTCCGCCGGGCTTTGGGCCAGCGCATCCGCAATCAGTTGAAGAGCGTGCCCGAAATCCAGTTCTTCCTCGATGATTCGCTCGAATACATCGAACAGATCGACCAGGCGTTGAAAAAATAATCGGAGACGACGTCCGTCCGGAGTGCTTGAAATCATGCTTCCTCTCTTTTTCGCCCGTCGTTATTTCTTTTCGTCCGCCTGCCGGTCGGTCATCCATTTGATTTCCGGTTTGAGCGTCGTTGCCGTGGCGGTTCCCGTTGCTGCGATGATCGTCTTGTTGTCGGTGTTCAACGGGTTCGAGTCGTTCGTCAAGGCCAATTGTTCTGCTTTCGATGCCGACCTCACGGTCTTGCCGCGCGAGGGGCGCACGTTCGCCGCGCAGGACATCGACACCGCACGTCTTTCTCGCATTCCCGGTGTCGGAGCGTTCTCCTTCATCTTGGAGCAGAGCGCCTTGTTGGAGCACGACGGGCGGCAGGCCACCGCCACCGTCCGGGGTGTCGACGATCGTTACGGCGAGGTCTTCCCGCTCCGGGAGGCGGTCGCTTCCGGCTTCGCCGACGTGCGGATCGGCGACATTGAACGGCTCGTCATCGGCCGTGGAATGGCTTACCTGCTCGGCATCCGTTCGCTGGCCGATGCCGACGTCGATCTTTATGCCGTGCGGCGGGGGACATTCTCGTCGTTGTTGCCGGTGGCCAATTATACGCGGCGTTCAGTGCCCGTAGGGGGCGTCTTCTCCATCGATGCCGATTCGGAGCAGACCTATGTCCTTGCGTCGCTGCGCCTGGCGCAGTCGCTTTTTTCGCATCGCGGGCGGGTCTCGGCGCTTTCAGTCCGCGTTTCGCCCGATGCCGATCCTCTGGCCGTGCGGCAGGAGGTCGGGCGGGTCGCCGGCCAGGAGTTCGAGGTGCGCACGCGTTACGAAATGCGGGCTTCGTTTTACCGGATCATGACTTACGAGAAGTGGGGCATCTTTTTCATCGCCTTGCTGGTGCTCGTCGTCGCGTCGTTTTCCATCGTCGGGTCGTTGGCCATGTTGATCGTCGATAAGCGCGACGACATCCGTACGCTCGGGGCCTTGGGTGCCGGCCGTTCGCTCGTGCGGGCCGTTTTTCGTGCCGAGGGATTGTTGATCTGCGGTGTCGGAGCGGTCGGCGGCGTGTTGTTGGGCGTCGGAGCCAGCCTCGCCCAGCAGTATTTCGGATTCATTAAGATTCCGGCCGAAACGTTTCTCATCGAGAGTTACCCCGTCGAGTTCCGGCTTCCCGATTTGTTGATCGTCATCGCTGCGTTCGCCGTCGTCGCCTACGTGCTTTCGACCGTTACTGTCCGCAGCATGATAAAAAAAACTTGTTGACTATGAAACGGTTTCTCCGTAGTTTGCTTTGTGTCGGTTTCGGGGTGCTTGCTGTCGCTTGTGTCCGCCACAAGATCATTCCCGACAGCAAGTTGGCGTTGATTTTCCACGATGCTTTCTTGGCCAATGCCTATGTCGGCAACCGCAACATGACGCGCGATTCGCTCAACCTCTATGAGCCGATTTTCGCCCGTTACGGTTATACGACCGAGGATGTCCATTATACGATCGGCAATTTCTCCAAACGCAAGAGCGCCCGCCTGGGCGATGTCGTCGAGCGGGCCATCGCCATGCTCGAAGCCGAGGGCAAGTATTACAATCGGGAGGTTGCCGTGCTCGACACCATCGACAACGTGGCCGTGCGGAGTTCCCGGCAGATCGTGTACACCGATTCGTTGATCCGAGTGCGGTCGTTGGCCGACACGGCGAAGGCGCGTTTCGTCTTCGATGTCGTGCCCGGCGATTACGACGTGCGTCTGGTTTACGAGATCGATTCCCTCGACCGCAATGCCAAGGGAATCCGCTGTTCCATGTGGTTGGAGCGTGCCGACGGTTCGCAGACGTCGCTCTCCGCGTCCGTCTTGCGGCGCCATCGCGAGGAGCGGCTCTCGCGCCATTTCAAGACCGATTCTTCCCACCGGCGCCTGCATGTCGTTTTGGTCGGGTTTGCCGACCGGCCGCAGCGGCCTCATGTCACGGTGCGGGATTTCGAGGTCGTCCGCACGCTGCCCAAGCGCGAGGCGGTCGAACGGCTCTACGAGCAGCAGCTCGACATCCGGATTTTCGCCGACGGATTTTTCGGCGGCCTTGCGGACGACCGGGAGGAGCGGCCGGGGGCCGAAGCGGAAAATCGGACGCCGGCAGCCGACGGCCCGCAGGTCGATTCGGCGGCCGGGAGCGGTTCTCCGAAACTTCCGTCTGCAAATCCTGCATCCCGATGACTGTCCGTCGGATCGCTGCCCACCTGCTCTGGACTCCCGGCGGCATCGTCCGCCATCCGGTGGCTGAAGTTGGGGAGTACGGGGATGTGCGGTGGATCGGGACGTCCGCCGATCCCGACCGGGAGCCGTTCACGGCGTTTTTTGCCGGGTTGCTCGTGCCCGATTTTCCTCGCGATTTCCGTGCTGTTTTCGCCCGGATGCAAATGCAGCTCGATATTCCGCTCGCCGAAGCGTTGGCGGCTGTCGTTACTCCCGGATGCGGAGTGCCGGTCGTCATTTCCGGACTCGATTACGAGACTTTGCGTCTCACGCCGCACTCCTGCATCATGAAGGTGTAAAAACCCGGTTCGGTGCGTTTTTTATTTCAGGGGCGGCAGGTGTTCTTCTACCGTGCGGCGCAGGTGATCGTTGTCCAGATGGGTGTAGATCTCCGTCGTCAGAATGCTTTCGTGGCCCAGCATCTCCTGTACTTGGCGGATGCTCGCTCCGCCTTCGAGCAGATGCGTGGCGAACGAGTGGCGGAAGGTGTGGGGGCTGATGCGTTTGTCGATTCCCGCCCGCCGGGCGGCTTGTCGGATGATCGTGAAGACCATGACTCGGGTAAGCCGGCAGCCGCGGTTGTTCAGGAAGACGATTTCCCGGTCGCGGCCCGTCGTATCCATCGTCCGGCGGTCGTCCAGCCAGTTTTGGATCTTGTCGCGCGCCGTGGCGCTTACCGGCACCAGACGTTGTTTGTCGCCCTTGCCGATCACACGGATATAGCCCTCGCCGAAAAAGAGGTCGGACAGCCGCAGCGAGGTCAGCTCCGAGACCCGCAGACCGCACGAGTAGAGCACTTCCAGCATCGCCGTGTCGCGGCGGCCCTTGGGCGTCGCCGGGTCGATCGAGCCGATGAGGCGGTCGATCTCTTCGGTCGTCAGTACGTCGGGAAGCTGGCGCCCGAACTTGGGCGCGGCGATGAATTCGGCCGGCGAGGCGTCGATCTTCTCCTCCAGCAGCAGAAAGTTGAAGAAGCTGCGGATGCCGCTCAAGCGGCGGGCCTGCGAAGTCTTCTCGCTGCCGCGTTCGTAGAGACGGCCCATGTAGCGGTCGATCATTTCGCGCTCGACCTTGCGCGGACCCACGTCCCACTGGTGCAGGATGAAATGGGCGAACTGGTGCAGATCGCGCATGTACGCTTCCACCGTGTTGGCCGAAAGGCGTTTCTCCAGTTTGATGTAGGTGCGGTAGCGGCGGGCGGCCTCTTCCCATTTTTTTGTGTTTTCCGCCATCGGTCAGCTGCTTTTCGGGGGATTATCCGTAACTTTGTCCTTTGCGAAGATACGAAAATTTTACATAATATGGATTTTGTCGCTTTGAATGTTTCCGGTCTCTCCGAGGAGCTGTCCGAGATTCTTACCGCCGAGTTGGCCGATTTTCCGTTCGAGAGTTTCGAGACCGAGGGGGGTGTGCTCAAGGCCTACATCCCCCAAGAGCGCCTGGCCGACTGCAAGTTCGAGGTCGACGCTTTGTTGGCCCGGTACGGTGTCGCGGGACGTTATATTTCCATCGAGGCGCAGAATTGGAACGCCCTCTGGGAGCAGAATTTTCCTGCTACCGATGTCGAGGGGCGCTTGCGCATCCGCGCGCCGTTCCACGAGCCGGCGCCCGCAGGCGAGTTGGAAATCGTCGTCATGCCCAAGATGTCGTTCGGCACCGGGCAGCATGCCACCACCTGGCTGATGGCCCGCGGGGTGCTCGGTCTGGAGGTGGCCGGGCGCCGCGGTCTGGACATGGGCAGCGGGACGGGCGTGTTGGCGATCCTCGCCGCCAAGTGCGGCGCGGCGCATGTCGATGCCGTCGATATCGACGAGTGGGCCGATGCCAATTGCTGCGAAAATGTCGCCGCCAACGGTGTCGGGGCGCTCGTCGAACCCATGTTGGGCGACGTGGGCCGCATCGCGGGTCGCAGCTATGATTTTATTTTGGCCAACATCAACCGCAACATCCTGCTGCGCGATATGAGGGCCTATGCCGCGGCGCTTCTGCCGGGCGGCGATCTGTTGATGAGCGGATTCCTCGAAGCCGACGTCGAGGCCGTCGTTGCGGCGGCGGGACAGGAGGGGTTGTCGTGCGTCGATGTCGTTTCGCGCGACGGTTGGATGATGGTGCATTGCAAATCGCATTGACGGAGCGGCGGCGATTCCGTCGCGGCGGCCGGGTCGGCTTTCCGGGCCGCGACAAAGAGACCGGGTTTTCATGAAGACTTATAAGGGGCGCGGAGTAGTCCTCCATACGCTCAAATATGGCGATTCGTCGATGGTCGCTTTCTTGTTGACCGACGTCGGCGGGCGGCGCAGCTACATGGTGCAGGGCGTTCGCAGCCGCAGCGGCCGCGGGTCGAAGCTGGCGCTTTTCCAGCCCATGTTTCCCGTGGAGTTCGAAGGGTTGGAGCCGTCCCGCGGGCAGATGCACCGGTTCAAGGAGATACGTACGGCTTTCGCCTTGCAAGGCTTGCCTTTCGACGTGCGCAAATCCACCGTGGGGCTTTTCATGGCGGAGGTGCTCTACCGGTTGGTGCGCGAGAGCGAGCCGAACGAAGCGTTGTTCGATTTCGTGTGGCATTCGGTCGGTGCGCTCGACGCCATGCAGGAGGGCGTGGCCAATTTCCACCTCTGGTTTTTGGCCAATCTGAGCCGCTTCCTCGGTTTCTGTCCTGGTAACGACTATGTGCCCGGCGCGTGGTTCGACATTCGCGAGGGGTTGTTCGTGCCGGTGCAGCCGGCCCATACCGAGGTCATGACGCGCGATTGCGCCCGCATGCTGCGCGAGATGATGGATTGCGGCGTGCAGGAACTCGGTGCCGTCGCTCTCAACCGGGCGCAGCGGGTCGAGTTTCTCAATGCCATGCTGGTTTACTTCGGTTATCATCTCGACGCCATCAGTGCCGTACAATCGGTGCGGATTTTGCGGGAGGTGTTTTAAAACTCTGTTCCGAGCATATGAGGCCGATGAATCATAGCGTGAAATACCCGTCAGACACCTCCACGAACCTTTGGCGTCGTAATCTGCGCTGCCGGTCGGCAGCGTGGGGCGGAGCCGTCTTGGTGGCGGTTTTTTGTTGCGTCGTCGGTCGTGCCCAGGAGCCGCAGCCCGGTTTTTTGCTGGTCGACTCCCTGCGGCAGGAGGGTTTCGTCGTGTCCGATTCGCTGGGGGTGCTTGCGCCCTGGACGCCCGACTTCCGGTCGATGGAGCCGATCCGCACGTCGCCCCTGGTTTCGATGGCTTCGGTCGTTGAGGTTCAGCTCGAAAACCGGCCCCGCCATATCGTTGTGATCGACAACAACACGCTGCGCCTGGGGCGTTATTTCAACCTCTCCAACGGTCAGGCCTGGCATTGGGGGCCGTTTCTGAATGCGTATCTCGATGCGCGCACCCTGTCGTTCCCCATGCCGCGGTAACGATATGCTGTTTTTACGTATTTTCGCTTATTGATTCATTGTCCGGGATTTCCGACTTTTGTACTTACAACCCGAATTTTCCCGTTCCATGAAGAAATATTTGTTTCTCTTTTTTTTGTCTTCGATCTTTTGCCGTGTTGCAACGGCTCGGAATCACGTCGAAGCGTCTTCCCCGTCCGATACCCTCGCTGCTCGCGTCGCCGTGCTCGAAGCGCGGACTTCGACCTGGGACAAGATCGTGTCCCGGCTGCCCGAGTTTTCGGGCTACGTGCAGGCCGGATACCAATATGGCGGGGAGGCGTCCTCGTTCTTTCTCAAGCGCGTGCGTTTGAGCATCGCCGGAGACATCGTGCCGAAACTCGACTACAAGATACAATTCGAGTTCTGCAAGCCGCAGTTGGTCGACGCTTATTTGCAGTATAGTCCTTTCCGCCAGCTCAAGCTCAAGGTCGGTCAGTACAAGATTCCCTTTTCGATCGAGAATACCGATTATCCTCCTACCCGTTTTGAGTTGATCGAGTATCCTCTTGCTTTGTGCAAGCTCGTCGGCTTCGGTTCCGATCTGTGCGGGATTTCGGCTTCCGGACGCGAGTTGGGGGCCACGCTCTCCGGCGGTTTCTTTCCGCGGCAGGGCCGGAATGTCGTCGGCTATGATTTCAGCGTCTTCAACGGCGAGGGGATCAACACCTGGGACAAGAACAAGTCCAAGGATGTCGTTGCCCGTCTGAGCTTGCGCCCCGTCGACGGGTTGTTGCTGTCGGGGTCTTATTATTGGGGCGAATACGGTGCGTCATATTTCAAGCGCGAGCGTTACGGGGCCGGTATCTGCTACGACCGCGGTGCCGTCGTCGTCCGCGGCGAGTGGATCGGCGGACGCACCGGCAGCGATCATGGCGAGTTCGGCAGCGACGGTTGGTATCTGCTGGCCGGTTGGCGTGCTCCGTATAATCTGATGCCCGTCGTGCGGTTCGATACCTTTGCCGAGAATACTTCTGCGCGTTCCGCGACTCGACAGGATAACTATACCGTGGGTTTGCTCTGGGCACCTGTCAAGCATTTGCGTTGTCAGATCAACTATACTTATGAAAACTACGGCCCGGCCTTCGATACTGCGGCCCGCAGCGTAGTTGCCGTCATGTTCACGGGCATGTTCTGAGTGACAAGCAGCCCTTGCCGGGCTGCGGTTCTTTCGATCGATCAAACCTCTTCTTATGAAAAATTTGCTTGAAAAACTCCGCACCGAAGATTGGGTCGTAGTTTGGATTTCCGTGCCGCTGTTGTTGTTGGCGCTCGCGGTTCCCGGAAAGTTGCCTGCTGTTCCGTCGACTTTGATCGGCAGCGTCGCGTGGTACAACATCGCCTTGTTGTTTCTCCTTTGCCTGGCGGTGCTTTATGTCGGGTCATGGCTTTTGCAGCGCCCCATGAAAGGGCTTTTGCCGTCGTTCGTCATGGTCTTCGCCGTTTCGCTCCTCGCTCAGGTCGTTGCCAAGATTCCGCAGGTGGCTTATTATGGATTCGAGTCGGTCTTCTTTTCTGTTGTTTTCGGATTGTTGATCCGCAATCTATGGCATGTTCCCGAGTGGATGAAGCCCGCTGTGCAGGGCGAGTTCTACATCAAGATCGGCGTCGTGTGTCTGGGTGCCACCATCCTGTTCAGCGATGTCATGAAGTCCGGCATCTTCGGGCTTTTGCAGGCATGCGTCGTGGTCGCCGTCGTGTGGTTCTTCGCATTCCGGCTTTCGCGCCGGGCGAAGGTCGACGAGCGGTCGGCCATGATCCTTTCGTCGGGCGTCTCGATCTGCGGCGTTTCGGCTTGCATCACGGCTGCGCGCGTAGCCGGCGGCGATGACAAGAAGTTGTCGTACATCGTCTCGCTCGTTCTGATCGTCGTCGTGCCCATGATCTACCTCATGCCTTGGCTGGCGCGTACGGTGCTGCCTTTGATCTTCTCCGACCCGCAGACCTTGCAGGAGGTGGCCGGCGCCTGGATCGGCGGTACGATCGACACCACGTCGGGCGTCGCCGCGTCGAGCACCATCGTCGGTGAGGTCGCCAACCAGCATGCCGTCATCATCAAGGCGGCGCAGAACGTCCTGATCGGCGTCGTGGCGTTCTTCATCGCACTTTATCTTTCGGCCCGCGGCGGGCAAGGCAGCTCCGGACGTCCGTCGTTGGGCATCGTGTGGGAGAAGTTTCCCAAGTTCATCATCGGCTTCGTCGCCGCATCGCTCCTGTTCAGCTTGTGCCAGTCGGGCGGGGTCTTCACGCTTTCCGACAAGGGCAAATGGATCGAGCCGGGCGTCGCCAAGATGTTTTCCACGGTTTTCTTTTCGCTCGCGTTCGTCTGCATCGGTCTCGATACTCGGCTCAAGGATATTGTTTCCCGCGAGAACCGCAATCTTCTGTGGGCTTTCCTCGGGGCGCAGGCGTTCAATGTCGTGGTCACGTTGATCGTGGCGTGTCTCTTCTTCGGGGTGTTGAAACCGATGCTCTAAATTGAAAAATAAAAGGCCTCACGGCCTTTTATTTTTTGAAGAAGTAGCTTTTCTGCCGGCGTTTCTCCTCCTGCGAGCGGGCGACGTAGACTTTTTCGTGGGTGTAGGGGTTTTCGCCCGTGTAGAACATGACCGACGAGAGGGTCAGCGGTGTGGGTGTCAGGTCTTGCACTTGTTCGAGCGTGAAGTGGAGTTTGCCCAGCACTTTTTGCGACAGCGCCCGCATGTCGCGTTCCGTGCAGCCCGGGTGCGACGAGATGAAGTAGGGGATCAGCTGGTAGGGCAGCTCCTCGGTGCGGCAGATGCGTCGGAAGTCGGTGTGCAGCCGTTCGAACATCGCGAACGGAGGTTTACGCATCAGCTTCAGCACCGGGTCTTCCGTGTGCTCGGGCGCCACCTTCAGCCGGCCCGACGTGTGGTGCTTGAGCACCGTCGCCAGGTAGGGCGAGTCGTCGAACAGGTCGTAGCGGATGCCGCTGCCGATAAAGGCTTTCTTGATGCCTTTCACGGCCCGGATCTTGGCATAGAGGTCGAGCGCTGGCCGGTGGTCGTTGTTCAGATTGGGGCATTTGGCCGGGTGCAGGCACGACGCCCGGCGGCATTTGCGGCACGCTTCGCGGTCGCGGCCGCCCATGCGGTACATGTTGGCCGAGGGGCCTCCGACATCCGACAGGTAGCCCTTGAATCCCGGCATCTTCGTTATTCGTTCCACTTCGGCCAGTATCGAGCGTTCGCTGCGCGAGTGGATGAACTTGCCCTGGTGGGCCGAGATCGTGCAGAACGAGCAGCCTCCGAAGCAGCCGCGGTGGATGTTTACCGAGAATTTGATCATCTCCCACGCCGGTATGGCGCCCTTGCCGTTGTAGCGCGGGTGGGGCGCCCGTTCGTAGGGCAGGTCGAACGAACGGTCGAGTTCTTCGGTCGTCAGCGTCGCCTGGGGCGGCGTTACCACCGTGTAGCGGTCGCCCGCGCGTTCGACCAGCGTCGCTTCCGGCTCCGGCAGGTTGCTTTGGGTTTCGATGATCGTGAAGTTTTCGCCGAACGCCCGTTTGTCCGCACAGCATTCCTCATAACTGTGCAGGCGGATCGTCGTCGTCGGATCGAGCCGCGAGACGTAGGCTTCGTCGGCCAGGAACGCCACCTGGCGGATTTTGCGCAGCAGCTTGGCGTTGTAGCCGTTGCGCATCGCGCGGGCCACTTGTTGGATCACTCCTTCGCCCATGCCGTAGATCAGCAGGTCGGCGCCCGATTCGGCCAGAATCGAGGGTTTGAGCGTGTCGCTCCAGTAGTCGTAGTGGGTCAGTCGGCGCAGCGACGCTTCGATGCCGCCCACGACCACCGGCGTGTGGGGGTAGAGTCGTTTGAGTATCCGCGTGTAGACCGTCACGGCGTAGTCGGGGCGGAATCCCGCTTTGCCGCCCGGCGTGTAGGCGTCGTCGTGGCGCAGCCGCAGGTTGGCCGTGTAGTGGTTGACCATCGAGTCCATCGCCCCGGCCGTCACGCCGAAAAAGAGACGCGGGGCACCCAGCTTCGTGAAGTCGCGCAGGTCGTCGCGCCAGTTGGGCTGGGGCACGATCGCCACCCGGTAGCCCTCGGCTTCGAGCAGCCGCCCGATCACTGCGGCGCCGAATGCCGGATGGTCGATGTAGGCGTCGCCCGTGAAAAGCACGACGTCCAGCTCGTCCCACCCTCGGGCACGCACTTCTTTTATGGTTGTAGGCAAAAACAAATCGAGCGGTCGGATTCCCTTTTTGTTATACGGGGATGTTTGTTTTTCAGTTCTCTTTTTCGGCTGTCGCGGCGTAGTTGTCCCACTTGGTCAGCAAGGCCCGGAAATCCGCCGGCAGCTCGCTCTCGAAGCGCATTTCGCGGCGGGTCGTGGGGTGGTCGAAACCCAGCGACTGGGCATGCAGGGCATGGCGGGGCATCAGGGCGAAGCAGTTTTCGATGAATTGTTTGTATTTGGCGAACGTCGTTCCCTTGAGTATGCGGTCGCCGCCGTAGCGTTCATCGTTGAAAAGCGGATGTCCCTGCCAAGCCATGTGTACGCGGATCTGGTGCGTGCGCCCCGTCTCCAGGCGGCATTCGACCAGCGTCACGTAGCCGTAGCGTTTCAGCACGCGCCAGTGGGTTACGGCATGTTTGCCGTCCGAGCCGTCTTCGAATACATACATTTTTTGTCGTTCGCGGGGGCTGCGGCCTATGTTTCCCGTGATCGTTCCCTCGTCTTCGGCGAAGTCGCCCCACACCAGAGCCACGTAGCGGCGGTAGATCGTGTGGTCGAAAAATTGTTTCGCCAGCCGGGCATGGGTCTGTTCGTTCTTGGCCACGACCAGCAGTCCCGACGTGTTCTTGTCTATGCGGTGCACCAACCCCGCGCGCATGCCGCCGCTGTCGGCGATCTCCGTGCCGCGCAGATGCCAGGCCAGGGCGTTGACCAGCGTCCCCGAGTGGTTGCCCACGCCCGGATGCACCACCATGCCGGCTTCCTTGTCGACCAGCAGCAGGTCGTCGTCTTCGTAGGGGATTTCGAGCGGAATTTCTTCCGGGTGGATTTCGTTGTCGCGCCGCGGATAGGGCAGCACGATCCGGATGCGGTCGAGCGGCTTGACCTTGTAGCTCGCCTTGGCCGGCATGTCGTTTACCAGGATGTTGCCGCTGTCGGCCGCCGCCTGGATGCGGTTGCGCGAGCAGTGCTCCATGCGCGCCACCAGGAACTTGTCCAGGCGCAGCATCGTCTGCCCCTTGTCGGCTACGACCGAGAAGTGTTCGTAGAGGCCGTCCTGCTCGCTCTCCTCCTCGCCCAGGGCCGGGTCGTCGAGCAGGTCGTCGTCCATGTAGGGTGCGTTGTCCATCAGTCGAAGAAGCTGTCGGGGTCGGATTGGTTTTGTTTCCCCGCAGCGGGGGTTTCGACGACCGGTTCGGCAGCCGTCGGTTCGGCGTATTCCAGTTTCGCCCGGGCGATCGAGTCGGCGCGCTCCTGCTCGCGGCGCTGGCGGGCCTGGGCCGCCTCGATGGCCCGTTGTTCTGCGTCCTGGCGAATTTTCTCCAATTTCGCTTCGTCGAGGGTCAGTTGCAGGTCGACTTTCGCGCCCAGATGCAGGCGGCGTTCCGCGGCGGGTTGTTGTAGATAGACGCGCGCATCTTTTTGGTTGAGCAGGTTGATGCCCTTGTCGAAAGCGATCTTTCCGACGTTGAGTCCCGATTCCCACAGCCGGCCCTTGGCTTCTTTGAGCGTCAGACCCACGGTCTCGGGCACATAGGTTGCGTTGTGTCCCGGCGCCACGCCCACGTAGAGTGTCACGCCCGAGCCCATTTCGGCTTCGAGGCGGCTGGAGGGTGTGACGGCGCGGCCCGCTACGAATTGGCTCAGCACATAATTGGTCGCCATGTCGGTGCGGTAGATCAGTTCGCTGATTTCCAGTCCTGCGATTTCCAGCATATTCTTGGCCTGGCGCAGCGAGCGGTCGGCCACATAGGGCACAGGCACCATCTTCTGGCGGAAGGAGTTGATCGTGATGTAGACCGTGCGGCCGGGCTTCACTTCCACGCCGCCCGCGGGCAGCTGATCCAGCACGATGCCGCCTTCGTAGGTCGGCACGAAGAGAGAGTCGTTGATTTGCAGGCGCAGGTCGTGTTTGCGGGCCGTGCGCTGGGCCTCGCGCAGCGGCATGCCCGAGAAGTCGGGCACCGTGCGCCGGTGTCCGTGGCGGGTGCCGATCTGCATGGCTATGTGGGCGGTCACGGCCAGGGCCGCGATGATCGCGCAGATCAGGAAGAGGTTGTAGATCAGCGAGTGCTCTTTGAGCCGCTGCCACAGGGATGCGGGTTTCTGCATGTCTTTCGCATTATTTGGGGGCCTTCCGGTAGAGGTAGACCGCGATGAACAGATAGATGATGTTCGGAAGCCATACGGCCAGCCAGGGGGGCAGCGAGCCGCTTTTGGCGAATTCCTCGAAGAAGCGGTTGAACAGGATGTAGGAGAAGCAGAGGCCCGTGCCGATGCCGATGTGCAGGCCCGTGCCGCCGCGCACCTTGCGCGAGGAGAGCGACACGCCGATGAGCGTCAGGATGAACGTCGAGAGCGGATAGGCGTAGCGGGCGTGGCGTTCGACTTCGATGATGTTGATTGCGTCCGAGCCTTTGGCCCGCTGCTGGGCCAGGAAACGGTTCAGTTCCGAGATGTTCATCGTCTGGATCAGTTCGTTGACCCGCCCCAGTTCGCTCACTTCCAGATTGATGAGCGTGTCCAGGTTGCGGAACTGTTCGAAGGTCTCCGTTCCCGAGGCGTCGAATTCGCGTTTGGTGTAGCGCGGAGCCGTCCAGCGCTTGGTCTCGGGGTCGAAGCGGGTCTCCGAGGCTTCGAGCGAGCGGATCATCGAGCCGCTTTCGTAGTGTTCCAGTACGAAGAACGAGGCCTGGTGCGAAGCGTCTCGGTAGCCGCGGATGTAGACGAACGTGCCCGGCTCGATCTGGCGGTAGATGTGCTGGTCGTATTGGGTATTCTGCTTGCGTTTGATGTACTGCGATTCGAACTCCACGATCTTGCGCTGCGAGAGCGGGATGACCCAGAGGTTGAGCGTGAGCGAAAGGCCGCCGATGATCAGGGCGCCCAGGAAGTAGGGCCACATCAGCCGCCGGAACGACATGCCGCCCGAGAGCATGGCCACGATTTCGGTCTGGTAGGCCATCTTCGAGGTAAAGAAGATGCAGGCGATGAAAGTGAACAGGCCGCTGAACTGGTTGATGAAGAACGGGATGAAGTTCAGGTAGTAGTCGAAGATCACGCTTCGCAGCGGTGCATGCAGCTCGGTAAAGTCGTCGATTTTCTCCACATAGTCGAAAAGCACGACTACCACGATAATCATCGCTATGGCGAAGAAGTAGGTCGACAGAAACTTGCCTAAGATGTAGCGGTCGAGAATCTTGTATCCCGGAAATCGGAACGTTTTCGACAAGCCGGAGACCGGGCCGGGCTTGTCCGCCTTGCGCCGGGAGGCGAAAAACTGCATGGAACCGAACCTCATCATCTTAGAGTCTTCGTTGCAGTTTGGCGACCATCGTCTCTTTCCACGCCTTGAAGTCGCCGGCCGCTATGTGTTCGCGGGCCATGCCGACCAGCCGCAGGTAGAACGCAATGTTGTGCAGCGATGCGATTTCGGCCGCCAGCATCTCCCCGCAGACGCAGAGGTGGTGCAGGTAGGCTTTCGAGTAGAGCGTGTCGACGAACGCTGTGCCCTGCGGGTCGATCGGCGAGAAGTCGTCCTCCCACTTCTTGTTGCGGATGTTGATGATGCCCTCGGCCGTGAAGAGCTGGCCGTTGCGGCCGTTGCGCGTCGGCATCACGCAGTCGAACATGTCCACGCCGCGGTCGATGCCTTCCAATATGTTTACCGGAGTGCCGACGCCCATCAGGTAGCGGGGGCGGTTGTCGGGCAGGATGGCGTTGACGACCTCGATCATCTCGTACATCGTCTCCGTGGGTTCGCCCACAGCCAGACCGCCGATGGCATAGCCGTCGGCGTTGTAGCGCTTCGCGTTCTCCGCCGCTCTGGCCCGCAGATCGGGGTAGGTGCAGCCTTGGACGATGGGGAAGAGCGCTTGGTAGTGGCCGTATTTGGGCGCTGTCTGCGCATAGCGTTCGAAGCAGCGGTCGAGCCAGCGTTCCGTGAGGTCGAGCGACTTGGCCGCATAGTCGCGCGGCGCATCGCCCGGCGGGCATTCGTCGAACGCCATCATGATGTCGGCGCCGATGGTGCGTTCGGTGTCGATGACGCTTTCGGGCGTGAAAAGGTGCTTCGAGCCGTCGATGTGCGAGCGGAAGTGGCACCCCTCCTCCTTGAGCTTGCGGCATGCGGCCAGCGAGAAGACCTGAAAACCGCCGCTGTCGGTCAGCATCGGCCCTTCCCAGGTCGAGAAACGGTGCACGCCGCCCGCCTTCTCGATGATCTCCATGCCGGGCCGCAGGTAGAGGTGGTAGGTATTGGCCAGAATGATCTGCGCCCGTGCTTCGTCGCGCACATCGCGGTGGTAGATGCCCTTGACCGTGGCGGCCGTGCCCACGGGCATGAAGATCGGCGTGAGGATCTCGCCGTGGTCGGTGCGCAATACGCCCGCACGGGCCTGCGACGAGGGGTCTTTATGTTGCAAGATGAATTCCATCGTTCTATGCTTTCGTTCCGGCTTTTGTTGCTCCCGGGAAAAACCTGCGCGCCGCAGCGTCCGGTTTATTCGCAGCGGCCGGTTCTTGGAGCCGGTTTGTTCCGCGCCCGGTTTGCAGGGCGTCGCCGCTTCTGCCGAATCCTGCGTGGAACCGTCCCAGGGCAAGGAAAGCCTATAACTCGACAAAAGTACGCAAAAAAATTCTTAATTCTTAATTCTTAATTCTTAATTGTTTTCTACCTTTGTGCTTATTTTAGGATTATGCAGTTTTTCGATTCTTTCTTCGACTCTTTTCTGGCTTGCTACGGCAGGGAGGGCGCAGCGCTTGCCGCCGTGCTTCTGGTACTGCTGGGTGTGCAGCTCTATTATTATATTTTCGTTTACGGTCGTATCGCCGGTTACAAGAACAACCGCCGGCCCGTGGTGCTCGATGCCGATCCTCCCGTCTCGGTGGTCATGCCGCTTTTTTCCGAAGACTATGCTTTCGTCGAGGAGCGGCTGCCGCTGATCTTGGCCCAGAGCTATCCCAAGTTCGAGGTGGTAATCGTCTACGTGGGCCACGACACCGATTTCTACGAAGACCTCGCGCGGTTGAAGCAGTCGTTTCCGCAGATCACGACGACTAAGATCCACCTTAATCCGCGCTTCCCCATTTCGCGCAAGATGGCGCTCAACGTCGGCATCAAGTCGGCCCATTACGAGCACATGATCTTCACTTCGACCGACGCCTGTCCGCAGACCGACCGATGGTTGTCGCTCATGGCCAAGGGTTTCACGCGGGGCGACGTCGTCGTGGGGTATTGCGGCGTCGAGCAGAAAGGCGGATTGGTCAACTACCTCATGCGCACCTGGCGCATGATGCACGCCGCCGAGTGGTTGGGCCGTGCCGTGCGCCGGCGTCCCTACCGCGGCATGTTGCAGAATTTCGGCTTTACCAAGACTTTGTATTTCGGTGCCAACGGCTTCAACCGGCTCAACATGAACATCGGCGAGGACGATCTTTTCTTGCAGCAGGTCATGACGCGCAGCAACGTGAGCGTCATCCTCTCGCCGCGCGCTACGTTGCGCGAGAAGATTTGGGGCGGCCTGGGCTGGGGGTTGGGGCAGCTGCGCTATTTCGGTTCGGCGTTCCGGTTCTATCCTCGTTCGGCCAAGAACTACGTGCAATGGGAGATCGGTTCGCGGCTGCTCTTTTTCGCCGCCGTTCTTTGCGCCTTGATCTTCATGCCGTTGGAGTATAAGGCCGCCGTTGCTTTGCTCGTGTTGCTGCGTTATGTCATCGTGGCCATCGAGGTAAGGCGCATCGCCCAGCGCGTGGGCGAGCGAGGCATCGCATGGTGTTATTTCATCTACGATTTGTTGAGTCTGCCGGGGGCCATCCTCGTGCGGCTCATGCTGCTGCGCAAAGACAAGCGCGTATGGAGATAGCCGACTACATTGTAGCCGACGACCGGCGCTTGGTCGAGTTGGTGCTCGCCGGCGACAATACGGCTTTCGAGTATCTTTTCGACCGCTACCATGAGGCGATCCGGCGGCTGTTCATGCAGCGCATGGGCGGCGCCCGCGACGTGGACGATCTGTTGCAGGAGACTTTCGTCAAGGTCTACGTCAACCTCCACCGCTACAATGCCGCCTATACGTTCGGGCAGTGGGTCTATACCATCGCCCGCAATACGTTCGTCGACTATGTTCGGCGCCGGCAGGACGACCTGCCCATCGACGAACGCTTCGCGGCCCCGGCCTCCAGCGCTCCCACCCCCGAGGAGAGCGTCATCAACGGACAGCAGCGCCGGCAGCTGGAAAATTATCTGGAGCGTCTCTCCCCGCGTTACCGGAAGTTGATCGAGATGCGTTTTTTCGAGGAGTATTCTTACGAGGAGATCGCCGCCAAACTCGATCTGCCGCTCGGCACGGTCAAGACGCAGATCCATCGCGCCCGGGAGCGGATGTGCCGCTTCATCACGCAGGGGGAGGAGTGATTCCCGCCCCGCACAATTCATGATCCGATGGTGGAACTTGTTCTGAAATATTTCCCGGAGCTTTCCGACGAACAGCGTCGGCAGTTCGCGGCCATGTATGACCTCTATGCCGAGTGGAACGCAAAGATCAATGTCGTGTCGCGCAAGGACTTCGACCAGCTTTACCTGCGGCATGTGCTCCACTCGCTGGCCATCGCCAAGGTCTGTGCGTTCGATGCCGGCGCCCGGGTGCTCGACGTCGGGTGCGGCGGCGGGTTTCCGTCGGTGCCGCTGGCCGTGCTCTTTCCCGAAGCGCAGTTCACGGCGGCCGATTCGATCCGCAAGAAGATCGCCGTGGTCGAGGGCGTGGCGGCCGGTTTGGGATTGAAGAATCTTGTGCCTCGCTGCGTGCGGGTCGAGACCATGGGCGAGCGGTTCGATTATGTCGTCTCGCGCGCCGTGACGGCCATGCCCCAGTTCGTCGGGTGGGTGTGGAACCGCATTGAAAAAGGGCAGCGCGGAACGCTGCCCAACGGCATCCTCTATCTTAAAGGCGGCGACTTGGCCGAGGAGCTGGCCCTGACTGGCAAACGATGGGACATCTACGACATCCCGCGCTTCTTCGACGAGGAGTTTTTCGAGACCAAGAAAGTGGTGTATACGGCCCGATAGCCCCCCCCCGCAGAGGTGTTCCGGATGTGTTTTCTTAGCGTTTCAATTGCCCCCGATTCTTTTCGGCCCCGTTTCGTGATTTCAGTATCTTCCGGATTCCGGCCATGAATTCTTCGGCCGATGAGGCGCCTTGCATGCGGCCCAATAGTTCGCCGTTGGTGTCGAATACCAGATAAAGCGGAATGGCGCCCTCGCCATAGCGGGCCAGCAGGGTTTTCCCGGGTTCCTTGTCCGTGTCGTATTTCGCTGCTACGAAACGTTCGTCCATGAATTTGCCCACATCCTTGCGTGAAAAGACATGCCGTGACATCATGCGGCAGGGCGGGCACCACGAGGCGTAAAGGTCGATGAAGACCAACTTGCCTTGTTTGATCGCCATTTCGCGCACGTTGTCCGTCGCGGCGGTTTCAAATTTTACCTGGGCCTGTGCGGCGTTCGCTGCGAGCGTTACGGCCAGAATAAGGAGCCATTTTTTCATTTTGCGTTCGTTTTTTGTTCGGACTTGCAAATACCGCACCCAAAAAGCGGGGAGCGGTTGCGTGGGGTCGGATGCAGGACGGCCGTGTCATGGGGTTGTCCGCTCGGCCGTGCTCAGCAGGCCGCAGGCCGCCTGGATGTCTTCGCCGCGCGAGGCACGGAGGGTGGTGTGGATGCCGCGGGCGGTCAGTGCGTCGCGGAACCGGAGCATCGCCTCCTGGTCGGGCGAGAAGTAGGGCGAACCGGGGATTTTGTGGAACCGGATCAGGTTGATGCGGCATTTGATGCCGTCGAGCAGGCGGCACAGTCCGCGGATGTGGCGCGGTGTGTCGTTCAATCCGCTCATGACGATGTATTCGAACGACACGCGCCGTTGGTGCGTGAAGTCGTATTCGCGCAGGATGGCCGCCACCTCGGCGATGGGCCAGGCCTGTTCCACAGGCATGATGGCGGCCCGTTCTTCGGCGAACGGGTTGTGCAGGCTCACGGCCAGATGGGCGTCTGTCGAGTCGAGGAACTGCCGCAGGCGGGGCGCCACGCCTGCCGTCGAGACCGTCACGCGGGTCGGCGACCAGCCGAAGCCCCAGGGCGAGGTAATGATCTCCAGCGCCCGCAGCACATTGTCGAGGTTGTCGAGCGGTTCGCCCATTCCCATGAAGACGACGTTCGTCAGCCGGTCGCGTTCGGGCAGCGAGACGATCTGGTTCATGATTTCCGCCGCCGGAAGCGAGTGTTGCAGCCCCTGGCGCCCCGTGGCGCAGAAGCGGCAGCCCATGCGGCACCCCGCCTGCGACGAGACGCAGAGCGTCGCCCGCTCGCCGTCGGGGATGTAGGCCGATTCGATGAAAGCCCCCTCGCCTGTGCGGAAAAGGTATTTCTTCGTCCCGTCGGCCGATTCCCATACCCGTTCCGGCGCCCTTAACGCCGGCACCGTGCGGGCTGCCAGTGCGGCCCGGTGCGCAGCCGATATGTCGCTCATTTTCATCGGGTCTTCCTCGTGCCGTGTATAGAGCCAGCGGGACAGCTGTCCCGCCGCGAAACGCGGCATGCCCAGTTCCTTGCACAAGGCGGACAATTCTTCGGGCGAGCGTCCGTAAAGATAGGCGGCGTCAGGTCTCTTTTCTGCGGTCATGGAGTGGTTTTTGCCAGTGTTTTTCTGTTCCGGAGTGCGTTTCCGGAGTGCAAAAATAGGTAAAAGTTGAAGATTTTTGTCCGAAGCAGTCCGATTTTGAAATTTTATCTATATATTTGTGGTGTAGTGCGGGCTTCGGCGCGCCCTTAACCGAACGATCAAAAATTTAAGAATAGATGGAAATCAAGAAATCGCCCAAGGCAGACCTCCAGAACAAGCGGGGGCTGCTGCTCGAAATCGGTCTCATCATCGCCTTGGCTCTGGTGATCGTGGCTTTCGCCTATACGCCGCGGGAGCACCGCATCGAGAAAGTCGATCTGAACTACGGCCCTGTCGAGGAGCAGATCGTCGAGATCACGCGCCACGACCAGAAGCCGCCCGAGGCTCCCAAGAAAGTCGAGGTAAAAGTTATCGCCGACTTGTTGCAGGTCGTGACCAACGAGACGAAGATTACCACCGACGTGGACTTCGCCGAGTTCGATGAGAATACCGAAGTGATCCAGCAGGTCGAGGTGGCCGAAGAGGTCGTCGAGGACGACCAGCCGTTCTTGATCGCCGAGACCATGCCTTCGTTCCAGGGCGGCGACCTCAATACGTTCCGCAACTGGGTGCAGCAGAACGTCAAGTTCCCCCAGATCGCGTTGGAGAACGGCATTCAGGGCCGCGTCGTGCTGACGTTCGTCATCGAGAAGGACGGCCGTCTGACTCACGTGCAGGTTTTGCAGACTCCCGACCGGTCGCTTTCCGAGGAGGCGATCCGCGTGCTCAACAAGTCGCCCAAGTGGAGTCCCGGCAAGCAGCGCAACCAGGTGGTGCGTGTCAAGTATACGTTGCCCGTCGATTTCCGCGTGCAGAATTAAGCGTGTGCGGCCGCTGCAAGGCAATCTAAAGGGTATCCTCTTTCGGGCGGATACCCTTGTTTTTGACCGGATCGTCCGTCCGGCACCCGAAAGGGGCGGCGTAGCATGGTGTTTGCCGCCCGGAATAAGATACGGGTATCCGGCGCAACGATACGAACGACGCAATTCGAATTTTGAATTTTGAATTTTGGAAGAGAACAAGAACCATACGATAGACCCTGCGCCTGCCGACGGCGAGCGGGCCGTGCTCGTGGCCGTGATCCGCGACGGTCAGGAGCCGCGGCAGGTCGAGGAGTTTCTCGACGAGCTGGATTTCCTGGCCGAGACGGCCGACATCCGGGCCGTGCGCCGCTTCACGCAGCGCCTGCCCCAGCCCTCGTCGCGGATTTATGTCGGCCCGGGCAAGTTGGAGGAGATCGCCGACTATTGCCGCGAGAATGAAATCGACGTAGTGATTTTCGACGATGAGCTGTCGCCCTCGCAGACGCGCAACATCGAAAAGGCCATGCCGTGCCGCATCCTCGACCGCACGCGGTTGATTCTCGACATCTTCATGTCGCGCGCCCAGACGGCCTATGCTAAGACGCAGGTCCAGCTGGCCAACTACGAGTACATGCTGCCCCGTCTCTCGGGGTTGTGGACGCACCTGGAGCGGCAACGCGGCGGCACCGGTACGCGCGGCGGCGCCGGCGAGCGCGAAATCGAGACCGACCGCCGCATCATCCGCAACCGCATTGCCAAACTCAAGGAAGACCTCAAGAAGATCGACCGCCAGATGGCCGTGCAGCGCTCCAACCGCGGGCAGCTGGTGCGCGTCGCGCTCGTCGGCTATACCAACGTGGGCAAATCCACCTTGATGAACCTGATCTCCAAGAGCGAGGTGTTTGCCGAAAACAAGCTCTTCGCCACGCTCGACACCACGGTGCGCAAGGTCGTCTTCGACAACCTGCCTTTCCTGCTGTCCGACACCGTGGGCTTCATCCGCAAGCTGCCCACCGAGTTGATCGAGTCGTTCAAGTCGACGCTGGACGAGGTGCGCGAAGCCGATCTGCTGGTGCACGTGGTCGACATCTCCCATCCGCAGTTCGAGGAGCAGATCGACGTCGTGAAACGCACGTTGCAGGAGATCGGCGCAGGCGACAAACCTGTGTATCTGGTCTTCAACAAGATCGACGCCTATACTTATGTCAAGAAAGACGAGGACGACCTCACGCCCGCCACGCGCGAGAACCTCTCGCTCGATGACCTGAAGCGCAGTTGGATTGCTAAGGCCAATACGCCGTGCATCTTCCTCTCGGCCCGGGCGAAGACCAACCTGGAGAAGTTCCGCACCGATTTGTACGGCATGGTGCGCGAAATCCACGCCGGGCGCTACCCGTTCAACAATTTTCTCTATTGACCATCAAACCTCAAGTTATTATGGAGTTGCATATCCTCAGCCAGCAGAACACGGTTCTCAACAAGTTCATCGCCCAGATCCGCGACAAGTCGGTGCAGACCGATTCGATGCGTTTCCGCCGCAACATGGAGCGCATCGGCGAGATCACGGCCTACGAGATTTCGAAGACGTTCGGTTTCGCACCCCGGGCGGTGGAGACGCCCCTGGGCGTGGCGACCGTGGAGCTGCCCGAAGACCGGATCGTCATCGCCACTATTCTGCGTGCCGGCCTGCCGTTCCATCAGGGTTTTCTCAACTACTTCGACGATGCGCAGAACGCTTTCGTCTCGGCCTACCGCAAGAGCACCAAGGACGGGAAGTTTACGGTCAAGGTCGAGTATATCTCGTGCGGCGATCTGGAGGGCAAGACTCTGTTGCTGGTCGATCCTATGTTGGCTACCGGTTCGTCGCTCGTGCTGGCCCACCAGGCGTTGTGCGAGCGGGGCGGCGTGCCGGCCCATACCCATGTCGCCGCTGTGATCGCCAGCGAGCAGGGTGTCGACTACGTGATGAAGAACATGCCGCGGCAGACGACTACCGTCTGGGCGGCGGCCGTCGACGAGGAGCTGACCTCGCGTTCCTACATCGTGCCCGGCATCGGCGATGCCGGCGACCTGGCGTACGGGGAGAAAATATAGAAAGAGATTTTGGCCAGGGATAGCGGGATTCATATTCTTCGATCTGATTCCATGCGGGCGATGAAACATAAATCGGTCTTTCTTTTCGCCGTTTTCGCGGCCACGGTATTGCTTCTGGCCGTGCAGAAACCCGTCTTCTTGGTGTGGTATGCCTGCGGGCAGGGCTTTTCGGCGGCCGACTGGTGGCAGGTCGTGCGGCACGGCTTGTCGCTCGACATGACTGTGGCCGGCTATGTCTCGGCGCTGCCCGTGCTTGTGGTGCTGCTGTCGCTGTGGGTGCCGCTGCCCGAACGGATCATGCGGCGGGCATTCATGGCCTATTTCGCGGTCGTTTCTGTTGTTGTGGCGGCAATTTTCGCTGTCGACCTTGCGCTTTACGAGCATTGGGGGTTTCGGATCGACGCCACGGTGTTGATCTACCTGACCGATCCGCGCGAGGCGATGGCCAGCGTCGATTTCTGGCTCGGCGTGCGGCAAACGGCGATCTTTGCAGCATATGCCGCAGCCATGATCTGGGTCTATGGCCGGGTCGTGCGGTTGTTCGACAGCCGGACGCTCGGATGGCGGGCCGCCGGGGCCGGGAGTCTCGGGGTATTGTTGTTGGCCGGGTTCGATTTTTTGGCTATCCGCGGCGGCACGGGGGCTTCGGTCGCCAACGTGTCGAAAGTCTATTTCAGCTCCCGGATGTTGCTCAATCATGCGGCCGTCAATCCCGTCTTTTCGTTGCTCTCCACCTTGGGCGACCGCACGGATTATGCAGCCGAATATCCTTTCTTCGACGAGCAGACCCGGGCGGAGCGCTTCGAGGCGTTGCGCGGCAACCGGCCCGGCTCCGCACCCGGGAGACAGGTGCTCCGCACCAGGCGGCCCAATGTCGTGGTCGTGATTCTCGAAAGTTTCGCTCGCACGGTCATGGACGCCCAGGTCGACGGCATGCCGGTCATGCCCTGGATGCACCGGCTGAAAGGGGAGGGCGTGTGGTTCGAGAATTTCTTCGCCAATTCATTCCGCACCGACCGCGGCGAAGTGGCGATCTTGAGCGGCTTCCCCGCCCAGACGCGGATGTCGATCATGAAACTTCCGGCTAAGAGCCGCAATCTGCCGTCGCTGGCTCGGTCGCTGAACCGCGAGGGCTACGCCACGAGGTTCGCCTATGGCGGCGACCTCAATTTTACGAACCAAGCATCTTACATGTATGCTACCGGCTGGCAGGAGCTTTTCTGGCAGAAAGATTTCGATTTCGATACGCCGCCTGCCGACTGGGGTTACGACGACCGGGTCATGTGCGATTGGTTCGGCCGGCAGGTAATCGAGTGGAGCGCTTCGGGCGAGCCGTTTCTCGCCGGGCTGCTTACCTTGAGCAGCCATCCGCCGTTCGACGTGCCGTTCGCCCGGTTCGAGGATCGGATGTTCAACGCTACGGCTTTTGCGGACGATTGCGTGGGCCGCATGATCGAAGGTTGGAAGAACTCGCCTGCATGGGACGACCTGCTGGTGGTGCTCGTGGCCGATCACGGGGTGCCCTATCCGCCGCCGCTGGCCTATAACGAACCGCTGCGCCACCGCATTCCGATGATCTGGACGGGCGGCGCCGTGGCAGGCCCGCTCGTCGTGGAGGAGTATGCGTCGCAGATCGACCTCTGCGCCACGGTGCTGGGGCAGCTGGGCGTGGCGCACGACGATTTCGATTATAGCAAGGACATTTTCGATCCGGCGCTTCCGAAGTTCGCCTACTATACGTTCAACGACGGTTTCGGTGTGGTCGACGCCTCGGGCGAGGCGATATGGGATGCCGTGACGGGCAAGATTGTGGCGGAGGATGCGCCGGCGCTGACCGACGTTGGCCGCACCCTGTTGCAGACGACTTATGTCGATATAGAAAACCGATGACCGGACGGGGCGGATGGCGGGGGACAGTGCCGGGCCGCTCCGGAGGGATTCGGGCGGATTCGAGGGGGTATCGATTTCGAACGTGGCATCGAACGGTTCGAATCCCCTTTTTTAGGTATTGTCTGCTTGCGGAGCAACAATTATTTTTGAACCGATAAAAAGGGTGTTGCCGGAGTGTGCGCGGCAGCCGTTCCGGCATGGTGCCCGGGGCAAGGAGTCCGGGGGCGAATAAATTTACGATTGTTGTTATGTTGAAGTCTCGTTATTCTTCCGACGAACGGATGTGCGATCTGGTCTGCGACCGTTATGCGGTGTTGCAGGTCATGAGCCGTTTCGGCATCGCGCTGGGATTCGGCGACAAAACCGTGGCCGAGGTGTGCGCCGAAAACGAAGTCGATGCGTCTACGTTCCTGGCCGTCGTCAACCTCTCGGCCGGCCCGGGTGCCGGCGAGGAGTGCGCGGCCGATGTCTCGGTGCGTTCGCTGCTGGATTATCTGCACAATTCCCACGGCTATTTCCTCGACTTCCGCCTGCCGGCCATCCGGCGCAAGTTGATCGAGGCTGTCGATTGCAGCTTGAGCGACGTTTCGTTCGCTATCATGCGCTATTTCGATGAATATGCTGCCGAGGTCGACCGTCATATGGCCTACGAGGAGAAGTCGGTGTTTCCCTATGTCGAAGCATTGCTTGCCGGAGAGAAGAAGGCCGACTATTCGATGGAGGTCTTCCGGCGCCACCACGATCGGATCGAAGAGCGCCTGCGCGAGTTGAAAAACATCATCATCAAATACTATCCTTCGGGCGGCAGCAACGAACTGAACGGTGTGCTGTACGATATCTTTACGTGCGAGGAGGAGCTGACCTCGCACAATGCGGTCGAAAACCAGATTTTCATTCCTGCTGTCGAACGGCTGGCGGCCGACGGGGCGTGCGCCGAGCGGCAGGAACCGTTGAGCGCCCGAGAGCGGGAGATTATTGTTTGTGTAGTCAAAGGGTTGACCAACAAGCAGATCGCCGACGAATTGTGTATTTCGACCCATACGGTCATTACCCACCGGCGCAATATTGCATCGAAATTGCAGATCCATTCGGCGGCCGGACTGACGATCTATGCCATCGTCAACAAGCTGGTCGAACTTTCGGAAATCAAGGACTCCATAACCGATACGCAAGCATGACGCACCGCCACCACGCATCACACGGTCACCATCGGATTTCGTCGCTCAACCGCGCTTTTCTGATCGGCATCGCGCTCAACGTGTTGTTCGTGGTTGTGGAATTTCTTGCCGGACTGTGGTATGGTTCGATGAGCTTGCTTTCCGATGCCGGACACAACCTTTCGGACGTCTTCAGTCTGCTGTTGGCCATGCTGGCGTTTCGGCTGGCGCAGGTGCGGCCCACGCAGCGTTATACCTATGGTTATAAGAAAAGCACGGTGCTTATTTCGTTGTTCAATTCGTTGCTGCTTCTCATCGCCGTGGGGATCATCATCGCCGAGAGCGTGGGGCGCATGCTCCATCCTGCTCCGATCCAGGGCGGCGCCATCGCGTGGACGGCTGGCATCGGCGTGCTGGTCAACGGTTTTACGGCGTGGCTTTTCATGAAAGATCGCAAACGCGACCTCAATGTCAAGGGAGCTTATCTTCACATGGCGGCCGATGCGCTGGTGTCGGTCGGCGTGCTGGTGTCGGGGTTGGTAATCGTCCGCACGGGCTGGACGATCGTCGATCCCATCGTGGGGATGATCATCGCTGTCGTGATCGTGGCTTCGGTGTGGTCGCTGACGCGCGACAGCCTGCGCCTTTCGCTCGACGGCGTGCCGGCGGGGATCGATGTCGCCGAGTTGGAACGACGCATGATCGCCGTCGAGGGGGTCGAAGCGGTGCATCACATCCACGTTTGGGCCATGAGCACGACTGAAAATGCACTGACAGCCCATGTGCTGCTCTCCGATCCGTGTATGATGGTGCAGGTAAAACCCCGGCTCAAAGCAATGCTTTCCGAGGCGGGCATCTGCCATGCGACGCTCGAATGCGAAATCGTTGCGGAACATTGCAGCGGGCGGTGCGAATGAAATAATCGGAATGTTGCGATCCGGTGCGTTGGGCGGCTTTTCTGCCGTGCGAGTGCCGTACTCTCCGGCGGGAGGCGAAGTCGCCGTTCTGGTTTTCTATGGCACCGGATCGTATCCGCTTCCGCCCCAGGGGTGGCAGCGGGCCAGGCGCCGCAAGGTAAGCCATCCTCCTTTCAGCGGGCCGTATTTGCGCAGTGCTTCCAGCGCATATTGCGAGCAGGTAGGCGTGTAGCGGCATGCGGGCGGCGTGAGCGGCGAGATGCACAGCTGATAGAATCGCACGAGCAGCAGCAGGGGCAGAGCTAATAAGCGCTTGAACAAAGTATGCGTTTTGTCGTTCATGGCCGAATCGGTCAAAGGAGATCGTCCGGCTGCCGACCCGCCGTTTGCATTTGTTCGCCTATTGTCGAAAGAATTTTCACGACGGCGCGTTCGATGTGTTTGTAAGGCAGCGCCTCTTTCGATGTATAGATCAAAGCCATCGTAAGATCCGTCCCTGTTTGGCCGGGGGCGAGGAGCTGTTTTTGCTGGCGATAGGCTTCTTTGGTGCGGCGGCGCAGCAGATTGCGCTTGTTGGCCCGCTTGTGGTATTTCTTGGGTACGGAAAACAAGACTTCCGGCCGGCCGGCGTCGTTTGCGGCGGATTCCGCGAGCCAGATATAACGGAACGGAAAGACGAAGCCGCTTCGGCCCTGCTCGAAAAGACGGCGGATCGCTCCGAGCGACCGAAGCCGCTCTGCGCGGGGAAGCGAACGGTCGGACATGCTGCGGGGCTATTTGCGGGATTCGGCGTTGGCGCGGCGCGTGCGGCTCTTGGCCAGTTTGTGCTGCTGGGTGCGCAGGAACTCCTCCTTGTGCGTGTCGGTCGTCAGGGCTACCGGCTCGACCTCTTCGCCGCGTTCGATTTTGGTCAGATACAAGTCGATCGCCTTGGCCATCGAGGGTGCGGCGGGCGTGGGAGCGTTGGCCAGCACACGCAGTTCGGCATCCAGCGCCGCGCGCAGCGTGCCGTCGCCGAAGACCGCCACGGGGGGCAGGTCGGCCGGCTTGTACTTCGCCACGAGCGTCTTGACGTCGGAGGGCGAATAGAGGGCCAGCAGGCCGTATTCCGAGACGTGCACCGCATCGAGGTCTGCGGCGACCGTGCGGGCCAGAATGACGGGGTCGACTGCGAGTTTGAGCTTCGACAGCGCATCGGGCAGCTCGGGTTTGTGCGGCTCGCTGAGCGCCAGGAGGAATTTTTCCTCCTTGTGCTTGATGATCAGTTCGACGAGCGACGTGAACGACCCGTCGGCGAACGATATTTTGCGCTTGCGGTAAACGATGTATTTTTGCAGGTAGAGGGCCACGGCCTCGGTCTGGCAGATGTATTTCATGGTCTCCGGCACGGCGATGCGGGCCTCTTCGCAGATGTGGAAGAAACTATCGACGGTGGTGCGGGACGTGAAGATGACGGCCGTGTGTGTGAGTATCTCGACCCGCTGGGCGCGGAATTCTTTCAGGGAGACGCCCTCCACGCGGATGAAAGGGCGGTAGTCGATTTCCACTTCGTGCCGCCGGGACAATTCGTAGAACGGGGATTTCTCGATGATGGCTGGTTTCGGCTGCGAAACCAATACGCTGTCGATTTTCAAATGTACCTCCTTTTACGGTTATTGTTGCTTCTGGGGTTTATCTTACCGCTAACAGCCACAGCAGGCTGAAAGGGAAGATTTCCACGATGCAAAGGTACAAAAACCAATATAAAATCGGAATTTTTTTTACAAGAAACAGCTGCGACGTCTCTCTGAGGCACAAGATTGCCGTAATGGCCAATCCGATGGCCGTGATGTAGAGCCAGCTGGTACCCAAGTCCGAGGGAACGAGCGCCAGGAGCAGGAACAGCGGGAGGGCGAAAATGGCCGCCAATGCAAAATAGGTGCGTTTGAGCATCCATATTTGGTCGGTCAGCAACATGGCGAGCGTGACCGTGCCTACGGTCTTCAGCAACAACGACTGGTAGACGGCGATCAAAGCCCACAGCGCTGTGGCAAGCAGGCTTGCTGTGGCAAGCAGTTCGCGGGGCCAGGCTTCCGGAATCTCGGCGGGCAGCAGCGTGTCGACGCATTTGATCGTTGCGGCGCCCAGGAACAGCAGGCCGAAGACTGCCGCGATGTTGAGGAACCGGAGCATGTTGTTGCCGCTGCCCGAACTCTCCGTGAGCCGTTCGTGCGAAGCCCGGGTGTGGAAAATCCGGCGGAAAAGCAACACGATGTCGTTCAGATGGCGATAGAGGAAGATGGCATAGGCCGCCGTGAGCAGCAACACCAGGATTTCGAACGCCGGGGTGCCGGTCAGGGAGCGGGCCGGGGCGGTCGCGGGCGACGGAACCGGAATGCCGGCCGCACGGAACGAGGCGGCGCCGAAAACCTCCTGCGGTGCAACGTTGCGGAAGGCCGGTTCGGCGACGGTTGTTGCGGGCAGCGAATCGTGCGCATGCCCAAGGTCGTCGGAAAAGAACAAGCCGGAAGCAAGAAGCGAATCGGGGCCGGAAAGAGAGGCCGTGGCCATTAACGAATCGGAGCCGGAAACGGTGTTTTCTTCGGGCAACGATGCGGCGGTCGTCGGCCGGGTTGCGGCCGAAGCATCGTGGGGCGGGGTTGCCGAGCGCGCGTTTGCGGTCGTGTCCGCCGTCTTTGGAGCAGAGACGTCGGAAAGAGCGGGTGCGGCCGTCGGGGCGATCGTCACTGCGTCGCCTGCCGGCTGTCTGTCGGTCGTTTGGGGCGGCAAGCTGTCGCTGCGGGGTGTCTGGGTGCCGGTCATGTCTCAAAAATGCGTTTGAGCGTGATGCGGATCGTGGTGCCTTTGCCCGGTTCGGAGTCGATCACGGCGATGCGTCCTTGGTGGTATTCCTCGACGATACGGCGCGAGAGCGACAATCCCAGGCCCCAGCCGCGGGTCTTGGTGGTAAAGCCGGGTTCGAAGATGCGCTTCCAGTTGCTTTTGGGGATGCCTTTGCCGGTGTCGCGCACGTCGATCATCACGTGTTTTTCGTCTGCCGAAATCCGCACGTCGATCGCCCCGTGGCCCTGGAGGGCGTCGAGCGAGTTCTTCATCAGGTTCTCGACCACCCATTCGAAGAGCGCCGCGTTGATGTTGGCCTGCACGGGCGCGATGGCCAGCCCGTTGTAGTCGAGCGTCACGTTGCGGGGGATGCGTTTGCGGAAATACATGACCGATTCGCCCACGGTCTCGTTGATGTTGGCCGGGGTAAGCGGCGTTTCGGAGCCGATCTTCGAGAAGCGGTCGACGATCTTCATCAGGTGCGTCAGATCCTTGTTCATCTCCTCGACGGCCGCCGGATCCACGGGTTGCGAGCGCAGATACTCGATCCAGCCCAGCAGCGACGAGGTGGGCGTGCCCAGCTGGTGGGCCGTCTCTTTGGCCAGACCGATCCATACGCGGTTCTGCTCGTCCTGCTTGGTCGAACGGAAAGCGATGAATCCCAGCAGGATGAAGAGCGTGACGACCAGCAGCTGCACGTAGGGGAACCAGTAGAGCGACTTGAGCAGCCGCGACTTGCCGTAGAAGATGATGTGGTAGTGGTCGTTCGTCCACCAAAACCGCACGGGCAGCGGGGTGTTCTCCTCGGTAAAGCGCTCGATCTGGCGGCGCAGCAGGTCGGGATGGTCGATCACGCGGTCGGGAATGAGGTGCGAGTTGATGACCTCCAGATTCTCGTTGGTAATGATGAACGGAATGTTGTTGCTGTTCGACACGATGTCGGCGATCAGCGGGTCGGCCATGGCGTTGCCCGTCGCATTGCGGTTGACGCGTTCCATCGCATGCGCCCAGAGCGCGACGTCGTGCTGTTCCTTCTGTTTGAGCCGCTGGGCCATGTTGTTGGTGTAGAGCAGCGACAGCGCACCCAGAAGCACGCCGATAATGATTACTACCACGCGGTTGCGGAACGAGAAGATGCGACGGAATTTCATGGCGGGCGGCGGTTACTTGCGCGGTGTATCCTGCTCGGTCAGGATGCGCGCATATTCCTGCGGGTTGTGCAGCAGCTCGATGGCCTGCTGCACGTCGCGGTCGTCGGGCAGCGAGTGGGCGAGCACCGCTTCGGTGTAGCCATGGCGCAGCACGATGTCGTTGTCGATCGAGCGGACGATCTCCTTGCGGTAGGTCTCCAGGTTGGCCTGCGTGTCGTCGCGCAGGTTCTTTTCGAGGGTTTCGATCTGCTCGTCGATGGCGTCGAAGCGATCCGCCTTGGCCGCGTCGCGCAGTTGTTTGAGCGCCCGGCGCGAATCCGACTCGTAAGGCACCTCCTTGTCCTGCATGAAGGTGCGGAAGTCGTCGTAGTCGGCATCGGTAATGGTAAACGATACCAAGTCGTCCGGCTTCCCGGGGTTGCGGCGCATGTAGTCGTCGGCGAAATCCTCGATGAAGCCCAGCGCATAGAGCGTCGCCGCAAAGCGGCTGATGTACTCCGGCTCGGTGCGCAGGTCGGGCATCACGCCGCCGCCGTCGTAAACCTTGCGCCCGGCGCGGGTCGTGAACTCCGAGATCAGCGAGTCGGGAACGGCGTTCACGGCGCCCTGCTGCGAGTGCGAGTAGTCGATGGCCTGGATGCAGCGGCCCGAGGGGATGTGGTATTTGGCCGTCGTGAGTTTCAGCATGGCGTTGTAGCCCAGCGGGCGGGTGCTCTGCACCAGCCCCTTGCCGAAAGTGCGCTGCCCGACGAGCACCGCGCGGTCGAGGTCTTGCAGCGCGCCGGCCACGATTTCGGCTGCCGAAGCCGAGTTGCCGTTGACCAGCACGACCAGCGGCAGGTCGGGAAATGCCGGCTCCGAGGCCGTGCGGTAGACCTGCGCCGACTCGGCGGTGCGCCCCTTGGTGGTCACTACTTCGGTGCCTTTGGGCAGGAACATCGAGAGAATCTTGACGGCCTCCTGGAGAATGCCGCCCGAATTGGAGCGGTAGTCGAGGATCAGCCCTTGGAGCCGGCCCTCGCTGCGGAGCCGTTCGATGGCGGCGCGCATCTCTTCGTAGGAACCCTCCGTGAAGTCGCTGTGGCGGATATAGCCGATTCCCTCGGCTGCCCAGCCGGCATAGGGGATGCTCGGGATGGCGATGCGTTCGCGGGTCAGCGTCACGGTCTGCTGCTGCCCGTCGAGGTGCTCGACGCTGACTTTTACCTGTGTGCCCGGGTCGCCCTTGAGCAGGGCCGACACCTGGTCGGTCGTGAAGCCGCGGGCGTCCTTGCCGTCGATGGACATGATCTTGTCGCCGATCTTCAGCCCGGCGCGGTCGGCGGGCGAACCCTTGTAGGGCTGGGCGAAGATCACGCGGTCGCCTTTCTGGCGGATGAGCGAACCTACGCCGCCGTATTTCCCGGTGGTAAGGATTTCGAAAGTCGACATTTCGTCGGCCGGGATGAATTCCGTATAGGGGTCGAGTCCGCGCACCATGCCCTGGGCGGCTCCGGTCATGAGTTTGTCCGGATCGACGGGATCGACGTATCCGAGCGAGAGTTCGCGCATCATGTTGACCGCGATCTCCATGTTGCGGCCCAAACCGAAATCGTTGGGTTGGGCGTAGGTCAGCAACAGCGCGGCGCCGATGGCCCCTGCGGCGCAGAGAAGGTATTTTCTATTCATTGCGTTCTGCCGTTTGTATGTAAGAATCGAGCCGGTAACCGACCCGGGCGACGCCGCGGCGTATCCCCTCCAGCACGATCCATTGGCCGTATTGCGACACTTCGATTCGGTCTTCGAACAGAAGCATCGTGCGGTGCAGGAGCGTGTCGGCGCGGAACGTCAGTTTGCCGTCCGATTCTTCGGACAGCGAAAATCCTGCCGACTTGAACGCATTGACGAGCTGTTGGCGGTGCCGCTCCAGGTCGCCCTCTACTTTGCGCGAGACGAATCCGAAGCGCGGATACAAGGCGGCGAGCACGATGATGGCGATGAGCAGGGTCAGGTAACGATCCGTGTGGAGCATGACGTAGATCGTCTCATCGAGCGAGAGCGCGGAGGTGCCCGAGAGAAGCATCAGGGCCATGATCGCTACGCAGAGCACGCACATGGCGACGAAATATTTGAAAGCACGCAGTAGATACATGAGAAAAAGGGTTTGCGGGGGTTATGGATTATTTATATTTATGTTCTTGATTTTTTCTGCCACCTCCTCCATCAACCGTCCGGGGGTCGACGTGGCGCCGCAGATGCCTGCCGAGCGGACGCCCTCGAACCATTCGGGGAGGAGTTCGGCTGCCTCCTCGACGGTGTAGGTGCGGGGGTTGGCGCGCCGGCACACTTCGAACAGCACCTTGCCGTTGGACGATTTGCGGCCGCAGACGAAGATCACGATGTCGAAGCGCAAAGCGAATTCGGTCAGATGCTGCTCGCGGCCCGAGACCTGGCGGCAGATCGTGTCGTCGATGCGCACGGCGGCCGGATCGGCGGCCCGGCGGCGCATCTCGGCGCCCAGCCGCTCGAAAAGCGCGATGCTCTGCGTGGTCTGGGAGAGAAAGTGGATGGGGCGGGCGAAGTCGATCTGCGTCAGGTCGGCTTCGTTTTCGATGACGATCGTGGGGTCGTCGACCTGCCCCGTGAGGCCCACCACCTCGGCGTGGCCCCGTTTGCCGAGGATGACGACCTGCCCGCCGACGGGGCGCATCTGCTCGTGGGCCTGCACCACGCGGGCTTGCAGTCGGGCGACCACCGGACAAGTGGCGTCGATGATGCCGATGCCCAGACGCCGGGCCTCGGCGTAGACGGTCGGCGGCTCGCCGTGGGCGCGGATGAGCATGCGGCACCCTGCGGCGCGGGCCATGTCGGCCCGGGTCAGCGTCTGCAACCCCAGGTTTTCGAGCCGCTGCACTTCGAGCCGGTTGTGGACGATGTCGCCCAGCGAGAAGACCGTGCCACCCTCGGCCAACGCCGCCTCGGCCTCGCCGATAGCCCGGACGACGCCGAAGCAGAATCCCGATTTATGGTCGATCTCGATAACCACGAAAGTAGATTATTTTATAGGCTGGATGTCCGAATCCGAACCCGATGGCTTGATTACCCGAACCCCGAATCCCGATTGTTCGATTGCCCGGTTGCCGGTCGGGGGCAGATTATCCGGTCGCTTGTGCTATTTTGTTATGTTGCTGAATGTTTTCATGAACCACTCCATCTGTTCGGCGACGGTCATGCGGCTGTTGTCCAGCACGATGGCGTCTTCGGCCTGCCGCAGCGGCGATATGGCGCGGCTCATGTCTGCCTTGTCGCGTTCGCGCACGTTGCGCTCGATCTCTTCGAGGGAGACCTGCTGTCCCTTGGCGGTCAGCTCGTCGTAGCGGCGGCGGGCACGCACGGCGGGGTCGGCCGTCATGAAGAGTTTCAGCTCAGCATCGGGGAAGACCACCGTGCCGATGTCGCGGCCGTCCATTACCACGCCGCGGCGGCGTCCCATCTCCTGCTGCATCGCTACCAGCTTCTGCCGCACGGCGGGGATGGCCGAGACCTGGCTCACGCAGTTGCTTACCTCGATGGTGCGGATCTTGCCCTCGACCAGATCGCCGTTGACATAGATGTCGCTGGCTCCGCGCGAGGGGTTGAACCGGAAGGTAATGGCGATCTGGTCGAGCAGGCGGCAGACGGCCTCCTCGTCGACGATGCCCGAGCGGATGGCGCCGTGTTCCTGGGCGTAGAGCGTCACGGCGCGGTACATGGCGCCCGTGTCGATGAAGATGTAGCCCAGACGTGCCGCGATGGCTTTGGCGAAGGTGCTTTTGCCGCATGACGAGAAACCGTCCACGGCGATTATGATCTTGTGCTTAGTGTCCGACATTGGGGAGAATATCAAAAAAAGTGGATAATATTGTATAGATGCCTAACAGACCGATGACGACGCCTGCCACATGGTTGATGGTAAGCATGTGGCGCGGGCGGAAGCGCCGGCGGAAGAGGTTGATGACGAACGCCAGGAGCGTCCACCAGGCCGCTGCGCCGCCGAAGAATCCGGCGATGACGAAAAGCGCCCGCACGAAGCCGCCGAAGCCTGCGCCCGTGACGTCGCCCGACGAGATGTTGAACACGGCGAAGAACGCCAGGATGTAGGGGATTACCATGATGAAGTTGGCGATCGTCAGCCCGAAGATCGAAGCGAAATCCTGCCACAGCGAACTTTTGCCGGCGCGGTTGCGGCGGATCTGCGGCACGGGGTTCTGCGAAAAGATGTAGACCCCGACGACGATTACTAACAATCCGCCCACGATGCGCAGCAGGGTGTTGTACTGCTCGATCTGGCTCTGGAGCATCGAGTAGAAGAAGAACGCTGCCATGGCCATGAACGTGTCGGCGCAGGCTACGCCGATGCCCGAGACGATGCCCGAACGCCGGTTCTTGGAGAGCGTGCGCTGGATGCAGAGCACGGCTACGGGGCCGACGGTAATCGAAGCGGCGATGCCTACGCAGATGCCGCGAAAGAGGACTTCCAGGGTTTCGAATGACATGGTTTCGGTTGGGTGTGCGGGGATAGCCCTGCTGCGGGCGAAGCGAACGGATTCGGCTGCGCCGGGGCGGCGGTTATCCCGCACAAAGATACGAATAAGCGAGCGCAAAAGCAAACTCGTTTGCATTTTGCCGAGCGGGAGTATCTTGGGCGCAGCCAAAGTCGAATAAGCGAGCGCAAAAGCAAACTCGTTTGCATTTTGCCGAGCGGGAGTATCTTGGGCGCAGCCAAAGATATGAAAAAGGTGCGACATCCGCACCACGGTCGACGAAAAAAGGCACGCCGATTGCGCTTAAGGTCGGATATGTTGATAAAATATCGAAAACTTCGGTTCGGGGGATGCCGCACCGAATCTGAAAAAAGGTAAATTTGCATCGACGAGGATAATCGGGCGAACGGCTGCAAAGATTTGCGTGGCTGTGCGGTGCCGGAGTCGTCTTTTCTAATTTTCAAGAAGATATGGCAGAAATGAAACAATTCGGACTCGATGTGGAGCTGGACGAGCAGACGGCGCAAGGCCACTATTCGAACCTGGCGATCATATCGCATTCGTCGTCGGAGTTCATCATCGACTTCGCGGCCGTCCTGCCGGGCGTGCAGAAAGCGCGCGTGAAGAGCCGCATCATTCTTACGCCCGAGCATGCCAAGCGGCTGCTCCGCTCTTTGCAGGAGAACATCGTACGCTACGAGAGCAACGTGGGCAAGATCGAGATTCCCACGCCTCCGCCGGCATCGGACGCCGGCCCCAAGATGGGGGAAGCGTAATAAACGAGGAGCCTTCCGGAAGGCTCCTCGTTTCATCTATACCGAATCAGGAAACCACCGGTTTCCCAGTGCCGTGGCGTTTCGAAACCGTTTTACAATACCTCCGCCACTACATAGGTGCTGCCTCCGATGAAGATCATGTCTTCGGGGGCGGCCAGTTCGCGTGCCCGGGCCAGCGCTTCCGCCACAGTCTCCGCAGTCTCGCCCTTCAGTCCATAAATCGCCGCTTTCGCGGCCAGTTCGGCGGCCGGCAGGGAGCGGTGGCTCTGCGCCGCCGTGAAGATGTAGTGCGCATCGCGGGGCAGGAGCGGCAGGGTGTGGGCCAGATCCTTGTCGCGTACGAATCCTATCACACAATAGAGTTTCTTGTGGGGCGTGGCGTTGAGCTGCTCGGCTACGCAGGCGATGCCGTGGGCGTTGTGTCCCGTGTCGCATACGGTAAGCGGCGCTTCGGCGATCCGCTGCCAGCGGCCGCATAGCGAGGTGTTGGCCGCTGCATGGCGTACGCCTTCCACAAAGGCGCGGCGCGATATGGTAAGCGGCGTCTCCTCGTGCAGGAAGTCGACCGTCGCCGCGGCCGTCACGATGTTGCGGCGTTGGTAGCTGCCCGCCAGATCGAGGTGGAGGTCGTAGGCCCGGTTGTCGCGCAGGCGGCGCAGGCGGAACTGTTGGCCGTTGTCCTTTGCGGACTGTTCTTCGCAGGCGAAGACTTCTTCGGCATAGATCGTCTTCGACTTGTTGGCTGCGGCGGCTTGTTCGATTACCGGATTGTAGCGCGCGTCGCCCTCGCCGATGATGACGGGGATGCTTTTCTTGATGATGCCCGCTTTCTCGGCGGCGATCTTTTGCAGGGTGTCGCCCAGCAGGTCGGTGTGATCCAGACCGATGTTGGTAATGACGCTCACGATGGGTACGATGATGTTCGTTGCATCGAGCCGTCCGCCCAGTCCGGTTTCTATGACGGCCACCTCCACGTCGCTCTGGGCGAAGCAGTCGAAGGCCAGCGCTGCGGTCATTTCGAAGAACGAGAGGCCGAGTTCCACCATCTTGTCGTGGTGTTTGTCCACGAAGTTGACCACTTTTTGCTTGGGGATCATTTCGCCGTCGACGCGGATGCGTTCCCGGAAGTCGGTCAGATGCGGCGAAGTGAAAAGCCCTGTGCGATACCCGGCCTGTTGGAGTACTGAGGCGATGATGTGCGATACGGAGCCTTTGCCGTTGGTGCCGGCCACGTGGATCGTGAAGAAGTTGCGCTGCGGGTTGCCCATGTGGCGGCAGAACGCGGCGATACGCTCCAATCCCGGTTTGTAGGCCGTGGCGCCTTTGGTTTCGTAGGCGGGGAGGGCCTGGAAGAGGAATTCGAGGGTTTGGGTATAGTTCATAGTCTGGGTGTGTGTCGCCGGACGGGCGTCGTTATTCTATGAGGTGGTTTCGCTTTTTTATCCGGTAGGCGAGGTAGTAGAGCACCGAGAGCAGCAGGACGTATTCGGCCATGCGGCCCAACCAGTCGCCGTAGCGGGTGTAGAAAGTCTGTTGCGAGTGGAGCGGGACGTCGGCCGTGAGGATGCCGCGCTCCGCCCAGCCGAGGGTGGCGCCCACATCGCCGCGTGCCGAGATGAAGCCCGAACGCCCCGTGTTGGCCGAGCGGGCGATTGCCCGGCGGTGCTCGATGGCCCGCAGGCGCGAGATGGCGAACAGGTGGCGGTAGCCTGGCGTGTCGCCCCACCAGCCGTCGTTGGAGATGATGGCCATGAATTGCGCGCCGCGGCGGACGAAGCCGCCGTAGAAGTCGCCGTAGAGACCTTCGTAGCAGATCGCCGGGCCGGCCGTGATGCCGGCATGCGTGAATGCCGTGCCGTGTTCGCCCACGCCGATTTGCCCCAGCGTGCCGCCCAGGTCGATGACCAGGAATTCGAGCCATTCGAAGAGCCACGGCATCGGGGTCTTCTCCACGCCGATGACCAGACGCCCCTTGTGGTGGAGCTGGCGGCGGCCTGCGGTGTCGAGGCCCAGTGCACTATTGAAGATGTCGTAGTAGCCGTTCGTGTAGGGGTCGAAGCGTGCCGTGCGGGTCTGCATGCCGGCCGGATAGCGGCGCAGGGTGTTGGCGCCTGTGACGAGCAGGGCGCCCGGGGCGCGGCGGCGCAGGGTGTCGAGCAGTTCGTCGGGGAAGGCGCCTGCGACCTCGGGTTCCCGATAGTAGCCGGGCAGCGCCGTTTCGGGCAGCAGGATGAATTGTGCGTCGGCCGGCACCTGCGCCAGCAGGTCGACGATGTTGCGCTCTTGCCGTGCGGCGTCGGAGTGGAATTTGTCGTAGCAGTCGACGTTGGGCTGGATGATCGTTACGCGTGCCGTGCCTTGGTCGGGGGTTTCCCAAGTCAGCCACATGACGAGCGACAAGGTTACGGGCGCAAGCAACATGCAGCCGGCCGCAATCCAGCGGCGGACGTTGCGGCGATGCTGCCACGCTTCGAAGAAGAGAATATTGCACAGCAGCACCCACAGCGAACCGCCGAAGACACCCGTGTATTCGTACCATTGCACGGCCCACACGTCGTGCGAGAAGCCGTTGCCGAGAATCAGCCACGGCCAGGAGAATTCGCCCACGGTATACCAGTATTCGGTGGCGATCCATGCTGCGGCCAGCACGGTGTAGGCCAAGGGCTTGGGTGCTTTCTTCGAAAAGGTGTGGTAGAGCATGAACGCGATCATGTTCAGCGTCGTCGAGGCGAGCGTGGCCGCCACCGGCCCCACGGGCGTGGCATGCCAGATCCACCAGACGGTGGCCGCGTTCCACAGCGCGAAAGTCAGCGCCGCCCACCCGAAAACCCGCCACCAGGAGCGGCGCGAGGCGTCGTAGGTCGATGCGAGCCGCAAGAGCGGCACGAGCGCCACGGGTAGTGTAAGCCCTGTGAGGGAGAGCCAGCCGCCCGAGAGCAGGATGACCGAACCGATGACCGCCGCGATTTTACGAGACATGGAGAGGGGGTTTATGCCTGCAAAAGTAGTCAAACGACGGCATATTTCAAAAATAAGAGGTGGCGATTTTCGCGGTTTTGTGCCGTGCCGATGATGCCGGATCGAAAAAAATCGTATATTTGCTTAATTGTTCGTGCCGGCGCTTTTCGCCGCACGGGTCTGAACCGATAGTCCGATATGATAGAAACCAAGGCAGTTGCTGAGAAATTCGCTTCGATTTACGGGTCGGGCGCTTCGTTGTTCGTTTCGCCGGGCCGCATCAACCTTATTGGCGAGCACATCGACTATAATGGCGGGTTCGTCTTCCCGGGCGCTGTGGACAAGGGAATCGTGGCGGCCGTCCGCCCCAACGGCACCGACCGCGTGCGGGCCTTTGCGCTCGACTTGGGCGAGGAGGCCGTTTTCAGGCTGGATGAAGCGGACAAGCCAGTGCAGGCGTGGGCTTGCTATCTGTTCGGCGTGTGCCGCGAAATGCAGAAACGCGGCGGGGAGGTCGGCGGTTTCGACACCGTTTTCGCGGGCGATGTGCCCCTGGGTGCCGGCATGTCGTCGTCGGCCGCTCTGGAGTCGGTCTATGCTTTTGCCCTGAACGAGTTGTTCGGGTGCGGCATCGACGGGTTCGAACTGGCGCGCATCGGCCAGGCCACCGAACACAACTATTGCGGCGTCAAATGCGGCATCATGGATCAGTTCGCCTCGATTTTTGGCAAGAAAGGGCATCTGATGCGGCTGGACTGCCGGTCGATGGAGTTCGAATATTTCCCGTTCGATCCCGAGGGGTACAGGTTGGTGCTGCTCGATTCGCGGGTAAAGCACGAGTTGGTCGGATCTCCCTACAACGATCGCCGGGTGTCGTGCGAGCGGGTCGCCGCGGCATTGGGGCAGGAGTTGCTGCGCGGTGCCACGATGGAGCGGCTCGATGCGATTCGGGAGCGGATTTCGCCGGAGGATTACAAGCGCGCCCGTTATGTGATCGGCGAGGAGCGCCGCGTGTTGGAGGTGTGCGACGCTTTGCAGCGGGGCGATTACGAGACCGTGGGCGCCTGCATGTTCGAAACCCATCGCGGCATGTCGGAAGACTACGAAGTGTCGTGCGAGGAACTGGATTTTCTGGTCGCGGTGGCCCGGGAGTGCGGCGTGACGGGTTCCCGCATCATGGGCGGCGGCTTCGGCGGCTGCACGATCAATTTGGTGCGGGACGAACTCTGCGATGCTTTCCTTGCCGAAGCCCAAAAGCGGTTCGACGAAAAATATGGCCATGAACCGTGGGTTTACGATGTCGTGATTTCCGACGGCGCGCGAAGATTGTAGGGCTGCCGGCAAGTCGGACGCATGGAGTATTTCGGAAACATATGAAGAAAGGAACCGTTCTCGTTTCGGGCGGTGCCGGGTATATCGGCACCCATACGGCGGTCGAGTTAGTCGCCGCCGGTTACGGCGTAGTGATCGTCGACAACCTTGCCAATTCGGAAGCCTGCGCCGTCGAGGGCGTGCGGCGCATCACGGGCATCGAGGTGCCGTTCGAGCAGGTCGATGCCTGCGACGGGCAGGCCCTGCGGGGCGTCTTCGAAAAATACGGGTTCGTCTCGGCGATCCATTTCGCGGCGTTCAAGGCCGTGGGCGAATCGGTGGCCGATCCGCTCAAGTACTATCGCAACAACCTGACGTCGTTCATGAATCTGTGCGCCCTGATGCACGAATTCGGACGCTCCGACGTGGTGTTTTCCTCGTCGGCCACGGTCTACGGCCAGGCCGGGGTGCTGCCCGTGACGGAGCGGTCGCCGCGCTTGCCTGCGACCTCGCCCTACGGCAATACCAAGCAGATGGCCGAGGACATCCTGCGCGACTGCTGCGCGGCCTACGCGTGCATGCGGGGTATTGCGCTGCGCTATTTCAACCCCATCGGCGCCCATCCGTCGACCCTGATCGGCGAACTGCCGCGCGGGGTGCCGCAGAATCTGGTGCCCTACATCACGCAGACGGCGGCGGGCATCCGTCCCTGCCTTTCGATCTTCGGCAACGATTATCCGACGCCCGACGGCACTTGTCTGCGCGACTATATTGATGTGGTCGACTTGGCCCGCGCGCATGTCGCGGCCGTGGATCGCATGACGCAGGGCCGCATGGAGGCCTCCTACGAGGTTTTCAACATCGGCACCGGCCGGCCCGTTTCGGTGCTGGAGCTGGTCGAGGGGTTCGAGAGGGCCAATGGAGTGGAGGTGCCCCGCAAGTTCGCACCGCGGCGTGCCGGCGACGTGCCCGCCGTGTGGGCCGACACCCGATTGGCTGCCCGGGCGCTGGGCTGGCAGGCTGTCCGGCCGCTCGAAGAGACGCTGCGCACGGCCTGGGCCTGGGAAAAACGGATCAGAGGGATAAAATAAAATTATAATTATGAAACCTACGCTTTTTGTATTGGCGGCCGGCATGGGGTCGCGTTATGGCGGTCTCAAACAATTGGACGGTCTCGGCCCCCATGGGGAGACCATCATGGATTATTCGATTTTCGATGCCGTCCGCAGCGGCTTCGGCAAAGTGGTCTTCGTCATCCGCAAGGATTTCGAGCAGGATTTCCGCGAAAAGGTGCTCTCGAAATACGAGAACCACGTTGCGGTGGAGATCGTTTTCCAATCGGTCGATGCGTTGCCCGAAGGTTTCGTGTGTCCGGAGGGCCGTACCAAGCCGTGGGGCACGAACCACGCCGTGCTGATGGGCAAGGAGGCGATCCGCGAGCCGTTCGCTGTCATCAATGCCGATGACTTCTACGGCCGCGACGGCTTCCGTGTGCTGGCCGAGTGGCTCTCGAAGGCCTCGGGCGAAAATCGCTATTGCATGGTGGGCTACCGCGTGGGCAACACGCTTTCGGAGAGCGGCACCGTGTCGCGCGGCATCTGCTGCACCGACTCCCAGGGCTATCTGACCGGCGTCGTGGAGCGTACCGACATCGCGCGCATCGACGGCAAGATCACTTTCACGGGCGACGACGGCCGCCCTGCGACCACCGACGACACGACGCCCGTGTCGATGAACATGTGGGGCTTCACGCCCGATTATTTCCGCTATTCGGAGGAGGCTTTCAAGGCGTTTCTGGCCGAAAACATCGACAAGCCCAAGTGCGAGTTCTACATTCCCTACGTGGTCAACGAATTGATCGTCGGCGGCAAGGCGACGGTCGAAGTGCTCGACACCACGGCCAAGTGGTTCGGCGTGACCTATGCCGAAGACCGGCAGGGCGTGGTCGACAAGATTCGCGAGTTGGTTGCGGCCGGCGAATACCCCGAGAAGCTGTGGTAGCCGCCAGGCAGGGAAAGCAGCATCTGTTGACGCAAGACCCGGAGGAGATGCTCCGGGTCTTGTTTTATTCTGCCGGTTTGCCGTTGTAGATGAACCGGGCCAGGCCGTAGATGTAGCGCCGGAAGCCCGGACGATAAGCCAGCAGACGGTCGAACCATCCGAGGTGTCGGCCGGTCAGGCGCACCACGATACCTACGTAGAACATGGCGAAGAGCGTGCCGATGCCTACGATGTGCCACTGCCACGCTCCGAAAAAGAGATAGCAAGCCGCTATGCCGAGGGCCACGAGCAGGATGTCGACTGCGATTTTTACCTTGGGGAAGTCGATGCCCGTCGTTCGGCTGACAGCGACGGGAAATCCCTCGCCGGGCATGGTCACGCTGCCGCAGCGCACTTCGAGCGCGATGCCGATGCCGAGCAGGGTGCAGCCGGTTGCCTGGGCCAGCGCCTGCTGCCAGAGACCGACGGGCATGAGCCACGAGGTAAGCCGCATGTTCACGTCGATGAGCATGCCGAAGAGGAAGCCGATGACCAGCTGGAACAACTGCACCCAGATGACGCTCGAACCCAGCATCGAACGCACGCAGACGGCTACGCCTACGGTCATGACGAACAGCGACAAAAGCAACAGCAGATGCTGCCAGCAAAAGGAAACGATTTTTTCTTTCATGATGCGTTTCACCTGATCAGAACTCGCTGGCGAACGAGAACCGGATATCCTTGAAGTTCTCCTGCGCCAGGGTCAGTGCATAGCTCGTATCGGCCAGGAAGACGTCGCGGCCGTGCTTGTCGACGGCCATGTTGGTGTGCTTGCGTTTCTTGAAGTCGGCCAGCTGCGCGGCGTTGTCGCTCTCGATCCAGCAGGCTTTGTAGATCGAAATCGGTTCCCAGCGGCACGAAGCATTGTATTCGTGTTCCAGACGGTATTGGATCACTTCGAACTGGAGCGCACCCACCGTGCCGATGATCTTGCGGCCGTTGAGGGAGCTGGTGAAGAGCTGCGCCACGCCTTCGTCCATCAGCTGGTCGATGCCCTTGGCCAGCTGCTTGAACTTCATCGGGTCGGCATTCTCGATGTAGCGGAACTGCTCGGGTGCGAACGACGGAATGCCCGTGAACTTGAGCGTCTCGCCCTCGGTGAAGGTGTCGCCGATCTTGAAGTTGCCCGTGTCGTGCAGACCCACGATGTCGCCCGGCCAGGCTTCGTCGATCACCGATTTCTTTTCCGCCATGAAGGCTGTCGGCGACGAGAATTTCATCTGCTTGCCGCTCCGCACGTGGAGGTAGTTCTTGTTGCGTTCGAACATGCCGGAGCATATCTTCAGAAAGGCGATGCGGTCGCGGTGGTTGGGGTCCATGTTGGCGTGTATCTTGAAGACGAAGCCCGTCATTTTGCCTTCCTGCGGCTCTACGGTGCGTGTTTCGGTAGGTGCCGGACGCGGTGCGGGGGCGATGCGCACGAAGCATTCGAGCAGCTCGCGCACGCCGAAGTTGTTGACCGCCGAGCCGAAGAATACGGGCGCCAGCTCGCCCCGCAGGTAGGCGTCGCGGTCGAACGGGTCGTAGACGCCCTCGACCAACTCGACGTCCTGCCGCAGCTGCTCGGCGAATTTCTCGCCGATATGCCCGGATAGTTCGGGCGCTCCGAGGTCGGAAATCTCCACGGTCGAGGCGTCTGCCGTCTGCTTCTCGTCGGAAGTAAAGAGCGAGAGTTTCTTCTCGTAGAGGTTGTAGACCCCCTTGAAGGTCGGGCCGTTGGATATGGGGAACGCCAGGGGCCGCACGCGGATGCGCAGTTCGCGCTCCACCTCGTCCAGCAGGTCGAAAGGTTCCTTGGAGGGGCGGTCGAGCTTGTTGATGAAGACGATGACGGGCGTTCGGCGCATGCGGCACACCTCCATGAGCTTGCGCGTCTGTGCCTCGACGCCCTTGGCGCCGTCGATGACGATGATGACCGAGTCGACGGCCGTGAGCGTGCGGTAGGTGTCCTCGGCGAAGTCTTCGTGGCCGGGCGTGTCGAGGATGTTGATCTTGCAGCCGGCGTATTCGAAACCCATGACGGCCGTGGCGACCGAGATGCCGCGCTGCCGCTCGATCTCCATGAAGTCGGAGGTGGCGCCTTTCTTGATCTTGTTGCTCTTGACGGCGCCGGCCACGTGGATGGCGCCGCCGAAGAGGAGCAGTTTTTCGGTCAGGGTCGTTTTACCCGCGTCGGGGTGGGCGATTACCGCAAAAGTGCGGCGGCGGAGTATTTCGTCGTGTAAAGCCATATTATTAAATATAGTCCATGTTGTAGTGGCAGCCCACCGACTCCTTGATTTCGCGGCCCTGCTTGATGACCAGATAGGCCACGGCGATCATGTTGCGCAGTTCGCACAGGTCGCGGTTGGGTTTGGTCTTGCTGTAGAGTTCCTCGGTCTCTTCGTAGAGGGTCGACAGGCGCCGCATGGCGCGTTTGAGCGAGAGGTTCGAGCGTACGATGCCTACGTAGTTCGACATGATGGTCTGCATCTCGCGCTTCGACTGGATGATCATCAGCATCTCCTCGGTGTGCTGCGTGCCCTCGAAATCCCAGTCGGGGATGCCCTCCTGGAACTCTGCCTTGCTAAGCTGCGCCGCGGCATGGCGGGCGGCCCGGTCGGCGTAGACCACCGCTTCGATGAGCGAATTCGAAGCCAGGCGGTTGGCGCCGTGCAGCCCCGTGCAGGAGGTCTCGCCCAGGGCATAGAGACGTCGGACGGAGGTCTGTCCGTCGGTGTCGACCTTCACGCCGCCGCAGCAGTAGTGCGCCGCCGGGGTCACGGGAATCAGGTCGGAGGTAATGTCGATGCCGATGGACTTGCACTTCTCGTAGATGTTGGGGAAGTGGCTCCGCACGGCAGCGGGGTCTTTGTGCGTGACGTCCAGGTAGACGAAATCTTCGCCCCGGCGTGTCATTTCGCTATATATGGCCCGGGCCACCACGTCGCGGGGGGCCAGCGACTTCATGGGGTGGTACTTGTCCATGAATTCCTCGCCCGATTGCAGGCGCAGGATGGCACCGAAGCCGCGCATAGCTTCGGTTATGAGGAAGTTGGGCTTCTCGCCCGGGTTGTAGAGCGTGGTGGGGTGGAACTGGATGAACTCCATGTTTTCGGTCAGCGCCTTGGCCCGGTGGCACATGGCGATGCCGTCGCCCGTCGCTACGACGGGGTTCGAGGTCGTGGAGTAGATGTTGCCGCAGCCGCCCGTCGCCACGATGGTAAATTTCGCCAGCATGGTTTCGATCTCGTTGGTGCGTTCGTTGAGCACGTAGGCTCCGAAGCAGGCCAGACCGCGGGTGTGGCGCGTGACGAATTCGCCCAGGTGGTGCTGCGTCAAAAGGTCGATGGCGAAGCGATGTTCGAGCACCGTGATGTTCGGGTGGCTGCGTACCGATTCGATGAGCGCCCGTTCGATTTCGGCGCCCGTGAGGTCTTCGTGGTGGAGGATGCGGTGTTCGGAGTGGCCGCCTTCGCGGTTGAGTTCGAACCGTCCGTCGGGTGTCTTGTCGAAGCGCGTGCCCCAGGCGATCAGGTCGCCGATCAGCTCGGGAGCGCTCCGTACGACCAGTTCGACGGCTTCCTGACGGCACTTTCCGGCTCCGCAGACCAGCGTGTCGCCGATGTGCTTCTCGAACGTGTCGGGGGCGTAGGTTACCGAGCAGATGCCGCCTTGGGCGTAGTTGGTGTTGCATTCCTTGATTTCGCCCTTGGTCACGACGGTAACGTGTCCGTGGGCGGCGGCTTTCAGCGCGAACGAAAGACCTGCGGCGCCGGAACCGATGACCAAAAAGTCGGTTTTCATGGATTCGAACCTTTTTTAAAGCGTTGCAAAGATACGAATAAAGTATTTAAAATGTAACTTTGCGGCACGATCAAGAACGAAATTATGGAACGGCATATAGCGATCGAAAATTATTGTTACGAGCTGCCCGAGGAGCGGATCGCCAAATTTCCCCTCGCGGAACGGAGCGCGTCGAAACTGCTGGTGTGGCGCGCCGGGGCGATCGGGGAGCGGCGTTTCGCGCAGATAGGCGACGTGCTTCCGGCCGGGGAGCTGCTGGTGTTCAACGACACCAAAGTGATTCGTGCCCGCATCATCATGCACAAACCCACGGGCGCCCGCATCGAGGTGTTCTGCCTCGAACCTCATGCTCCGGCCGACTACGAACGGGCGTTCGCCGTGACGGGCAGCTGCGAGTGGTCGTGCGTCGTAGGCAATGTGAAGAAATGGAAAGACGGCCCCGTGCAGATCGATTTCGAGTATGACGGGCGGCCCGAGTGTCTGCGGGCTTTTTTGGTCGGCGAGAACGGCCGCGAGCGCATCGTGCGTTTCGAGTGGTCGGCGCCGCTGACGTTCGGTCGGCTGCTCGAATGCCTGGGCCGCATACCGATTCCGCCCTACCTCAACCGCGAGAGCCAAGAGATCGACAACACGCGCTACCAGACCGTTTATTCCAAGTTCGAGGGTTCGGTGGCGGCGCCTACGGCCGGACTGCACTTCACATCGGAACTCATCGAAGCGATGAAGACGCGCGGCTTCGGGTTCGAGGAGGTCACGCTGCATGTCGGCGCCGGTACGTTCTTGCCTGTCAAGGAGCAGGACGCCGCGCGGCACCCGATGCACACCGAACATTTCGAGGTAAGGCGTTCGACGGTGGCGCGGCTGCTCGAAAAATGGGGCCATATCACGGCAGTGGGAACAACTTCGGTGCGTACGCTCGAATCGCTGGCGGCCCTGGCGTGGCGGATCCGCACGTCGGGAACACCCGATGCGGAGCGCGTGATCGGGCAGTGGGAGCTGTACGACATTCCCCACGAATTTTCGGGCCGCGATGCGCTGACCGAGCTGCTGGGCTACATGGATGCGCACGGACTCGACCGGCTGAAGGCCGCGACGCAGATCATGATTACGCCGCTGGGCTACGAATTCCGCATCGTGAATAACATAGTTACCAATTTCCACCAGCCTTCCTCTACGCTGCTGCTGCTTGTAGCGGCCTACGTGGGCGACGACTGGCGGCGCATCTACGACTACGCCCTTTCGCACGATTTCCGTTTTCTGAGCTACGGCGACTCGTCGGTGCTGATGCGGGATTGACCGGGAATCCGGGCAAAACGAGAGGGACGTTCCTTACAATGGAACGTCCCTCTTTTGTTGTCGGGCGGGATTTAGAAGTTGTAGCCTACGCTGATGGAGAAGCAGCTGTTGCGCAGCGTGCCCTCGCCGTCGCTCTCCTTTAAAAGATTCAGGCAGCCGATGTCGTAGCCCAGTCCGAAGTAGATGCGCTTCCAGACGACGCCCGCACCCAGACGCACGCCCAGGTCAGAGCGTTTCAGTTCGCCGTCGCTGCCGAAGATGTCGAACTTTGCATCTTCGAATTTCGCCTTGCCGCCGATGCCGATACCGTAGTAAAGGCCTGCGAAGGGTTGGATTGTAACCACGTCTTTGATGTTGAAGTGGTAGTTTACCAACACGGGAATTTGCAGATAGGAAGGACGGAAACTCACGCCCTCGATTTTGCCGCCGCGGCTCGAAAAGGCGAGACCGGTTTCAAGGTAGAAAGGCAGTTTGCCGGAGAGCAGGATCTGGTCGGAAACGGCGATGTGGAACGCAGCCCGGGATTTGGAGCCGATGGATACGCCCTCGGCCGAAATCGAATAGTTCGACAGGTTGAGACCGGCGCGGACCCCCAGGATGTTCTTTTTGAAACTTTGTGCCGAAACGGCGTTCGCCAACAGGATGGCGGTCATGATAAGTAATGCTTTTCTCATGATTTAAGGGATTTTTGGGTTGTTCGTGTGGCAAATATAGATAAAAATCCCCCCCCCATTTTTTGCGGACAAAATGCAACATTGGTTTTTATATTGCTGATTTTCAATCATGTGTGTTGTCGGTTGAAAAAGCTGTGCCGGGCGGCTTTGTGAAGCGGGGGCGACGATCGGACGGTAGGGAAGTTTGCAGCCGACACGGCCGCGTCGTTGTCCGGCAGACTTTGCCGAATGCTTGTCCGGCTTCCGGTTGCGGTCTTCGTTTGCAGCCGATGCGTGAAAAAAATAACAGCGGACATCCGCAATTCGCAATTATTTTGTAACTTCGCGCCGCAAAGGGACGAAGCCTGGCGACGGTGCATTCGGAGTTGTGCGGGCCGCAATCTTTGTCGGGCGGATGCCGGGGCTTGCGGAGCATGCTGCGGTCCCATGAGAACGGAAATCCGTGAAGATTCAAACCAAATAAATTCATTACGACTATGCAGATTGTAGAGATTCATGCAAGAGAAATCCTCGATTCGCGAGGAAATCCGACCGTCGAGGTCGAAGTGCGCACCGTATCGG
>CASPAC010000002.1 GCA_949419965.1 Bacteroidales bacterium
GATGAACTCCCACAGCTGTTCCACCGTGCTGTTGCCCATGCGGTATTCGCCGGGATCGAGCAGTCGGTCGACCTTGGGGACAGGTCCGTAAAGGGTCACCAGGTCGAAGTAGGCCCATGCGCGGAAGAATTTGGCTTCGGCCACCGTACGCGCCTTGACGGGCGTGTCGGGAGCCACCTTCCCGATGATGAGGTTCGCCTTGTAGATAAGGGCGTACAAACCTTGATAGAGATCCCGAACAATGCTGTTGTCCGATCCGAACGTATATTCGTTCAGGCGCTCCATGTCGGAGTTGTCGCCGCGGTTGCCGCCGCCGGCGAAAGCGTCGTCGGAAAGCAGGTTCTTGGCGTAGAACCAGTTGGAATAGATTCCGTCCCAGGTGCCGTAGAGGGAGGCGAGCGCCTGCATGGCCTGTTCGTCCGTCTGGTAGAACTCATCCTGACCTCCCATGTTGCCGTGTTTCGGGATGTCGAGGTATTTTTCGCAACCGACCGCGAATATCAACATCAAAGCCGATAACAGGATATATTTCGTTTTCATTTTCATTGTTTCCGTAGTTAAGATTTGTTAGAATCCGATGTTGAGACCGAATACGACCTTCTTCGAACCGGGGTAGGAGCCTTTGTCGATACCCATACCGGCCGTTGCGTTGGTTGCGGCCTCAGGGTCGAAGCCCGGATATTTGGTGAAGGTGAAATAGTCGTCGAGCGAAACATAGACACGCAGGTTCTGGATGAACGCCTTTCGCAGCCACGTCTTCGGGAAGCTGTATCCCAGCTGGATCTGCTTGATCTTGAAGAACGAACCGTCGTAGACCATGGCGTCGGAATACTGATACTTGTCCATGTTGTTGGCATTGGCGCGGGGTACCGTACCCGACGTGTTGGCCGGCGTCCAGCGGTTGTCGTAGAAGACTTCCTTCAGCTTGTTGGATGCCTGACGGTCGAACTTGTTGATGCAGTTGAAGATGTCGTTGCCCTCCGAACCGGTGCCGAAGACGGTCAGGTCGATGCCTTTCCAGGCTGCCGTAAGGGTGATACCATACGTGAAGTCCGGAATGGCATCGCCGATGTAGGTAAGGTCGCCGTCGCTCAGATCGCCGCTCTTGTCGAGGTCTTCGAAGGTGGGATCGCCCGTTGCGGGATCGACGCCTGCAAACTTGTAACCACGGAAATAGTAGATGGGGTAGCCCTTCTCGAAGTAGGTGATCGCGGTGTTGTGGAACGTTTCGCCGCCCAGACGCACCAGCGACGGGTCGAGGTAGGTCACCTTGTTCTTGAGCGTGGCCAGATTACCGCGCACCGAGTAGGAGAAATCGCCTACGTGGTCTCTCCAGCCCAGTTCGATTTCCCAACCGCGGTTGCTGACGTTGCCGGCGTTGATGGGCGAAACCGTACCGCCGACGATCAGCGAAGGCGTGGTGCCGCTGACAAGCAGGTCCTTGGTCTTCTTGTCGAACCAGTCGAGGCTGAAAGTCAGCCGGTCGTTGAACAGACGGGCATCGAGACCGATGTTGATCTGCTCGGAGGTCTCCCAGCGGAGTTCGTCGTTACCCATCGAGCTGGGTGCCGAACCCTGGATGTAGTTGTTGCCCGGGAAGAACGGATAGATGCGGTCCAGCGCCATGTCGGTGCTGTACATGTATCCGCTCAGCGCCGCAAGGCTGCCGTTCTGGCCCCAGCTGGCACGAAGTTTCAGATTCGATACATATCTGCGGGCCGGTTCGAAGAACGCTTCCTCGGAGATGGCCCAACCGGCCGAAACGGCGGGGAAGTAGCCCCAGCGGTTCGTGACGGGAAGCTGCGACAGGTCGGCGGCATCGGCACGCAGCGAAGCCTGGATCATGTAGCGGCCGGCGAATTCGTAGCCTACGCGGCCGAAGTAGGAGAGTTTGGCCGATTCGGTCTCCTCGCCGCTCACGTTCTTGGTTGCGGAGGCGTTGGCATAGTTAAGATACCAGAACACCGGATCGTTCTTCTTCAGAGCATCCTCCTCGTTGCCGGTGAGGCTGCCGTTGACATAGTTGTAGGTCGACTTCTGGAACGACATACCCACCATGGCCGAAACGGTGTGACGGCCGAACGTGCGCATGTAGTTGGCGAAGTTCTCCCACTGGTAATAGAGCGAGGTCGAGGAGCCTGCCGAGAAATTGAGATAGGGGTTGATGCGCTCGGAGTTGTTGTAGCTCGGCAGCGACACGGTCGAGTTGTGCGAACCCGAGAAACGGTAGCCCAGACGCGAAGTGATGACCAGTCCTTTCACGGGTTTGAAATCACCGTACAGCGATCCCGTGATGTTGAAACCGCCGCTCTTGGTAACGTTGTTGTCGCGCATGATCAGCGGCTGGCCGAACTCGCCCGTGAAGAACGGCGAGACGGAGTAGTAGTTGCCGTTCTTGTCCTTGAGCAGGGGCTGACCGTTGTTCAGGGCGGTAAGCATGTTCATCGGCAAGTTGTCGGGAGCATAGACGTCGGGAGTGAGCGGGTCCATCAGGAGCACCGACGCCAGCAGGCTGCCGTACTCGTTGCCTTCGGCCACCGTACGGGTGTCGTATTTCTCCAGCTGGTTGGTGGAGCCCACTTTCAGCCAGGGTTTGATTTCATATTCGCCGTTGACGGTGGCGGTCAGGCGTTTGTAGGTGTCGGCATTGCCCTTGACGATACCGTCGTTGTCCAGATACGTCAGCGAGAGGTAGTAGTTGCCCTGCGCGTTGCCGTTGGTGAAAGCAATGTTGTGTTTCTGCATCGTGCTCGTCTCGAAAGCCACGTCGGTCCACGATGTGTTGGTCACACCGTCCCAGTTGCTCAGCAGGTAGTCGCGCGTGAGGATGTTGCCTTCGGTCATGTAGTCGATGTACTGCTCGGAGTTGAGCACCTTCGGAATCCGGGCCAGCGACTGCCACGAATACTGGAAGTCGTAGGTCAGCTTGCCGTTGCCGGCCGATCCTTTCTTGGTGGAGATCAGCACAACGCCGTTACCGGCCTCGGCACCGTAGATGGCGGCCGACGCAGCGTCCTTCAGCACCTCCATCGACGCAATGTCGTTGGGGTCGATACCGCTGATGCTGCTCAGGCGCACGCCGTCGACAACATAGAGCGGGTTGGACGATACGTTCGACGAGAAACCGCGCACGCGCACCGTCGGCGACGAACCCGGAGCGGCCGAGGTCTGGATGATCTGCACGCCGGCCGTCTTGCCTTGCAGGGCCGACTGCGCATTGGTGATCGTACGGTTCTGCATGTCTTCGGGCTTCACCTGCGAGATGGCGCCCGTCACCGAGCTCTTTTTCTGCACGCCGTAGCCCACTACCACGACATCGTCCAGCCGGGTGCTCTCTTCCTGAAGCGTGACGTTCAGTTCGCCGCCAACGGCGGGGATTGTCTGCTCCACATAACCGATGTAGGTGAACAGCAGGGTGGCGCCCTCGTTCACCATAATCGAATATTTGCCGTCTACATCGGTCGTCGCACCGTTGGTCGTGCCGTTCTCAATGATACTGGCGCCGATCATCGGACCGTTGGCATCGGTCACTTGCCCCCACACCTTGACCTTGTTCTGCGCCATCGCCAGGGCGACGGGTGCAAACAGGAAAAGCATCGCCAGGAGCAATTTCCTCGTAGAATTGTTCTTCATGTTCTGAGTTTTTAGGTTATTGAAAAAGGTTGATTGGCATCAGAATCCACGTGTCGGGAACGAGCGCACCACTTCGAGCAGTTCCTTGTCGTGGTTGTGCAGTACGCGGCAGTCGTTGTCGAAATACATCGTGGCACCCAGGTCGGGCGTGTAGGCTTCCCAGGCGGGGAGTCCTTCGGCGTTGGGGTTGCCCGTGCGCGCAAAGTTGAGCCAGGCACCGCTCATGCGGTCGGCCAGAGCCTGCGCCTCGCGGCCGCCGCCCGTCATCGAGGCGTGGCGCACCGTGTTGTCGAAGACAAAGGGAATCTCCATGCAGTGCGTGCTGCGGAGCATGCCGTCCATAACGGGCGATTCCCAAGCGAAAAGATACATGTAGACCGGGGCGCCTTGCTGGGCGGCCTTGAGCCGAGCCTGCTCCACGGCACCCGGGCGGAACACGAAGTCCACGTCCACCAGGTCCTTGGGCTGATACTCCGGATAAGCCTTGCGGAATGCAGCGAGGAACTCGTCCGTCCGGTCGCCGTATTTCTCGCGCAGGAACTCCACGGCCTGCTCTTCTTTGATGGTCCGGAAGAAAGGAACATAGGTGCTCATCGTGAATTCGTGCAGCGTGGTCCCGATCATCATGGGAATCTCCTTGCTTTGGGCCGGAGCTTCGGGATCGAAAGGCTGCGCAGGCAGCACATCGCCGTCGACCGTGGGTGCCCAGCCGAAAATGAAGGTCGAGATGCCTTCTTTCTCTGCTTCGGCCTTCACCCGGGCCACGGCTCGCTCGCCCGCTGCAAGCAGTTCGGCATGCGGCACGGTCTGCAATCGGTCGACTTGCGAGGGACGCAGGCCGAGTTCCTCGACCACCGCCGCACCGATCCGGCGCGAATATTTCTGTTCCATGGTGCGGAGCATCGAGCCGCTCTGTACGATGGCCTTGTGGAAAAGGCCCGCGGCCGCAGGCGTCGCAAGCAGGGTCGAAACCTTGCCGCCACCGCCCGATTGTCCGAAAATGGTTACGTTGTCGGGATCGCCGCCGAACGCAGCGATGTTGTTGTTGACCCAGCGGAGTGCGGCTACGAGGTCCAGCAGACCGGCATTGCCCGAGGTGGCGTATTTCTCGCCGAAAGCCGACAGATCAAGAAAGCCCAATACGTTGAGTCGGTGGTTGAGCGTCACGACCACGACATCGCCCTTGCGGGCAAGGTTCGCACCGTCGTAGGAGGGGAGTTCCTGACCGCTTCCCGCAGCATAGCCGCCTCCGTGCAGCCAGACCATCACCGGACGCTTGCGTCCGTCGTTCAGCCCCGGAGTCCAGATGTTCGCTCCGAGACAGTCTTCACCGGGATGGCCGTCATCCCAGTCGAACGCGAAGGCGTGTTCGTCGCTCTGCCATCCGCCGCGCACGGCCTGCGGGCACGTCGGGCCGAAAGCACGGCTGCTGCGTACGCCCTCCCATTTGTCGGGAGCCTGGGGCGGCATGAAGCGCTCGGCCTTGGCATAGGGAACACCTTTAAATATATATAGGTCTCCCTGCGCATATCCGGCCACGTCGCCCGCCTCCGTACGGGTCACGGCCGTCTGCGTCGTTGCAACGATCTCGCCGGCCGCATTCGGTCCGGCAGCGTTTCCACAGGAGGAACAGAGAGCCGCGGCGGCCCATACGAGAATCGGTAGAACTATAGGTTTCATAGTTTGTGGTTTTTGAGGTATACAAGTTTAGATTATTCCCTCCGGATCGGCTTGGCCGTCTATTCAAAACAATTGTCCGTTCATCCAACCCGCATCCCATGCGTCCAAAAATTTGTCAAATCGTCCAAATTCGCCATGACAAGGTGTCGCAACGGATTATTAATGGATTATTATGCGTAACTTTCTGTTCGGAAAAACCGCCATTCGGAACACCATGAAGTTCACAACCCTTTTTTGCTTCGGCTTGTCGGTCGCGATGACCGTGGCGTGCCGGAGCTCCGATCAGCATTCCGAGCGCCGCGCCGGAACGGAGAGTCCGCTGGTCTCGAACGACATCTCCAACCAGCAGATCAAAGCCATCGCGGAAGATGCCCAGGGGCATATCTGGCTCGGAACGTTCCGCGGGCTCAACAAGTACAATGCGCACGAATACCAGCAATATTTCTGTACGGACGATTCGTTGAGCCTGCCCGACAACCAGATTCAGGATCTGATGCTGGATTCTAAAAAGCGGCTGTGGATCGCCACCGTCAACGGGCCGTGCCTCTATACCGACCAGGACGATTTCCGGCGGCTGCCCATGTTTTCGGACAACCGCAATGTCTTGCAGTTCTTCGAAGACCGCGCAGGCCGCGTCTTCATGAGCACCCGCGACGAGCTCTACGAATACAACGACTCGGCCGGCGGATTCGACCGCCTGCTTTCCGATCTGGACCGTCCCAACACCTTCCACACGCGCTGCCATGTCGATTCGGACAACCGGCTGTGGATTTTCAACAGCATGCAGCTCCGTTGTTACGATCCGGAGTCGCGGCAGGTCGTCGACAGCATCGCGTTGCAGAACTATCCGCTCTATTCCTACCTCCACAAGGGCCGCTATCTCTATCTGACCGGCAATTTCCGATGCCGGATTTTCGACACCCGGACCGGACGGTTCGACGAGCTTCCCGAGGTCATGCGCAGGCATCCGCTCTTCGCCAGGGCGGACGTGGAGTACATCCATCCCTACGACGACGACCGGCTGCTCTTCAACACCGCCAAACACGGCATGTTCTGCTACGATTTCGTGCGCGGAACATTCATCCACCAGCAGCAGACCGGGTTTCCGTTCGAAGTCCCCGCTTTCAAGATCAGACGGATGTTCACCGATTCGCAGCGCAACCTCTGGATCGGCTCCGAGGACCAGGGCTACACGGTCCGCTACCACTACAAGAACTACTTCAACAGCGACAATTACCTGCGCTCCAGTCTGAGCAACAAGTCCGTCGTGTCGGTCGTTCCCGACAACGAATCCAGACTATGGATCGCCACCTTGATGGACGGGCTCTGGATCTACGATCTGCCGCGGCAGCGGCTCGACGCCATCGGCATGGACGAGCTCTTTCCGCAGGAGAAGCAGCGTAAAATGCACATCAACAGATTGTTCGTCGACCGCGATGGAGCCGTCTGGTTGACTGCTAACAACCACAATGTGCTCAAATGCCGTTACCGCCACGGTTCGCTGCAGGTCCTGGCCCGGCACAACGTCTTCCTGCCCATGTCCATCGCCGAGGACCGCGAGGGCACCATCTGGGTGGGTACCGCCACCCATTATCTCCATGCGCTCGCACCGGGCAGCAGCCGTTTCGAGCCCGTACAGGCTTTCGACGGCACTTTTTCGTTCACGCCCGACATGCTCTCCCTGAGCGACGGCTCTCTGCTGGTCTCGGCTTTCGGCCAGCCGCTCAAACGCATCGTCGGCCGCAAGATCGAGAAGCTGGCAATTTCCGACGACGACTTCCGGTCCTGCATCCCGCGGTCGGTATTCGTTCCCACCGCACTCTTCGAGGACAGCGGCGGCGACATCTGGATCGGCACCATCGGCAACGGACTGATCCGCTATGTTCCTTCCGAAAACAAGCTGCATTCCATGTCCGGCACCACCTGTCTCGACATTTCGGCCATCGGCGAGGACAGCGACGGCAACTTGTGGATCAGCACCCAGTACGGGCTCAACAAATACGACCGGCAGAGCGGCAGATTCACCGCCTACTACGCTTCCGACGGGCTGGGAGGCAACCAGTTCTATGAGCGCGCCTCATGCCGCCTGCCCGACGGGACGCTCATCTTCGGCGGCACCCACGGACTCACGCTCTTCGATCCGCACACCGTGCCGGCCAAGCGGCGCATTCCGCTCGTCTTCGAAAACCTGCGCATACACAACAGGCTCGTCGCACCCCGCAGCGGCGGTCCCATCGACCGGCATCTCTCCTACAACCCCGAAATCAGGCTCCGCCACGACCAGAACGGATTCAGCATCTCGTTCGCCGCACTGGAGTATTCCGAGTACGGCCGCGTGCACTATCATTACAAGCTCGACGGGTTCGACGACTATTGGATCGAGGCCCGCAACAACCACGAGGCCAACTATGCCAATCTCCCGGCCGGCCGTTACACCCTGCGCGTGAAGATCTCCAGCAACGACCAGAGCATCGCCGAGACGGAAAATGCCATTCCGATCATCGTCGCTCCGGCTCCCTGGCATACGTGGTGGGCTTACACCTGCTATGTCGCCGTGGTGACAGGGTTGGTATGGTTGCTGGTACTGGGATGGCGGAGGATCCAGGCCGGCAAGGCGGCCGTCCGCATCGCCGAGCGCGAAAAGGCCCAGGAGCGCAGGATGAACGGGATGATCCGCAGTTTCTTCTCCAACGTCTCGCACGAGTTCCGCACTCCGCTGACCATGATTTCGGGCCCCGTGGCACAGCTCTGCGAGGACCCCGAGCTCTCGGAGAAGAACCGGGAGCTGCTGCACATCGTCCGGCGCAGCACCGACCGGATGTTGGAGCTGGTGAATCAGCAGCTCGATTTCAGCGAGCTTGAAAACGACACGCTCCGGCTCAAGGTCCGGCGTACGGACATCATCGGGCTGCTGAAGCGGCGGATCGACATCTTCCGTATGAATGCCGCCGCCAAGGGCATCGTCCTGCAAACCTGTGGGCTTGAGGAGCAGTGCATCATGTGGCTCGACGAGGACAAGCAGGACAAGATTTTCGGCAACCTCATGTCCAACGCATTGAAATTCACTCCGGCCAACGGACGCATCGCCGTGCGCTTCGACATGATCGGGCGCGACGAGGCCGCCCGGCTCTTCCCGGGCGATACGGCTGTCCGGTGGACGCGCTACGTCAAGGTGTCGGTCGCCAACACAGGCCCTACGATTCCAGAAGAGCTGCGCGAAAAGATTTTCGAACGCTATTACCGCATCGACAACAGCCCCGAGGGAAATTACTGCTACGGCACGGGCATCGGTCTCTATTACACGCGCAGTCTGGTCGAACTCCACCACGGGCGCATCCGGGCAACCTCTCCCGAAAATCACGACGGCGCCGTTTTCACTTTCGTGCTGCCGCTGGACGACGAAGCCTATGCCGAGCAGGAGCGTTCGGCTGGAAAAAACGGGGAAATTCCCCCCCCCACGCATTCGGCCGTAACCGACGTTTCCACCGTCACGGAGTGCTCCGACAAGCCGGAATCGAAAAGCGTGCTCGTGTTGGACGACGATGCCGAAGTGGTCCATTATCTGCGGACGTTGCTGGCTCCGTACTACAGGGTGTTGGGTTGTTTCGATGCCCGCGAGGCATTGCAGCTGATCGACGAGGAAGCGCCCGATCTGGTGCTCAGCGACGTGGTGCTGCCCGGCATGAACGGCTACGCGTTCTGCCGCCGCATCAAGGAGGATGCCCAGCTTTGCCACATTCCGGTGGTGCTGGTCACGGCCAAGACCGACGTCGAGGACAAGGTCGAGGGCCTCGATACGGGCGCCGACGCCTACGTCACCAAACCCTTCGAGCCCAGTTATCTGCTGGCCCTCGTCAAATCGCAGCTCCGCAAGAGCGAACGCGCACGCAGGCTGCTCGGGCAGTCGACGCAGACGACCCGCATCGAGGAAGACCTGCTGGCGCCCCAGGACAAGGCTTTCATGACCGAGCTCTACCGGTTGATGGAGACCGAGTTGTCCAATCCCGAGTTCGACATCGCCTGCGCGACCGAGGCCCTGCGCATCTCGCGCACCAAGTTCTTTTACAAGATCAAGGGCCTTACCGGCGAGAGCCCCAACGTCTTTTTCAAGACCTACAAGCTCAACCGAGCAGCAGAACTGATTCTGGAAGGGCGTTATACGATTTCGGAGATCGCCGACATGACCGGTTTTTCCACCTTGTCCCACTTCTCGAAAAGTTTCAAGAAGCAGTTCGGACTGGCTCCCAGCGAATACCACGGTTGAAAGAATAGGCTTATCCGCACGATTGTTCCGTTGTCGGTTCCGGACTGACACTCGACCGCGCAGGCAGCGGCAAAAGAATCCGGGGCGGCATATCGTTGTGATATGCCGCCCCGGATTGCTTCGGAACCTCGATGCAGGCCGATTATTTCTTTTTTCTGTTTTTCAGCGGACAGCGGGTTTCGCCGCAGGAAGCGCATCCGCCGCTGCGGCGACCGGAAAGCAGACATGCGAGCCGCCGCAGAAGCAGCAGCCCGATCACGGCAACAAGGCCCCAAACCGTATAGTCTTGCCAGTCCATCAGAACCACAGCATCAAACGATAGACGCACCAGGCCGCCGCCCACGCCAGCAGCGTGTCGTAAACGATCGCCGCCAGCGCCCAGCGCCAGCCCGCTTCGGCTCCGATGGCTGCCACCGTGGCGATGCAGGGAAAATAAAGCAAGATGAATACCAGGAACGCCAGAGCCGAGGCCGTCGTGAAGTCGCCGCTGGCAACCAGACGCCGCGAAAGCGTCGCCGACTCGGCCGACGGATCGCGAAGTTCGTCGGCTCTCGGGTTCTCCGCCACCGTCACCTCGCCGCCCTCGGTGTAGAGCACGCCCAGCGTGCTGACCACGATCTCCTTGGCCGCTACGCCCGAGAGAAGCGCCACACCGGCCTTCCAGTTCATGCCCAGCGGGCTGAAGATCGGTTCGCAGCTCTTGCCCAGGCGCCCCAGGTAGGAGTTTTCATAATGTGCGGCCGTCCCAGCCGACGCCTGCTCGGGGCGCGGATAGTAGCTCAGAAACCACACCACGACCGAGGCGATCAGAATCATGCCGCCCATCTTGCGCAGATACTGCGCGCATTTGTCCCACATGTGCGTCAGCGTGGTTTTCCAGGTCGGCAGACGATAGGGCGGCAGTTCCATGACAAAAGGCGTTTCGTCCACCGGGAACAGGAAGCGGCGCAGCAGGCGCGCCGTCAGCACCGACATCGCCACGCCCAGCACATAGAGTCCCGTCATGACCCAGCCTGCATGGGCCGAAAAGAAGGTGCCGGCAACAAGTATGTAGATCGGAAGCCGTGCGCTGCACGACATGAACGGCGTGATCAGTATGGTGATCAGCCGGCTGCTGCGGCTCTCGATCGTGCGGCAGGCCATGATGGCCGGCACGTTGCAGCCGAAACCCATGATCAGCGGGATGAACGACTTGCCGTGCAGCCCGATGCGGTGCATGACCCGGTCCATGATGAAGGCCGCGCGCGCCAGGTAGCCCGAATCCTCCATGAACGAAATGAAGAGGTAGAGCACCATGATGTTGGGCAGAAAGACGATGACAGCGCCCACACCGCCTATGACGCCGTCGGCCAGCATGTCGCGCAGCGCCCCCGCGGGCAGCAGCGCATTCACGCCGCGGCCGATCCATCCGACCAAGGCGTCGATCCATTCCTGCGGATAGGCGCCCAGGTAGAACGTACACCAGAACATCAGCCACATCAGGAAAAAGAAGATCGGGAAACCCCACAGCTTGTGCGTCACGAACGAGTCGATCAGCGCCGTGGTCGTCGCTTCCTCCTGCCGGCCGGGCGTATAGGTCTCCTTGAGCGCTCCCGATATGAATCCGTATTTGCGGTTGGCGAACGCCGTTTCGACATCTTCGCCCAGCGTCTTGGCAATGCGGTCCGCTTCGCGGGCGGCGATCCCGACCCACTCGGCATAGCGTTCGCAGCCGCGCAGCTGTTCGTCGACCTGCCGGTCGCCCTCCAGCATCTTCATGGCAAAATAGCGGGGCGGGAAGGTCTTGGGCAGCTGGTCGCTGCGGGCGCTCATGTCGCCGTTCAGCCGCCGGAGCCCTTCTTCGATGACGGCTCCCTGCCCGATATGGATGTGGCGCACGCGTGCGTCCTGGTTTTCATATACGGCGATCACCGTATCCAGAAGCGCTTCGATGCCCTTGCCGTTGCGGGCCTCGACCGGCACCATCGGCACACCCAGCATGCCGCCCAGACGCTCGTAGTCGAGTTGCGCGCCGCTGGCCGTCAGTTCGTCGAACATGTTGAGCGCCACAACCATGCGCGGGTTGATGTCGATCAGTTCGGTGGTCAGATAGAGATTGCGTTCGAGGTTCGACGCCACTACCGAGTTGACGATCACGTCGGGCGTCTCCTCGGCAATGTGGGCCCGGACGAAAAGTTCCTCGGGCGTGTAGGCCGAGAGAGCATAGGTGCCGGGCAGATCGGTGATCTGAAAGCGGTAGCCGCGATAGTAGCGCACGCCGCTCTTGGCGCCCACGGTCACACCGCTGTAGTTGCCCACATGTTCGTGACCGCCCGAAATGGCATTGAACAGCGATGTCTTGCCGCTATTGGGATTGCCCACCAGCGCAACGCTGATCGTGTGGCTGCGCGAATGCACCACGTCGTCGACCGAGCGGCCGTTGTCTCCGTGCGATTCGCAGACCGGGTTCTGCGCCGGCGTCAGCAGTTCGTCGGCCTCGCTGTCGGAGAGCACCTCGATCATTTCCGCTTCGCTGCGGCGCAGCGAAATGTCGTAGCCCATGATGCGATATTGGATCGGGTCCTTGAGCGGTGCATTGAGAATCACTTCGACCCGCTGGCCGCGGACGAATCCCATCTCCATGATGCGGCGGCGGAACCCTCCGTGCCCCAGTACTTTGAGAATCGTGGCCGACTCTCCGGTCTTCAGTTCGGACAGACGCATAGTCTCGGTTTCGTTTGGTTGGCCAAAGGTAGCCTTTTCGGCGCAAATCCGCAATCCCCACAAATCGGTATTTTGAGCATCGCGATCCGGAACAACGAAGCGCCCGACCGGCATCCGGCCCGCAACCCGTTTTGCCGTGCTTTCGACAGGTTTTTCCGCTCCGGTCGGGCAAATCCCGCACCTGCGCGGCATAGGGCGGCAGAAATTGCGTTCAAAAAATGTTATTTTTTTTCACCGCAATGCTAAATCTAAATAATTTTTATACCTTTGCGTTGATAATAAACCCAAAAAACAAAAGACATGAAAGAGTTGGTAGCAAAAATCAATGCTGAATTCGAAGTATTCGCCGCTAACGCCGCTGCTCAGGTAGAGAAGGGCAACAAGGCTGCCGGTACCCGTGCCCGCAAGTCGGCTCTGGAGATCTCGAAGCTCATGAAGGATTTCCGCAAGGTATCCGTAGAGGCTTCGAAATAATTTTCGGCTCTCCGACCTACAAAGGCCGCTCTTCAGAGAGCGGCCTTTGATTTTTCCGGCACGGCAGCCGGGTGTATACCACAGAAAAGGCGGCCCCATGCGAGCCGCCTTTTATTATATTGTGTTGTGGCTTGCCGGTTGGCGCCGTCTTTCGGTTCCTCCCGGGCTTCAACAATATGTCTATCCGCAAAATACCTATATTCGGTCTGTCGGTTGGCCGGAGATCCTTTTCCGCTGGCCGCGCCCTCTGCGGCTCCTATAACCGTTCAAAATGCGTAGGGGATAGGGCACCACTTCCTACAATTCGATTCCGCTGCGCTCGAAAAACTCCAGGTCCTGCTTCCGCAGGCCGCTGCGAGGGTAGGGGACCGCTTCGTTGTGGTCGTTGAGATAGCAGCGGCGGGCCTTGCGGTCGAATCCGCGGCTGACCAGCGAGACCGATTCGTCGATGTAGGGACTCCGGATTGCAGCGATCTGCGCCATCGTGTGGAACAGCGCATGGGTGTTGGCCGGTGCCCACGTGTTCGTCCGCGCCGCTTCGGCCACACCCGGGAAAGCCGCCCGGTAATCGTCCGAGAACCAGGCCAGCGAAGCCACCCACAGCTGGTAGGCCGTCGTGGTGGGGGAGGCATGCAGGAAGCGTTGGCGGGAGTCGTCGAGCAAGTCCTCGCCATGATCGGCACAATAGAGAATCGCCGATGCGGTATTTTCCAGCGATCGCAGGTAGCCGATCGTTTCGGCCAGGAAATGATCCGTATACAAGACCGAATTGTCGTAGGCGTTGCGCAGTTTTTCGGCGTGCTGCGGCGCAATGGCCACATCGTCGTCGGGCAGGAACCGCGCGAAGTTGCGAGGATAGCGCTGGTGGTAGCTGAAGTGCGAACCGTAGCAGTGGAGGATGAAGAACATCCGTTGCGACTGGCTTCCGGCAACGGCTTTCTGCACCTCCTCCAGCAACTGCATGTCGTAGCGCGGCGACCGGATATAAAGCAGGTGCTGCGCATCGTGGGCCAGATGATCGATCATGGCGCCCTGCTGCGACTGGTTGGAGATGAACCAGGTCTCGAACCCCGCCTCGTTGAACAGAGCCGGCAGCCCCGTGCGGCGGAAAAGCTCCTCGTGCTGGTCGGTTCCCACCGACGAAAGGATCAGCGGCACGCTTTTGTGCGTGGTATTGCTCTGCGTCAGCATGTTGCGGAACAGCACGAGCTCCGGTTCCTGCGACAGCCGCGGGTTGGTTTCGCGTTCGTAGCCCCACAGCTGCCAGCTCATGGCGCGCGAGGCTTCGCCTATGACGTAGATGTATATCTCCCGCTCGGGCAGCTGTCCGGGCCGTGTTGCCGAATAGGAAAAGCCCTCGGAGGTCTTGTCGAAATGATAGGCCTTGCGGAATTCCGAGCCGCTCAGCCCCATGTTGTAAAGCACGTTGATCGGGAAAATCTCGTCGCGCAGCACGTGTTTGTCTTCGCTGACATGGTAGGCGGGCCACAGGGCGAGCGTTCCGACGGTGAAGAGCGCGGCGCCCGTCATTCCCAGCGTCAGGCGCATGGTGCGCGAAAGATAACGTTTATGGGCGATCTCACGAGTGGCCAGCCACAGCAGCGGGCAGTAGATGGCCACCACCAGCAACACCGACGGATAGATATTACCCAGCAGTTCGCCCGCCTCGCCCGGATTGGTCGTCAGCAGGTTGGTAAACATGTCGGTGGCGATGATCGAGTCGCCGAAAAGATAGAGCAGCACGATCTGGAAGGTGCAGAAAAAGATGAACGGGAAACCCAGCCAGATCATCACGCCCGAACGCCGGAGCGCAACGCTCCACATCATGTAGAACCCCGCCGGAATCAGAATCAGCGCCTCGACCGTCCAGATCGAATACTCCTCGGTCTGGGCCAGCACGCAGTTGGGTATGATCAGCGCGACGACAAAATAGATGGTCAGCCATATCGAGAAACGGCTGCGTGTGGGGCGCCACCCGGCGCTATGCTTGTTGCGGTCGGTTGCCATGCCGTCAGAATGCTTCGTTGATGTTCAACAGGAACCCGCTCGTCCTGCGGCCGAAACCGTAGTCGAGACGCACGTTCACCCGTTTTTTCAGTTCCCAGCGCAGGCCTACGCCATAGTTGGGCAGCGTGTGCGACCAGCGGAACCGGTCTCCGGGGCGCTCGCTGAAAACGTTGCCGGCACCGCACCACACCGTGCAGCCGATGCGGCGCCAGATACGCTGGCGCAGTTCGAGCTGCGCAGCTATCAGGTTGTTGTCGGCATAGCGTCCCTCGTAGTAGCCGCGCATGCGTTGGCTGCCGCCCATGCGGGCCAGCATCGGCCAGGGCATGCGGGACGAATTCCATTCGCCGTAGAAATCGCATGCCAGCGTGCAGTCCCTCCACACGCGCTGGTACCAGTCGAAAGTGAACGACGCACGATAGAGCGTGCGCCCGCAGTTGCTCAGCCCCCGCGGGAAAACGGTCCCTTGCAGACTCACGTAAATGCCGCGGAAGGCATTCGACACAATATCGCGCGAATCGTATTCCACAATGGCTCCGATGCCCGTAGCGGTGTAGGAATGCGCCTGGTAATCGATGTAGCTTTCGCCCGTTGCGTCGAAGTTCTTGCCTTTGGTCGACTCGAAACTCATGCGGGTTCCCACATAGGTCCTGGGAAACAATTGGTAGAGATAGCGGGCGTGGATTTCATATTGTTTCTCCACGTAGGAGACGGGGCGGTTATGACGGCCGGCAGTGTAGCCGATGCCCCACAGATCGCGGGGTGCCGAGGAAAACGCCGCCTTGTAGTCGAATTTGCTGCGGCCGCGCGAGAAGAAGGTGTTGCCTTCGATACCCACCGAATAGAAGCCCGAGATGGAGATGCTGGCGAAGATCGAGATGTCCGACGGCTGCGTCACCGAGTCGGTCCGGTCTACCCGGTAGAGCCCCGCCGCCAGCACGCCGATGCCCAGACTCGTGCTCTTCGAATAGCTCGGGCCTCCGGCAAAGGTGAAATCGATCTTTTTTTCGAAGGTGCGGTCGACCGTCGATTTGTCGAAATAGTCGATCACCCGATGGAAAAACGAGGGCCGTCTGCTCATGCTGTCGGACCCGGCCGCCGGTTCCGGAGCCGTAGCTTCCGGTGCGGGGATCGCCGTTTCCGTTCCGTCGGCATACGGAGACGCTGCGGCCCGGTCCATAAGGAACAGGCCGCCCAGCAACAGCATTGCGGCGATCCGACGAGTCATCCCCGACTATCTGTACTTGTCCAGGACCTCGTAGAAAGCCTCCTTGTCCTTTTCGGAGAGCTCGCCCTTGCGGACAAAGACCAGTTCGCCGTTTTTCGACACGAGCAGCAGCACGAACTGGTTGTTGCAGTCGCCCAGCCCCCAGGCTGTGCTCAAGATGCGGTCTTCGTCGGCCAGCACCACAGCGCCGTTCTTGGACGTGCGTTTCTTGGCCATGCTGCGGGCCATGCCGTTGGGCACCATCGGCGCATCCTTGAGGTTCATCACACCGAAGCCGTAAAGGTTGTCGCCCGCAGCTCGGTGGTTCTCTTCGAGTTCGATGGTGAATGCTTCGTTCTGCTTGTGACGGTCGGGGTCCACATAGAATATCATCAGATTCTTCTCGCCCCAGTAGGGCAATGTCGCAGGATTGCCGTCCAGGTCGAGCAGTCCGACGTTCGGCACCTTGCGGGAAATCTCTTGTGCGTCGGCCGGCAGCGCGGAGAGCACGAATGCGGCCGCCAACATCGCAACCAATTTCATTTTCATGACTTTCTTCATGTAAATTTCCGTGGCAAAGGTACGACTTTTCCCCGGAATCGGTACTTTCGGCGGGACGCAATATTGTTCTGATCGTTCAATTTCGTCGCATTCTCCGCGTTCGCGGCGGTCCGATTCCCCGAATTGTCTATCTTTGCCGTATCCGGAACGGCATTTGTCGTGCCGGGTTCAAAAACAAGCAGCCATGGAAAACGGATACAAGATTCTTTTTGTCTGCCTCGGCAACATCTGCCGCTCGCCGGCCGCCGAAGGCATCATGCGCCGCATGCTCGAAAAGGAGGGGCTCGCCGGGCGCATCGGGGTCGATTCGGCCGGCACCTACGGAGGCCACCGCGGCGAACTGCCCGATCCGCGCATGCGGAGTGCGGCCGCCCGGCGCGGCATTTCGCTCACGCATCGTTCGCGCAAGCTCAGCGAGGAGGATTTCGGGCGGTTCGACCGCATCGTCGTGATGGACGACATGAACTACGAGGATGTTCACCGGCTCGCGCCTTCGCGTGCGGCGGCCGAGCGGATTTTCCGCATGACGGAGTTCTGCCGCCGCCATCCCGACCGCACCTGCGTCCCCGATCCCTACTACGAAGGGCACGAGGGCTTCGAACTGGTGCTCGATCTGCTCGAGGACGCCTGCGAGGGGTTGTTGGAGGATATAAAAGACGAGGGGCGGCTCTGAACCGTCCCTCGTTTCATCGGACCGACGCCTAAAAGTCGAAACCGAAACTGATGCTGTACGTGTTGCGCAGCCAACTGCTCTTGGGCGCGAACAGATAGGCGAAATCGAGCCGCAGAAGCAGAAACCGGAATCCGGCGCCGACGCTGCCGAAAGAAGGGTAGTAACCGCTCCGCTCACCGTAGTGGTAACCGGCCCGGAACTGGACCAGCTGCATCAGGTTGTATTCCGCACCGACCGCCACGCTGCATCCGCGTCCGGCCGACGGACTGAAGCAATAACCGAAATCGGCACCCACCGTAATCTCATGCGCATCGGTCGCATAGGTGTCCAGCGCAACGCCTGCGGAGAGGGTCATCGGCAAGGAGCCTCCACGGCTCTTGACGAATCCGCCCAGATTGCCCGCTTTGGCGCCCACGCGCAGCAGCGACAAGTCGCCCAGACCGTTCAGCGGCTTGGACCATGCAAGGCTCAGATCGACCGACAAGGCGTCGGACGAACCCTCGGGACGCTTCAAGCGGCGGTAATGCGTCACCCCGCCGACAGCCCAGCGATCGGTGACGCGGCGCGAATAACCCAGGTCGACAGCCATATCGTTATTGCCCTTCTCGCGCAGAAACTGGCGCCAACCTACTTGCAGATCGTTAAGATAGTCGAACCTCCAATAGCCTGTCACCGCATAGTAGTCGGCCCGGCCCGCCCCGCAGTAGGACGAAGAAACCTGCCAGGGATGAACCGAGAAGGAGGCCATCGCGGGGTTGTTGTAGATGGCGTGCGACCCCGAAACGGAGGTCATCGCCACACCTCCCATGCCCAGCACCTTGGCGTCGGGAGTGGGAAGCATTGCGTCCTGTGCCCGGACCGTCGTAAATCCCAGCGCAAGCAGCGGAATCAGCAGGAGATGTTTCATGCCCACAAAGATAAAGCGCTTAATCCACAATTCATAATTTTACCCCGAAAGCGATTCGTATCAAGGTACTTTTCAAGTAAGAACAAAAAAGGTGCAAGGATCGGTTTTCCATCCCGCAAGACGCACCCGCCCGAATAAATTCAATAGGAACTTCTCTCCAACAAGCAATTACCTCGCTTCGCTCCGTGTTTGCTGTCGTCGCGGCGGCAAAGAATCAGAAACGGAAATTCCTTTCGGAAAGCGCTTCGCACAAAAATACCTGCTCAAGTAAAACTTGGCAGGCATTTTTGCACGAATCAAAGCCTAACGGCTTCTTTCCGTCTCTGAGTCTCTGTTCGTACCGCTCCTTAGCAATTCATCGCGCCGCAGCAGTGGATCACCTGACCGCTGACATACGACGAGAGGTCCGAAGCGAGGAACAAGGCGACCTTGGCGACATCCTCGGGCGTACCGCCGCGACGCAGCGGAATCTGCTTGTACCAGCCTTCCTTGACCTCGTCGGGCAGCTTGTCGGTCATGTCGGTGATGATGAAGCCCGGGGCGATGGCGTTGGCACGGATGCCGCGCGGACCCATCTCCTTGGCGATCGACTTGGCCAGACCGATCATGCCGGCCTTCGAAGCCGAGTAGTTGCACTGACCGGCATTGCCGCTGACGCCGACCACCGACGACATGTTGATGATCGAACCGCTCTTCTGACGAGCCATGACGGGCGTCACGGCATGGATGAAGTTGAACGCCGACTTGAGGTTCACCGTCAGCACGGCATCCCACTGCGCCTCGCTCATGCGCATCATCAGGCCGTCTTTCGTGATACCGGCATTGTTCACCAGAATGTCGATGCGGCCGAAGTCCTTCACGATCTCCTCGATCACCTTATGCGTTCCCTCGAAATCGGCAGCGTTCGACGCATAGCCCTTGGCCTTGACGCCCAGCGCAGCGATTTCGGCTTCCGTAGCCTTGCCGTTCTCGTCGATCACCAGGTCGGTGAACGCCACGTCGGCGCCTTCCGAAGCGAATTTCATAGCGATGGCCTTGCCGATGCCGCGTGCGGCACCCGTTACGACGGCCACTTTTCCTTCAAGCAATTTCATGGTCTTCAATCTATTTTATCGTTGAATCATTTCGTTTCAGCGACACAAAGGTACGAAAAATATTTTAAATTGTGCGCGGGCCTATTTTCATCGAATTTGATTATCTTTACACACTGAAAAAAGCCAACATTCCAAAAAACATCGACATGAAAAGAGATTCCCGGATTTTCGATCTGATCGCCGCCGAGCGGAGCCGTCAGACCCACGGCATCGAGTTGATCGCCTCGGAGAACTTCGTGAGCGACCAGGTGATGGAAGCCATGGGTTCGGTTCTGACCAACAAATACGCCGAGGGTTACCCCGCGGCCCGCTACTACGGCGGCTGCGAGGTCGTCGACCAGGTCGAGAACCTCGCCATCGAGCGCATCTGCCGGCTCTACGGCGCCGAATACGCCAACGTGCAGCCCCATTCGGGCGCCCAGGCCAACATGGCCGTCTTCTTCGCCTGCCTGCAGCCGGGCGATACGTTCATGGGGCTCGATCTGGCGCACGGCGGGCATCTTTCGCACGGTTCGCCGGTCAACATGTCGGGCAAATATTTCAAGGCCGTAGGTTATCGGCTCGACGAAACGACAGGACTGATCGACTATGACGCCATGGAGCGCCAGGCACTCGAGTCGAAACCCAAGCTCATCGTCGGCGGCGCTTCGGCCTATTCGCGCGAATGGGACTACAAGCGCATGCGCGAAATCGCCGACAAGGTCGGCGCGCTCTTGTTGGTCGACATGGCCCATACGGCAGGTCTGATCGCCGCCGGTTTGCTCGACAATCCGGTGAAGTACGCCCACATCGTCACCTCCACCACCCACAAGACCCTGCGCGGTCCGCGCGGCGGCATCATCCTGATGGGCAAGGACTTCGAAAATCCGTGGGGTCTCACCACGCCCAAGGGCGCCGTCAAGATGATGTCGCAGATCCTCAATTCGGCCGTCTTCCCCGGCATCCAGGGCGGACCGCTCGAGCACGTCATCGCCGCCAAGGCCGTAGCGTTCGGCGAGGCGCTCGAACCCGAATACAAAACCTACCAGGCTCAGGTGCAGAAGAACGCCCGCGCCATGGCCGAGGCTTTCATCAAGCGGGGCTACAAGATCGTATCGGGCGGCACCGACAACCATCTTATGTTGGTCGACCTGCGCACCAAGTTCCCCGAGCTGACCGGCAAGCTGGCCGAGAAGTGCCTCGTCGCCGCCGACATCACCGCCAACAAGAACATGGTGCCGTTCGACAGCCGTTCGCCGTTCCAGACTTCGGGCCTGCGCTTCGGTACGCCGGCCATCACCACGCGCGGTCTGAAGGAGGACAAGATGGACTGCATCGTCGGGCTGATCGACCGTGTGCTCCACGACCCGGAAAACGAGGAGAACATCGCCGCCGTGCGCCGCGACGTCAACGCCTTGATGGCCGACTATCCGTTGTTCGCCTGGTAGCATGGAAGAGATTCTCGACTTTCTCTCGCGGCTGCACGACAGCAACACACGCGAGTGGTTCGACGCCCACCGCAGCGAATGGGCCCATGTCAAGGGCCGCGTCGCAAAGCTCGCCGAAGCGTTGATCGAGGGCGTCTCCTCGTTCGATCCTTCGGTGTGCGGACTCCGGGTGCAGGACTGCACCTACCGGATCGCCCGCGACACGCGGTTCTCCAACGACAAGAGTCCCTACAAGAACTGGCTGGGCATCTTCGTGGCTCCGAAAGGCAAGAAGTCGGGATATGCCGGCTACTACCTCCACATCGCACCGAAAGGCGACCGGCTCGTGGGCGAGCACATGCTCATCTCGGGTATCTACTGCCCCGAACCGACCTTGCTGCGTTCCGTCCGCGAAGAGATTCTCGACAACGGGGCCGAATTCACGCAGGCGATCCGCACGGCCAAAGGATTCCGGCTCAACACGGACAACAAGCTCAAGCGTCTTCCCATGGGGTTCCCGGCCGACTGCGAGTATGCCGAGTTGCTGAAACAAAAGGACTGGTGCCTTGAAAAGTCCATCGACGAGCAGTTCCTGCTGGACGATCGTTTCGTCGAGCACGCCGTCAGGGAGTTCCGCAAAACCCGCGACTTCATCGGAATCATCAACCGCGCCGTGCAATACGCCTACGAGGAGATGATGTGATTTCCGTCGATATTTTCCAAAGGCTCCGAACTATTTCGGAGTCTTTTTTGTTGCCGATAGCGGCTCGGCTCCGGTTTTCCGCAAAAAAGCAGACGCACGGCCCGAAAGTCATGCGTCTGCTTTTCTTCTGCCCCATCGGGCATATCGCAAATCCGTACCCGGTTCAGCAACAACCGGCCGGACCGGGAGGTCCGCCAACGGTTATTCTACTGTCACCGATTTGGCCAGGTTGCGCGGCTGGTCGACGTTGCGGCCCTTGTTCACCGCAATGTAGTAAGCCATCAACTGCAGCGGAATCGACACCACGATAGGCATCAGACACTCCGTGATGACCGGCACTTCGATGCAGTAGTCGGCCGAACGGCGTACATGTTCGTCGCCCTCGGCCATCACCGCGATGATCTTGCCGCCGCGGGCCTTCACCTCTTCGATGTTCGAAGCCGTCTTCTGGTAGGTGTGGTCGGGCGTCGCGATCGCCACGGTCGGCATCTCGGCGTCGATCAGCGCAATGGGACCGTGTTTCATCTCGGCGGCAGGGTAGCCCTCGGCATGGATATAGGAAATCTCCTTGAGTTTCAGCGCACCTTCCAGCGCCGTGGGGTAGTTGTAGCCGCGGCCCAGGTAGATGAAATTGTGCGCATAGGTGAATATCTTCGCCAGGTCCTTGATCTGGTCGCCCACCTTGAGCACTTCCTGGAGCGTCTGCGGCAGCTCCAGCAGCGCTTTCGACACTTCGCAATAATATTCGTCGCTCACCGTGCCCTTCTCGCGGCCGATCGTCAGCGCCAGCATCGCCATGACGGTCACCTGTCCGGTGAAAGCCTTCGTCGAGGCCACGCCGATCTCCGGCCCCACATGAATGTAGGCGCCCGAATCGGTCGCACGCGCAATCGACGAGCCCACCACGTTGCAGATGCCGAAGACGAAGGCACCGGCCTTGCGGGCCAGCTCCACGGCCGCCAGCGTGTCGGCCGTTTCGCCCGACTGCGACACGGCGATCACGATGTCGTCCTCGCGGATGATGGGGTTGCGGTAGCGGAATTCCGAGGCGTACTCCACCTCCACCGGGATACGGCAGATCGACTCGATGAGGTGTTCGCCGATCAGCGACGCATGCCACGACGTGCCGCACGCCACGAAGATGATGCGGCGCGCATTGACGAACTTGTCGCGATGGTCGATCACGCCCGAGAGCTTCACTTCATAGGTGTCGGGATTGATGCGGCCCCGAATGCAGTCGACCAGCGTGCCCGGCTGCTCGTAGATCTCCTTGAGCATGAAGTGCGGATAGCCGCCTTTCTCGAGCTGCGAGATCGAGAGCTGCAGTTTCTTGATGTCGATGTCGCTCTCCTGGTTGTCGAGCGTCACGACCTTCAGCGGTTTGTGCCGGTTGATGACGGCCACTTCGCCGTCGTTGACATAGACGAAATCTTCGGTGTATTCGATGATCGAGGTCGCGTCCGAGCTCAAGAAGTATTCATCCTGGCCGATACCCACCACCATCGGGCTGCTCTGTCGCGCCGCGATGATCTCGTCGGGGTTGTTCTTCTCGACAATGGCGATGGCGTAGGCTCCGATCACCTGCTTGAGCGCCTGCTGCACCGCTTCCAGAAGCGAGCAGTTGTTCGTCGTGCGGACATACTCGATCAGGTTCACCAGCACCTCGCTGTCGGTGCTGCTGCGGAAGGTGTAGCCGTTCTCCACCAGCGCGTCTTTCAGCACGCGGTAGTTTTCGATGATTCCGTTGTGGATCAGCGCAATGTTCTCCGACTCCGAGTAGTGGGGATGGGCGTTCACGTCGTTGGGCACGCCGTGCGTCGCCCAGCGCGTGTGGGCGATGCCGATGCTTCCGCTGAGGTCCTTGCCCTCCAGGAAGTGTTCCAGATCGGCCACCTTGCCCTTGCACTTGTATACGTTGAGCGTACCGTCATTGCCCACCAGCGCTACGCCCGCACTGTCGTAACCCCGGTATTCGAGCCGGTGGAGTCCCTTTATAAGGATCGGACAGGCGTTGCGCCCGCCGACATAACCTACAATTCCGCACATGGATTTTTTCTTTTTGAGTGCGAATTTACGAAATATTTTCCATCTACGGCCTAAAAACGGCCCCGATTTTCGCACATACCGGCTTCCTACTGCGCGAAATATTTGTAAAACAAGGGGATAGTTTCCAGTCCTTTGTAGAATTGTTCAAGTCCGTAACTCTCGTTCGGCGAGTGGATGGCATCCTCCGCGAGCCCGAAGCCCAGCAGCAGCGACTTGATGCCCAGGATCGATTCGAAGCCGCTGATGATCGGAATCGAGCCGCCCGAATAGAAGGGCAGGGGCTTGCGGCCGAAAGCCTCCGTCACGGCCCGCTCGGCCGCCTTGTAGGCCGGCATGTCGGTGGGAGCCACGTAGGGCATGCCGCCGTGCAGGAACTTAACGTCCACACGCACGCTCTTGGGCGCCATCTTCCGGAAATGCTTCTCGAAAAGTTTCGCTATCTTGCAGTAGTCTTGATTCGGCACCAGCCGCATCGAGATTTTGGCCGTGGCTTTCGACGGAATCACCGTTTTCGTCCCTTCGCCCGTATAGCCGCCCCAGATGCCGTTCACATCCAGCGACGGACGGATTCCCGTGCGTTCCAGCGTCGTATAGCCGGCTTCGCCCTCCACGGCGCCGATCTGCAGCGAGCGTTTGTAGCCGGCCAGATCGAACGGCGCCTTGTTGAAAGCACGCCGTTCCGACGGCGTCAGGGAGCGCACATCGTCGTAAAACCCCGGAATCGTCACGCGGCCCTCGCCATCGACAAGGCCCGCCACCAGACGCGCCAGCACGTTGGCAGGATTGGCCACCGCACCGCCGAAAAGGCCCGAATGCAGGTCCTTGTCGGGTCCCGTCACCTCCACCTCCATGTAGGTCAGTCCGCGCAGGCCGCAGGTGATCGAGGGCGTCTCCATCGAAAGCATCGACGTGTCGGAGACCAGGATGATGTCCGCCTTGAGCAGCTTTTTGTTTTGCCGGCAGAATCCGTAGAGGCTCTCCGAACCGATCTCCTCTTCGCCCTCCAGCATGAATTTCACGTTGCACGGGAGCGTTCCCGTCGCACACATCGCTTCGAAAGCCTTCACCTGCATCCACAGCTGGCCTTTGTCGTCGTCCGCACCGCGGCCCCGGATCCGACCGTTCTCGATCGTCGGTTCGAAAGGCTCCGTGCGCCATTCTTCGCGCGGATCCACCGGCATCACGTCGTAGTGGCCGTATACCAGCACGGTTTTCGCCTTGGGGTCGACGATCTTTTCGGCATAGACCACCGGATTGCCCTCCGTGGGCATCACTTCGGCCCGGTCGGCACCCGCTTCCGCCAGCGCCGCTGCCAGCCACTCGGCACAGCGCTGCATGTCGGGTTTGCGGGCGGCTTCCGCACTGATCGACGGAATGCGCAGCAGATCGAACAATTCATTGATGAACCGTTCTTTATTGGCTTCTATGTAAAGTTTCGCTTTATCCATTTACTTATTTGTTTTTTTGCAGTACGTAATTCTCCGCCAGCGCTCCCGTAACGGGTTGTTTCTCGGCGTCGAGCATTCGCAGCCGGTTTTCCTCCACCTTGTAATACTCTTCCGAACCGTCATCGAGCCGGGTCAGGGTCAGCAGGTTCTCTTTGACCGTAAAGATGCCTGTCTCGTCGAACTCCGCGGCGCGGTCGATGTATTTCATGTGCAGGGCATATGTACCGTCCGGATTGAGCGTCAGCGTCGTACGGATTCCCGGACAATCCGCTGCCGGCAGGGTGCCTTCGTAGGTGCCCCTATAGTCGAGCGACGTTTCGGCGGTGTGCATGTCGGGCATGGCCGCCGTCGTAGCCTGCGTTTCGGCGGCGGCTTTCTTTTTCGGCGCATTCCCGCCGCAGGCGGCCAGCGCAAGGGCTGCGGAGAGGATCACCAGATTCTTTTTCATGGTCTCAGATATGGCAGATTTCTTTGATTTCGCTGATGAAGCGCTGCGCCAGAGCCTCGGCCTCGGCCATCGATTTGGCTTCGGTGTAGATGCGGATGATCGGCTCGGTGTTCGACTTGCGGAGGTGTACCCAGTTTTCGGCAAAATCGATCTTCACGCCGTCAATATCGTTCACGTTTTCACCGGCATTGCGTTTCTTTATCTCAAGCAACACTTTATCCACGTCGATCTCCGGCGTCAGCGCGATTTTGTTCTTCGAAGCGTAGTAGGCCGGATAGGTAGCGCGCAATTCGGTCATTTTCATGCCCTTGTATGCCAGCCACGTAAGGAAAAGAGCCGTGCCGACCAGCGCATCGCGGCCATAGTGGAGCTCGGGGTAGATGACTCCGCCGTTGCCCTCGCCGCCGATCACGGCGCCCGTCTCCTTCATCTTCGCCACCACGTTCACTTCGCCCACGGCCGAAGCCTGATAGCTGCCGCCGTAGCGCTGTGTCACGTCGCGCAGCGCACGCGACGACGAAAGGTTCGAGACCGTGTTGCCCGCCTTGCGCGACAAAATGTAGTCGGCCACGGCCACCAGCGTATATTCCTCTACGAACATCGAGCCGTCCTCGTTGACGAACGCCAAACGGTCGACATCCGGATCGACTACGATGCCCAGATCGGCTTTTTCGCGTACGATGGCTTCGGCTATCTCCGTCAGGTTCTCCGGCAGCGGCTCGGGATTGTGGGCGAACTCGCCCGTCGGTTCGCAGTTGAGTTCCACGACCTCGCAGCCCAGTTCGCGCAGCAGGCGCGGCATGACGATGCCGCCCACCGAGTTGACCGCGTCGACCACCACCTTGAAGCGGCGCTTGCGCACGGCCTCGACATCCACAAGGGGCAGCGCCAGCACCCGGCGGATGTGTTCGTCGTTGAAATCCTCACGCGAAACGACATGGCCGATTCCGTCGACGGAAGGGTAGTCGAAATCGCACTCTTCCGCCATGGCCAGCAGTTCCTTGCCCTCGGCATCGGAGAGGAATTCGCCGTCCGAATTGAGCAGTTTCAACGCGTTCCACTGGCGCGGATTGTGCGACGCCGTGATGATGATGCCGCCGTCGGCCTGCTTCGCTATGACGGCCATCTCGGTGCCGGGCGTGGTGCAGAGCCCCACATTGATCACATCGGCGCCGCAGGCCAGGAGGGTTCCCTCCACCAGATCGGCCACCAGTTCGCCCGAAATGCGGGCGTCGCGGCCCACGACTATGGTAAGTTTTTTGCCCGCATTGCGTCGGGTCATCAGCCGGGCATAAGCCGTGGTGAACTTCACGACGTCGGGCGGGGTCAGATTCTCGCCCTCGGGTCCTCCGACGGTTCCGCGAATACCCGAAATGGATTTGATAAGCGTCATATTCCTACGTGTTTGTCTATACCTATTAGTAAAAGAAATTTTTGCTCCGAAGTTTTGTTATTCGACGTAAATATATTACTTTTATGCCAATTATGAAAATGCAAAATCAGACCGTTATGCGTACTATCCCTGCTTCCGAGTTGATTATCAACGAAGACGGCTCCATTTTCCACCTCCACCTCCGTCCCGAACAGCTGGCCGACACCGTCATTCTGGTCGGCGATCCGGGCCGTGTGGCCCTCGTCGCCGAACATTTCGAGAATATCGAATGCAAGGTCTCCAACCGCGAGTTCAACACCGTGACCGGCACCTACAAGGGCAAGCGGATGACCGTTCTCTCGACCGGCATCGGCATCGGCAACATCGACATCTCCGTCACGGAGCTCGACGCTTTGGCCAACGTCGATTTCGCCACCCGCCAGGAGAAACCCGAGAAAAAACAGCTCACGCTGGTGCGTCTCGGCACTTCGGGCGCCATCCAGTCCGACATCAAGGTCGGCGACTTCCTCTTCTCGCGCACGTCGGTAGGTTTCGACGGCCTGCTGAGTTATTACAAAGGTCGCGACGGTGTCTGCGATCTGGAGCTGGAGGAGGCTTTCGTCAAGCACACCGGTTGGTACGAGAAGATGCCGCGGCCCTATTTCGTCAACGCCGACAAAACGCTCTTCGAGCTCTTCAAGGATTCGACCGTCGAGGGCATGACCATCGCCGCTCCCGGTTTCTACGCGCCGCAGGGCCGTTGGGTGCGGCTCGAGCCGCACGATCCCCGCCTGAACGAAAAGATCGAATCGTTCGACTTCGGCGGACGGCGCATCACCAACTTCGAAATGGAGGGTTCGGCCCTCGCCGGCCTGGCCGCACTGATGGGCCACCGCGCCGCCACCATCTGCACGATCATCGCCCAGCGCATCGCGCTGAACGCATGCACCGACTACAAGCCTTTCGTGCGCAAGATGATCGTCATGGCGCTCGACAAGCTGGCTACCTTGTAAATTCATCCTTATAGATAAACAGAAGAAAACGTATGAAATTTTCCGTATCAAGTTCTGCTCTGCTTTCGCTGCTGGCCACCACCGGTAAGGTTATCAGCAACAAAAATACCCTGCCCATCCTCGACTACTTCCTCATGGAGTTGAGCGGCAGCGAGCTGAAGGTCACCACCTCCGACCTCGAAACCACGCTCGTCGGTTCGATCGCCGTGGAGAGCGTCGAGAGCGAGGGCACCATCGCCGCTCCCGCCAAGCTGATGCTCGATTCGCTGAAGGAGTTCCCCGAAATGCCGCTGACCGTCGAGGTCAACGAGAAGAACTGGGAGATCAAGATCAGCTGGAAGAGCGGTTCGCTCTCCATCCCCGGCGCCAGCGCCGTCAGCTATCCCGCCGTACCGCAGCTCAGCGCCGAGAAGAAGGAGATGAAGATGGACGTCGACACCCTCGTCGCCGGCATCAACAAAACCATCTTCGCCACGGCCGACGACGAGCTGCGCCCCGTCATGAACGGTATCTTCATCAGCCTCACGCCCGGCACGCTGACGTTCGTCGGCACCGACGCCCACAAGCTCGTCAAGTACGAGTCGGAGATGGAGAACGAGGTTAATTCGTCGTTCATCCTGCCCAAGAAGCCCGCCAACCTGCTCAAGTCGGTGCTCCTCAAGGAGGACGACGCCATCGAGGTGGCTTTCGATTCGAAAAACGCGCAGTTCAAGCTCAAGAGCCATACGCTCGTCTGCCGGCTGATCGAGGGCAACTATCCCAACTACAACGCCGTCATTCCGGAAAACAACCCCAACAAGGTGCTCGTCGACCGCATCGAGCTGCTCAACGGCATCAAGCGCGTGGCCGTCTGCTCGAACCCCACGACCAACCTCATCCGCATGGACATCGAGGCCAACAAGATCGCCCTCACGGCCCAGGACATCGACTTCTCGGTCTCGGCCAACGAAACGATCTCGTGCAGCTACGACGGCCAGATGATCTCGATCGGCTTCAAGTCCACGTTCCTCGTAGAGATTCTCTCCAACATGGAGACCCCGACCGTGCAGGTCGAGCTGGCCGATTCGACCCGTGCCGGCGTCTTCAAGCCCGTCTACGACGAGAAGCAGAGCAGCGCCGCGCTCATGCTCCTCATGCCGATGATGATCAACGCTTAGGAGCGCCGCAATGAAGCTGAACCTCAAGCGCCCGATCATCTTTTTCGACCTCGAGACCACAGGCGTCGACACCTCGAAGGACCGCATCGTCGAGATTTCGATGATCAAGATCATGCCCGACGGCGAGGAGATCGTCAAAACCCGGCGTATCAATCCCGGCATGCCCATTCCGCCCGAGGCCACGGCCATCCACGGCATCTCCGACGCCGACGTCGCCGACCAGCCGCTCTTCGCGCAGGTCGCCAAGTCGCTCGAGCAGTTCGTGCGCGGATGCGACTTCGGCGGATTCAACTCCAACCGGTTCGACCTCCCCATGTTGGTCGAGGAGTTCATGCGCGCCGGCATCGACGTCGACTTCAAGCGCCGCAAGTTCATCGACGTGCAGAACATCTTCCACAAGAAGGAGCAGCGCACTCTGGTCGCAGCCTATAAGTTCTATTGCGACAAGGAGCTCGAGGGCGCCCACTCGGCCGAGGCCGACACCCGGGCCACCTACGAGGTGCTCAAGGCCCAGCTCGACCGCTACGACGACCTCGAAAACGACGTCGACGCCCTGGCCGCCTTCTCCTGCCGGGCCGAGGCCGCCGATTACGCCGGCCGCATCCTCTTCAACGACAAGGGCGAGGAGGTCTTCGGCTTCGGCAAGTACAAGGGACGTTCGGTCGCCGAGGTCTTCCGCGAGGAGCCCAGTTACTACGCTTGGATGATGAACGGCGATTTCCCGCTCTACACCAAGCGGGTCATCACCGAAATCCGCATGCGCGACAAACTCAAATAGCCGATGAAACGATTTTGCGCCACCTTGTTGTTGTCGATGTGGGTTCTTTGCGGCCTCGCTGCCGAAAAGTCCGCCGTCATCGTCAGCATCAACGGCTCCAAATACTACATCCATACCGTCCAGGCCGGCGACACGCTTTTCGGCCTGGCCAAGACCTACGAGGTCGCCGAGCAGGCCATCCTGCAAAGCAATCCGGCCGTCGCACAGGGTTTGCAGGCCGGTTCCACGCTCAAGATTCCTTTCGTTCCCGACGTCGTCGGGCGACCGTCCGAAAAGAGGCTTCGCAAAACGTTCGACACCCACCGCGTGGCCCAGGGCGAAACGCTCTACGCCATTTCGCGGCAGTACGAAATCCCCATCCCTACCATCATCGAGGACAACCCCTCGCTCGATCCCATCCGGCTCCGTCCCGGCGAGCGGATTCTGATCCGCAAGAAGAAGATCGGTTCCGAGGACGAGGCCGGTTCGCGGGCCCGGTGGGAGGAGTACCGTTCGTCGCTCAACAGCGTCGCCGATCCGGGCGATGCCTACCACATCGTCACCGCCGGCGAAACGTTCTATTCGCTCGCCCGCCGGTTCGGTATCTCCGAGCAGGAGTTGTCGGAGCTCAACGGCGGACTCCGGGCCGCCGATCTCAAGGCCGGCGCCATGATCAAGGTCCCGCGCGAGACGGACGACGACGAATTCCCGCTCGACATTGCAGCCGAGGAGCTCGACACCGTCCGTTTCGAAGCTCCCGAAAAGATCAGGGAGTTCGAATTCCGCGCCCTGCGCCGCTCCGAGCCGCTCCGCATCTCCCTGTTGCTGCCCCTCTCCGTCGAGGGTAGCGGCGTCAACGAACGCTACCTCGAATTCTACCAGGGATTCCTGCTGGGACTCGACAGCGTCAAGCTCCGCTACGGTTATTCCATCGAGCTCACCCTTTTCAACACCGGGCGCAACAGCGAGAAGGTCGCCGAAATCGTCGACTCCGACGCTTTCGGACGCTCCGATCTGATCGTTGGTCCCGTCTACGAGGAGGGATTGGAGCCGGTCGTCTGGTTCGCCGAGCAGCAGCAGATTCCCGTCGTCTCGCCGTTGGCCCATATCGAGCGGACCAACAGCGACATCCTCTTCCAGCTCGCACCCGATCCGGCCCGCAAGTACGAAAAGGCCGCCGATCTCTTCAACGGGGAGCGGCGCGTCACGCTCATCTACACCGAGAACACCGACACCGATTTCGAGGCCGAGATGCTCGCCCTGCTCGGCGACCATCCCTACCGCACCCATACCTATAAATATGAGCATCCCAACGACATCGCCCGGCGCGGCGGCCGCAGTGCGGCGGACCTCACGTCGTTGCTCAACAACGACGAAGACAACGTCATCATCGTCTTGGCCGACAACGAAATCGACGTCGACCGTGTCCTGGCGGCCATCGCTTCGGCCGACACCAGCATCACCGCACGCCGGAGCACCGCGCCGCGTTTCGTGGTCCTGGGCAACGCCCGTTGGAACCGCTACCACAACATCGACCGCACCATGTTCTTCAAGGACCGCGTGATTTTCTTCTCGACCTACCACGCCAAGCGCGATTCCGAGGTCGTACGGGCCTTCGACGGCGCCTACATCCGCGCTTTCAACGCGCTGCCTTCGCTCTATTCCTACCGCGGATTCGACACGGCCATGATCTTCGCCCCGGCCATGTACAACGACATCGAGTACGACATGGAGGGCCGGCGTTACCTGCCGTTGCAGACTTCCTACGTCTTCCGGCAGGAGGGCGAGAGCCGCAACCACACCAACCGCAACTGGACCCGGGTCAACTACCAGCCCGACTTCACCATAACCATCGAATAGCCGCCATGGGAGCTTTGACCAACGGAATTCCCGAAAAAACCATCGAGCGTCTGAGCGAGTACCGCCGTACGCTGCTCGCCAGCCACCGCCAGGGCATCACCCACATCTTCTCGCACGTGCTGGCCGGTATCCACGGCATCACGGCCGTACAGGTGCGCCGCGACCTGATGCTGATCGGTTTTTCGAGCGACACCAAAAAGGGCTACGACGTGCAGGTGCTCATCGAGTACATCAGCAAGATTCTCGACAGCCCCGCTCCCATGAACATCGCCGTGCTCGGCATGGGCCACCTGGGCCAGGCCATCACCAAATACTTCAACGGCAAAGGCTTGAATCTCAAGATCACCGCTGCGTTCGACGTCGATCCCAAGAAGGTGGGCCGCACCATCGACGGCATTCCCTGCTACCACATGAACACGTTCGAGGATATGGTGGAGGACCGCGATATTTCGATCGTCATCGTCTCGTCGCCCACCAAGGTGGCTCCCGAGCTGGTCGTGCCGATCATCAACGCCGGCATCAAAGGGGTTCTGAACTTCACGTCCACACCGCTCAACTTCCCGCAGGGCATCGTCGTCGAGAATTACGACATCACCACGCTGCTCGAAAAGGTCGCTTACTTCGTCAAGGAGAACGACGCTTCCAATCCGTAGTGCCATGCGCCTTTTCAGAGGTTTCGCTGCGCTCCCCGCGTTCCGGCATGCCGTCGTCACGATCGGTTCGTTCGACGGGGTCCATCTCGGCCACCGCGCTTTGATCGGGCGCCTCGTCGCCGAGGCCCGGGCAGTTGGCGGAGAAAGCGTCGTCCTCACGTTCGAGCCGCATCCGCGCGTTATCTTGGGAGACAGCGACGGACTGCGCATTCTCACTCCGCTCGACCGAAAGGCTGCGTTGCTGGAACAGCTCGGGGTCGATGTCCTCATCGTCATTCCGTTCGACCGCGCATTCAGCGCCTTGTCGGGCCGCGAGTTCATCCGGCAGCATATCTGCCAGACGATCGGCGCCGAAACCATCGTCGTCGGTTACAACCACCGCTTCGGCCATGACCGGCTCGACGCCGACGGTGTCGAGACTCTCGGTGTGCTGCGCGTCGTGCGGGTCGGCGAGTGTCTCGTCGACGGCCGGCACGTCAGCTCCACCGTCATCCGCCGCCTGCTCGACGAGGGCAGGGTAGAGGAGGCCGAACGGTTGCTGGGACACAGCGCGGAAATCCATAGTTAGTTGTTCCGAACTTCCGTCTCCGCCCCAATGTCCCTGCATCCCGGAAAACGAATCGCTCCATTCCGAATTTATTGTCAAGAACCGATAACCATGCTTTCCTACGATTGTAAAATACGCGTGTGGTACAAGCACACCGACCAGATGGGCATCTGCCACCATTCCAACTACATCTGTTACTACGAAGCCGCCCGCAGCGAGTGGATGCGGGCCTTGGGGCTGCCTTTCTCCGAGGTCGAGCGCCGCGGCATCATGATGCCCATCCTCGAGGTGCAGTCCAAATACCTGCGGCCGGCCCGCTACGACGAGTTGCTGACGGTCCGCATCGCCCTCAAGGAGTTGCCCGCGGCACGCATCACGTTCCATTACGAAATCCGCAATGAGCAGGGCGATATGCTCAATACCGGCATGACGCAGCTGGGCTTCATCCACAGCGACACGCGGCGCCCCTGCCGTTGTCCCGAATGGTTCCTCGCGCTGCTCCAGGAGAAAGCCGAATAGCGCCCGTTTCTCGCAAAGCAATCCGCACCGCGTCCCGATCGCACGGTGCGGATTATTGTTTCGCCCGACTCCATATCGAGCCCGCCGGCAGCTGAATCCGAGCCCGCCTTGCAACAGACATCGCAAAAGATATAACTCCGCCGGCCCGGCTACACCCCATAAAAAAACCGCATGTCGATCACATGCGGTTCCTCTTAATAATTACGATGTCCCGGTATCCGGGCGCCCGTCGGCATTCTATTTTTCGATCAGCGAGATCGACCGCTGGATAAAATCCGTCAGGTTCTTGCCTTTCAGCATGCCGTTGGTCAGCAGCGCCAGGTCGATGATCTGCCGCACCAGCCGGTTGCCGCCGCCGATCTCCTTGAGACGTTCGTTGCGTTCGTCGCGCAGGGTCACCACCTTCTTCGACAGCTCCTCGCGCATCGATTTCTCCTCGGCCGTCAGGTCTTCCTCTTTCTTGTCCTTGACCGCTTCGTCGAAACGCTTCTCCTCGCTCACAGCCGCATCGATCTTCTTCGTGATGCTCTTCAGCTTGTCGCCGTAGGCCTTCTCGACGTCCGACAGAATGTCGATAACGATCGGGTGGTTGGCGTTCACCGCAATGGTGAAGTTGTCGGGCATCTGGCCGTAGAACTGGCTCATGCCTCCGCCGCCCATCTGCGCCATCTCCTTCATGCGGCGCATGAATTCGTTCTGCGTGATGACCACGGGCGCCTCGTCGGGCGACATCGCTTCGAACGAGATCTGATAGCGGATCTTCTCGTCGGCCGGCATCTGGCTCTCGAACACCGGCGTCAGAATCTCCTGCTGGGCTTCGGTCAGGGACATCTTAAGTTGTTCGTCCTTCTGAATGAGCTTGTCCGCCACATCGCTGTCCACGCGCACGAAACGCGTACCTTGGTTCTTCGATTCGTACCAGTTGATGTAGTGGTTGTCAAGCTGGCCGTTCATCTCCAGCACATCGTAGCCCTTGGCCTTGGCAGCTTCCAGGAACGTGTGCTTCTCCACCGGATCGTCCACATAGAGCAGCACCAGCGTTTTGTTCTTGTCCGTCTGCTGCTCCTTCACCATTTCGGCATACTCCTTCGGCGTGAAGTATTTGCCGTCCACGTTCTTCCACAGCATGAAATCCGTGGCTTTCTCCGCAAATTTCTCGTCGGTCAGAATACCGTACTGGATGAAAATCTTCAGATCGTCCCACTTCGCTTCGTAGTCGGCGCGCATCGTCGTGAAGAGCTCCTGCAGCCGGTCCGCCACCTTGCGGGTGATGTAGCTCGAAATCTTCTTCACGTTGCTGTCGCTCTGCAGGTAGCTGCGCGAGACGTTCAGCGGAATGTCCGGCGAGTCGATCACGCCGTGCAGCAGCGTCAGATACTCCGGCACGATGCCCTCCACCTGGTCGGTCACGAACACCTGGTTGGAGTAGAGTTGTATCTTGTTCTTCTGTATCTCGAAATTGTTGCGGATCTTCGGGAAGTAGAGGATGCCCGTCAGATGGAACGGATAGTCGATGTTCAGATGGATGTAGAACAGCGGATCGTCGCTCATGGGGAAGAGTTCGCGGTAGAATTCCTTGTATTGTTCCTCCGTGATCTCCGTCGGTTTGCGCGTCCAGAGCGGTTCGATGTTGTTGATTACGTTGTCCTTGTCCGTATCGACATATTTGCCGTCTTTCCACTCCTTGACCTTGCCCGAAACGATGGGTACCGGCAGGAAGCGGCAATATTTCTTCAGCAGGTCGTCGATTTTCGACTGCTCGGCATACTCCTGCGCATCTTCCGAAAGATGCAGCACGATCGTCGTGCCGCGGTCGCGTTGTTCGGCGAGTTCTTCCATCTCGAATTCGGGCGTTCCCGTGCAGCTCCAATGCACCGCCTTGGCGCCCTCCTTGTAGGACTGCGTGTAGATCTCCACCTTGTCCGCCACCATGAACGACGAGTAGAATCCCAGTCCGAAGTGGCCGATGATCGCCTGGTTCTGATACTTGGCCATGAACTCCTCGGCACCCGAAAAGGCGATCTGGTTGATGTACTTGTCCACTTCTTCGGCCGTCATGCCTATTCCGCGGTCGGTCACCGTCAGCGTCTTCTTCGCCGGATCGACCGTCACGCGCACCGACACATCGCCCAGCTCGCCCTTCACTTCGCCGATGGACGAAAGGGTCTTCAGCTTCTGCGTCGCATCCACTGCATTGGAAATCAGCTCGCGCAGGAAGATTTCATGATCCGAATAGAGAAATTTCTTGATTACCGGAAAGATGTTTTCCGTCGTAACTCCGATTTTGCCGTTTTTCATCTTGTCGCTCTTTTTCACGTTTCTTTCCCGTCCCGGCTCGGGCCCGGCCCCTTCTTCGGGTCTTTCGAAGGGCTCCGATCCGGTTCGTAGGGTCGGTTGTGTTATGGTTTTCTGTTTCCTCCTTTCGAACAAAGGGTGTGCCAGCCCCTTTGTTCTGACATTTTGGCAGTTCGCGTCTGACATCCCGTTCCGAATGACCTCTGCCACACACAAAAAAGAGCCGGATTTTCCGGCTCGGCTTCAGTCGCTTCGACGCTCCATTCTAAAGAAAGGCCGCCGAACAAGCTGTCCGACGGCCTTTCTTCGCTTATTTCGCATAGAGCCGGTACTTCGCCCGCCACTTGTCGCCCGGAGCGATCGACCGGAATCCCGCAGCAGCCGGATCGGCAGCGTTGGGCGCGTTCGTGGTCCACGACTGAGGCTCGGGACAGCAGTAGGGCACCTGGCCGCCGTTGTTCCAGATCGTCCAGTAGGTCGTCCGTTCGTCCACTTCATAGAACGTCCTCACCCCCGTCCGCAGGTTCTCCACCACGGCCCCGCGATAGGGCTTGCCGTCCACCTCAATCTCACCCGCCGTAAAGCCGGCTTCGATCGCGTCGCAGCCCGTCACCCGAAGACCGCCGTCACGCAATTTGGCGAACTGCTCCGACAAGGGCAGCTTCCTGCCCGTCGGCAGGTTGCGTTCGTTGAGTTCAACCTGTTCCGCAACCGAAACCCGCATCGCATAGTCGGCATCTTCGCCGCCCGCAAAGGGGATGCGCATCGGCGTATGGAAACCCACGCCCACCGGCATCGGCATGCGGCTGCGGTTGGCCAGCATCACCTCCTGCTCCAGCCCGCCGGCCGTCAGCCGGTAGGTGATCTTGCACTTGAATTCGTGCGGGAAATGCTTGTAGATCGCATCGTTGGCCGCATTCGAATAGTAGCGGCACTCGATCAGCACTTCGTCGTCCGTCTCCACGGCTTTCGACACCGCGAAAGGCTCGCTTTTCAGAATGCCGTGGTGGTAGTTGTGCTCTTTCTCGATGGTAATGGGGTATTGATAGGTGCGCCCCTCGAACAGATAGCACCCGTCCTCGATCCGGTTGGGCGGAAAGAGAATCGGCAGGCCGAACACCTGCGGCCGGCTCTTGAAAGTCTCCGTTTCATCGGCCGCCGGCGTGCGCAGAATCTCCGCGCCCAGACGCGTATTGCACAGCCGCACCAGGTTGGCTCCCATCTCCGGCACCAGCAGCGCCGTATAGTCGCCCTTGCTGAACTCCACGGCCCGCAGACCGTAGAAATCGACACTCCGGATCATCTTACAACAGCGCTGCGATCTTCTCCGCCAGGACGTTCTTCGATACGGCGCCGACCTGCTTGTCGACCACCTCGCCGTTGCGGATGAAGAGGATGGTGGGGATGTTGCGTACGCCGTACTTCATGGCGATTTCGTCGTTGGCTTCCACGTCGCATTTGCCGATAACGACCTTGCCTTCGTATTCGGCGGCCAGTTCGTCGACGATCGGCGCGATCATGCGGCACGGGCCGCACCATTCGGCCCAGAAATCGATAACCACGGGCTTCTCCTGCGAGAGCAGTTCCTGCAAATTCTCCTTGCTGATTGCTAATGCCATAATTTTGTGTTTTTTAGGTTATTTTATATCAAGTTTCGCTTCATTCGTCCCGATGCGGCGCTCCCGGTGGAAGCGCATCACGAGATCGTGTATCTTATCGCATTTTCTTCCAGATAGTTGACCAGCGATTGCGCAAGACCCACCTTGTGGCTCTTCGAGAATAGGCGGATCGACACGTTCGTCGCCGGGTCGTAGAGGTTGACTCTGAGAATGGCCTCGCCTTTCGACTCGGCCACGCGCTGCGACAGCTCCTCCATCAGCGTCCGCGTTACCTCGCCGACCGGAAGCTGCACGCTCACCTCCTTGATCATCGTGTCGCGCAGCTCCTGCAGCTGCACCATCGATATGACTTTGAATTCCAGCTCCTTGTCATTGTAGAGGCGCGGCTGCACCTTGCCGCGGATGAACAGGAAGTAGTCGGAGAACATATATTTGCGGAAATTCTCGTAATCCTTGCTGAAAAGCGCGAATTCGTGCGTGCCGTTGTAGTCTTCCAGCGTGAATTTGCCCCACGGTTTTCCCGTCTTGGTCATCAGGTTCTGCACGTTGATGACCATACCCGCCACGGCGATCTCCTGCCCGCGCAGGTTTTCGAGGTTCTCCAGATCGGCCAGCTGCGTTTTGCACATGTGGTCGATGATTACCTTGTAGTCGTCGAGCGGGTGGGCCGAAAGGTAGAGTCCCATCATCTCGCGTTCCTTGGCCAGCGTCTCCAGCTGGGTCCAGTCGGCGCAGGCCGGCAGCACGGGCGGCTGGATGTCGATCTGTCCGCCACCGCCGAACAGGCTTTGCTGGGCATTGTTCTTTTCGGCCTGGTAGCGAAGACCGTAGCGGATCAGCTGCTCCAGGAAAGTCTGGCTGCCCGCGTCGCGCAGGTCGCTGCCGAAGAACTTGCCGCGATGGAATCCCGCAATCGAGTCGAAGGCGCCCGCATAAGCCAGGTTTTCAAGGCATTTCTTGTTGACGACCGCATAGTTCACACGCTCCATGAAGTCGTAGATGTCTTTGAACTTGCCGTTCTTCGTGCGTTCTTCGATGATGCTCTCGGCCGCAGCTTCGCCCACGCCCTTCACGGCTCCCAGGCCGAAGCGGACGTCACCCGCCGCATTGGCCGAAAAAGCTTTCATCGATTCGTTCACGTCCGAGCCCAGCACATTGATACCCATGCGCTTGCACTCGTTCATGTAGATCGTCAGCTGGTCCACCCGCGTGAGGTTTCGGCTCAGCACGGCGGCCATGTACTCCGACGGATAGTTCGCCTTGAGATAAGCCGTCTGATAGGCCACCCACGAATAGCAGGTCGCGTGCGACTTGTTGAAAGCATAGGAGGCGAACTTCTCCCAGTCGCTCCATATCTTCTCCAGCACCTTCGGGTCGTGGCCGTTCTTCTGGCCGCCGCGTATGAACTTGGGTTTCAGCGCGTCCAGCTTGTCTTTGAGCTTCTTGCCCATCGCCTTGCGGAGCGTGTCCGACTCGCCGCGCGTGAAGTTGGCCAGCAGACGCGACAGCAGCATGACCTGCTCCTGGTAGACCGTCACGCCGTAGGTATCTTTCAGATACTTCTCCATGACGGGAATGTCATAGACGATCGGGCTGCGGCCGTGCTTGCGGGCGATGAAGTCGGGGATGTAATCCATCGGGCCCGGACGATAGAGGGCGTTCATCGCTATGAGGTCCTCGAAAGTCGAGGGTTGCAGCTCGCGCAGGTACTTCTGCATACCCGCCGACTCGAACTGGAACGTTCCCACCGTGCGTCCCTCGCCGTAGAGCCGGTAAGTCGCCGGGTCGTTGATGATCGAGAAATCGTCGATATCGACCTCTATGCCCTTGTTCTGCCGGATGTTCTCGACGGCGTCCTTGATGATCGACAAGGTTTTCAGACCCAGGAAGTCCATCTTGATCAGCCCCGTATCCTCGATCACCGAGCCCTCGTACTGCGTCACCAGCATCTTTTCGCCCGTCTCCTTGTCGTCGGCCGTCGCCACAGGCACCCAGTCGGTGATGTCGTCGCGGCAGATGATCGTGCCGCAGGCATGCACGCCCGTATTGCGCACGTTGCCCTCCAGCATCTTGGCGTAGCGGATCGTGTCGCTCAGCGTCGGATTGTCCGACTGCTCGGCCGCTTTCAGCTCGGGCACATAGTCGATGGCGTTCTGCAGGTTGAGTTTCTTGTCGGGAATACGGTCGGGCACCAGCTTGCAAAGCCGGTCCGACTCGGCGAGCAGCAGTTTCTGCACGCGCGCCACATCCTTGATAGCCAGCTTGGTGGCCATCGTGCCGTAGGTGATGATGTGCGCCACCTTCTCCTTGCCGTATTTCTGCGTCACCCAGTTGAGCACGCGGCCGCGGCCGTCGTCATCGAAGTCCACATCGATATCGGGCAGCGAAATACGGTCGGGATTCAGGAATCGCTCGAACAGCAGGTCGTAGGCGATGGGGTCGATCTGCGTGATGCCCAGGCAGTAGGCCACGGCCGAACCGGCTGCCGAGCCGCGGCCCGGACCCACCGACACGTCCAGCTCCTCGCGCGCGGCCCGTATGAAATCCTGCACGATAAGGAAGTAGCCCGGGAAACCCATCGTCTTCATGATGTGCAGTTCGAAACGCAGCCGTTCCTGCACCTCCTCCGAAAGATTCTCGCCATAGCGCTTACGGGCGCCCTCCATCGTCAGCTTGGCCAGGTAGTCGGCTTCGAACTTGATGCGGTAGAGTTTGTCGTAGCCGCCCAGTTTCTCGATCTTCTTGCGGCCTTCCTCCTCGCTCATCACCACGTTGCCGTTCTCGTCGCGCGTGAATTCGTCGAATAGGTCCTGCTCGGTGATGCGGGCCCGGTACTCCTCTTCGGTGCCGAATTCGGCCGGAATCTCGAAGTTGGGCATGATCGGCGCATGGTCGATCGAGTAGAACTCCACCTGGTTGCAAATATCCACGGTGGTGGCCATCGCTTCGGGATCGCTCTCGCCGAAGATCGAGGCCATCTCGGCCGTCGACTTGAGCCACTCCTGCTTGGAGTAGAGCATGCGCTTCGGATCGTCGAGGTCCTTGCCCGTCGAAAGGCAGATCAGCCGGTCGTGGGCCTCGGCGTTGTCTTCGTCCACGAAGTGCACATCGTTGGTGCAGACCATCCGCACACCATGTTTGCGCGCCAGTTCGCGCAGGTGCTTGTTCACCTCCACCTGCATCGGATAGGCCTCATGATTGGCCCGGTCGACCGTCGCCTTATGAAGCTGAAGTTCCAGATAGTAGTCGTCGCCGAACACCTGCTTGTGCCAGCGGATCGATTCTTCGGCCTTCTCCAGGTCGCCCGCCGTAATGGCGCGCGGCACTTCGCCGGCCAGACAGGCCGAACAGCAGATCAGTCCTTCGCGGTGCTTCTCGATCTCGGCGCGGTCGGTACGCGGACGCATGTAGAATCCGTCGGTCCACGCTTTCGACACGATTTTCGTCAGATTATGATAGCCTTGCAGATTCTTGGCCAGCAGAATAAGGTGGTAGCCGCTCTGGTCGGGCTTTCCCTCCTTGTCTTGCAGACGCCGCCGCGCCACGTAGACCTCACAGCCGATGATGGGCTTGAAATCGGGCGAGGACTCGAGTGCCGCAATTTTACTGCGTCCGGCCTCCGGGTCGAAATCGAACTCCTTGCCGACAGCCCCCAGATCGTCCACATAGGCTTTCAGACGCGCATAGGCTTCGGCATCCTCCGGCGAATCGTTCTTCTTGCGCTCCAGCATGCTCAGCGCATCGCGTTGTTCGGCCGCATAGATCCGCACGTCGGACACTTCGCCCCGCACTTTCTCGAGCAGGGCGAGCAGTTCCTTCAGTTTCTTGACCTTGTCGTGTTTCTTGCCGTTCTGCTTCTTGACGTAGTTGTAGAATTCCTTGATTCCGAACATGTTGCCGTGATCCGTCACAGCAATGCCGGGCTGACCGTCGGCCATCGCCTTGTCCACCAGCTTCGGAATGCTGGCCTGACCGTCGAGTATCGAATACTGGGTATGTACGTGCAGATGGCAGAATGCGGACATGAAGGCAAAATTTGATTACGGCAAATATAGCGAAATTTATACGTAAAACCGTGGCAGGACTCTTGCAATTTATCAACAAAAAATCCCCCGGAGCCGAATCCGCCGCGAAAGGCCGCAAAGCCTTCGCCGGGTTCCTCCGAGGGGCATGCGCAGTGCGGATTGCGCCCCCGCAGCCGCACGCAGCGACCACAAGTCTCATTCACACCGAAATACCGAAACCATGCAAGACGAAACGATGGCCATTGCGGCCGAATACAATTCGGAGGCCGAAGCCGAAATCGGCAAATCGAAGCTCGACAGCGTCGGCATCTGGTCGACGATCCGCAACGAGTACATGTCAACCCTCTATCCCGTGGGCACCATGCCCGCGCAGCTCGTCGTCCGGGCCGACGAGGTCGAAAAGGCCCGGAGAATCCTAAAGAAAACCAAGTAAGCTCCGCCCGCCGGACTGCCCGAGACTGCCGCACGGAGTTCCGCCCGTCGCGGCCGCTCGCTACTGTTTGCCGTAGTTCATCCGCAGCTCGTACGCCGAGCGCTGAGCAACGCCGTCGACCTTGCGGGGCGTCCACTTGCCGCGGCTGTTGCGGATCACGCGCAGCACCTCTTTCGTCAGCTTCTCGTCCGGCGATTCGACCACCTCGTCGATGGTCACGCTGCCGTCGGCTTCCACGAAAAAGCGAACGTGCACCAGGCCCTCGACCTTGGCAAAACGTTCGTCATAGCGCACCCGCGGCCGGAACCACGGAACAAAACTCTCGCCGGGGTCCTGCTCCATGAAAAGCAGCGGATCGGGATCGAGCGCCTGCGCTATCGCCTTCACCGGCAGCCGGACTACCAGGTTCACCGTAAACCGCACCTTGCGGTCGCCCCGCCGGGCCGGCTGCCACTCGCCCTCCATGTTGTCGAACGCCTCGGTCAGCAGACGGCGCGTCGCTTCGCTGGCCGGAGCGTATCCTACACTGTCGCGCCCCTTGCACGTATTGTCCCGGAAACGCCACTGCGACACCTGCCCCGTCGTGTCCACCAGAAATGCCACGCAGTTCAGTTCGGTAAGTTCTTCGTAAGGGTATTTCTTTTCGATGGCCACCCGTTTCGCTTGGGCCGTCAGCCGCGAAAGAAAAATCTTCGTCGTCGCGCCGTTGAACGTCGGCGGGGTCGTCTGTGCCGCTGCGGTTCCTCCGAACAGCAGGGCCGCCAAAAGCAGTGCAAAAAATTTCATATCATCGTCTTTTTCAGGAATTCCAGATCTTCCACGCCGCGTCGGCCTGTTCGCGGAACATGCGTTCGCCGTTCATGACCCGGGCGCCGCGCTGCCGGCCGTAGTCCAGAAACTGCGTCAGCGGCGGATTGTAGACCAGGTCGAGCAGCCGGTGTGCCGGCGTCACATAGGCATAGGGCATGCGCGGCGCTTCGTCCACGGCAGGGTAGGTGCCCACCGGCGTCGCATTGACGATCAGCAGGCTTCGCTCCACCGTCTCGCACGGCAGGTTGTCATAGGTATAGTCTCCTTTCGACGCATCGCGCGACACCAGAGCGAACGCAATGTTCCGCTCCGCCAAAGCATACTGCACGGCCTGCGACGCTCCGCCCGTGCCCAGCACAAGGGCCTGTTCGGGCTCTTCGGCGCCCAGCAGTTCGTCGAGCGCGGCCCGCAGCCCCGCAATGTCGGTGTTGTGGCCCGTCAGCTGCCCGTCGGCTTCGCGGCGCACGCAGTTGACCGCCCCGATCATCCGGGCGTCGAACGACAGGTCGTCCAGATAGCGCATCACTTCGCGTTTGTAGGGAATCGTCACGTTGAACCCCTCCAGTTCGGGCGTCCGTTCCAGCAGACGGGGCAGTTCTTCGATCTCCGCCAGTTCGTAAAGCGCATAGGCGCAGTCGGCCATGCCTTCGCGCCCGAACTTCTCCGTGAAGTAGGCCGCCGAGGCCGAATGGCCCAGCGGCCGGCCGATCAGTCCGAAGCGCCGCATGCTACCGCCGTTTTCGGGCGATGACCCGCGCCGCTATGTCTATTCCGTAAATCAAGGCGAAGCCCGCAGCACAGAGCAGCACGGCGCCCCAGTCGAAACGATCCGGCAGCACGTTGGCCTCGATCAGCGGCTGCAGTTTCCCGTGGCTGTCGGTGTAGGTCTCCAGCACCTCTTTCCAGGGCCACACCTTGTTGAGCGAGCCGATCATGAAGCCCATCAGCGTCGCCACCGTCACATCGTGCCAGTGTTTGAGCAGCCACGACAGCAGATGCGAGAAGGAGACGATGCCCGCCGCTGCACCGGCCAGAAAGCAGAGCAGCACCGGCACATTCAGTTCACTAACTGACTGAAGTATAAACTGATACTTACCCAGCAGCAGCAGGATGAAAGCGCCCGAAATGCCCGGCAGGATCATCGCGCAGATGGCGATCGCTCCCGACAGCATCACGAACCACCACGTCTCCGGCGTCGCCACCGGCGTCGCGGCCGTGATCCACCACGCCACGGCAGCCCCCGTCAGCAGCGCAACAACGCTCCGCCAGTCCCATCTGCCGACCTCGCGCGCGACAAGCAGCGCCGACGCGACGATCAAGCCGAAAAAGAACGACCATACCCCGATGGGGTGGTGCACCAGCAGATAGGTCATCAGCCGCGCCAGCGAGAAGATCGCCGTAGCGATACCCAGCAGCACCGGCAGCAGGAACGAGCCGTTCAGATGACGCCACAGCTCCTTGAAACGCAGCCTGCCGAGCAGGCGCAGGGCCGTCATGTCCACCCGCTTGATCGACTCGATCAATTCTTCATAAATACCTGAAACAAAGGCGATCGTACCTCCCGACACGCCGGGCACCACATCGGCCGTGCCCATGGCGCAGCCTTTGAGCCACAATAGCAGAAATTTCATCTATCTTGTTTTTAATTCGGTTCGTTGTTTGGCCCGCCGCTCCTTTCCGGATTTTCCGGCAGCGCGGCAACGATCGCCCGACTCCAAGCCCGGACACCGAGCTGTCCCCGGAGCATTACGGACCACAAGCCGTACTCGCCAGTCTCAGTTGTTTGATCTTGCGCGCATGAACACTCCGTGCGCAAGATTCCGAAGCCAACCCCGCAGACCGATGTTTCCTCTCCGGGCGAATCGCTCACGGCATCGCTTTGTCACAGCGCCGCACGGAAGAGGGTGGGCGTCAGACGAAGTATTGCTTCAGATCGGCGAATCCAACCTGCTGCTGTTCACCCGTCTGCATATTCTTGACCGTTGCGCTCCGCGCCTCGATCTCCTGCGAGCCGACGATGACCACATAGGGAATGGCCCGGCGGTTGGCATACTCCATCTGTTTCTTCATCTTGCCTGCTTCGGGGTAGATTTCGGCAGCCACCCCGGCGTCGCGCACCTCGCGCAGCAAGGGAAGCGACGCCGCTTCCTCCTCAGCACCGAGATTGACGAAAAGCACGCGCGTAGAGCTGTTCACCTCCTCGGGGAAGAGATCGAGCCCCGTCATGACATCGTAGATGCGGTCGGCACCGAACGAGATGCCCACGCCCGACATGTTGGGCATGCCGAAGATTCCCGTAAGGTCGTCATAGCGACCGCCGCCGCAGATCGACCCGATGGCATAGTCCAGCGCCTTGACCTCGAAAATCGCACCGGTGTAGTAGTTCAGTCCGCGGGCCAGCGAAAGGTCGAGTTCAACCTCCAGACCGAGCCCGGCGCGCTCGACATGCCCGAACACAGTCTCCATCTCCTCGATGCCTTTCATGCCGGTTTCCGACGCGCCGATCGCACGACGCAACGCGTCGAGTTTCTGTCGGTTGTCTCCGCTCAGCTCAAGTATCGGTTGAAGTTTTTCGATCGCCGACTGCTCCAGCCCGCGCTCCAGAAGTTCCGCCTTCACGTTGTCGAGACCGATTTTCTCCAGCTTGTCGATCGCCACCGTAATGTCGGTCATCTTGTCGGCATGGCCGATGGTCTCGGCAATGCCGTAAAGGATTTTGCGGTTGTTCAGTTTGAGTGCCACACGAATGCCCAGGGCCCGGAATACCCGCTCGACGATTTCGATCAGCTCGACCTCGCACAGGAGCGAGCGGGTGCCGATGACGTCGACGTCGCACTGGTAGAACTCGCGGTAGCGCCCCTTCTGCGGACGGTCGGCACGCCACACGGGCTGCACCTGGTAGCGCTTGAACGGAAACGCCAGTTCGCCCTGATGCTGCACGACATAACGCGCGAACGGTACCGTCAGGTCGTAGCGGAGGCCCTTTTCGCAGATTTTCGATGCCTGGCGCACCTCGTCGTCGGAGAGTCCGGCGGCATAGTCGCCCGAATTAAGAATCTTGAACAGGAGTTTGTCGCCCTCGTCGCCGTACTTGCCCAGCAGGGTCGAGAGGTTCTCCATCGAGGGGGTCTCGAGCGGTGCGAAACCGTAAAGCCGGAAAACGCCCTTGATCGTATCGAAAATATAGTTGCGGCGCATCATCTCCACCGGGGAGAAGTCGCGCGTACCCTTGGGAATCGAAGGTTTCTGCATTTTACAAGGTGAAAAGTAGAAAGTAAACTTTGCGATTAAGCGAGGGCAGAGACTGCTTGCAGGCTATGCCGAGCGCAAGCAAAGTCAAAAACCCCGCAGGGGTTATTAAAAGTCAAAATGCGGCTGAGGCACCTTATCAGTTTTCGATCAGTTTGCGGTATTTCACGCGGTGGGGCTCCGTATCGCCGCCCTGCGCACGTTTCCACGCTTCGTACTCGCTGTACGAACCCTCGTAGAAAACCACCTGCGAATCGCCCTCGAACGAAAGGATGTGCGTGGCGATGCGGTCGAGGAACCAGCGGTCGTGCGAAATGACGACGGCGCACCCGGCGAAGTTCTCCAAACCCTCCTCAAGCGCCCGCAGCGTATTGACGTCGATGTCGTTGGTCGGCTCGTCGAGCAGCAGCACGTTGCCTTCCTCCTTGAGCGCCAGCGCCAGATGCAGACGGTTGCGCTCACCGCCCGACAGCACGCCGCACTTCTTCTCCTGGTCGGCGCCCGTGAAGTTGAACCGGGCGATGTAGGCGCGTGCATTGACCTGCCGGTTGCCCAGCATGATGAGGTCGGCACCGCCCGACACCACCTCGTAGACCGACTTTTCGGGGTCGATGGACTTGTGCTGCTGGTCGACGTAGGCCAACTTGACCGTAGGGCCTACGCGGAACGAACCCTCGGTAGGCTGTTCGAGCCCCATAATCATCCGGAAAAGGGTGGTCTTGCCCGTACCGTTGGGACCGATGACGCCCACGATACCCGCAGGCGGCAGCGAGAAATTCAGATTTTCGTAGAGAACGCGGTCGCCGAAAGCCTTCGTGACGCCCTGCGCCTCGATGACGACGTCGCCCAGACGCGGACCGTTCGGAATGAAGATTTCGAGCTTCTCTTCCTTTTGCTTCGTATCCTCGTTCATCATCTTGTCGTAGGCCGACAGACGCGCCTTGGACTTGGCATGACGGCCCGAGGGCGACATGCGCACCCACTCCAGCTCGCGTTCGAGGGTCTTGCGGCGTTTCGACTCCTGCTTCTCCTCCATGGCCATGCGGGCGGTCTTCTGCTCGAGCCAGCCCGAGTAGTTGCCTTTCCACGGAATGCCCTCGCCGCGGTCGAGTTCAAGAATCCAGCCCGCCACGTTGTCGAGGAAATAGCGGTCGTGGGTCACGGCGATGACCGTGCCCTTATACTGCTGGAGATGCTGTTCGAGCCAGTCGATCGACTCGGCGTCGAGGTGGTTGGTCGGCTCGTCCAGCAGCAGTACGTCGGGCTGCTGCAACAGCAGACGGCACAGCGCCACGCGGCGCCGTTCGCCGCCCGAGAGCACCGCCACCTTCCGGTCGGCCTCGGGGCACCGCAGCGCGTCCATGGCCCGGTCGAGGATGCTGTCGAGCTCCCAGCCATTGGCATGGTCGATCTTCTCGTAGAGTTCGCCCTGCCGTTCGATCATGCGGGCCATCTCGTCGTCCGACATCGGCTCGCACAGCTTCATGTTGATCTCCTCGTATTCTTTCAGCAGCGCCACCGTCGCCGCGCAGCCCTCTTCCACAACCTCGCGGACCGTCTTTTCGGGATCGAGCTGAGGTTCCTGCTCCAGGTAGCCGACCGAATAGCCGGGCGAGAAGACCACTTCGCCCTGGAAGTTCTTGTCGATGCCGGCGATGATCTTCATCAGGGTCGACTTGCCGGAGCCGTTCAGACCGATGATGCCGATCTTGGCACCGTAGAAAAAGGAGAGGTAGATGTTGTTGAGCACCTTTTTCTGATTGGTGAAGGTCTTCGAGACTCCCACCATCGAGAAGATGATTTTTTCGTCTGCCATATCGTTGTTCTGATTTTGCGGGATTAAATTCGTGCAAAGATACGAATAAGCGAGGGCAAAAGCAAGCTCGCTTGCATTTTGCCGAGCGAGAGTATCTTGGGCGCAAGCCAATGTATGAAAAGTCGAGCGCAGAAGCAAGCGTCAGCTTGATTATGCCGAGACGGAGTATCTTCAACGAAGTTAAAGATACGAATAAGCCGCAACAAAGGATTGTTTTTTTGCCGAGCAGGAATGCCTTCGATGAAGATGTGTTGAAACGTATGCTTATCCGCAAAATGCCCCTCTGTCGTTTTTGGGCGGTTCCGAGAGCCGCGCGGGCCGCAGCCTCCCCCGGCGGAGGCCCGCAGAATCCGGCTGTCGCCGGGCGTGCCCCGCAGGCTGCGGTCCGCACACACACTAACAGGTCGAATGCAGAATCGGCAAAAGAGAGGAATGTTTCGGATGAGTATAATTATTTGTCCGGATGCCGTATTTTGGTCGAAGCCGATGATGCGCATTGAAACGCCACGCTGAAAACTCCGGACACGGAAAAACTCCCGAATCGCAGGGACTCGGGAGTTTCGGTATGACTGGGCATGCGCCCGGTTTCAGCTCCGGATCAAGAGGCGTTCCGCTCCACGAAACATCGCGGCTCCGGTTCAATAGTTCTCTTTCTTGGGCTCAAAATAGGACTGCGGATGCTGGCAGGCCGGGCAGATCTTGGGTGCTTCCGACGCTTCGCACACATAGCCGCAGTTGCGGCACTGCCACCAGATCTTGCCGTCGCGCTTGAAGAAATCGCCGTCCGAAAAGCGGCTCAGCAGTTTCAGATAGCGCGATTCGTGCTGCGATTCGACGGTCGAAATCATCTTGAACGCCGTCGCCACCTCGGGAAATCCCTCTTCCTCGGCCACAGCGGCAAAGTCTCGATAGAGCACGTCCCACTCTTCGCGTTCGCCCCGGGCGGCAGCCAGCAGGTTCTCCTGCGTCGTGCCGATGGGGCCGGCAGGGTAGCTGGCCGTGACGGTCACTTCGCCGCCTTCCAGAAACTTGAAAAAGCGTTCGGCGTGTTCCTTCTCCTGCTCGGCGGTCTCCAGAAAGACGCCCGCCACCTGTTCGTAGCCCTCTTTCTTGGCCTTGCTTGCAAAAAACACATAACGGCTGCGCGCCTGGCTCTCGCCGGCGAAGGCCTTCAGCAGATTCTGTTCGGTACGGGTACCCTTGATGCTCTTGTTCATAGCGGTTCGGTATTGGTTCTCCTTGGCGATACAAATTCCGCAGCAAACCGCCGCAAAAAAACGTCTTCGGGCCGTTCGGCTCACTCATAGGGCCTTTTCGAGCAGCGCTTCGGTATCGGTGCGGAAGCGCCGGTAGGCTTCGGGCAGCAAAAGGGTGTCGGCCGCTTCGGGCGGCAGTATGCGGTATCCGGGCAGGGCCACCCACACCGGTACGATCCGCAGTGCATAGGTCATGTGCCCGTCGGGGTGCCGCGTGGCGTCGATTTCGGCCATCAGACCGCCGTCGCAGTAGCGCCGCCGCTGGTTGGAGACGAAATTGCCCAGCGAATAGAGCACCACGTGCGCCGAGTCTGCCTCGCAGGGCTGTACGACATGGGGATGATGACCGATGACAAGATCGGCTCCGTGCCGCCGCAGAAAACCGGCCAGCCGGCGCTGCACGGCATCGGGCTGCCGCTGGTATTCGTTGCCCCAGTGCATGGAGACCGCCACGCAGTCGACGCTGTCGCTGCGCGCGGCAGCCAGATCGGCCGCCATGGCCAGCGTATCGATCGGATTGACGATCGTTCCGCGCGGCACGCGCAGACCGTTCGTACCGTAGGTATAGCTCAGAAAGGCGAACCTCACGCCGTGCCGCTCGATCCGGAGAGGATGGTTGAGCTTCCGGTCCAAGCTGTCGGCAAAGACGCCCGTATGGCATATCCCGCAGCGGTCCAGCACCTCGATCGTGGTGCGGATGCCCCCGGCTCCTCCGTCGCAGCAATGGTTGTTGGCCATCGTCGCGATGTCGACGCCCGCCTGCGCAAGCGCTTCGGCCAGCGCCGCCGGCGACCGGAACATAGGGTAGCCCGTGTAGCGGTCGGAGTGCGTGAGGGTCGTCTCGAGGTTCACTACCGTCAGATCGGCCGCCCGGAAACGGGGCAGTACGGCAGCGAAACACTCCGAATAATCAAACCCGTTTTCCCGCCGGGCCGCTTCCACCTGGGGCAAATGCTGCATCACATCGCCCGTGAAAAGAAGTTTCACCGTAACAGGTTCCGGCTTCCCGCTCCCGGCGCCGGAATTGCCTGCCGGCGAACAGCCGATCGCACACAGCAACAGCCAGCAGCAAAGATATTTGCAGCATCCGCTCACTTGTCGTTCTTTTTGGGAAACCAGCCTTTTTCCACGCGCTTGCGCTGTTCGAACAGCTCGCCGATCGACCAGAACGACGAAGCGCCCCACACGGCCAGAAGCGTAGACCACAAAATGTCCCGTACGGCAACGGATCCAGCCACGGCACCGATGCCCATCACAAGGAACACCCACCAGCATCTCACGCCGAAATGATATTCGCCCTTGATGACAAGCGGATGAAACAGCCCGATGATCAGGAACGTCGCTATGCCGATCGCAAGACCCGTAAGATTGTATTCCGTCAGAAATTCCATAGCAACAAAGATAGCACAAGACCGCAGCATTGCCAAATTTATCCGAACTTTACCGAAACGGGGTAGTCTTCAACGTAATCCGCAATACGGATAAATCGGGCGCAAAAAACGGATTCCTGTTGCAGTTTACCGAGGTCGAAATAGGAAATACCTGCCTTTGCAGGCGAGTATTTCCACGCTTTGTTTTAACAGACACAGCCCGTTACTCCGCATCTTGCATTTGTTCTCGGCCTGCGGTTCGTACAGCTCCCGGACATCCCGGCGGCAAGTATTCGCAGCAGGCCCGGCCCTTCGAACAAAAAAACGAGACGATTCCATTTTGGAATCGTCTCGCAAACAATCGAGAATCGGCGAAGCAATTTAGAAGCTGTACTGCACCATCAGGTTGGCACGGTTGGCGTGGTTCTTCGCAGCATTCATGTTCTTGCGCGTACCGTAGAGGAATTCGCCGGCTACGCGGAAGCGCGAGGTGACGTTGTAGAAAATGTTGCCGAAGATATACTGGCCCTGACGGTACTCGTTGTCGGAAACGGCACCGTGGTTGCGCTCCATGCGGACCATCGAGTAACCGCCCGTGAGGCAGACTCTGCGCGACAGATTGATCTGTGCGGCTGCCTGCCAGCCCCACATGGGCATGGTCTGGATCTTCTCGGCATTCTGCGGATTGGGCGCGAAGTCGAGACCCGAACCGGTGAGGTCCTGGATGTAGGGAGTGATGCCCTTGCCATAAACGCCGTTCATGAAGAGAACCAGCGGACGGGCTACCTTGATGCGGCCGCTGAACTGAGCGCCCCAGCCCAGGAGCGTTGTGTTCTTGTTGGTGCGTACGTTGCGCAGATACATGTCGCGTACGACGCCCGAGAAGCGGATGTGGCTTTCGCGGTTGTTGCCCCACGACAGCTGGAGGTAGGCCGGGAAGTCGGGCACACGCTGACGCAGCGCTGCGAAGTTGTCGTTGTAGGTGCCGCTCACATTGGGCATTTCGGCTGCGACACCGAACGTCAGACGATCGCGGGCGAAGGTCACTTCGTAGCGGATCATCGTCGCGAAGTTGAAGTTGTAGGCGTTGGGACCGCGGAAGTCGACGGTGTTGGGGGCTGCCTGCAGGTCGCAGAAAGTGGTCACGTCGCGACCCAGCGTGAAGCCGCCGAGCGAAACGTAGGCCGAACGCAGACGGGGCGTGTAGCTGCCCTCGCGGCCGCCGCGGAAGTCGGCATCCATGAAGACCAGCACGCGGCCCAGTACGCCCGAGTTGGCGATGGCTTTCACGAATACGCGCGAGGTCGAGGCGTCCATCATGAGCTTCTGGTTCGTGGCGTAGCTGCCCGGAACGGGGATGTCATAGGGTACGAAGTCGATGTTGTCCGAAATACCCTCGAAACCGTAGCCTGCACGCAGGGTCACCGAGCCGCCCAGCGCAAACGAGAAGCGGTTGTCCTTCGTGGTGAAGACGAACTGCGGTTTGTCGACCTGCTGGAAACCGTAGCGGTGGGTCTCGATATAGTCCTGCGTGGCGTTTGCCACCGCCGTCCGGTTGCGCGCTGCAACATCCGCGCAGCCGCAGCCGATGGTTTCGACCTCCTGGGCGGAGATCAGATAGACCGTCGGCGAGTATTCGCTCTCGGGAGCCTGGTTCGAGTAGCGCTGTGCCGATGCGGAAGATGCAAGCAGCAGTGCCGCAGTCAAAAGTCGAAATGTTTTCATAAGCCGAATAGAATTTGGTTTTTTTAATGGATTCTCAATGTTTTGCATTTGGAACACAACAAGTTAATTTTCACCCGGCAAATTAGCAACTTGTATGCCAAATCGCGGCTGCGGCGAAGCTATCCGGTGAGGTTGTCCAAAAATTCTTACCTTTGCAACGGATCGAATTACGGCACCGGGTTTGCATCCGGTGCGGATATATTAAATAAGGTATATGATACTGCACTCCCTGTTGATCATGCTGGGACTCATCGCCATTGCCGCCGACATGCACCATTACCGCCGCATGCAGCGCGAGGGAGCGTCCCGCAACCGACGCATCTTTTTCATAGCGTGGGCCGCGCTCACCGATTCGCTGCCCATCGCCGCGGCGCTCGCCGGAATCGCCCTGCGCGACAACCCCACGGCCTACATTCTTTGGGCCATGTGGATGTTCTGGGCGTGGATGGTCACCGTGTTTCCGCGGATCTGCTACTTTTTCTTCAACGCCTTGCGCCGGCCTAAGACAGGCTTGGTCCTGGGCGCCGTCGTTGCCATCGTGCTGGTTTGCGGCGCTACGGAGGGCCGTTCTTCGCTCCGCGTCGAAAAGACCGAGATCTGCTCCGACCGCCTGCCCGCAGGATTCGACGGCTTGCGCATCGTGCAGCTCTCCGACATCCACATCGGCGCATTGCTCCGGCCCGAAAAGGAGCTGCGGCGGCTCGTCGACACCGTAAACGCATTGCGGCCCGACCTGGTCATCTTCACCGGCGACCTGGTCAACATCCGTTCGTCCGAGCTCAACGGCAAGAGTATGCCGCAGCTGGCGCGTTTCCGGGCTCCGGTCTACTCCGTCACGGGCAACCACGACATGGGTACCTATATTGAAGATACCGTCGCCATGCCGCCGGCTGAAAGTTTGGCACAGGTCATCGAGCGCCAGCAGCAGATGGGGTGGCACGTGTTGCAGGACACGACGCTCTTCCTCAGGCGCGGCGGCGACAGCATCACGCTTTCGGGCATTTCGTTCGACCCGGCGCTGCAGTTGATGCGCCATGCCTCGGGTTTGCGTTCCGATAAGATGGAAGCCGCCTACCGCAACGTCCCCGATTCGGTTTTCAACATCACGGCCGTGCACCTGCCCCAGCTGTGGGATCAGATCACGGAGAGCGGCCACGGCGACCTGACCCTCGCGGGCCACACCCACAGCATGCAGATGAAAATCCGCTTCTTCGGGTGGCAGTGGTCGCCCGCCGTCTGGATGTACAGCCGTTGGAGCGGGCGTTACGACCGGCCCGGGAGCACCCTCTACATCAACGACGGCATCGGCAGCGTGGGCTATCCGATGCGCATCGGCGCCCGGCCCGAAATCACCCTTATCACATTGCGCCGATGCTCGTAAACCTCTCCGCCGCGGTCACGGCCGACGGCTACATGGACGATAACACCCCCGAGCGGCTGACGATCTCAACTCCCGAGGACATGGCCGAAGTCTACCGCCTGCGTACCGGGCACGACGCCATTCTGGTTGGCGCCGAGACCTTGCGCCGCGACAATCCGGCCTTGCTGCTGCGCGATCCGGAAGCACGGCGCCGGCGTGCCGAGCGCGGACTGCGCCCCGACCTCACCAAGGTAACGGTCACCGCTTCCGGAAAGCTCGATCCGTCCCTGCGATTCTTCACGGAGGGCGATGCCGAACATTACGTCTTCTCGACCGTCCGGCTCCCCGAACTCGACCGCGTCGCCACCGTCATACGCAGCGATGCGCCGAGTGCCCGCGCCATCGTCACCGAGTTGGAGAAACGCGGTATCCGGCGGCTTTTCGTCGAGGGCGGCGCACGCATCTTGCGTCTCTTTCTCGAAGAGGGAATGGCCGACACCCTGCGGCTGGCCGTCAATCCGGCCATGACGCTCGGCGAGGGCAGGGGAGGGGCCCATTTCGCTTTCGATGCCCCCGGCAAACCCTGCATCCGCTCACGGTTCGGCGGCATGGAGGTGAGCACCTGGCAGCTGAAGCCCGACACCGCAGCCGACGACCTGCGCTTCCTGCGCATGGCCGTCGACGAAAGCCGCAAATGCGTGCCCTGCGCCACATCCTACTGCGTGGGCGCCGTCGTCGTCACGTCCGACGGCTCGGTTTTCACGGGCCGCACCCACGAAACGTCGGCCACGCACCATGCCGAGCAGGAGGCGGTCGCCAAAGCGCTGGCCGCAGGCGCCCGCTTGCGCGGCGCATCGATCTATTCCTCGATGGAACCTTGCTCGAAGCGGGCAAGCGAGCCGGAGAGCTGCACCGAACTCATCTTGCGCCACGGCTTCGCCCATGTGGCTTTCGCGCTCTACGAGCCCGACTGCTTCGTCGCATGCCGCGGTGCGCTGACCCTGCGCGAGTCGGGCGTCGACGTGCGGCACTGCCCCGAACTGGCCGGCGAAGTGCGGGCCGCCAATGCCCATCTGTGGCGATAAACGGGCGCATTTTATTCCTAAAAGGACCCAAGATTGGTCTAAAACACCGAAAATTCATGGTATTTGTCTTATATCGACTATATTTGCTCGCATAATCGCATGAACAACATGAAAACAGCAGTCAAGACCCTCTGTTCGGCAGCAGCGCTCCTCACTCTGGCGCAGGCTCCGGCACAGGAACCGGCCCGGACGCTCACGCTCGACGAAGCGATCGCCATGACGCTGACGGACAACCCGGCGGTGAAGGCGGCCGAATACGAGGAACGTGCGGCCCAGCAGCAGCGCCGCGCATCGATCGGTCTGCGCATGCCCCGGATAAACGTGACGGGTGCCTACGCCTACATGGCCAAAGACATCGGGGTCGACTTCAACGACATGAAGGCGCCCGTGCAGGACATCGCGGGGCAAGTGCTGGGCAGCGGCATGGTGCCGCCGCAATATATCCCGCAGATCCAGCAGCTGATCGCGCCGATCATGGGCGCCGACTGGTTTCTGAAGGTACAGGATCGGAGCCTGGGCTTCGTGGGCGGGCAGGTGACCATGCCGATCTGGCTGGGCGGCAAGATCAACGCCGCGGGCCGGGCCGCCAAAATCCAGGAGCAGACCGCCATCGAGCAGGGCGTGCAGACACGCAACGCATTGGTGTCCGAGTTGGTGGAGCGCTACTTCGGTCTCGCGCTCGCCATGCAGGTGGTCGAAGTCCGGCAGCAGGTCGTCGACGGCGTCCGCAAGCACCTCGACGACGCCATCGCACTGGAGCGGAACGGCATGATCGCCCACAGCGAGCGTCTCTACGTCGAGTTCAAGATGGCCGAAGCCGAACGCGAGCTGGCCAACTCCCGCCTGCAGGTGCAGACCATCTCCAGCGCCTTGCAGAACACGCTCAACCGCAACGGCGAGATGCTGCCCGTGACTTCGATGTTCATCGTCGACCGGATCGAGGAGATGGCCTATTACCAGGACATGGCCGCGACCCGCAACCCGCTGCTCAACCAGGTGGCCCTCAAGCGCGACCTCGCCCAGCAGGGCGTCCGCGTGCAGCGCAGCGAGTTCATGCCGCAGGTGGTGGCCATGGGCGGCGGTTCGTTCTACAACTACCAGGTCGCAGGCCTCGTTCCGCGCTGGGCCGTGGGCGTGGGCGTCAACATCAAGATTTTCGACGGTCTGAACCGCGAATACAAATATTCCGCCGCCAAGCAGACCGTGCGCCGGGTCGAAGAGTTGCAGAACAAGGCCGACAAGGACATCTCCGTGCTCGTCGAGCAGCTCTACAACCAGTTGCAGAACTACCGCAACCAGATGACCTCCATCGACGCCTCGCTGGCATTCGCCGAGGAGTATCTGCGCATGAAGAACGCGGCGTTCCTCGAGGGTCTCTCCTCTTCGTCGGATCTGATCGACGCAGAGCTCAACCTCGCAGGCGTGCGCACCGAACGGCTGCAAACCGCCTACAACTACGACAAACTGCTGGCCCGGCTGCTGGAAGCTGCCGGCCTTAGCGACGAATTCGCCGCCTACGCACGCCGGGCCGACGCTCGCCCGATCCATTTCGACAAAAAGTAAAGGGTACAACCATATGAAACGCAAAAACATCATTGCAATCGTCGCCGCAGCCGTACTGATCGTCGTGGCGGTGGCGCTCATCAGCCGTTATCTCACCAAGCACACGCCGCTGCTGATCCAGGGCACGGTGGAGTGCACGACCTACAAGGCTTCGTCGAAAGTGCCGGGCCGCATCGACTGCATGAAGGTGTCGCAGGGCGACCGGGTCGAGAAAGGCCAGCTCCTTTACACGCTCTCCACGCCCGAACTCGACGCCAAGCTCCAGCAGGCCGAGGCCGTCAGAAGCGCCGCTTCGGCTTTGGACAAGGCCGCCATTGCCGGTGCCCGCGTCCAGCAGGTCGAGGCCGCACGCAACATGTGGCAGAAGGCGCAGGCCGGGCTCGAACTGGCCCGCAAGACCTACGAGCGCGTCAAAAACCTCTACGACCAGGGCGTCGTTCCGGCCCAGAAGCTCGACGAGGCCTCCGCCAACTACGAGGCGATGAAGGCGACGGCCCAGGCCGCACAGGCTCAGTATACCATGGCCCGCGACGGCGCCCGCAAGGAGGATAAGGAGGCCGCTGCGGCCAAGGTTCTCCAGGCCCAGGGCGCAGTGAACGAGGTCGAATCCTATATCAACGACGCAATGATCTACTCCCCGGTGACGGGCGAGGTTTCGACGATCATCGCCGAGCAGGGCGAGCTCGTCGGCAGCGGCTACCCCGTGGTGGCCATCCTCGACACCAGCGACATGTGGGTGACCTTCAATGTCAAGGAGACCCTGCTCCCGACCCTCGATGTGGGTACGCGCATGATCGGCTACGTCCCGGCCCTCGACTACAACGTGGAGTTCGAAGTGACCTACATCGCCGTGCAGGCCGACTTCGCAACATGGGCCGCAACCCGCACGCAGGGCGGCTTCGACATCCGCACTTTCGCCGTCAAGGCCAAACCCGTAGGTTCGGTGATGACCTTGCGCCCGGGCATGAGCGTCCTGGTCGACTGGGAGCAATTCAAGAGGTAGACGCATGGGCTTTCTGCGCAATACGAACGCCGCGCTCCAACGCGAACTCCACCGACTGAGACACCAGCCGATGTACTTCGTGCTGCTGTTCATGCTGCCGATGCTTTCGTTCGTCTTCTTCGCGGTGCTGTTCCACAAGGGCGTGGCGCGCGACATCCCCGTCGCGGTCCTCGACCAGGACCATTCGACGCTCTCGCGCAAGATCACCGAGATGATCGGGGAGACCCCCACGGCTCTGGTCGCCTACGGCATCCAGTCCATGGACGAGGGCGAACGGCTCATGCGCGAAGGGCGTATTTCGGCCATCGTGCAGATACCGGCTTTCTTCGAGAAGAACATCCTCAGCAACAGCCAGACCCACATCGAATCCTACATATCGGGGTCCAACATCACCGTCAACGGACTCCTCTCCAAGGACATCCAGACGGCCGTCACCATGTTCGCCGCCGGCATCCAGATCCAGATCCTCACCAAACAGGGGCTCACCGAGCGGCAGGCCATGGCCCAGGTGCAGCCCGTGCGCTTCGACAAGCACGTGCTGTTCAATCCCTACATCAACTACGGCTATTACCTCTCGCCGAGCTTCATGCCCATGATGATGCTCATATTCATCGTCATGGCCACGGTCTTCTCCGTCGGCACCGAGCTCAAGAACGGCACGGCCCGCGAATGGCTCCGCTCGGCCGACGATTCGACGGCCGCGGCGCTGCTGGGAAAGATTCTGCCCGTCACGGCCGCCTTTTTCCTGCTCTCGCTGGCCATGTTCGTCATCATCTTCAAGGTCGTCGGCGTGCCGCTCAACGGCAGTTTCGCATTGATCCTCCTCGGTACGCTGCTCTTCACGCTCAGCTACCAGTCCATTTCGGTGCTGATCGTCGCCGTGGTTGCCAACCTGCGTCTGTCGCTCTCGCTGGGCGGGGGTTATTCGGTGCTGGCGTTCACCTTCTCGGGCCTCACGTTCCCGGTCATGGCCATGTATCCGGCCATGCGGGCGCTGAGCAAGCTGTTCCCGTTCACCTACTACACCGATCTGTTCGTCGATCAGATGCTCCGCGGAGCGCCGGCCGTCTGCTCGCTGCCCGACCTGGGAGCCCTGGCCCTTTTCATCGTCGTACCGCTTCTGTGCCTGCCGCGCCTGCGGAAAGTATGCACGGACGAAAAATTCTGGGGGAGAGAGTAAGATGAGCCGCTTCACACACCAAATCAAATCCTACTGGCAGCAGCTGCGCACGGTGATGGGCAACGAGTACCGCACGATCTTCACCGACGGCGGCGCCATGCTCGTTCTGGTCTTCGCTTTGCTGATCTATGCCACAGCCTACTCGCTGGCCTACGCACCGCAGGTGCTGCGCAACGTCCCGATCGGCGTGATCGACCAGTGCCGCACCCCGACCAGCCGCAGTCTCATCGAAACGTTCGACGCAGGCCCCAATACCGTGGTCGCCTTCGAGCCCACCGACATGCAGGAGGCCAGGAAGCTCTTTTTCGAGCGCAAAATCTACGGCGTGGTCTACATCCCGTCCGACTACGAGCAGAAGCTCCTGGGCGGACAGCAGGCCGTGGTGGGCATCTATTGCGACGCCAGCTATTTTCTGATGTACCGCCAGGTGTTCCAGGAGTTGGTTACCACCATCGGCAAGACAGGCGCCATGGTCGAGTTCCAGCGTCTGATAGCCAAGGGTGCCAACATCCCGCAGGCGCAGGCCACCACTCAGCCCGTCATCTACCAGGCGCACAACATCTTCAATCCCTACCTGGGCTACGGTACGTTCGTCATGCCGGCCATCATCATGGTCATCATCCAGCAGACGATGCTCATCGGCATCGGCATGATCGGCGGCACGTGGCGCGAGCACCGGCTCTACCACAAGCTCTGCCCCGCAGGCCGCAAGCGCATGTCGACGCTGCCGATCGTCGCGGGCCGCGGCCTGGTCTACGCATCGATCTATGCGGTGACAAGCTGTTACATCCTCGGGCTCCACTACCGGTTGTTCCATTATCCGATGAACGGCGCCACGTCCGCCATCCTGCTCTTCATGGCCGTCTACATGGCGGCGTGCATCATGCTGAGCATCGCCGTGTCGACGCTTTTCCGCTACCGCGAGAATTCGTTGCTGCTGTTGTTGTGGACTTCGATTCCGCTGTTGATGCTCAGCGGCGTTTCGTATCCGCGCGAGGGCATGCCCGACTGGCTCTACCAGTTCGGCCGGATTTTCCCCAGCAGCCACGGCGTGAACGCATTCATCCGCATCCGGACCATGGGCGCTTCGCTCTCGGAGGTGTTCGCCGAAATCAAGGCGCTCGTCATCCTCACGATCATCTACGGCGGACTCGCCTGCATCGGCACCCACCTGGTCATCGACCGGGAAACCGACGGTTGCGGATGCGGGAGCCCGAACGATAACCGATAGTCCCCCGCCGGCCCGGCGCAAAAGGCCCGGCGATCCCAATGAAAACACCCCTGCGGCGATGCAAGCCGCAGGGGTGTTTCATAATAGGGAGAGGGCGTCGACCGCCCGGTCATCAGCGAAGCACCGATGCTATCTCGGGCCGAAACCTCCCGGAGGAGGACCGCCGGCACCCGGACCCATCATGCCCCGACGGCCGGTAGATTCGCTCACACCGTAATCTTTCAGGTTCTTCGAACCCCGCTTGCCGAAATGGCGGAGGTTGTAGGTGAACTGCACCATGTAATAACGTCCGATTACGCTGTTCGTGGCATTCTGCGTCCAGCCCGAGCCCACGGAGCGCGCGAACGCCTTGTTCTGATTGAGTATGTCGTTGACGCCGATCATGATCTCGCCCCGCTGATTGCGGAAAAGTTTCTTGCCGATCCAGGCGTTGCACAGCACATAGTCGTCGTTGTAGTTGTTGGTGAAGCCGAGGTATTGCGTGTAGGCGGCGCTGGCCGTGAGGGTGAAGCCCAGCGGGAAAACCACCTTAAGATTGCCCTGCGCCGAGTGGTTGAAATAGCGGTTCTTGCCGCCGGCCGCCGCGATCGAGTTCTTGGCTTCGTTGTAGGTGCCGTTCCACGAGAGCGTGAAGTCCACTTTTTCGGAGATGTTGCTGCCAAGCACCGCCCGGAAGTTGTAGCCCATGTTGCCGGTCTCGTTGCGCACGCCGTCGATACGGCTGGGCGTGAGCGAGTAGACGATTCCCGCCATCACATTGAAGTTGCTCTTGAGGAAGCCCACCGGCAGACCGTAGCTCAGATGGGTCATCACCCGCCAGTAGCCGTCCATGTTCACCGGACGCGAATACTGGAGATAAGGATAATCCTTCCCGTCGATTTCCACCGAGTTGTTGTAGCGTACGTCGTTTGTAATGTAGTCCGACGCGGCCTGCATCGAGAACATCCACATGAACGTGCGGCCCTTCTCCACGTTGGAATTGGTGTAGTGGAAATTGAGGCTGTGGTTGTAGGAGGGGTTCAGATCGGGATTACCGCTCGAAATATACTGCGCATTCGAAACATCGAAAACGCTCTGCAGCTGCGTGACGTCCGGATTGTTGGTGTAGGAGGAGATGAACATGCGCAACGCGTTTTCGCGGTTGAAGTTCATCTGTCCCATCACAAAATAGAGCACGTTGTCGTAGTTGTGGCGTATCTTCTCCGACTCGGTCCGCATGACCTGTCCGTCGAGCGAGGCGCGCTGATAGTAGACGTTGGCCACGAAGGTGTTGCGTTCCTTCGAGTAGCGGAAACCCGGTCCGACGCGCTGCGTGAGGTAGTTGCTTTCGTAGGTGTTCGACAGCGACGGTTCGTAGGGCAGTCCCGCGATCGAGAAGTCGTCGCCCGTGATGTAGCTCTTCTTGTCGCGCTCCTGGTGTTCGTAGGATGCCCGGTACTGAAGCGAAAGCTGCGCATATTTGCTCACGGGTTCCGTGTAGGTGAATTCGCCGCGCAGCGTGTAGCTGCTCGAAGGGGCCACGCTGCGCAGGTATCGCAGCACGGAGTAGGGTTTCGTTTCTCCCGTCTCCGGATCGACATACGTGCCGTCGAACGCCCAGTCGAGAGGCCGCACCGGTGAAACGAGCGCCGTATTGGAGTAGGAATCGGTGTTGTTCCGGTTGTTCGAATAGCGGAACTGGCCGTCGAGCGTGACGGTGCGGCCCACCTTGCCGAGCTTGGCGCGGTAGATGGCGTTGGTGCGGATGTTATAGCCGTTGCGCGAGCCGTCGCTGAAGTTGTTGGTGGGGGAGTAGCCGCTCTGGCCGTACTGCCAGCCCGTGGTCCGGCTCCACGGATCGTTGGTCTGGAAGCTGAAGCCCGGACGGATCATCAGATTCTGGTTTTCCGAAATCTTCCACTCCAGACGGGCGTTGAAACGATGGTTGTACGCCTCCGTGTCGGAGTATCCGCGCGTCGAAAGGGTGTCGATGCTGGGGGTTTCGTACCATTTTTCCACGGTCGAAGTGTTCGTCGTGCGGGTGTTGTTGAAGAAGTAGCTGCCCTGGAACGACACCTGGTCGCGCTTGCCCCACGTGTCCGAATAGTTGACGCCGATGGCGTTGACCGTCGCCACGCCGCTCTGCGGCCGCACCATATACTGGCCTATGCCGCCGCGGCGGCCGCCGCCCGTATTGCCCGACACGCCCAGAATGTCTTCGAACGAGAAGTTCTGCTGGTTGACGTTGTTGAAAAGGCCGATCACCGAAATGCGGCTGCCGCCGTTGAAAATATTGACGTTGCCGCCCGCCAGATACTTCAGCTTGTCTTCGGTCTTGGTATCCGCATCGTAGCCCAGCCCGGCATAGAGTTTTCCGAACTGGCCCTGGCGCATGTTCGAGTGGGTGACGATGTTGATGGCCTTGTAGCCCTCGCCGTCGTCCATGCCCGAAAATTCGGCTGCATCGCTCAGTTTGTTGTACACCTCGATGCGGTCGACCGCCTGTGCGGGCAGCGACTTGATGGCCGTGGTGACATCTTCGCCGAAGAACTCCTTGCCGTCGACGAAAATCTTCTTCACCTCCTCGCCCTGCGCCTCGACCGTACCGTCGTTCACCGTGATGCCGGGCATCTTCTTCAGCAGCCCTTCCACATCGGCATCGGCAACCACCTTGAACGCGCCGGCGTTGTAGCTCACCGTGTCGCCTTTCTGCGACGTGCGCAGGGCCTTGGCTTCCTTGACCACGGTTTCGATGCGCACGCCCGCCTTGAGCCGGATTTCGCCCAGGCTCTGCCGGGCGGCCTTCACCTCGAAGGTCGTTTCGTAGGTGTCATAGCCGAGAAACGCCACCGACAGGCTGTATTCGCCGTAGGCCAGCGACGGAATCGAAACGCTGCCTTTGTAGGCCGACGTGAAGTACTGTTTCTTGTCCGGCGCTCCGACGGGAGCCACCGTCAGCACGGCGCCGGGCACCGTTTCTCCGGTCTCGGCGTCGAGAACCGTTGCCGTGACCGAGCCTCTCTTCTGAGCGGCCGCCGCCAGGGAAACGAGCACAAGCAGGGTTGTAAGTAGTATCTTTTTCATTTGAAACATGATATGATTGCTGAAATGCAGCGCGAAGATAGCTTATTTTGGCCGGAGATCCAGCGCTGCGGGGGCGAATCGCCCTAAAAAGGGTGTCAATCGACCGATCGACACCCTCGATTAACATAACCGGACCGCCGGGCGGACTATTTCGTCCGTTCCTTGGCGCACTTCGTGTTCTGTTTGCAGCAACCCTGCTTGCCGTTCTTGTCCATCTTGCCGCGATGGGCGCGGGGCATCGGACCCTGCATCTGCGACCACTTGCCGTACTGCTCGTCGGTGAGCACCGACTTCATCTCGGCAGCCTCGGACTGGCGGTTCTTCTGCATCTCCGCACGGCAGGCCTCCATCTGCTGGTTCCGCTTCAGGTTGATGGCATAGACTTTCTTGGCCTGCACCTCGTCCAGTCCCAGTTCGCGGGTCATGCGCTCGGTCTGGCGCCGGGTCATCTGCTCGACGGTCGGACGTTCGCGGAGCGTTTCCTGCTTCGGATTCCTGTTCTGCGCATAGGCGCCCGACGCGGCCAGCATGCAAAGCGCTGCGGCGACTGAAAAAATACGTTGTTTCATGACGTTTGATTTTTTTTTTGATGAAGTTTGCGGGTTTCTGCTGCAAAGGTAGGGCCACAATGCAAAACCCGGGGCGGTGCCCCGGGTCAAACGGTCGTTCCGGCCGGTCAACCGGCTATTCGGCCCCTTGAGCCGACCGCAGCCAGGCTTTGAATTCGGGTACGCGGGCTTTGGAAATGACGATCCGCTCCGGCGTGGGCAGCAGCAGCGACAACGACAGCCGGCTGCCGAACCACACGACGATCTCCTTCACGGCACGGCGCGCCACGATGAACTGGCGGTTGGCCCGGAAAAAATCGCTCTCCGGCAGCAGCGCCTGCAGCGTCTCCAGCGTGCGGTCGAGCGGATAGGCTTCGCCGTCGTAGCCGTAGGCCGTGACTTTCTCGTTGAACGTATGGCAGAACGCGATCTTGTCGCGGTGCAGCGGGATGATCTTGTCGCGCACCTGAACCAGGAAGGTCTCCTCGCGGCCGGCGGCCATCGCCCTGACGCGCGTGCCGTAGTCGCGGCGTTCGCTGCCCGTCAGCCGGCGGAACTTGTCGATGGCCCGCGACACGTCGGCGCCGTTGAGCGGTTTGAGGAGATAATCGATGCTGTTGACCTTGAACGCTTCCAGCGCATATCGGTCGTAGGCCGTCGTGAAAATGACAGGCACGTCGACCTCCACCGCACCGAAAATGCGGAACGAGTCGCCGTCGGCCAGGTGGATGTCCATGAACAGCAGGTCGGGGCGGGGGCGGCTCCGGAGATACTCGACGCTCTCGGCCACGCTTTCGAGCGTGGCGACCGTCTCGACGTCGGGCGCCACTTCCCGCAGAATGGCCTGCAGGTTGACCGCAGCGGCGGTTTCGTCCTCGATGATTACTGCCCGGAGCATGACGCAGGTTTTTGAAGCGGCACGCGCACCGTGAACGTCGTCCCGGTCTCGACCACCTGGATGTCGCGGCCCGCGATGAGCCGCACCCGGTTGCGCAGATTCTCCAGACCGATGCCGGTGGAGGGTTCGGGTTCCAGACGGGGTGTCTTCGGGTTGGATACTTCGAGCCAGTCGCCGGCCGTTCGGATCGCGATGCGCAGCGGATTGGATTTGGTGATAGCGTTGTGTTTCACGGCATTGCCCACCAATGGTTGCAGCGAAAGCGCCGGCAGCAGCCACGCCCGACACTCCGCCGGCACGTCGATGTCGAAAAAGAACTTGTCGGCGTAACGTATCTTGAAAAGATAGCCGTAGGCCTCCACAAAGTCGAGTTCCTCGCCGAGGGTCACCCAGGTATTCTGCCCGTTCTGAATGATGTAGCGGAACGTGTAGGAGAGCTGGTCGATGTAGGTGAGGGCTTTTTCGTCGAGTTTCTCGCGCACGAGCATCGACAGCGAGTTGAGCGAGTTGAAGAAGAAGTGGGGGTTGATCTGCCCCACGAGCATGTTGTAGCGCGTAGTGAGATTCTCGTTCTTGAGCCGTTCGTTCTCCATGGCCACGGCCTGCTGCTGCGAGATCGACACATAGATCCGGCTGTAAAGAATCGAAACCACCACGGCGAACGAGCACTTGAGCAGCAGCACGTAGTCGAGCATGCGCGGCGCCATGAAGTTGAAAATCAGCTTTCCCGAGTGCCACACTGTGACGGGGGCCAGGAAGTAGAGGCCCGCAGCGACGGCTATGCCCCACACGCAGTGCACCACGAACCGCCGCCGCGAATAATTGTAGCGGACCGGGGTCAGAATCGACAGCAGGATGAACGAAATCAGCAAATAGTAGAAAAGTTGCAGCGTCAGCACCACGCTTTCGGCCGGCCGTTTGAAAAGCGCTCCGTAGTCGAACTCCTCGCCGTTGCGCCGCCACACCTTCTCCATGACGGCATGCGCTCCCGCACGTTCCGGCGCCGAGATTTCGCCCACCAGCCGGTCGCCGTCCCGCAGTCCCAGCCGGCGCACGCGCTGCATCGGCACATAGACGCTGTCGCCCGATTCGACGAGCAGATAGCCGTGCCCGTCGGGCGAGAGGCGGAGCACTCCTTCGCCCGAGCGTTCGTCGATCCGCTGTTCCGCTGCGGGCGCAGCCGGCGCATCGTTCCTCTGATCGATCAGCAGCAGGAGCAGGTAGGAGAAATTCACCACCAGACTGACCGCCACGGCGACCAGCAGATTCAGCAGGATGCGGGCATATTTCGACGGTCGTTTCACGCGCTTACTCCTCCTTGTACCACGATGCGTAAAGCATGTAGTCGTGCGCCGTGCGCCGGATGATCTCGTCGCGCTGCTCGGGCGTCACGTCCTTGACTTTCTTGGCCGGCACGCCCGCATAGACCGAATCGGGTTCCAGCTGTGCATTGGAGAGCACCAGCGCCCCCGCCGCAATGATGCAGCCCGAGGGAATCACAGCGTTGTCCAGCAGGATGGAGCCCATGCCGATCAGACAGTTGTCGCCGATGCGGGCTCCGTGGACCACCGCGTTGTGCCCCACCGACACATCGTTGCCGATGATGGTCTGCGACGGGTGCTTCGCGCCGTCGTAGATCGTGTGGAGCACCGCTCCGTCCTGAATGTTGGTGCGGTCGCCGATGACGATCTTGTTGACGTCGCCGCGCAGCACCGCGTTGTACCAGATCGAGCAGTCGCGGCCGACGGTCACGTCGCCCAGCAGCACGGCCGTCTCGGCCAGAAAGGTGTTTTCACCCACCGACGGCTCGCGGCCGCGGATTTTACGGATAATCGCCATCTTATTCTTCGTTTTTCGCTTCCTGCCACAGCTCCTCCATCCGCTCGGGCGAGAGTTCGTGCAGGGCGTGCCCGCGGGCCGCGGCCCGTTCCTCCATGCTGTTGAAACGGCGTATGAACTTCTTGTTCGTGCGCTCCAGGGCCGATTCGGGATCGACACCGTAGAGCCGGCAGGCATTGACCAGCGCAAAGAGCAGGTCGCCGAATTCGGCTTCGAGATCGGCCGCCGTGCCCGACTTCATCTCGGCTTCCACCTCGCCGATCTCCTCGCGCACCTTCTCCCACACATCCTCGCGCCGCTGCCAGTCGAAACCCGTCGCCGCGGCCTTTTCGCCCACACGGTAGGCCTTGACCATCGCCGGGAGCGAGCGCGGAACTCCGCCCAGCGTGCCGCTCTTGCGGTTCTTCTTGCGCAGTTTGAGCGCCTCCCAGTTCTCCTTGACTTCGTCGGGCGTATTGGCATGTACGTCGCCGTAGATATGCGGATGACGGTAGATCAGTTTGTCGCACAGGGCGTCGGCCACCTCCGCAAAATCGAACGCACCGGCTTCCTCACCCAGTTTGGAGTAGAAAACCACATGCAGCAGCAGGTCGCCCAGCTCTTCCTTGATGCCTTCCATGTTGGCGTCGGTGATGGCATCGGCCAGTTCGTAAGTCTCTTCGATGGTGTTGCTGCGCAGCGATTCGAAGGTCTGTTCGCGGTCCCACGGGCATTCGCGGCGCAGCGTGTTCATCACTTCCAGCAGCCGCGCCGTGGCAGCCAAACGCTTGTCCTGTTCCATATTCGATCCTGTTCGTTCTAAGGCCGGGCAGACCGGCAACAATTCCCGGCCCCGGCTTCGTCCGGTGAAGTTTGTCTTCCGCAAAGGTAGCAAATCGGCAGGAAAAAAGTAACTTTGCAAAAAACAAAATTTCGGCTTCTCCATGAAACTGCGACTTTTGCCCCTGTTGTTGCTTTTCGCCGTGCCGGCCGCGGCGCAGCCCGCCCCCGGGCGCCTCGTTCCCGCCAACGGCGAGTTCCGGTTCTCGTCCGCCACGACCCTGGCCGCCGACAGCGCCCTGCTTCCCCTGGCCGAATATGCCGCCGGATACCTGGGTTGCCCTGTGCGGCAGCAGGCCGCAGGTGCAAGTTCCGTGGTGCTGACGCTCGAACCGGGCGATGCGTCGGAAGCTTTCCGGCTGGAGATCGCACCCGACCACGTCCGCATCGGCGCCACAAGCCCCGGCGGCGTCTTCAACGGGCTGCAACAGCTTTTCCGCCTGCTCCCGCCCGAGGTATACGCCCGCCGGGGTGTCGGTCGCGGCACGTCGCTGCCCTGCGGCACGATCGAAGACCGCCCGCGCTACGCCTACCGCGGCATGATGCTCGACGTGGCGCGCACCTGGATCGACGAAGCCAAGGTAAAACGCTGCATCGACCTGCTTTCCTACCACAACATCAACAAGCTGCACCTGCACCTCTCCGACGACGAGGGGTGGCGCATCGAAATCGCATCGCACCCCGAGCTGGCCCTGATCGGCGGTTTCCGCGGCGGCGACTCGCCCGTGGTGCCCGTCTACGGCAAGTGGTCGGAGAAGTACGGCGGTTACTACACCCGCGAACAGATGCGCGGACTGATCGCCTACGCCGCCCTGCGCAACATCGAGATCATCCCCGAGATCGACCTCCCGGGCCACAGCCGCTGCATCGGCTCGGTGCACCCCGAGATCCGCTGCGACTATCCGGCCGACACCGCCGCCACGGGCGGCACCGACTACCGCTCGGCCTGGTGCGTGGCCCGCGAGGAGAACTACGCGCTCCTCGAAGATATTCTCGACGAGATTTGCAGCCTCTTCCCGTCGGAATACATCCACATCGGCGGCGACGAGGTCGAGGTTTCGCAATGGGAGAAGTGCCCCCGCTGCCGGGCCATGATGAAACGGCTGCGGACCGACGATCCCCACCGGCTGCAGGAGCGTTTCATGAACCGGCTGACAGCCATGCTCGCCGCCCGCGGCAAGCGGCCTGCCGTGTGGGACGAGGCCGCGGCGAGCGGCAGCTTCACGCGCGACAGCCGCGTGCACGGCTGGAGAAGCGTCAAAACCTGCCGTGCGGCAGCCGAGATGGGCTACCGCACGGTGGTCATGCCCAGCCAGTGGTTCTATTTCGACATGCGCCAGTCGCCGCACGAGGAGGGCCACAGCTGGGCGGCCATCTTCGACGCCCGCAAGACCTACGGATTCGACCCGGCCGAACAGGGATTCACCAAGGAGCAGTCGTCCAACATCGAGGGCTTCGAAGCGGCTTTCTGGAGCGAAATCTACGTCTCGCACCGGCCCGAAACCTCCGACTACCTCGACTTCATGTGCTTCCCGCGTCTCTGCGCCCTGTCGCGCATCGCCTGGAGCGGCAGCAGCGAAGGGTGGGACACCTATTATAAAGAGCTCTCGGGCGAGCACTACGACCGGTTGGCAGCCATGGGTGTCCGCTTCCGGCTCTTTCCGCCGCAGCTGAACTATAAAGACGGTGTTTTCACAGCCGCCACGGACGACGGCTCCGAAATCTACTACACCGTCGACAACGAAGCACCGAAACGCTATTCGAAGCCTCTGAAAAGCAAGGATCCCCACCGCCTGCGCTTCTACTCGCAATACAAGACGGGGCGAAGCCCCTACGTCGCCGACAAAAGCTACTACCGCACCATTGCGCCGGCGCTGACCCTCACTTCGTCGATGCCCGAGAGCCCGCGGGCGCCTCTCAGCCGCGCGGCCGAATACCGGAGCACCGCGCGCACGCTGCGCACCTGCCGCAAGGGCGACTGGCTGCTCTACACGTTCGAAAGGCCGCTTGCCTGCCGCGAACTGTTCCTCCAGACCGGGCACAAACAACTGCCCAAGACGCACGTCACCACGGGCTACGCCGAAATCTCCCGCGACGGCCGAAACTTCGAGCGGGTCGGCGAGCTGGAGAACGGCAGCATCACGATCCGGCCTGCCGGGCCGATCCGCGCGGTGCGGATCGTATCGACTTGCCACGACAACGGCACGCCCTACGTCACGATCCAGCCGCCGCAGATCAAGCCTGCGAAGTAACTCCCGGCCCCGAACGTCCCGGCGACTTCCCGAAACAAGAATCCCCGCATCCGGCCGGACGCGGGGATTTTCATCGATTCAAGCATGCCTAACTGCGCACCGTGGCGCCGCAGCGGCTCTCGAACTGCGCCGTGAGGTTGGCCATCACGCGCTCGATCGTCTTCTCGTCGAGCGTCCGGGTCCGATCCTCCAGCACGAAGCTCAGCGCATACGACTTCTTGCCCTCGGGGAGCTTGTCGCCCTCGTAGACATCGAAAAGCGCCACGCTCTTCAACAACTTGCGTTCGGTGGCGAAAGCCACGTCGCGCAAGGCGGAGAAGGTCGTCTGCTTGTCGACCAGCAGCGCCAGGTCGCGTTTCACCTCGGGAAACTTGGAAAGTTCCTCGGCCGCGATCCGATGCTTCCGGGTCGACTTGACCAGCGCATCGAAATTCATCTCCAGATAATAGACCTCCTGCTTCACATCCAGCATGCGGCGGATGCGGCCGGCTACCGTGCCGATGCGCAGCAGCTCCTTGTTGCCGAGCGACAGCGCCAACGCCTCGCCGAACAGATCGGAAGCCACGCTTTCGCAGCGCAGCGCATAGATGTCGACCCCGAAGCGGCGCAGCAGCTTCTCCGCCACAGCGCGCAGGGTGAAGAACGACGCCTTCTCGGGCTTGACGTTCCACGACTGGGGCACGGCCACGCCCGACACGGCAATGGCCAGGCGATACTCCTCGGAGTAGGCGGCCAGCGGATTCTCGTCGCTGCGCTTGTCGGCATCGTAGAAATAGCAGTTGCCGAATTCGTAGAGCTTCAGATCGCCGTTCTTGCGGTTGGCGTTGAGCGCCACGGCCTCCAGCATGTTGAACAGCAACGTCTGGCGCATGACATTGAGGTCGGCGCTCAGCGGGTTGATAATCCGCACGCAGCGTTCGGCAGGGCAGGAGGCGAGGCCTTCGTAATAGGCGCCGCGGATCAGCGAGTTGGACATGATTTCGGTGAACCCGTTGGCCGTCAGAAAGTCGGCGGCCAGGTTCATCAGCTTGTTGCGGTCGGGCTGCGGCGCATAGGAGAGCGTCGAGCGGACACGCGACGGAATCTCTACGTTGTTGTAGCCGTAGATGCGCAGGATTTCTTCGATCAGATCGGCTTCGCGCTGCACATCGACACGATAGGGCGGTACGGCCACCGTCAGCACGCCCTCCTTCTCGGCGAGCACCTTCACTTCGAGCGCCGCAAGGATCGTTCGCACGGTCTGCTCGGGAATCTCCTTGCCGATCAAGGCGTTCACCCGGGCCAGCTTCACGTCGAATACGAAATCGGCGATCGGAGCAGGGTAGAGGTCCGTGATGTCGCTCGAAATCGTGCCGCCGGCCAGCTCCTTCATCAGCAGGGCGGCGCGCTTGGCCGCATATACCTGCATATTGGGGTCGACGCCGCGCTCGAAGCGGAACGACGAATCGGTGTTCAGTCCGAAACGCTTCGCCGTCTTGCGCACCCACACAGGGTTGAAATAGGCGCTTTCGATGAAAACATCGGTCGTCGCGTCGCCGATGCCCGAATCCAGACCGCCGAAGACTCCGGCGATGCACATCGGGCGCTCGGCCGAGCAAATCATCAGGTCCTTGTCCGTCAGTTTGCGCTCCACGCCGTCGAGCGTCACGAAAGGCGTGCCCTCGGCGCAGGTGCGGACCACCACTTCACCGCCCTCGATCTTGCGGGCGTCGAACGCATGGAGCGGCTGCCCCAGTTCGAAAAGCACGAAGTTGGTGATGTCCACCAGGTTGTTCTTGGGATTGATTCCGGCTGCACGCAGGCAGTTCTGCATCCATTCGGGCGAGGGGCCTATCTTGCAGCCCGTCACCGTCACGCCGGCATAGCGCGGCGCCGCTTCGGCATTCTCCACGCGGATTTTCATCGTCCGATCGCGGTTGTCCGGAGCGAAAGCCGATACGTCGGGCATCTTCACCGGCGTCTGCCTGCCGCGGCTGGTCAGATAGGCCGCCAGGTCGCGCGCCACACCGATGTGCGACGCCGCATCCACCCGGTTCGGCGTCAGTCCTATCTCTATAAGGTAGTCGTCTTCGATCCGGAGATATTCGCCGGCAGGCATTCCCACGGGAGCGTCGGCCGGAAGTTCCATGATGCCCTCGTGCGAGGAGCCGATGCCCAGTTCGTCTTCGGCGCAGAGCATGCCCAGCGATTCGACTCCGCGAATCTTGCTGCGCTTGATCTTGAACTCCTCGTCGCCGCCGTTCGGGTAGAGCACGGCACCCACCGTGGCGCACAGCACCTTGAGGCCGGCGCGGCAGTTGGCTGCTCCGCACACGATCTGCAGCGGCTCCGAAGCCCCCGCGTCGACCGTCGTAATGTGCAGATGGTCCGAATCGGGGTGGTCCGTGCAGGTCAGGACTTCGCCGACGACCACGCCGCGCAGCCCGCCCCTGACGGTCTCGATCTTCTCGAAACCCTCGACTTCGAGTCCGATGTCCGTGAGGATCGCCGCAACCTCTTCGGCCGGCAGATCGATGTCGATGTAGCGTTTGAGCCAGTTATAGGAGATATTCATAGATTTGATTTTTTTAGTATCGGCAAACTTCACGCAAAGATAGCGATTTAATTCCGAATTGCGCCCGCTCCGCCGCGGATTTTATCGCGACCCCAGCCACAGGAAAACCATGCCTGCCAGGATGAAGGCCAGGTCGACGGCCTTGGACCGCAGGTTGCGTTCGTGGAAAAGCAGGGCGCCGCACGCGAACGACACCACCACCGAACCGCGCCGGATCATCGAGACCACCGAAATCAGGGCGTCGGCCTCGCGCAGGGCCATCAGGTAGGCGAAGTCGGCCAGGGAGAGGAAAACCGAGATCAGCGGTATGGCCCAGCTCCAATGAAACGGCGTCGTAGAGCGCCGGCGCGGCCACCAGAGCACGGCGACGACCACGGACATCATCAATAACTGATAAAGATTGTACCACCCCTGCACGAAAACGGCGTCGAGCCGCGACATGATGAACTTGTCGTAGAGCCCCGACATGGCGCCCGTCACGGCTGCCAGAGCCACGAAAACGATCCACAGATTATGGGCGAAGTCCACCCCTTCGCGCCGGCTCGAACGGCTCAGCATGAAGAGCGACACGAGAGCCAGCCCCACGCCGATCCACTGATAGAGGTTGAGCCGCTCGCCGAAGACGAGCATGGCGCCCACCAGCACCATCACGGGGCGTGTGGCGTTGATGGGTCCGACAATCGTTATGGGCAGGTGTTTGATGCCGAAGTAGCCGAAAATCCACGAGGCCAGCACGATCGCCGACTTGAGCACCACCAGCCCGTGCGCATGCGCCGAACCGGGCGTCGAAGCGAGCACCGTGCCGTCGAACCAGCCCCAGCCGCCCTCGGCCGAGAGAATGGTGGGCAGAAAGATCAACGTCGAGAAAAGCGTATTGAGCAGCAGCACAGGCAGCACGGCATTGTCGGTGAGAGCCGTCTTTTTGGCCGCGTCGTAGAGTCCGAGCAGCGCCGCCGAAACGAATGCAAGGGTCAGCCACATAATTCGTCACTAAATGTTTATCGGGCTGCAAAGATAAACATTTGTCGGTCATGTGCCCACACCGCCGGCGGATGAATATGCCGTTCGACATGATCAAACCGAATCCGCATGGCTCCTGCACTCATATACTTTGCCTTGGATAATTTTATAATGAAACATCGTTCTTTTTATGCGCACATCGGCTTCGACCAAAATACGGCATCCGGACAAATAATTATACTCATCCGAAACATTCCTCTCTTTTGCCGATTCTGCATTCGACCTGTTAGTGTGTGTGCGGACCGCAGCCTGCGGGGCACGCCCGGCGACAGCCGGATTCTGCGGGCCTCCGCCGGGGGAGGCTGCGGCCCGCGCGGCTCTCGGAACCGCCCAAAAACAGCAGAGGGGCATTTTGCCGATAAGCATATGTTTCGACACATCTTCATCGAAGATACTCCGTTTCGGCATAATCAAGCTGACGCTTGCTTCTGCGCTCGACTTTTCGTACATTGGCTTGCACCGAAGATACTCTCGCTCGGCATAATCAAGCTGACGCTTGCTTCTGCGCTCGACTTTTCGTACATTGGCTTCGCCCAAGATACTCTCGCTCGGCAAAATGCAAGCGAGCTTGCTTTTGCCCTCGCTTATTCGTATCTTTGCACCCATTCAGACTTTTGCCCGAATATGAAAAACATCCGCAATTTCTGCATCATAGCCCATATCGACCACGGGAAGAGCACCCTGGCCGACCGCCTGCTCGAAAAGACCAACACGCTCAACCAGCGCGAAATGCAGGCCCAGGTGCTCGACGACATGGACCTCGAGCGCGAAAAGGGCATCACCATCAAGAGCCACGCCATCCAGATGGAGTACACGGCCCGCAACGGCGAGCGCTACGTGCTCAACCTCATCGACACCCCGGGCCACGTCGACTTCTCCTACGAGGTCTCGCGCGCCATCGCGTCGTGCGAGGGGGCCCTGCTGGTGGTCGACGCCACGCAGGGCATCCAGGCCCAGACCATCTCGAACCTCTACCTGGCCGTCGGCCACGACCTCGAAATCATCCCCGTGCTCAACAAGATCGACATGGATTCGGCCATGATCGACGAGGTGAAGGATCAGGTCATCGACCTCATAGGCTGCAAGGACGACGACATCCTGCTCGCGTCGGGCAAAACGGGCCTCGGCGTCGAGGAGGTGCTCGAAGCCATCGTGCAGCGCATCCCGGCACCGAAAGGCGACGAAAACGGCCCTCTGCAGGCGTTGATTTTCGATTCGGTCTTCAACCCGTTCCGCGGCATCATCGCCTATTACCGCGTCTTCAACGGCACGCTCCGCAAGGGCGACCACGTGAAGTTCTTCAACACCGGCAGCGAGTACGACGCCGACGAGATCGGCGTGCTGAAGCTCAAGATGCAGCCGCGCCAGGAGATCAAGGCCGGCGACGTGGGGTATATCTGCTCGGGTATCAAGACTTCGGCCGACGTCAAGGTGGGCGATACGATCACGGCCGTCGACCGCCCGGCCCCCGAGGCCATCGCCGGATTCGAGGACGTCAAGCCCATGGTCTTCGCAGGCGTCTATCCCGTCGAGGCCGACCAGTACGAGGACTTGCGCGCTTCGCTCGAAAAGTTGCAGCTCAACGACGCGTCGCTGACTTTCGAGCCCGAAAGTTCGCTGGCCCTCGGCTTCGGTTTCCGCTGCGGATTCCTCGGTCTGCTGCACATGGAGATCATCCAGGAGCGTCTCTACCGCGAATTCGACATGGACGTCATCACCACCGTGCCCAACGTCTCCTACCGCATCACCACCACGCAGGGCGACACGCTGGAGGTCCACAACCCCTCGGGACTCCCCGAAATCACGAAGATCGCCAAAATCGAGGAGCCCTACATCCAGGCGCAGATCATCACCAAAGCCGAGTTTCTGGGCAACGTCATCAAGCTCTGCATCGACAAGCGCGGCGTCATGAAGAACCAGACTTTCATCACGCAGGACCGCGTGGAGGTCAATTTCGACATGCCGCTTTCGGAGATCGTCTTCGACTTCTACGACAAGCTCAAGAGCATCTCCAAGGGCTACGCTTCGTTCGACTACCACCGCACGGGCTACCAGCTCTCGAAGCTCGTCAAGCTCGACATCCTGCTCAACGGCGAGCCGGTCGACGCCCTCTCGTCGCTCATCTATGCCGACCATGCCTACGACTTCGGCCGCAAGATGTGCGAGAAGCTCAAGGAGTTGATCCCGCGCCAGCAGTTCGACATCGCCATCCAGGCGGCCATCGGCGCCAAGATCATCGCCCGCGAGACCGTCAAGGCCGTGCGCAAGGACGTGACGGCCAAGTGTTACGGCGGCGACATCTCGCGTAAGCGCAAGCTGCTCGAAAAGCAGAAGAAGGGTAAGAAGCGCATGCGCCAGATCGGCAACGTCGAGGTGCCGCAGTCCGCGTTCCTTGCCGTGCTGAAAATGGATTGATCCCCGGTTCTTTCCGTTCTTCCGGACGGGTCCATCCCCGAAGTTCGTTCTCCCCCGGACTTTATTTCCCCAATCGGGGCGGCGATCCGGTTGCCGCCCCGATTTTCTACCCGCCGACGCCCGATCGACGACCCTGCCGCACACCCGCGGTTCTCCGTTCATTTTCTGCCCCATATCCCTCCGCGGCCCGAAAATCCGGCCGCCGCGCGCAAATTCGCCGGCCGAAGATTGCAAAAACCGAAAATTCGGTCTATCTTTGCAGACGATTCGCGGAAATAGCTCAGTCGGTAGAGCATCAGCTTCCCAAGCTGAGGGTCACGGGTTCGAATCCCGCTTTCCGCTCACGAAGACCTCTCGAAAGAGAGCAGCAAAAACCCCTTATGCGTCATAGACACATAAGGGGTTTTTCGTTTTCGGTCGATTGCAGACTCAAACAACGGGCGCCAACAAATCTTGCGGCATCATTGCACAACAACAATTTTTTCGACCGGCTGTATCCGCTCCTTGTCCAGCGGACGGAACTGGTATTTCACCTTCGCGAAATCGATTTCCGCCAGATCGATGCAGCGGATCGTATTGTTGTACGCCGTCTTGTAGTAGACTTTGCGGTTGGTCAGGTCGATGGCCGACGTCCATTGCGTCGCACTGGGGATGTCGGGCGCTTCGCCCTCCGGATGCTCGATGCCGACGGGAACGTCGAAATTGTTGAGCAGATGGAAACACTGCTGCACCGTGTCGAACGCCGTGGCACGCTGCGGTGCCGTAGCTCGGTAGAACGCCGCCCTGACGAAACGCGACGGCGGAGTGGCATCGCCCGGAATACCCAGAAACCCGGAGTTGCCGCCGAACGGCAGCAGGGTCGCGCCGCCCAGTTTTTGAGCGGGTGCGTCGCCCGGACGGAGATTCACATAGTTGTTCAGATTCGTCAGCTGCCACTCGAATCCCGGAGCATTGGTCAGCACGCCCGCTTCGTTTTCGTAGAAGTGCGGCACGCCGTCGACAATTTCCAGAACCACCTGCCGCCCGGATGGTTCGCCGATACGCCAGTGCACAACCGACGTCCGTTCAAGTCCGACGATGCATACCGAGCCGATCGCCGCCTTCACCTCGTCGATCGTGGCGCACTGCGACAGGATCCATGCCGTCACCTGCAAATCGGCCAGCGTCCGATCGTTCTGCTCCGGTTCGTAGGGCTCGTAACCTCCGTAGCGGGGGAAGAAAAAGAGCCCGGCCGACAATCCCGCTTCGTTGATTCCCTCGGCGATGAAATCCCGCATCACGACCGTCAGCCCCACGACACCGTATTTCGCCATGAACCGGAGTCCGTTAGCCCCCGTCGGCGTGAACGACCTCAGCCGCTCTCCGCGCGGAATGATGACATACTCGCTCGGCAGCGGACCGAGGGCCCATTCGATCGTCCGGGCCTGGACATAGGCGCCGTCAGCAGCCGTCAACGCGATGCCGGTGCAGGCGATGGCCTGAAAGGTTCCGCCGCAGGCCGCGGCCCCCAGCAAAAGGTTCGTTATCATTCTTTTCATGTCGTTTTGCTCGATTCGACGGACGACGAACAAAAGACAAGCCAAAATCCTGTCGCGGCATAACGAAACCTCCGGCATGGATACCCATGCCGGAGGTCCGATCCGGAACTCTCTCCGGAATTGTCAGTCGTAAATCTCGTTGAGCAGACGTGCCAGGCGCAGGCCTCCGCGGAGGAACTGCTGTTCGATGACGGGCGCATACTTGGCCACATAATCATAGGAAATCTTGGTGCCCTCGGGCGTGAAGTCGTAGATCTCCGTGCAGATGGCGTGCGTCTCCAGCAGCCAGTCGCGGGGTTCACCGGCCTGCACGGCAGCCACCTCCTCCTTGTTCAGCCGATCGAGCTGCTGCTGCCACTCGGTGTAGCTCCAGCGGTGGGCCGCTTCGGGAATCGACGAATCGAAAACCGAATGGAGGTTGGACGGCGCGGAAAACATCATCACCGGGCGCCGGTTGCCGCCCAGGTCGCTCAGACGCCCCGCGTGCATTGGGCAGTGCATGTCGCCGACCAGATGGATCAGCATCTTGAGGCTGAGCGCCTCCTCCTCGGCCGACAAGCCGCCGTTCTTCAGCTTCGCAACAAGCGCCGTGACCGCACAGAGCACGTCGCCTTTCGGATTGCGGGGCATGGATTCGAGCGTCTCGCCCTCGTCGATGTTCAGATAGTGCCACGTCTTGGTGTAGGCATATTCGGGCGTATGGCTGGCATTGTCGAGCCAGTTGGCATAGTAGACCGGCGAATGGCCGTCCAGCACCTTGCTCACCTTCTTGGCGGCCTTGGGCGTCAGATGACATTCGGCAATGTAGGCCGTCGCGTCATGGCCTTTCTGCCCCCAGGCCAGCACGCTGCGCGTCGCCAGCAGGCAGCACGCAAGCAGCAATAGTTTCTTCATGGTTCTATAAGTTTTCAGTGGTTCATCGTAGCAAGAAATTCCTCGTTGTCTTCGGTCTGGTTCATCTGCTTCTGCAGGAACTCCATGGCCTCCACGGGAGTCATGTCCGAAAGATACTTGCGCAGCACCCAGGTGCGGTTCATCACCTCGCGCGACAGCAGCAGGTCTTCGCGGCGCGTACCCGAAGCGATCACGTCGACAGCGGGGTAGACACGCTTGTTGGCCAGCTTACGGTCGAGTTGCAGCTCCATGTTGCCCGTCCCCTTGAACTCCTCGAAGATCACTTCGTCCATCTTCGAGCCCGTATCGATCAGCGCCGTGGCAATGATCGTCAGCGAGCCTTTCTCCTCCGTATTGCGCGCCGCACCGAAGAAGCGTTTGGGCTTGTGCAGGGCATTGGCGTCGACACCGCCCGAAAGCACCTTGCCCGATGCGGGCTGCACGGAGTTGTAGGCCCGGGCCAGACGCGTGATGGAGTCGAGGAAGATCACCACGTCGTGGCCGCACTCGACCATGCGCTTGGCCTTGTCCAGCACCATCTCGGCCACTTTCACATGGCGCGAAGCCTGTTCGTCGAACGTCGACGCCACCACCTCGGCCTTGACGTTGCGCGCCATCTCGGTCACCTCCTCGGGGCGTTCGTCGATCAGCAGCACGATCATATAGACTTCGGGGTGGTTGTCCGCTATGGCATTGGCCACGGACTGCAGCAGCATGGTCTTACCCGTTTTGGGCTGCGCTACGATCAGCGCGCGCTGGCCCTTGCCGATGGGCGAAAAGAGATCGACGATGCGCGTGGAGAGGTTGTTGTGGCCGTTGCCCGTGAGACAGAATTTCTCGCTCGGGAAAAGCGGCGTCATGAATTCAAACTGCACGCGGTCACGCACAAGGTCGGGCGAGAGGCCGTTGATCTCGTTCACGCGCACCAGCGGAAAGTATTTCTCGCCCTCGCGCGGCGGGCGGATGGCACCGCTCACGGTGTCGCCGGCCTTCAGCCCGAAGTGCTTGATCTGCGACGGCGAAACATAGATGTCGTCGGGCGAATTGAGATAGTTGTAGTCCGCCGAGCGGAGGAATCCGTAGCCGTCCGGCATCACTTCAAGAACGCCTTCACCCGCGATTTCACCCTCGAAATCGTCTTTCGTAATGTCATCGTCCGATTCGAAATAAGCATCCTGCCGGTTGAAAGGTTCCGGCTCCGGATTCTGGTTCTTGGGCTTGCGGCCCCGGCGCTTGGGCGCCGGCTGAACGGCCGGTTCCGAAACTTCGGAGCTCGGAGCGCTCGGAGCGGGTGCCGGTTCCTCGGCCGGTTGGTCGAAAAGCCCGCCCGCCGGCGTCTCCGTGTTTTTTTCGGGTTGCGCCACCCGCGGCCGCCGTCCTCGGCGGGGTTTCTCCGCTCCGGGCTGTGCGGCCGGCGCACCATCGCCGGAGGGAACGGCACCCTGCGCATGTCCGGCAATCAGTTCGAGCAGCTCGCGTTTCTTGACCATGACATTGCCGATGCCGAGAGCTTTGGCTATTTCGCGCAGTTGGGCGATAGGTTTGCCTTTCAGCGCATTCAAATCCTGCATATGTTTCTCTTAAGATGTTTTTCGGAAAAATCCCCGACGAACGTCGGGTGTTCGGATGCTGAGCGAAAACAACACCGGCCTCTTGCCTTGCGGCCCGCCCGGGCAAAGCCGCGGTGAACAAAGTTCATCCGAGCGAACGGTAGGGACGGCTGTTTGTCTTCCGGATTTTATCCCCGGCAAAGATAATGCATTATTTCGAGTTACAAAATAAAATTCGTCTTCCCCTTCTCCCAATCGCAGCGCATGAAAAAAGTCTCCCGATTCTCTCTCGGAAGACTTTTTCACACACAAACATTTTACAATACAAACAATGTATGGCTGAATTCCCATTGTTCCGTGTGCAAAGTTCTTGCAAATTCCCTGCCGCCGCAATCCCCAATTTCAGGTATTTTCCGCTCGAGCCGTTTCGATTGCTTTTCCGTCGATTCTTTCATAAATGACAGCAAACGAACCAAACAAAAGACATGAGCCGCCTCGTCCCTGTTCAAGAAAAAGTTTTGGGCGCCCATAATGCGGGCACCCAAAACATAACCTGTCTCGAATAGAAATCGTTGTAGGCCGTCAAGAAACAAACTCTTCTATTTCTTGATTTTACCGATGATACTTTTCACTTGTTCGCATAAAACTCCCGGAGCATCGAGCAGCCTGACGATCACCTGGTTCTTATTTGTCGCACGAGCGATCTCGGCTTTCAGATTTTGGACTTCCGCCCGATTGATTCCAGTGTTTTCAAGAAGCGACACAACTTCATTGATATCCGCCGATGTCAAGGCCTCAATCTCTTTTTTCATTTTTTCATTCAGCCGAGCCTTTACCATATCGGCGGCGGCTCTTACTTTAGTAATGTCTGCCATAATTTTACAATTTATTTAAGTTTGTCATCTATTTTTTCAAGTGCTGTTTGTGCTGTATTTAAAATAGAATCAGCTCTTTGCAGATACCGATTTATCTGCGTGTCGATCTTATCCGTATCAACAAATCGGGATAACAATCGCTTCCGCTTCTCTTCCAACGCATTTGCACTGTCTATATTCTGCGTTATAACATCATTCGCTTCCCGGGCAATCTCATAATGGCTACGAATAATCCCGAGCAGTTTCTCTTTTTCCGTTCTTAGAGGAATTAGAAGCGAATCCCGTTGCTTCATATAATCCTCCTGTATCAGGTCTGTCAAATCTTTCAGCGACTCCATACGTTGTGCCGGTTCTTCGGCAATCGCTTCATTCCAAAACTCAATGGTGCCCGGCATAGCGAACAGATCGTTCAAATAATTCCGATACCATTGTTCTTTCAACCATTTGACCGCCACCTGTTCTTTTTCTTTATAAATGGCATCGACCATTACGATATGTCCTTGTTCCAAAGCATCGATCTGACGCCCCAACAACACGGACATTTCAACTGTTTCATGAGGAATCGATGCGCATGATGATAATCCGATCATCATCATTCCCAGCAGAAATTTACAAATCTTATTCATCTGAAATCTTTTTTGTTTCTGCAAAGGTAGACATCCAAAATGTCAATTTATGACACAAGTAAAAAAATTTACACTATTTTCATTGCTGGTCTTCAGAGTCTGCCGGTTTGTAATAGTTCTTATCAGGCACCTCGTTGATTTTGGATTCGGGATAAAGAAGCTTCCGCCAACAGAGACATAAGGGATAATTCCCTTGTCCCGATAGTTCTGCAAGGCACGGCGGGAGATGTGGAAATGGGACATCACTTGCTCGATCGTCAGATAGCATTCGCCCAACAGCAAAGGTTCGACTTCTGCAATAAATTTGTCGGCTGTTTGCACTACAGCGCACACATCCTTCGGCTTCCAGTCACGATTCGGCACACGAGCAGGGTGCTTTTGCTTGCAGCCCTTTGCTGTGGCACAAAAATAAAACGATCCCGCATGTGATTGACATACAGAATCGTTTGCTTCAATTTGCGTAACCTTACCCAACAAAAAAGGTCCTTCGAAAAGGACCTCCTGGAGCGGAAAACGACGCTTGAACCTTTCGTTGTTTCCCTTTATGTATCAATATGTTCCGGCGAATTCTCGTTTTTGAGGTCACTACCTTGTAGTGTCTACTTTGCGCCGCAATGCATCTCTATGCTACAATACAAAAGTACGATTTATTTTTTGATATTAAAAAATATAGGCCTATAGTTTCCATAAGTTCAGTTTTCGTATAATCCCCTACCTAGTTTTACATGATCTCATAGACTGACAAATTTAGCCACACAAAAAGAAAAGAATGGAATCCGACTCACGAAATTCCATTCTCTTAGGCATACCCATAAGGTCGTATGCAGAGCTATGTGTGTGAAGTTATTGTGAGCCTCGCTGCTGCACTGTTTCCGAAATCCGCATTAAGTGTACACTTCCTGCGAAACCTTCGCGCCTAATTCTTTGGTTAAATCAATATTCGTCCATTTTGTAAACATGAATTTATGTTTACGGAAGTATCTTTCTATCAGAGTTTGTTTTGTTTCATCTATTTGCATAACCCGACACATAGTCTTTCTATCATGATGCGTTATATACGGACATGCCAATAAATCAAGCGCAAGAATCATTAGCTCGGCATCTTTCCTTGCGTCCGGCAAATTTACTGAATTATACTTATTATTTATCCCTTCTATCAAATGTTTTTTATCGTATTCAAAGGCCTTAGTATTGCCATAGTAGTACAATAAAATAATGATAGACAAAGCATTGAGCATATCAAATCGTCCTCCACTAGTGCCAGATAAATAGCTATTTAGGGATTTAGAATCTATTCCATAGTGTTTTGGCATAGATTTCAAAGTTATCAAAAAGTATAAGGTCTCTATCTGCGCATTGACGTCAAATGAAGTTGTTTTGAATACTATGGTTATCTCGTTTTGTATCTTCTTGAAAATAGCATCTCTCAATGCAGACGAGAACCTTTTGATCGTAGAGCCATCCTTATCTCTATAGTTATTGCTTATGTAAATAATGATAATGTTCAATATATTCATCATTTTAAGCGTCGTATTCACTCGCTTACAATCGGAATACAAGAAAAATATCACATCTATCATACCAGCAAGATATTGATGCAGCATCTTCTCCAACTGATGAATTCTCTTTTGACAATCATCTTCTCGTTTCCGTTGCGCAACAGCTTTACTCAATATGTAGAAATTTTTATCAAACTTCTTCAAAACAGACTCGAGCTTTGTAGAAGTTACCGCAAGAGTATAGTTCATAATATCCCTGCTTTTTACATTATTCTCTACCATTAACGATTTGAATGCTCTATTGACTTCTTTAGCATTGATGTAAATAAAGTCTTTACATTCTAATGCTTCCTCAATTTTTCCATCATCAATATCCTCAATTTCTTCATCTTCAAAAGGTTCATCCTCCTGCGTATCTATATCCTGATGAGGCTTACGAATTCTGATAAAATCTGATAGAAGCGCATCAATCTTTATTTTAGACATAGAGATAGGTGTAATGAACGGTCGTTCGCAATCAATACTTTTTTCTTTGCTAATACATAATTTATATTCATGCAACAAGTCCTCAAAAGTCGACATAGCTTTTTCAAGAACTTTTTCATCATTGTAATAAAAGAAAATATCATCAACATATCGATAACAACAATAATGCTCATTGAAATTGTATCCAGCGACAAGTAGGGTCTGCTTTACTTTTTTGTCAATATATTGAAGTATTATTTCCGCAAATATTCTGGAGAATTCCGGGCCTATAACGATACCATTTGTCTCATTATAGTTCATTTTCTGCATAATGTTATCCCAATCATCCCCAAAAGATTTAGCTTTCCCGTTGAGATGTTTTTTATACTCTTCCTTGCCACCACTTACAGCCCAAGTGAAAGAATGGGTATATATACTATCGAAGCAACTTTGAATGTCAAATTTATACAAACGCTCAAATCGTTTTTCTGCATTTTGATACTTATAGTCCTCATAGAACTTATAAATATTAGAGTATTCTTTATAACTAAAATATGTTTTGAGATTTTCATACTCATTAAAAAATAGTTCTAATTTATCTATCTTTTGCCCTAACAACGTATGGTGCAGTCTATCTTTGTAGTAAAAATAGCACGCCACACGCTCGGGATGCCGCAAAGAAAATTCATCCTGTCCGCAATAATACAATATTAGACTTTTGTACTTTTCATAAAAGGAAACGATCTCTATTTGATTCATCGGATGTATTAAAGCTAGTCGACGAAGTCTATGCGGTTTATGCTTAATCTTGTATAGAAATGGAATACTAACGGCCTTATTATTAATATTCTCCCGATTATTTGCCAAAGTGGTTAGATCGTTGTTTAGATAAGGAGAGAAAATAAAATTAAGCACAGCTAACGCATCTTTATTGATACCATCGTTCCACGATAATTCTTTACCGTCGAATTTCACTCCAGTACTAACAAGATATCTGTAAAAATAACGGTTGGTAAAAATCACAGGCAATTCATATGGAAGAACATCGGATAACAGCACGCGTTCTTTCTTGTATTTAAGGCGTATTTTCTTGCTTGCTTTCATGATAACCAATCACTTATTTCCGCTAATCTTCGAGGACTAAACTTAAACATAATGTGGTCGTGCCAACGCTGCTTAAAATCAATAGCACCAACCTTCTTTTGAATTGACGCTATGTATTTTGATCTATCATTTGATCCATTCAATACATTATAATATGGCGTTATCTGTTTAGACAACAAATAATTATTTAAATTCTCTAAATCTGTCAAATCCGTCAAAAGGTCATTCCCGAAGAATAACCCGGCCTTGACTCGTTCTTTAGATTTTGCTAACCTATAATTACCAGATATTAAATTAAGAGAGTCCAGAAGATCTCTTTTGGCTTGCTTAATATTTTTCTTGCTGACCTTTTCAAAATGCGTAAAAGCGGCATCTATTTTATGTTTAATTTTGTCTGCTTTCTTATCGGACATACTAAATTCCGCATTTATCGCATTGCCTGTTTTAGAAATAGTAATCTTATAACCTAAATATGTAAATTGTTGTCTTCTACCCAAGTTATAAAAATTAAAGAGTTTACACTTATCCTCTGTTGGATCGTTATTTTTAATCTTTAATCCATACTTGGCAAAAAATTCTTTGAGGGCTTTATAGTATTGGCAAATATTCTGATTATTAGGGAGCCCCATTAAAATTATCAAAATATCATCCACATAACGAGCATAAAATACGACTTCTTCTCGATTGCGAATATGCTGATCTATATCATGCATATATATTTCAGAGAGATATGAGCTTATTCCTATGCCTCTGGGCACACCGCAATTAGCCTTAATTCTTTGGGGATCTTTTTGCTTATTGTATTCTGACAATATCCCCTTAATCATTCCTTTTGTTTTGTAATTCACCAAGTTATTAGCACTTATTTTATCCAATAATGCTTGTTGTGGAATGGACTCAAAGAAACCAGTTATATCTGTGCGAATCAAATAGAATGGCGTTGTGGTATTCAAAAGCAATTTGACATTAGACATAATCTGATGTTTATTTGCTTGTTTTACATTAAACAATCCTCTCAATGTTCGCTGTAAGTTCTTAATGGCATAAAAATACTCCCATTGACTGGTGTCAATTGTAAATATTTGTTTGTCATCGTCCGTATAATTCTTTATCGGGAATATAAAATCTTTATTATTGGCTATTTTTGCATATCTGCATAATTCATTGTATAATTCTTTGTCCCTATCTGTTTGTTTGGTTCTTATAGAAGATTTAAGTGCCTCCAACGCTACGACCTCTTCTTCTGTTCGATTATTCTTTTTCTTTTTTGTAATCCCATTAACCGCACTTTTCTTTGTCTTTATCTCCGCAACAATATTTCTGTAAGGTTCCGGCATATGGTCAAATGCAATATGCCCCTTACGATTCTCCTCGTGAAAAATAGCAAGGTAATTCTCAACAGAAAACGACTGATCAAACATAAGCACCATATCTATTTGTTCAAAAATAGTGATTTTTTGTCATATAACAGCATATGCCATATATTAATTCAATTACTTCTCATAACAAGAGAGGAGGAGCTAATAAATTATTCTCGTTAAAAAAAATGTATTCACGAAAGAGCGAATTAACAGGTTCGAAACCCCATACATTCATGAATTTTTGAGTTCAAGCATTCATTCACTCAAGCGTTCACTATCAGATTTTCTTGTTATTTGATTCTGTGATAGTTATGTTTAAGGGGAGGGGTGATCGAGTTGCCTGTCTGTGTCACTGTTTCCATATGGACATCTTCGACCACACACAGATTCGCAAGTTTATTGGTTCGGATATTGAATGGCGTATCGGTCTGTCGGTATAATTTATTGGTTTACATATACCAACAAACCACTCTTTGTATCCGTATGGGGGCGCTTGAAGAACCACTGAGACATCGTTTATCGGTTTGCATACCGCAAGATATGGCCCGTTTCAGTCCGCTGTAATCCATGTCTATTTCCGGGCTGTTTATGGCTCATCTGGCGGGTTTTTGCACCTCCCAGAATCATCGTAATATCGCACCCAAAGCGCAGCCAACCCTTACACCTGCATGACGGCCGTCATATGGGTGAATCCCAGGATTTCGAGAGCCCGATTTTGAAGATTTTCGGCAAGTGATTTTATGTCTGAACCATACCGTCGCCCGACGGTAGCGAGCTGTACCTTTGTCCGACAAAGGTGCTCGCCCTGCGGGACAGGTGCGGCGCTCCCGAATCGCGCTGCCTTCGCTTGGTAATACGAAAAGAACCGAGGTTGAAAATGAACTTGAATCATGCGGACTTGGAAGGTGAGCCGCAGAAGTCCCTAACGTCTTTTGCTGTAAAAAATATGCCCACCGTTTGGGTTTGGCCCGAACAATCTACGTTAAAACAGTTATTGGCCGCAGTATCGACTGCCTTTCAATCGGTCGGTCGTGCATTCATGCGTCCTCGGTCGGCTTCGCTCGCTTTCGTCCCGGACAGGCCGACAACTTATCCGCCGCACCGGAGCGTTTTTCAGGCAGAAAATCGTCGCATTCGATTTTCTGCCTGAAACCGTAGGTCCCGAATGCGTACGGCTGCGGCGGATAAGTTAAATTCCCGGCAGACGAAAGCGCGAAGCCGCACCAAAATCTATCGTTGTAAAAATTTAGCTTCGTATTCCTTTGTCTGGGCAATAATATATTTGCTCAGCACGACGAGTTCGATGGTGCATTGTTCCAATCGGTAGAGCATCTGCAAGGCACGCTTCTCGCCGAAGTTCGTCTTCAACGTCCGCACGATCTGGTTGTAATTGTTGCCGACGGCTTGGAACTGCCGGTAGAATTGTGTCAGCCGAACGTAATAATCGAGCGTTGTTTTGTCGACTTTCACGACCTTGATTTCACGTTTGAAAAGCACGGCCTTGATGAATTTCGAGTAACAATCCAACCCCGAATCCTCGAACTTCTGTCGAAACAAGGTGTTTTCGTCATCGTTGAAATTTACCATATAGCGATGCTTTACCGGATCGAGCTTCGGCTTGCGGCCACCCGTATTGCGCGTATTTTTCTTCTGTTCCATCGTATTCGTCATTTCACATTCATATTCCTCCGACTTTGGAGGAAAACGCCTCCGCTCCGGTCGGGAGCGGCGAGGTTTTGTGTTGCACGAAGACTTTCGTGTTGCACAAAACACAACTCGCCGTGAACGCTTGTTCACGAAAACGGCATCCCCAAACCATAGTGATTCCTGCGAAAACCGGATCAGTCAGAGCGTATGACAAAAGTAGAGGCAATCATCCGATTCAACCTTATGATTTACGATGACATGCAATGTCAGGAGAGGACATATATCGTCATTCGGCTTTCCGCCATAGGATTATTCGGAACCGGCATGTTTCTTTGCTGCATGAACGAAGACAAACACCCAAGATTGAAAGACTGCAAACAACAGTTCCTTATTGTTTGCATGAATGAATACAACCGGACAACCCGTCATGAAAACGGACAAGCGGGCAACCGAACAATCGGACATTACTTAAACCACACCTGACTGAATGATTGCAACCATATCACCATGCAAACAAATGCCTTGCGAATGCCGGTCTTACTTGCTCTCCTGTATTCCGATTTCGTATGCTTCCGGTCGGAACAGGTCGACTGGTTTCAATGTCAGATTCCGTTCTCTCCGGTAGGCTTCCAAATCCAGCAGATGACGGAATAGCAGGAACTGCTGCGCAATGGTTTCGCCGTCGGGACGCTGAGTGCCCAGCATCCAATGCGTATTCCTTGCGGTAAGGGCATAGGCAAAGATTTTGGCGGCGAGATAATTGTTCTGTGCCGTATCTCTCTGCTGATAGATTTCCTGCATGTCGCCCGACTCCCGCAGCAGCAGATAGGCTTTTCTTGGCGGCGGTGTCAACCATTGGCGCAGGAACACTTGCGGCAGACGGTTTGTCTTGACCTTGAACTTATGCCGCTGGATATACTCGATGCTCTGCCGCAGTTCTGCATAAGGGTCGTAATGCCGGCTGTCGGGATTCAAATACTCTTTGCACTCTATGGGATAGGGAGTACAAAGTACGAAGAATCCGGGATCGCACAATTCATGCTGCACGGGTATAGGAATGCCGACGAGGGCTTTCTGAAACCGGGCGGCTATCGAAGCTCCTGCCGTACGTTTGTTGAAAATGATGAAATCGCAACGCTCGATGAAGTACGCATAAATCGGAACCGACAACTCGACTATCGAATCGGCCTTTTTCCTTATCTGCCCATACAGCAATGCCGTATCGTGCTCTTGCCGGTATTGCTCCGCAAGAACCATTGTCAACTGCAATCCCGGAACGGTTTTCTTCAACTCCAGCAAGGCATGGCAGAACATCAAGTCATCGGGAGCAGATACTGCAACCAATAATCGGAATGCGGACATGGAACCGCAATAATACTGCAAGGTGAACTTGAAGTATTCGACCGTATCCGTTGTAGCAGGATAGCCGCCCAACAAACCGATGGTATAGAGAGGAAACATCAAAATCCGATAAAGGGCCGAAAAAAGGATGGAAAAGGAAATAAAAAAACGAGGGCGCAAGTACAGCACCTTCCGGTCGGCCTCGCGAGCCTCAGATCGGTAAACTGCCCCTACGCCCAAGCCAGCCGCCTGCATGGGAATGCAGGGGCATGACGAGGGTTTCAGACAAAATTTACACCGATCTATAAACCTGTTATCATCTAACAGTCGCGAGTTTACCGGAAAGGTATAAAGGTTTGTCCTAACCTTAAATATATTGCGGCTATGGAACCGCTTTCATTGGCAAAGTTAGCATAATTTCTGCGTTTCGGATTTGTGTCGGAACAAAGATATGAAAAATCCTCAATCAACACTATATGATGTTGCTAAAAATATCGAATCGATTTTTGCTTTGTCAAAAATTTAGACTTGCAACAGACAGAACCCATATTAGTGGATTTGATAGCCAAACGGCTGCGGGAGATTCGGGAATCGCATAACGACACGAAAGAATATGTTATGCACGAAACCGGATTAGGCATATCCGATTATGAGCGAAAGGCCAAATTCCCCACATTAGCTTCGATTGCAAAATTTTGCAAACTATACGACATGTCCCTTGAAGATTTCTTTTCAGGGATGACGTATCCCAAAGAGAAATAACAAAAAGCGGAAAGTAAATCTTTCCGCTTTTTTATTGGTATTGTTCGCATAATCTACTTTTCTTCGGATTTCAGCGGCAGCGCCTGTTTCGCATTCAGCGGCGAGACAACCGGTTGGCCCGTTTCCTGTTCCAAGCGTTCGCGGGCTTCACGGGCAACCGAACCGCCGCGTCGGGCGACCTCGGCATGCTGTCCGAAAGTCCGAGGATTCCGCGCTTCGGAAATCTCTTTGGTCGAGAGTTCGGCAAGCATGTTCAACACCAATTCCTTATTGGTCATGTTGTCGCGCAGGTTCTCTTTTTTCAATCCCTTGAACCGTTTGTACTCCTTGGCACTTTTACCGGCCCATGTGCGATAGATGATGTCGGTCAGTGTGGCGAACTGCACGCCTTCCTGCAAGCCATGCTTCCGCCACTCATCGGTCAGTTCCTTGCGGATTTCGATGCTTTTCAGCCGTTGGTTGATCCAGTTTTCAGAGTAGCCCAGCCGCTTGTAGTCGGTCAAAGCCTGTTCGATGCCCAGTTCCGGGTCTTGCATCCGGTCGAGCCGTTCGCGCGCCACCTGCGCCATCCATAATTTGAACGGCTCGGCCTTGGGCGAGGGGATGGATTGAATCAACCGAAACAACTGTTCGGTATCGGCCACGTCCGTCAGACGCATTTTGCCGTCGGCAGCAGGCATTTTCAACTGGTGACAATTTGTCACCGTTTCATTTCCTTCCTCTTTTAGCCGCTGTTTCAGCTTGTTCCAATACTTGCGCCCATCGACGCTATCGGTCAATACCGAAACAACATCGACAACCGAAAAATACCATTTCTCCTCAACATCGTCCCAAAGAGTGCGCACGCGCCGCTCCTCGAAAATCCGGATTGTATTCTGCTGTGTCATATACGTTACAAATATAACGATTTACTTTTATTCCCCGATTTATTGCAGCGAATTCAGCCGCCTGCCGAAAGCCGCCATTTCCCGGCCGATGACCGTCTCGGAGAATTTGGCGTAGTGCCGTGTCATGTTGGTATTGGAGTGTCCGAGAATCTTGGCGATGATGTCGATGGGCATACCATACTCGATGGCCAACGTCGCAAAAGTATGCCGAGCAAGATGCGTCGTCAAGTGTTTGCGGATATTGCAGATGTCGGCGATCTCTTTCAAGTAGGCGTTCATCTTCTGGTTGCTGGGAACCGGCAACAATTTCCCTTTAATCTGCAATGCCGGGTCATTCTTGTACTTATCGAGCACCTTTATGGGATAAGGCAACAAAGGCACACGACTCATCACGGCTGTTTTCTCTCTTGGTTTATGAATCCAATGTATTCCCTGCTCGTCCGTTGTGATGTGCTCTTGGTGTAGGTGTTCCGCATCGGTGAAAGCCAATCCGGTCAGGCAGCAAAAGCAAAAGACATCGCGGATTCTGTCGAGCCGGTCGTTGGGCAAAGATTTGCGGATAAGCGTATCGAGTTCTGTTTTGGTCAAAGGCACCTTGACGTTGGCCTTGTCGATCTTCATCTTGTAATACCGGAACGGATTCTTTTCGATCCACTCGTTGCGGATAGCGTAGAGGATGAAGTTTTTCAGACAACACAACAAATTCACAGCACCGTTGTTCTTACATTGATGCGCCGTCTGCATGAACGTATTCAGTCCGTCGATATACTCGTAGGTAACGGCATCCAACGGCAAATCATCCTTCTTGTATTGCTCCTTCGTGTATTCGGCCATATAACGCAACAGACGGTGATATTTGTTCGCTGTCAGCTGGGTAATCCGCACACCGACCTCTTTCTGCCGCTTGTCGCAGTATTTGGAGAACTCGGCGAGGAACATTCGAGAGTTGCCCGCTGCATGCTCCAACCGCTCTTTGATAGCGAAACAATCGGCATCCTTACCCTCCTTGATGATGCTATCGTAAGCGGCGAGGATATTGGCCCGACAAGAAGCGATGATTTCATTGATCCGCATTGAAACGGCATCCCGCAGCATGCAACGCTCCAGTCGCTGGTTCCAATGCTGAGGCTCGACCTGACACTGGGTATGAATCTCGGTAATCTGACCGGAAGTGGTGATGCGGGCATAAATGGGAGCCTTGCCCTTTTTGTTGAGTTTGGTTTTCTTACAGAAGAAAACGACGGAGAAAGTGATACGTCTGCACATAGCTACGAGGTTTAATAATTAAACGTGTTGCAGCATCGAATGTATTGCGACGTAAAATAGTGCAAAACAAAGCAATACGGCTAAATCGTGACCAATTTTCAGACCTTCGAAAACAGGTCACGAATAAGGACTGTAAAACCTGCTTTCCGTTGCTTTAATCTACACCACCCAAAAACGAAAAAACCTTACATATCATTGATACATAAGGTTTTTTAC
>CASPAC010000003.1 GCA_949419965.1 Bacteroidales bacterium
TCCGGGTTATGAGCCCGACGAGCTGCCAACTGCTCTATCCCGCGATATATCGTCGAAAAAATCTATCGCTGTTGTGTCCGCAAAGGTAATACAAAAATCGAGCTTTGCAAAACAAAAATCGCATTTAATATTTTATAAAATACTATTGTTTTTATATTCAGTCGGTTATAGTTTTTTGAAATTATCGTCGGATGTGGCCTGCAACGATTTCGGCCAGATCGTGCACCTCTTTGGCGGCACCCCGGGCAATGGCTTTCTTGCACAGCGGGCAAGCCGTGACGATCGTTTCGGCGCCCGTGGCTTCGAGTTCGGCGGCGACGCTGCGGGCCAGGGCGACCTGTTGGCGGTCAGAAATGGCCGTGTTGGCGACCGACGAGCCGCAGCAGAGGGCGTTCTCGCGAGTGTCGGCCGGCTCCAGCAGGCGGCCGATCGCTTCGATCACGGCGCGCGGCTGGTCGTAGATGCCGCTGCCGCGTCCCAGTTCGCAGGGGTCGTGGTAGGTGTAGGCCGTGTCGCCGCGGTCGGTGCGGAGTCGTCCGGATTGCATGAGCCGCAGGATGTATTCCGAGTGGTGGAGCACCTCGATGCCCTCCAGCGCATAGTCTTCGCGGAAGACCTTCAGACAGATCGGGCACGAAGTAACGAGCGTGGCGATGTTGTGTTTGCGGAACAGCTCGGTATTGTAGCGCATCATCTTGCGGGCCGCGTCGGTCTCGCCCGAGAGTTTCAGCGGACGGCCGCAGCAGACGCCGCCGTCGCGGTCGGCCCACCAGACTTCTTCACGTGCGGCCGTGAATATCTGTTCCATAGCCGTGAGGATGCGGGGCGTGAGCAGGGTCATGCAGCCGGCAAAATAGCCGACCCGGCCGGTGCCCTGCGAGCGATCGACCTCTTTCAGATAGGCGTAGCGACGTTTGTCGGGCAGATTGCGCAGTGTGTCGCGGGAGTTGAGTCGCAGGGTGTTGAGGTCGATGCCGACGGGGCATTTCGTGGCGCAGCGGCCGCACATCAGGCAGTTGTCGGCCACCTCGGGCCGCAGCATTTTGTAGCGGCGGTCGCGCAGGAAGTAGACCGACTGCACGTTGTCGATACCCAGCGTGCTCTGCAACTGGCAGGGGTCGATGCAGATGCCGCAGCGGGAGCAGGCCTCGACCTGGAAGTGGTCGTAGGACTTTTTCTTTTCGCCCGAGCGCAGGCGGTAGCGGCGCAGGAAGATGAGCGGTACTTCCGTGAAAATGTGCATGTAGCGTGAGAACGGCATCGCCACGAAGAACAGCCCCAGGCACGACGAGTAGATCCACCAGGCGGCCGCTTCGATGTTGATCGAGGCCATCACGCCAAGATGGTCGTGCATCCAGCCGCCGAGCGTGCCGGTAAGGAACCCCCCGCCGCCATAGAGGGCGCAGGTGGCGCTTTCGGCCACCAGACGGGCCGGGAAGATGATCCACAGCGCGGACAGCGCGATGCGGTCGCCCAGGACATGCTTGGTTGTGCGGCGCATGCCCATCGCCTTGGAATGCAGGCGCTTGCCCCAGGCCAGCGCGACGCCCGAGAGGACGAAGAGCAGCAGCAAGTCCATCACGAAGTCGAAAAACGGCTTGTGGGCGAGTCCGGTTGCAAAATATTTGAAGAACACGTGACCTTGGAGCGGCACATAGTGGAAGCCCAGGTAAGCGATCGTCTCGATCCAGCCCACGGCGATCAGTAAAAACCATCCGAAAGCCAGCGACATGTGCATGTAGCCCAGCAGCGGATCGATCCGGAAGATGCGGCGGTGCAGGAGCGATTCGCAGATCGTCTCGCCCGCGGCATCGAGGGTCGCACGCGAAGGCAGGCCGCGTAGAACAGCCATCTTGTCGGCGCGCGGCAGTCGGTAGAGCCACAGCGCCCACTTGGTCATGACGATGGCGAACATCGCCAAAGCGCCGAGGATGAACGGCAGACAGAAAGGTGCGTAGAAAGTCATCGTCAGAGGTCTCCCAGTTTGTGTTTGATGAGCATTACCACGGCGCGCGTGTTGATGCCGCGCGGGCAGACGAGCCGGCATTTGCCGCACAGCATGCACTTGTTCATCTCTTCGTAGGCGCCCTGGTATTCGCCGCGCCGCACGAGGGTGTGCACCTTGCGGAAGTTGAACTCCGTCAGGTTGCCGGCCGTGCAGACGGCCGTGCAGCTGCCGCATCCGATGCAGGTTTGCAGCTCGGGCATCTCGTGCAGGATTTCGTCGCTTTTGCGCAGGTTGTTGCGGTCGATGTCGATGGCCCGGGGTTTGGAAATCGAATAGCCGAAGTTGATGGCTGCCATACGCTTAATTTTTCAAGTATTCGGCTACGGCATCGGCCGTCGCTGCGGCTTCGTCGAGCGTCTCGCCGATGTTCTTCGGCGAAGTCACGGTGCCGGCGTAGAAGATGCCTTCGACGTTGCTTTCGACGTGGTGCAGGAAGTGGTCGCGCGGGGCCATGAATCCGCTCGGAGCGCGCCGCAGCTCTTCGTTGAGCGTGGCGTTGTCGTCGTTGGCGCGCATGCCCACCAGCAGGACCAGCATGTCGACGCTCATGCGCAGCGGGCGTCCCGTGAGGGTGTCTTCGGCCTTGATCTGGATGCGGCCGTCGAGCGTCGGCGCCGCTTCGGAGATGCGGCCGCGCACGAAGTGGACGTTGCACCGCTGCTGCGCCTCGCGGTACATCTCCTCGTAGCCGGGGCCGAACATGCGGATGTCCATGTAGAAGTTGAAGATGTCGGCCTCGGGAAAGAGCTGCTTCAACTCCATCGCTTGCTTGACGCCCGTGATGCAGCACACGCGCGAACAATGTTGCTGGCACACTTTTTCGTCGCGCGATCCGACGCAATGCAGCAGGGCGATGCGCCGCGGTGCCGAGCCGTCGGCCCGTGCGACCCGTTTCTCGTTGAGCATGCGTTCGATGTCGACCGATGTGAAAACGTTGTCGTAGAGTCCGTAGCCGTATTCTTCCTTGATGGCGGCGTCGAAGAGCGTGAAGCCCGAGGCGAGCACCACGGCGTCGCAGGGCAGCGTCGTGCCGTCGGCCAGCGTCACGCTGCGGGGGGCGATGCTGCGGACTTCGGCGCGTGTGCGCACCTCGATTTTTTTCTCCTCGATGCGTCGCTGCAATTCGGCAAGCACTTCTTCGGCGGGCGTGAAGGAGGGGAACAAGGCGTGCCATCCCCGCAGCTTGCCGCCCAGGTTGGCTTCTTTTTCGACGATGAGCGGTTCGATGCCCAGTTCGGAGAGCCGCAGGGCCGTCTGCATGCCTGCTGCGCCGCCGCCTATGATGATCGTTTTTTTCATGCGAGTTTCTTCTATTTCGGTTGCAGTTCCTCCCGGCCTTCTATTCGCGCATGCCGTAGAGGGTTTCGGGCGGACAGCCGTTGACTACCGCCGAATCGGGTTGTCCGATGTATTTGCCGTTGCGGCCCAGGTATTTGGCCGCAGGGTCGTAGTCGATGCCCATCTTGTCGAGCAGAGGTTCGACGTCGACCTGGTGCATCTGCATGCCCAAGGCCCAGGGGTCGTAGCCCAGCACCAGCCCGGCCATCTCCTCGTAGGTAAGCACCGGGATGCCATGACCGTTCTCGCCGTAGGTCGTGCCCTCCATCTCGGCGATGGCATATTGCCATTTGTCGAGGAACATGGCGCAGCCTGGGCAATTGGCCACGATGAAATCGGGCTTGTAGGGGACCATGCTTTCGAGTTTCTTGTGCGAATTGGCGATCGAGTAGCCGCGGTTGGCCTGCACTAAGTAGTTGCGGAATCCGAAGCCGCAGCAGTGGCGCCGCTCGGGGTAGTCGACGCATTGGCCGCCCCACGACTCGATCATGCCGGCCAGCACGTAAGGAAATTCCGAACCGCCGATGCCGGACTTGGGGAAAATCTTGGCGTAGTGGCACCCGATGTGCTCGACTACGTGCAGCGGCTCGCCCGTGAGGCTGTTTACCAACTTGTGTTTGGCCTTGCGGGCGATCTCCTCGCGGAAGTGGAACATGATGTCCGACGTATGGGCCAAGCTGGTCGGCTTGCGGAACTCGCGGCCGGTGGCCTTGAACAAGTTCTCGCGTGTCTTCTCCTCCATTTCGGGGAACTCCTCCCAGGTGGCCAGAATCTCGGTGTAAACGCCGAACGAAGTGATGCACGAAGCTACGAAGTGCTCATAGCCCGCTTCGGTCATCAAGGCGAATTGCCGCGCTACGACGGTCATGATCGTTTCGAGCGGCACGATGTCGGAGTGGTAGCCGATGCCCGTGCAGGACGAGTGTTTGGGGTCGTCCAGCAGGTCGCGGCCCAGGTCGTTTTGCAGAATGTCGATGAACGCCTTCTCGCTGCCCGGGAAAAAGTTCTGGCGGATGCAGCTGCGGGCGTAGTAGTAGCGGTCGTCGGCGATCTGTTTCTGGTATTCTTTCCAGCTGTTGCGGCGGATCATGGTCAATAGTGTTCGTTGCTGTTGTTCAGAAATACGTCCATCATGTATTCTTGGGTTGCGCCGTCGGCGTAGCCCAGTTCGCGGGCTTTGCGGTCGGAGTGCTGCTCGATAGCCTCGAACATCGTCTTGCCTCCGCTTACCTCGAAGATGCGGTCGATCTCGGCGAGCGACTCTTCGTCCAGGCGGCGCAAGGCGCCGGCGCCGTGACGCATGTAGACGGGCGTGAACTGCGGAAAAATATCCTTGTCGTGGTCGAAAATCCACTTCCACACGGTGCCCTGTTCGGGATGCAGTTCGGGTTTGACCAGGCGCGGCACGATGCAATAGCCCGTGCGCAGGATGTTGTCGCCGATGATGCGTTTGAGAGCCAGCTGCTGGCGTCCTTTTTCGCTCTCGGCGAAGAAACCCAGCTTCTGCGAGAGCGTGCGCAGCGCCTGGATCACATAGCCCGGCGTGTTGCCGCGCGGACAGCGGGGCCGGCACGACATGCACTCGCCGCAGTACCAGATGGTGTCGCTCTTGAGGAGCCGTTCGATGGCCTCCTCGTCGCGTGTCTGCACGATCGAGACGATCTGCCGCGGATCGTAGTTGTAGAACTCTGCCGCAGGGCATACGCCCGTGCATACGCCGCAGTTCATGCAGGAGTTGAGTCCCTCGCGGAACCGCACGTCCTCCATGAGCATGTCGAAATATTTTGCCATATCTACGAAAACCTTTGCAGGTGCAAAGGTACTCGTTCCCGGCGGATTGCGGGGTGGTATAAATACCTAAAAATCGACGGCCCGGTATGGAATGCCGGAGATTTCGAGCGCAAACGGTTAATTTTGTGCTCTATATTGTACGACTTGAAGGTCATGAACTTTTGCAAGATGAAACAGGGTGTTTTTAGCTGGATGTCCGGCATGGCGATGCAGTGCATGTTCGTATTTCTCTTTCTTGTGGCGATGCTCGGCAGTGTGCATCTATCGGCTGCGAAGCTGGAGGGGGCAGTAATTGCGGAAACTGCCCGGGCCGATTCCGCGTTCCGGATTCTGCCTCGTCGGGTTGCGCATGTCCGCATCGCGCGATCCGATGGTACGAGTTGCCAGCTCCAATTTGCCTACGATGAGCAGGGGCGCGTGGTGTCGATGCGGAAGAAGGCAGGGAGTCCGGCGGACGGCGGTGCATCGGATGCGAGGGTGCGCGACGTCGCGATCGTTTATACGCCCGATCGGGTAACGGCGGCCGGTGCCGGTCACAGGGTGGTTTGCGGGCTGACCGACGGCCGGGCGGTCACGGTTGTTGAAGCATGGGATGAGACGATGGAGTTTTCTGGCGAAAGTGCCGGAACTTACACCTACGACCGGCACGGATACCTGGCCGGCAGTACCTTTGAGAATGAAAACGTCGAATATGCCGAGTCGTACGCGATGGTCGACGGGGCTTTTGTCGGGATGAGACGCGATGTCGAAGGGCAAGTTCTGCTGGCCGAGTGCGAAAACGATCCCGAACAGCTCAATAACCTGAACATCGACCTTTTCGGGCTGGACGAATTTCTCTTTTATGGCAACTTCTCTTCGGTGCTGCTGTATGGCATCGGCGGCCGACGAGTGCATACGCTGCCGGCGAAGATCGTCTATCGGTGGATGGAAAGCACCGACGCCCCCGAGTATCGTACGTATGAATACGAGATGGCCGGCGAATATATTGCGGCCGTGGAGGTGTGCGACGAACGCGGCGGGTGGACTCGCCTGGATTTTTCCTACGAGCAATAGGGCGGCTGCCCGGTTTCCGATTGTAGAGACTGGGGGTTGCCTATTTCCGTTCGTAGGTTTCGAACGTGAAGGGGTAGGGGTAGTCGGCGCCGCAGGGAAAACTTTCGATGGTAACGAGACGCCAATGTGCCGGATGGAAGTACCCGCCGTTTTTCCCGCTCGGGCGAGACGCGGAGGAAGTCGGTGCGGCGTCCGGTTTGTCGAAGAGCGGCCACCCAGGAAACCGCGTGTCGCCCTCGTAGGGGTGTTCCACGCGCGTGAGGTAGAAGCGGTCGGCCAGCGGGAGCGCCTCGGCGTAGATTTGTGCGCCGCCGATAATGAAAACCTCTTCGCCGGGAGAAAAAAGCGCCAACGCTTCATCGAGCGAATGCACCACCGTACAGCCGGGAATCGCAAGCTCCTGCCGCGTGATGACCACGTTGATACGATTGGGCAGCGGGCGGCCGAGCGATTCGTAGGTCTTGCGGCCCATGACTATGGGGTGGCCTGTCGTCAGCGCCTTGAAATGTAGCAGGTCTTCGCGGATATGCCACAGCAGGGCATTGTTGTTGCCGATCACGCCGTTTTCGGCTACGGCGACTATGATTGAAATCATACGGTTTATTTGTTTCTTGTCCTTGCCGCGTCGTTGCTCGCAATGACGTTGGCGTTTTTGCAATGATGACGCCGGGTTCAGAACGACATCGGGGCCTTGATGGCAGGCCAGGGGTCGTAATTTTCAAGCGTGAAGTCCTCGTAGCGGAAGTCGAAGATCGACTGCACGGCGGGATTGAGCCGCATGACAGGCAAGGGACGCGGGGTGCGGGCGAGCTGTTCGTCGACCTGCTCCATGTGGTCGAGGTAGAGGTGCGTGTCGCCCAGGGTGTGGATGAATTCGCCGGGTTCGAGTCCGCAGACCTGCGCCATCATCTGCGTGAGCAGGGCATAGGAGGCGATGTTGAACGGCACGCCCAGAAAGGTGTCGGCGCTGCGTTGGTAGAGCTGGCACGAGAGACGCCCCTCGGCCACATAGAACTGGAAGAGTACGTGGCACGGCGGCAGGGCCATCTCCTCGATTTCGGCGACATTCCATGCCGAGACGAGGATGCGGCGCGATTCGGGATTTTTTCGGATCAACTCGGCAGCCTGTGCGATCTGGTCGATCGTGCTGCCGTCGGGGCGCGGCCACGAACGCCATTGGTAGCCGTAGACGTGGTTGAGATCGCCATAGCGATAGCCTGCGATCGGCGATTCGGTGCCGGCGGCCGCCAGGAAGGCGTCGCGCTCCAGCGGCCGGATGCCCCGGGCCGTGCACAGTTCGCCGTAGTAGCGGTAGGCGTCGTTGTCCCAGATGTGCACGCCGTTTCCGACCAGATAAGCGATGTTCGTGTCGCCGCGCAAGAACCACAGCAGTTCGTGGATCACTCCTTTGAGAAACACTTTTTTGGTCGTCAGCAGCGGGAATCCCTCGCGCAGGTCGAACCGCATCTGATGGCCGAAGATGCTTTTTGTGCCCGTGCCCGTGCGGTCGCCGCGGACGACGCCTTCGGCCTTGATGCGGCGCAGAAGATCGAGATAGGGTTTCATGTTTTATAGGTCTTCGGCGTTTTTTATCGGTCTTCGGCGTTGCGGTTATCGGTTGCCGGTTCGAACCGTTCGAGGGTCAACTCCCCGTTGTCGTGCAGGACGGCATAGGTCGGGATCTCTTTCCAGCAGCCCAGGTGGACGGTGTGCAGCGCGCCGTCGCGGAAATCGTAGGCGGCGTGCATGTGTCCGAAAATGAAATGGTCGACCGGCCGGCCGGCATGGGCTGCGGCGTAATTGCGGGCATACTCGATCAAGGGGGCATTCATTCGGGCTTCGGGCGTTCCCGAGCTGCGGTGCGACTTGCGCGACTTGCCGCTCCACCAGCGGCCGAAGCGCAAGGCCATGTCGGGATGTATGAACCAGGCGAAGAGCCATCGCAGCATCCGCGACCGGAAGATCCGGTTGAGGAGTTTCAGCATCGGCTTTCCGTCGATCTGCATGTTGTCGCCGTGGGCGATGAAGATGCGCCGGCCGTGGAGCGTCAGGACTTGCGGCGAGGTGTGGACTTCCATGCCGCATTCGCGGGCGAAGTAGTCGCCGACCCACATGTCGTGGTTGCCCGTGAACAGCACCACGCGTATGCCCCGGTCGGTCAGTTCGGCGAGTTTGCCCAATGTGCGGGCGAAGCCCTGAGGCACGACGCGGTTGTATTCGAACCAGAAGTCGAAGATGTCGCCCGCCAGAACGATCGCCTCTGCATCGCGAGCGACCATGTCGAGCCACGCCACGAATTTGCGTTCGATGGCGCGGGCGGCCGTCGGGCTGCCGCTTCCCAGATGGACGTCGGATGCGAAGTAGATCATCGGGATGAGGTTTGCCGGTGCTATCTTTTTGTCAGCTCGTCCAGCTTCTTCTCCAGACTCTTGCCGTAGATGTCTTTGGCGACGATCGTGCCGTTTTTGTCGATCAGGAAGTTGGCCGGGAGCTTGCGGATGTTGTACAGTCCGATGGCCGTCGAGGCCCGGCCGCGCAGGTCGCTGACCGAGATCCAGGGCAGCTGCTGCTCCTGCACGGCTGTGATCCACAGCGGCTTCGAGGAGTCGATCGCCACTTGGTAGACCTCCAGCGGAGTGGGGGCATCGGCATATTTATGGTAGATCGCTTTCAGTTCGGCGTTCAGCGTGTTGCTGTTGCCCAGTTCGACAGACCAGAAGTCGAGCAGTACGACCTTGCCTGTGAGCGACGAGAGGCGGATCTTCTTGCCGTAAATGTCGGTCATCTCCAAATCGGGATAGCTTGTCTCGACGACCTGCGATGCCAAGTTGATGCGGGCGTCCATGCGGGCGATTTCGCCCAGCAGCGGTTGCAGGTAGGGCGACGAAGGGTAGCGTTTCTCGATCTCCTCGGCTACGGTGCGGTAGTAAACCACGTCGCTGTCGCCGTTGGACAGATAGGTGTCGCCCGGCAGACGCTGGTAGAGGGCATAGACGGCGGCCAACGACGATTTGTTCTCGACGATAAACCGCAGCTGCTCGCGCCGGATGCGGAAGTATTCAGCTGTATATTCTTGGTTCAGCGCCTCGCGCTCGGCGTTCGAAAGGCCGGGCCGCGCAAAGCGGGCAGCGATGGCGTCGAGCTGCTGGGCGCCGCCTACATAGGCTTGGTAGAACTGCCGCAGCAACTCCGATTCTTCGGAGCCGTCGACCGTATAGTTGCGCACGACGCTGCCTACGGCATTTACCGTCAGCCGGTCGCCTCCGGCGAGCAGCAGCGGGATGCGTGTACCGTTGTAGAGCAGGTTGTAGAGCGTGGGAGTGGGGGTTGCGTCCTTGAGCAGGAATTCGTAGCCGCCCTCCTTGTCGAGCAGCGCCGAGTCGATGACCGAGGTCGTCAGCGGCGTGACCTGCTCCAGGTAGACGGTCGTCGCCTCGCTGCCGACGAAACGGCCCGAGACGCTTACCTTCGACGAACGGCAGCCGCAGGTCAAGATGGCGGCGGCAAGCAACATGGTGCAAAGCGTCGTTCTGTTCATGATGGATATGTTTGAATAATCACACGGAGCATGGCTTCGAAGCACCGGCGTTTCCCAGGCGGGGTTGTTTCTTGGGGCTGCCGGTGCGATAAGACATGCTGCCACGAATCAAATATACGAAGATTTCGCCGAAATTCGGAATAGTGCAGGGAAATAAAAGTGGGGGTAAGAAAATAGGCCGACATATAAATGATTCAAAATGTGGGTGTTGTTCGAGTATTTCGTTTTTTTCGTGCCGGAGCGTTCGTCGGGCGATCGGCCCTTTCGATTGAAGGATTCGGGCGGTTCGTTGAATTTATTTGCCGATGGCCCGACGGGTTGCTACATTCGCTCCGTCGACAAACAGAATGATGGATTTAAAGCATTGATTATGAAGAAAACAATTGGATGGGTCGCCCTGGCGGCCTTGGCTCTCGGAGCCTTTGTCGGGTGCAACGATACGGACGATGACCGTCTCGCACCCCCCTCCGCGGCCCCTGCGGTAACGCTGGCGAGCGGCGATATCGCTCAAGTGCAGCAACTTGCCGATGTCGGGCGGCTTGTCGTCCGGGTCGAGGCGCCGGGCAGGATCGCCGCGTTCGACATCGCGATCGTCTCGCCGCTGCTCGATGACGAGACTTTGGGTGCGGCCGGGCTGGCTGCGAAAATGAATCTGGCGGAGCCTGCGCCGTCGCAGATCGCGGGTTTCGAGGCGCTCGGATTTCCCTATGGAGATGCCGTCAAAGGACAGACGGCGTTGGATTTCGACCTTTCGGGCGTCATGCCCCTGCTGCGGATGCTGTGCGAGGCGGCCGAGCAGTCGTCGGATCACAATTTTGTGCTGACCGTGACCGATGAAGCGCGTCAGAGCGTCTCCGCTACGTTGAAGCTGCATTATGAATACGAGCCGGTTGCCGTGTCGTTGGTCTATGCCGAAGATGCCGACTTGTGGGCCAACACAGCGACGCTGACGGCCGCCAACCTGCCGCAGGACGCCGCGGTGCAGTATCGGGTCAAGGGCGCGGCGAACTGGAATACGGCCGAAGCGGCCGGCGATGGCGTTTTCCGGATCGCCCCCGAGTGGGAGGTCGGGACGAACGAAGCCGGGCTGAACATACGTACGGTAAAAAACGGTACGGGTGTCTTCGCTGCTTCGACCTACGAGTTCCGGGCTGTGGCGGGTATGGCCGTGCTGGCTTCGGGCGAGTTCGCGACTGCGCCGGGCGATGCGATCCCCAACGGCGACATGTCCGGATGGTCGGGCAAGGAGTATCAAGACTCCGATTCGTCGTGGAGCCTGACCTACCCCAACCCGGCGGGAATGCAATTCTGGGATTGCGGCAACAATCCTTTCCTGGAGAACCCCGAAGCGGGGAACTCCGATCCGTTGTGTTATGAAAACCCCGATGAAAAAGGTACGGCGCTGCTTCAGGGGCGCATGGCGCTGGGGTTCGTTTTTGCGCCGGGCAATCTCTTTACGGGCGATTTCATCTTTGCCGGCATGGGCGGTACGGTGGCGTTCGGCAAGCCTTACGGCTGGACAGCACGGCCCCGGGCGCTGAAAGTGCGCTATAAAGCACAGGTGGGGGCGATCGACAAGGCGGGCAGCAACGACCCCGAGGGAGAGACCTGGAAAGGAAAGCAGGACCGCTCGCAGATTTATGCGGCGATCGTCGACTGGACGAAGCAGCATGAAGTGACTTCGGGCATGCAGGCTCCCACGGGTATGTGGAACCCGGCAGCGACGGCAAGCGTCGACGAAGGCCCGATCCTGGCCTATGGCGAAAAGATCATCGTCGAGAGCAGCAGCGAATGGGTCGAGTGCGTGATCCCGCTGCAATGGTATGCCGACGCCGAAGCGAAACCCGCGGCGAATAATTACTCGCTTGTGATTTCTTGTGCTACGAGCATGCGCGGCGACTATCTGACCGGCTGTTCTACCAATACGATGGGGGTCGACGATTTCGAGTGGGTATATTAAGGCGGATTCGCAAAGACCGGTTTGCGGCGGCGGACATGACGCGCTGCGGCAACCGGGAAATCGTAACGAAACGGCCGCCCTTCGAAAGGCGGCCGTTTTGTCCGGTTACTTCTCGGCTTTCGCCTTGAACTTGTCGAGTTGGTGTTTCAGCGCGTCGATCGCTTCGTCGACCGCCTCCTCGAATGTTTTGGCTTGGTGGGCGGCTACCAACTCTTCGCCCGGCATGTGCAGTGTGATGGTAGCGTTCTTGTTCCCTTTTTCGTGGTCTTTATCGAGTTTGAGAATCACCTCGGCGCCGGTCGAGCGTTCCGCAAAACGGTCCAACTTCGCCATCTTGGCGTTCACGAATTCGACCAGCCGCTTGTCGGCGTCGAATTTTACGGATTGAATCTGCACGTTCATAGCCTTGATATTTAATGTTTTACTTCTTCCCCTGCTTCTCCCGGGGATGGGCTTTGGCATAGATTTCCTTGAGTCGGGCAATGCTGTTGTGCGTGTAGACCTGGGTGGCTTGCAGCGAAGCGTGGCCCAGAAGTTCCTGTATTTCGCGCATATCGGCGCCGCCGTTCATCAGGTGCGTCGCGAAAGTGTGCCGCAACACATGGGGACTTTTCTTGCCCTGGACGCCGGCCCGCGCCAACTCCGCCTGCACGATGCGGTAGACCGTGCTGCGGGCGATGCGTTTGCCTCGATGTGTTAAAAATAGCGCTTTTTCCTCGCAATTGCAAATTTTTTGCCGCTCGATCATCGAAAGGTAGTGCAGAATCTTTTCTCGCACTTCGTCGAGGATGGGCACCAGGCGCTCCTTATCGCCTTTGCCGTGTACGCGCAGCGAGGTACACTCGGCCGACAGGTCGCCGCGGTCGATGCCCACGAGTTCGGCCAGCCGCAGCCCGCACGAATAGAACAGCAGTACGATCAGCGAGTTGCGCTCCGTGATGAAGTGTTCGCTGTCGAAACTGCACTCGTTCACGATGGTCGACATGCGGCTTTCGGGTACGAAAGCCGGGAGACGGCGCGAAGTCTTGAGCGAGGTCAACGGACGCAGGATGTCTTTGTCGATGGCGCCCGTGCGGTGGAGCCAGCGGAAGAACGCCCGCACCGACGACAGCTCGCGGTTCATCGATGCGGCGCCTATCTTGCCCTCTTCGGTGCGGAAGATGATCCATTCGCGGATCTGCGCCGTGGTAACTTCCCGCGGATCGAAGCGGGCTTCGTCGGTGCCGAGCCATGCCAGAAACTCCTCCACGTCATGGCGGTAGTTGCGCACGGTAAGAGGCGAAAAACGGCGTTCGGCCTCGATGTAGCGGATGAAATCGGCAAGCATGGGGCAAATATAGCGAATTTTCACTACCTTTGTCCATAATGTTTGGATCATGGCTGTTTTGAAAGAATCTTGGAAACCCGGTACGGTGCTTTATCCGCTGCCAGCTGTATTGGTAAGTTGCGGCGCCGCGCCCGAAGAATACAACATGCTGACCGTCTCTTGGACGGGCACGATCTGTTCCGATCCGCCGATGTGCTACATCTCGGTGCGGCCCGAGCGCCACTCCTACGGGATCATCCGACGCACGGGCGAATTCGTCATCAATCTCACGACCGAGCGGCTGGCCCGCGCTGCGGACTGGTGCGGCGTGCGTTCGGGCCGCGACTGCGACAAGTTCCGCGAAATGGGTCTGACGCCTGCACCGGCGCTGCATGTGGCGGCGCCCATCATCGAGGAGTCGCCCGTCAACATCGAGTGCCGCGTGCAGCAGGTGGTGCCGCTCGGATCGCACGACATGTTCATCGCCGAAGTCGTGGGCGTACAGGCCGACAACGCCTATATCGATCCGCAGTCGGGGCGTTTTTGTCTGGAGCGCGCCTGCCCGATCGTCTATTCCCACGGTCAGTATTTCGCTCTGGGGCAGGCGCTGGGCCATTTCGGCTGGTCGGTGCGCAAGAAGAAACCTGCCGGCGAAACGGCTGCGAAACCCGTCGTGGAAAAATAGCGCCGCAGGCTCTTGTACGGCGCCTTGTTCGTGACCCCGAAAAAATTTTCGGGGTTTTTCTTGACATCGCCTTTTTCAGATCGTATATTTGTGCGGCGGACGATGCCGGTCGTTTTTGGTTGAGCGACGTCGGTCGCTTCTTTTTTTGTGGGCGCATTTTTTAGCGCCGCGGCCCGGAGTTCTTCCGTGGCTCTTGCCGATCGGATCGATCGATTTTTTCGCTGTGCGAAACGGGTGTTTCGCGGTATTGTCGATGCCTCTTTCTTTTTCTCTATGGCAGATTTTCCCTCCGAAGGCCGCAAGGTCTTTTCGCCGCGTCGTGTGCGGGTGCAAAAACGGAATCGGGCGGTGGCGGCTCGCTATTATTATTGGGCCGAGCTGTACCGGCGGCGCGAAGACGACGTGCGCAGGCTCTTGTGCGACAACGAATTTTTTGTCGAGGAGCGCACGATCGCCAATGCACTGGCCGACCAGAACGACTATCTGGCCGCGCTGATCCGCGACCGGGTGTCGCGTCGTGAGCTGCGGCGTCTTTATCCTGGTTTCGACTGGCGGTAGGGCTGGTGTTGCGGAGTGCGGGCACGAGCCGCCCCGCTGCGGGCGTTGCGTTCTGCGACGCTGCGATGACAACTTTCTTTAATACATTTTATGATGACCGATTTTTCATGGTTGGGCGATCTGTTCGCGTTCGCTTTGCCGGGCGGATTTTTGGGCGCTGTGGCGTCGTGGGCGGTCGGGCGCCGCAAGCGGGACAACGATTTTCTGTGCGAGATGCAGCGCTCGATCGATTTGTTGAGCGAGAAATACAACCAAGTGTTGCAGGAGAACGTGGCTTTGCGGCAGGAGAAAGCCCAATGGCAAGTCGCGCAGCAGGAGCTGCTGGCCAAGGTCGACCGGCTGACGCGCGAGGTCGAGAGCCTGCGCCGCAATTTCCGCACATCCATCCTAAACAAAAAATACGTATGATGATGAATCCTTGGTTTTTGATGCGCATGGGCGCGGCCGGATTGTCGGCGGCGCTGTTTGTGGCGTGCGCGGCTTCGCGAAGCCGGTCGCAGCACGATTTTCAAGCGCGGCACAGCGCCGTTGCCGTAGAGCGGATGCAGGAGATGCAGCGTTGCGATACGCTTCGCTCGCTGTGCCGGAGTCGGGAGACAATGTCGGTGTGCGAAAGTCGGATCGAAACCTGCGATACCGTTGCAGCGGCGCGGGCGGTGCTCGTCGTGCCGCTGGCAGGCGTTCATGCCTTGCCTCCTGGTGCCGGATTCGCTGTGCGCGAGGGGCGGCTTTCGGTTTCGGCCCAGCGGCGGGGCGATACGTTGGTCGTCGAGGCGCGGAGCGACAGCATGTTGCGGGCGGTAACGCGGGTCGAACGTCGGGAGATTTTCAGCCGCCGGAAGTGCGATTCGACCGTTTCGGCGGGGCATGTCGGGCAGACTGTATATGCGGCGGACAGCGCGGCTTCAGCGGCGGTGCGGGCCGAGGCTGCGACGACCCGTGTCGTGCGGCCTTTCCGCTGGGGCGTGTGGCTGGCAGTCGGCGCGGCGGCGGGGGTGCTGCTGTTCGTGCTGCTGCGCCGCCGCAGGTAAAAAACAGGATTGCTGTTTCCGTTCGTTCGGCATTCGAAAAAGGAAGCCGCTGCTTGAAAAGCAGCGGCTTCGCCTGTGTTCGCAGGCCCTGTAAGCCGGGTTCTGTGCCCGGGAGCGATCCCGGGTCTCCGTCATTTATCTACGACGGCAGTCGCCTGCCGCCTCCAGCAACCTACCCCCCGACATCGGACGAGCAACCCTTCACTGTCGGTATACATGGTCTTGCAACCCGCGGGACGTACGGCCGGGCGGCATCGCTGCCCCCGCGGTAGGCTCTTACCCCACCTTTTCACCCTTACCGGCCGGTAACCCGGCAGGCGGTCGTTCTCTGTTACGCTACCATGCCCTCACGGACATCAAGTCGTTAGCTTGCGCGGCACTCTTCGTTGCCCGGACTTTCCTCTCCCGGCTTGCGCCGGCAGCGACGGAGCGGGCCTGCGGTGCAAAATTAAGAATTAAAAATGAAAAACGAACTTTTCGTCGCGGAATCCGCCTGCGGAGCGGCCGCGCCGGGTCGGCAAAACCGGAAAGGATCGGAACGGGCCGAGGATGGCCGTGCGTGCGGCCGGGCCGGTCGTCATGCGTCCGCTTTTTCGTCGAAGATGTTGAATCGCGCCAGCAGCGGATTGCGGCGGTCGAGCAGGAGAAATTCGACGAGCAGCAGCACCAGTGCGGCTACAAGAAGATATTGGTATTGCTCGTTATATTCTTCGAAACGGACGGTCGACTGCTCGGTTTGCTCCATATCGTTGATGCTTTTCACGATTTCGTCCAGCCCGATCGACTGTTTCGACGAACGCACGTAGGCTCCGCCGGTAAGGTCGGCGATTTCGGACAACATCTTCTCGTTGAGTTTCGAGACCACCATGTCGCCTTTCTCGTCCTGTACGAATTCGCCGCCGATGCGGATCGGAGCGCCTTCGGGCGTGCCGATGCCGATGGTATAGATGCGGATGCCCATGTCGGCCGCACGCCGGGCCACGGCCAGCGCGTCGTCTTCGTGGTTCTCGCCGTCGGTAATGAGGATGATCGCCCGGCTGCGAGGTTCCTCGCTCTGATCGGAGAACGCCAGCAGCGCCTGCTCCAGCGCCTTGCCCACGGCCGTGCCCTGCACCGGCACGAGCGACGGATCGATGCGGCGGGCGAATGCCTTGGCCATGCGGTGGTCCGAGGTAATGGGCAGCTGTACCTTGGGTTCGCCGGCAAAAACGACCAGCCCCACGCGGTCTTGCTTCAACCCGTCGAAAAGTTTGTTGATCGCATATTTGGTGCGTTCGAGCCGGCTGGGTTCGAAGTCTTCGGCCAGCATCGAGTTGGAGACGTCGACGACCAGCATCATTTCGACGCCCTGCGACTTCTCTTCGCGGAGTTTCGAGCCGAACTGCGGGCGGGCGGCAGCCAGGGCAAGCAGGGAGAATGCAGAGCAAAAAATAGTGAATTTCAGCACTTTGCGTCCAGCCGACACCTCGGGCATCAGTTCGCGGATCGTCGCTTCGCAGCCGAAACGGGCCAGGCGGAGCCGGCGGCTGCGGGCCGCCGCCCAGAAAAGCAGGACGAATGCCGGCACGGCGGCCAGCAACCAGAGGTATTGGGGATTGGCGAATCGGAACATGGCGAGCGGATTTTTACGGGATGCGTTTCAGAGCGAGCGTGGCGAGCAGGAATTCGGCCGCCAGCAAGGCGATGGCCGCCAATACCCAGTTGAGGAAAAGTTCGTGGTAGGCGATATGCTCGGTCACTTCGACCTTGCTTTTCTCCAGCCGGTTGATTTGGTCGTAGATCGCTTGGAGTTTGGCTTTGTCCGTGGCGCGGAAGTATTGCCCGCCCGTCTGTTCGGCGATCGCGCGGAGGGTTTTTTCGTCGATCTCGACCTTGGCCATCACCGTGCCGCCGGTGGGGGTGCCGTAGATGTCTACGGCAGGGTAGGGGGCCATGCCCTGGGTGCCCACGCCGATGGTGTAGACGCGGATGCCCTGCGCCTTGGCGATTTCGGCTGCTGTGAGCGGGGCGATTTCGCCGCGGTTGTTCACGCCGTCGGTCAGCAGAATGACCACCTTCGACTTGGCTTCGCTTTCGCGCAGGCGGTTGATCGCCGTAGCCAGGCCGTTGCCGATGGCCGTGCCGTCTTCGATCACGCCGCTGCGGATACGAGCCAGGAGGGTCTGGAGGGTTGCCTGGTCGGTGGTCAGGGGACTTTGCGTGAAGGCTTCGCCGGCGAAGACCGCCAGTCCGATGCGGTCGCCGTAGCGGTCGGCGATGAAGGATGCGGCCACCTCCTTGGCGGCCGTGATGCGGTCGGGCTTGAAGTCGCGGGCGAGCATCGAGCCGGAGACGTCGATGGCCAGCATGATGTCGATACCTTCGGTCGAGGTGTGCGAGAACCGCTCGGCGTCCTGCGGCCGGGCCACTGCGACGATCGACAGCGCGAAAGCCGCGGCGCGCAGGGCGAAAGGCAGGTGGCGCAGGTAGTAGCGGATCGTCTTCGGCGCCTGGGCCATGCCGTCGGTGGTCGGAATGCGGATCGCCGCGCTGCCCTGAAGCGTCCGCCAGACGTAGTAGCCCGTCATGGGCAGCAGCAACAGCAGCAACCAAAGGTAATATGGAGAATGAAAAGTCATAGGGTTTCGATGTTACCAGTTCTTTTTTCCTCGTACGATGACGCCTTGTTTTTCTTTGAGCTTGTCCTGGGTTTTGTCTTCCTGGGCTTGGATGGCGTCGAGCATCTGTTGCTGTTCCTGCTCGGAGATGCCCGCAGGGAGGGGCTGCGGCTGTCCGTCGTCCTCCTGCCCGTCGTCCGGCTGTGCGGGGTCTTGCCCTCCTTCCGGAGATTGGGACTCTTCGTTGTTATTTTGATTTTGTTCGCTGTCGTTCTGGTTCTGTTGGCTCTCTTCGGAGTCTTGGTTCTGATTCTGTTCGTCTTGGTTCTGTTGTTGGTCGTTGCCTCCTCCGCCTTGTTGATCTTGGTTCTGCTCCAGCAGTTTTTTCGTGTAGGCGTAGTTGTATTTGGCCTCCATGTCCGCCGGATTGAGCAGCAATGAGCGGCGGTAGCTTTCCAGAGCCTCCTTGTATTTCTGTTGCTTGAATTGCGCGTTGCCCAGGTTGTAGAACGTTTCGGCCCGTTCGGCATCGGTACGCAGCGTGTCGGCCGCCGCGCGGCTTATCGTCTGCTCGGCCTTGTCGAACATTTCGGCCTTGTAGAGCGCGTTGCCCAGGTCGTAGGTCGCCTCGAACGACTCCGGGGCATGACCCAGCGCCCGCGTGTAGCGCTCGATCGCCGTTTTGTAGTCGCCTTTGTTGTAGTGCCGGTTGCCTTTGCGCACCTCGCTGCGTTCAGGCATGCGCTGGGCATGCGCCCCGAGGGTCGCCAGCATGAAAAACAGATAGATGAACCGATACATCGTCAGATTCTTAGTTTTGCGTATTGGCTGGTTCGACATCGCTTTCTTCCGCCTGTTCGGTGGCGGGTTTGGTCTCCTCGACGAAATAGTAGGCCTTCAGATAGGCGTTTTCGTTGGTCTCGGCTTCGGGTGTCGCCTTGGCGAACTTTACCAGGTCGCCGTCGCGCAGGATTGCCGTCAAGTCCATGCGGGCCTTGTCGGGGAGTTCCAGCGGCCGCAGGGCGTCGATGATTTCGTCGGTCGTCATCTCCATGGCACCCACTTCCCAGCGGCGGGAGATGTAGGTGCGCAGAATATCCGTGAGGGCCGAATAGTATTGTTTGTGGCGGTTGTTCTGCCAAAGTTTCTGGTGGTGGAGCGTCTCCAAGGCTCGGATGGCCTCCACATGGGGAGGCAGCGGCGGAGTCGGGCGGAAGAGACCGCCCAGTGTGGCGCCGCGCTTCTTCAGATAGCGGAGCGCCGCCCAGACCGCCGCGGCCAATAGTGCCGCAGCCAGCAGGCTCCAGCCTATGTAGCCGCTGATTTCGCCCATGCGCAGCGGCAGCGTACGCTGGGGCTTGAGGTCGTAGATCGAGTGCGACGCGGAGTCGATTTCGAATGTCGCCACCTCCAGCCGCAGGGTTGCTTCCGATTGCAGCGTGTCGACGATGTTCTTGTCGGCATAGAGCACCTGGGCGCGGCCCAACTCGTAGCGTCCCTCCTGGAATGCAGCCAGGCGGTAGCGCTTGCGCAGCTTCAGCCGCCGGCCCTCGCGCAGCAGCGTGTCCACCGGGGCGCTTTCGATGAGTTCGAGGTTGCGGTTGCCCTTGTCGGGATCGAAAACCGGGAACTCCACGACCTGCACCAGGTCTTTTTCGACCTCGATGATGTAGTCGAAGCGGTCGCCGATCAGGATGCTGTCCGGCTCGATGCGCGCCGTGACGACGGGGCGTTCCTGTGCCCGGGTTGCAGCGGCGCCCAGCAGCAGGCCGAGGATCAAGAGTCGTTTCATCGTTGTCTGAAGAGTTTTATGAGTTCGGCCACATAGTCGCCGGCGGTCGAGACCGTCGCCGTGTCGATGCGGTGGCGGCGCAGCAGTTCCTCGATGGCTTCGGAACGTTCTTGCCAGAGGCGTGCGTAGTGGTCGCGCACGGCCTGCGAGGAGGTGTCGAGCCAGATTTTGGCGCCGGTTTCAGCGTCTTGCAGTTCGACGATTCCCACGTCGGGGAGTGCTTGTTCGCGCGGATCGGAGACCCGGATGCCTACCAGATCGTGCTTGCTGCCGGCGATTTTCAGGGCATCTTCCAGCGCCGTGCGGTCGTGCGCCGGGTCGAGGAAGTCGGAGAGGATGAAAGTCGTGCAGCGTTTTTTGTTGACGTTGGTCAGCAGCCGCAGCGGTTCGGAGAGTTTCGTGCCCTGCGATTCGGGTCGAAAGCCCACCAGCTCGCGGATGATCGCCAGGATGTGGCTGCGCCCTTTCTTGGGCGGGATGAACTTCTCCACCCGATCCGAGAAGAAGATGCAGCCCACCTTGTCGTTGTTCTGCGCCGCCGAGAATGCCAGCACGGCTGCGATTTCGGTAATGATGTTCTTCTTGAGCCGGTCGGTCGTGCCGAAGAGCCGCGAAGCGGAGACGTCTACCAGAAGCATCATCGTCAGCTCGCGCTCCTCTTCGTAGACCTTGATGTGGGGCTTGCGCGAGCGGGCCGTCACGTTCCAGTCGATGTCGCGCACGTCGTCGCCGGCGCGGTATTCCCTCACTTCGGAAAACGACATGCCCCGGCCGCGGAACGCCGTATGATACTTGCCCGCGAAGATCTCGTTGGATAGACCGCGGGTCTTGATCTCGATCTTGCGGACGCGTTTCAGAATATCGTTCTCGTTCTCCTGCATGGCCGGTTAAGGTACGATTACGTTGTTGAGGATGTCTGTGATGATCTCTTCCGAGGTAATGTTTTCGGCCTCGGCCTCGTAGGTCAGCCCGATGCGATGGCGCAGCACGTCGTGGCACACGGCGCGCACGTCTTCGGGGATCACGTAGCCGCGGCGGCGGATGAAAGCGTAGGCGCGGGCCGCCTTGGCCAGCGAGATCGATGCACGGGGCGAGCCGCCGTAGGCGATCAGGTTCTGGAGCTTGCCCAGGTTGTATTCGCCCGGCTCGCGGGTGGCGAAGATGATGTCGATGATGTATTTCTCGATCTTCTCGTCCATGTAGACATCCTCGACCACCTTGCGGGCCTTGACGATGTCTTCGGGCGAGACCACCTTGTTTACTTCCGGCATGCCGGCGCCCGAAAGGTTCATCCGCACGATGTCGCGCTCCTCCTGTTTGTTAGGGTAGGAGATCTTGGCTTTGAGCATGAAACGGTCGACTTGCGCCTCGGGCAGCGGGTAGGTGCCCTCTTGCTCCAGGGGGTTCTGCGTGGCCAGCACCAGGAAGGGCTGCGGCAGGGGGTAGGTCTCCTCGCCGATGGTTACCTGCCGCTCCTGCATCGCTTCGAGCAGGGCCGACTGCACCTTGGCCGGCGAACGGTTGATTTCGTCGGCCAGCACGAAGTTGGCGAAGATCGGCCCCTTGCGGACGACGAAATCCTCGTTCTTCTGCGAGTAGATCAGCGTGCCCAGCAGGTCGGCCGGCAGCAGGTCGGGCGTGAACTGGATGCGCGAGAAGCAGGCGTCGACGGCCTTGGCCAGCGTGGTAATGGCCAGTGTCTTGGCCAGACCCGGCACGCCTTCGAGCAGGATGTGGCCGTTGGAGAGCAGGCCGATCAGCAGGGTGTCGACCAGGTGGCCCTGGCCCACGATTACCTTGCCCATTTCGCTGCGCAGCGTGTCGACGAAGACCGATTCGCGCTCGATGCGTTCGTTGAGTTCCTTGATGTTGATGACTTCGCTCATAGTGTATGCTTGTTTCTTTACGTTGTTTGCACTTCGGGTTTAGGGCCGGCCGTCGCGGAGCGTCCGGCATGTGCTGCCGCCTCGTTGTTCTTTAACGTTCGGAACACAAAGATATTGCAAAAATAGTAAAAATGGCGGATGATTTTTTGTCCGCCGGTGCTTTTTGGTTACCTTTATATTATGATTGGATTACGTATTTTCTTTTTGCCGGTTTTTGTTGCCGGCTTGTGGTTCGGCGGCTGCGGTTCGCTCGCTCAGGGCGAAGCCCGCTTTACTTGTTTTTCGTACAGCGGCTGCGATGCCCGTTTCGAGCAGGCGATCGACCCTGGCAACGAGTATTTCAACCCCGTTCTGGCGGGTTTCCATCCCGATCCGAGCGTCTGCCGCAAGGGCGACGACTATTTTTTGGTCAATTCGTCGTTCACATTCTATCCCTCGATTCCGATCTTCCACAGCCGCGATCTGGTGCACTGGCGGCAGTTGGGGTTCGTGCTCGACCGCCCCGGGCAGGTGCCGCTCGATTCGCTGCGCTTCAACCGGGGCATCTATGCGCCCGACATCAGTTATAATCCACATAACGACACCTTCTACGTGGTCAATACTTGTGTCGACGGCATCGGGAATTTCGTCGTCAAGTGCCGCGACCCTTTCGCAGGCGGGTGGAGCGATCCGATTCCGCTCCCTGAAGTCGAGGGGATCGACCCGTCGCTGTTCTTCGACGACGACGGCAAGGCCTACCTGCTCCACAACGACATGCCTCCGGGCCGGCGGCAGTGGAACAGCCATCGGGCTTTGTGGTTGCGGGAGTACGACACGGCGTCCGATCGCGTCGTGGGCGATCCGGTGTTGCTGCTCGACGGCGGCCTCGACTTCGCGGCGCAGCCCGAGTGGCTCGAAGGGCCTCATCTTTATAAGAAAGATGGCGAATATATCATGCTTGCAGCCGAGGGCGGCACTTACGAGGCTCATTCGCAAGTGGCGCTCAAATCCTTCCGTGTCGCAGGCCCCTACGTGCCGTGCGTCCATAATCCGATTCTGACGCAGCGTGATTTACCGGCCGACCGGCCCGACAAGGTAACCAGCACGGGCCATGCCGACATGGTATGCACGCCCGACGGGCAATGGTATTCCGTTTTCTTGGGCTGCCGGCCCTATGCCGACGACTTCTACAACACGGGGCGCGAAACGTTCCTGCTGCCCGTCGCTTGGGTCGACGGCGGCCCGGTCATTCTGCCGCCGGGCGAAGCGGTGCCCACGGTCGTGCGCAAGGAGGGGCTGGAGCCGGGCGGTGTGCCTGCGACCGGCAATTTTGCTTGGAGCACCGATTTTTCCGAGGGCCTCGATGATCGTTGGCTCACGATCCGCATGCCGCGCGGCGAATGGCTGCGCACCGGGCGCAGGGGGCTGACGCTCAAGGATAACGGGCAGGCGATCGATCGCACGGCCAACCCCGCTTTCGTGGGTGTGAGACAGCAGCACACCGATTTCGAGGCGCAGACCGACCTGGTGTGCCGGCTGGCCGACGGACAGTTCGCCGGCATGGCGCTCTTCCAGAACGAACGCCACTACCTGCTTTTCGGCAAGGTGCGCTGCGCCGACGGCGAGGCACTGGCGGCCGTCCGTTGTGAAAAAGGCGCCGTGACTTCGACCTTTCTGCCGCTCCGGCCCGAAGAAACTGCCGAACACTTGACCCTGCGGGTGCGGGGCGCGGGCGGAAGCTGCGACTTGGAATATGCTGTGGGGCGGGAGCCGTTCGCCGTGCTTGCGCAGGGAGTCGACACGCGGAACCTGAGCACCCATACGGCGCGCGGCTTCAACGGCGTCATCATCGGACTCTACACCGGACAGCTTTCACTTGCATCGGGCGAATAAAAATCGTAATTTTGCATCCGTAACATTCAAGCGTAATTACGTGTCGGATATCTTAAATGGTCTCAATCCCGCCCAGCGCGCGGCGGTCGAAAACTACGACTCCCCGTCGCTCATCATCGCCGGCGCCGGCTCGGGCAAGACGCGCGTCTTGACGTCGCGCATCGCCTACATGATCGAACAGGGGGTGGCGCCGTTCAACATCTTGGCCCTCACGTTCACGAACAAGGCCGCCGAGCAGATGCGCGAGCGCATCGGGCAGATGCTGCCCGGCAGTCGGAGCCGCTACATCCGCATGGGTACGTTCCATTCGGTCTTCGCGCGCATCTTGCGCGAGAACGCCGACCGCATAGGTTTTCCGCAGTCGTTCACGATCTACGAGCCGTCGGACTGCAAGAACTTGTTGAAGACCATCGTCCGCGAACGGAACCTCGACGACGACAAGTACAAGCCTGCCCGCCTTGCTTCGCGCATCTCTTTCGCCAAGAATGCGTTGATAACGCCGGGCGCTTACCTCGCCAATGCAACTTACGCGGCCGAAGATCGTCAGGCGCAGATTCCCGAGTTCGGCGATATCTACAACACCTATTGCCAGCGTTGCAAGAGCAACGGCGCCATGGATTTCGACGACCTGCTGTTGCAGACCAACATCCTGCTGCGCGACTGCCCCGACGTGCTGGCCCGTTACCAAGAGCAGTTCCAGTATATTTTGGTCGACGAGTACCAGGATACCAACTACGCCCAGTATATCATCATCCGGCGCCTGTCGCAGACCCATTCGCGGGTGTGTGTGGTGGGCGACGATGCACAGTCGATCTATTCGTTCCGCGGCGCCAAGATCGAGAATATCCTCTCATTCCAGAAGGATTTTCCCGATGCCAAGGTCTTTAAGCTCGAACAGAACTACCGTTCCACGCAGACGATCGTCGATGCGGCCAATTCGGTCATCCGGCGCAACTCCAAAAAGCTCGACAAGAAGTGTTTTTCGGAGGGCGACCGAGGCGAGAAGATTCGTGTGTTGAGGGCTTCCACCGATCGCGAGGAAGCCGAAACGGTGGTCTCCGACCTGCGCGACAAGGTGCGGGCCGCAGGCGACGGGTGGGCCGAGGCCGTGATTCTCTACCGCACCAACAACCAGTCGGCCGTGCTGGAGAACAGCTTGCGGCGCCGCGGCATTCCCTACCGCATCTACAAGGGTTCGTCGTTCTACGACCATAAGGAGATCAAGGACTTGATGGCCTACATCCGTCTGGTCATCAACCCGCGCGACGACGAGGCGTTCCGCCGCATCGTCAACTATCCGACGCGCGGAATCGGCGATACGACCGTGCAGCGCATCGCGCAGCTGGCCGCCGAGCGGGGTGTTTCGATGTGGGAGGCCGTCGATGCGTTGGTCGCCGAGCCGCCCGCCGATGCCGTGCAGAAAGCCATCGTCCGCAAGGTTGCGGAGTTCGTCGCTCTGATCCGTTCGTTGGGCGCTCTCCGCACCGAAAAGGGGCTTTACGACTTCGGTCTGGAGATCGCCTCACGGTCGGGTATTCTGGCGGCCTATCGGGCCGAAAATACGCCTGAGGCGACGTCGGCTCTGGATAATATCGAGGAATTGCTCAACTCCATGCAGCTTTTCAAGGAGCAGTGCGACGCCGAAATCCGCGGCGGCGAGCGTCAGCCCGAGGAGGAGGCCACCATCGAGGAGTGGTTGCAGAACGTCATGTTGATGACCGACATGGACAAGGACGACCCCGAGGATCGCAACAAAGTGACCTTGATGACCGTTCATTCGGCCAAGGGGTTGGAGTATAAATATGTATACATAGTCGGTCTCGAAGAAAACCTCTTCCCTTCGCAGCGGGCCATGGAGTCGCCCGACGGGCTGGAGGAGGAGCGGCGGCTGTTCTATGTGGCGCTCACGCGTGCCAAGGTCGCTGCTACGCTCTCCTATGCCGAGATGCGGTTCAAGTGGGGCGATATGGTGTTTTCGCATCCGAGTTGTTTCTTGCGCGAAATCGATTCCCAATACCTCGAAAATGTCGTCGGGGAGGAGGACGATCTGCTGCCGCGCCGGGCGGAGGGAAGCCAGGCTATCGACGAGTTGCGGCGGAAGTTCGACTACCGGTTCAAACAGAAAGACGGTGCGGTGCGCCAAGACGAACACGGATACGGCAGCGGCCCGGCGCAGCGATACCCCTCCCGTTCGTCGCAGGGAGGCGGTTATTCTTCGGGTGGAAGCAGACCGGCAGGCGGGAAATACGGTGCCGCCGGCGACGACCGATCGGCCGGCAGCCGGGGGAACGGTGCGCGCTACGGTGTTTCTTCCGGCAGTTCCCGCTTCGGCAGCGGTTCTATGGGGGCTTCGCGCTCCGATGGTTTCAAGCCGCGGCAGAAGCCCGATCCGGCTTTGGTGCAGCCGCTCCGTCCCTCCACCGAGGGGTTGCGGTGGGTGGGCGTCCGATCGGCATCGTTTTCTGCTGCACCCTCCGCTGCTGCTTCGTCCGGCGATTATGCTGTCGGGCAGCGTGTCGAGCACTCGAAGTTCGGCGTCGGCATCGTCCGTCGCATCGAAACGCTCGACGGCGACCAGAAGCTGGCGATCGAATTCGACAACGCCGGCGAAAAGACCCTGCTGGCCAAATTCGCCAAACTGAGTAAGTTGTAAGCGAAAAGCGAGCGCCGGTTTTTCCGCCGCTTTTTGCCGGAAAGACAAATTATCTGACAAAGGAATATGGTTATGCCTGCTAATCCCCTCGTTTCGGTCTGCATGACGACTTATAATCACGAAGCCTATCTGCGGCAGGCCGTCGAAAGCGTGCTCGTGCAGCAAACCTCGTTCGCCGTCGAGCTGGTGTTGGGCGAGGATTGCAGCACCGACGCTACGGCTGCCCTCTGCCGCGAATATGCCGAGCGCTTCCCCGACCGGGTGCGCGTCGTGACGTCCGATTCGAACGTCGGGTGGCGCGCCAACTACCGCCGTACGTTCGAGGCTTGCCGCGGCAAGTATGTGGCCTATTGCGACGGCGACGACTGGTGGAGCGATCCGCAGAAGTTGCAGATGCAGGTCGACCTCATGGAGAGCGACCCTGGGTGCGGCATGTGTTTCACACGGGCGGAAAACTATTACCAGGCTACCGGCACCACGACTCCCGACGAGGAGGAGCATTTTACCGATTTCGACCGGCTGCTGTGCCGGTTGACGATCTGCAATTGCGCAACGTTGGCTCGGCGCGAATTGATCGCCCGCTATTACGACGAGGTGCACCCCGAGGAGCATCCCGAGTGGATGACCGACGACGCGCCCATGTGGCTGTGGTTCGCTGCGTGCAGCCGCGTGCGTTTCATTCCTGTTTTCACGGCCGTGCACCGGCGTCTGCCCGTGAGCGTGAGCCACAATACCGAATACCGCAAGCGCATCGCTTTCTGCGATTCGTTGATGGATATCAGCCTTTGGTTCGATGCCCGCTACGGCGCGGGCCGCAACCGCTTCCGCATCTTGCGGCGGCGCAGTTCGGTGGCGTTGTGGGTGCTCTCGTTCCACGGCCCCGTACGTGAATATTTGGTGCGTTGGGCATGCGACCTGAAGACCGCGCCGCGTTTGTTGTTTTGTCCCGAGGGTGCAGGACTGCTGGTCAAAAAGATTTTGTTCCGACGCCGGAAAACTCGATAGACATGACACTCGAACAACGTTACGACGGCATCATCGCCTGGTTCTCGGAGCACATGCCCGTGGCCGAAAGCGAGTTGCACTACGAAAACCCCTACCAGCTTCTGGTGGCCGTCATCCTCTCGGCCCAGTGCACCGACAAGCGGGTCAACATGACTACGCCCGCCCTTTTCGAAGCATTTCCCACCCCCGACAAGATGGCTGCGGCCGGGGCGGAGGGGATTTACCCTTATATAAAAAGCATTTCCTATCCCAACAACAAGGCCCGCAATCTGGCCGGTATGGCCCGCATGTTGTGCGAGGAGTTCGGCGGCGAGGTGCCTTCCGACCTTGAACAGATGCAGCGGCTGCCCGGCGTGGGCCGCAAGACGGCCAACGTGCTGGGCGCCGTGCTGTGGCAGCGCGAGGTCATGCCGGTCGACACCCATGTGTTCCGCGTTTCGGAGCGTATCGGGCTGACTACCGGTTCCAAAACGCCGCTCCAGACCGAGTTGGCGCTCGAAAAGAACATTCCGGGGCATCTGCTGCCTGTGGCGCATCATTGGTTGATCCTCCACGGCCGCTACGTCTGTACGGCGCGCGCTCCCAAATGCGCTTCGTGCGGCATAGCCCCCTGGTGCCGCAAGTATGCCGCCGATCATAAAAAAACCAAAATATGAAGCATCTTTTCATTATTTTGACTTGGGCCGTTGTCGGCTTGGTCTCTTGCAGCAGCGATGAAACCCTTTCCGGTGTCGGCGGTACGGGTGTTTCCGATTCGTCGTGGACGGCGGTCGTTCGCAGCAAGACCGGTGGAGAGCCGCATCTTTTTTCTTTTACGGCAGCAGCAGCCTGGCGCGTCGGGAGCAGCGAATCGTGGTGCAGCGTGGCGCCGCAGTCGGGAGGCTCGGGTTTGCAGCTTTTCAATGTCACGACCGCTCCCAACGATACCGGTGCGCGGCGGGAGGCCGTCATTTCGGTGCGTGTGAACGGTTATTCCTCTCCGGCTTCGTTCCGGATCGTGCAGTATGCCGACGACGGCGATTATTTCGAGGTCAACGAATGGATGGCCGGTTACATGCGTGAAAATTATCTTTGGAACGAGCCGCTCGCCGGCATGACGCTCGATTATACGCTCGATTATTCGAATTTTCTGCGTTCGATGCTGACGGGCGTCGCCGCTTTCAAGGACGATCGGGGCCGTGATCTGAACTACGACGACGGCCATTGGAAGAATGGCGTGCGGCAGTATTTTTATTCCTATGTCAAGCAATCGGCAGCTTCGACTGCCAAGCGATCCGCTGCTTCGGCGCGTGCTGCCGGCGAGACGACGACCGGAACAGGAGTGTGGCGTTTGCAGGCTGTCGTGTTGGCTTCTTCGGGGAAACAGGCGGTCGGGTTGGCGGTCATGGGCGTTACGCCCGGTACGCCTGCCGATGCGGCCGGCTTGGAGCGCGGCATGTTCATCTCCGAGGTTGACGGACAGCCGGTCACGACGAGCAATTATCAGTCGCTCGCGCGGCGGCTTTATTATGGTACTTCGGTGCGGGCGCTGCCCAATCGGGTAGTTTGGGCCGATAACGCCGATTTCCAGGGGTTGGAGCCGTTGCCCGAGGTAACGCTTGCGGCGCAGACCTATGTCGATCCGGCCATCTATGAAAGTTCCGTGACTACCGTAGGGGGCAGAAAGACGGCCTATCTGCTTTACATGGGCTTCGAGACTTCGCAGGATCAGGCGTTGATCGAGGCGTTCAGGAGTTTCCGCGGCGCCGAGGAACTGATCCTCGATTTGCGTTACAATGGCGGCGGTGCCGTGCGTTCCAGCACGGTGCTGGCTACGCTCATCGTCGGCGACGCCTGCAAGGACGGGGTATATTGCCGGACGGTCTACAACGCCCGGCGTACGGCGGCGGGCGAGAGCGGCGTTTACCGCATCGGCAACGGACATACGCCCGACGGCACGGGCGTCTATACGCCCATCGTTTCGGCTTTGCCGGAGGCTTTGGGGCTGAAGCGCATTTATGTTTTGTGTTCGGAGAGTACTGCTTCGGCCAGCGAGTTGGTAATCAATGGTCTGCGCGGTCTGGGCATCGAGGTGCGCCTGATCGGCATGCGCACCAACGGCAAGAATGTCGGTATGGAGGGGTATGTCGACCATCTGGAGGGGGGCGAACTCTATACGTTCATGCCCATCACGTTCTATTCGGAAAACAACCTCGGGTTCCGCGATTATTCGGACGGCTTCGTGCCCGACGTGGAATTTGACGACAGCCCGCTGTATCGGGCAGCTTGTTATCCGGGGGCTTTCGGCACTACGGCCGATCCGCTTTATGCTCTGGCTGCGGAGTGGATCGGGACGGGTGCGAAACCTGCGCCTCCCACCCGGGCCGCAGCGTTTCGCAGCGTGCAGCTTTTGCCCGGCGTTGCCGAGCGTCCCGACGGCCGGTTGAAAGGTTCGGTCGTCTTCCGCAACAAGTGATCCGGCCTTACTTGATAAGGCTTTCGAGCGGGTATTTCAGATTCTTGTAGCCCGATATGTAGGCATTGATGCTGCCTACGCGCACGGGCGATTCGATATAGAGCGGGATCTTGTTTTCGTCGTCCGAAATCCAGATCGTGAAGACCGTGCCGTCGGTAAAGGAGTACCCTTCCGTGGTGCCCAGCTGGCAGTCGAACTTCAGGGTCTTGAATTTGCCCATGTTGCGGATCTTCTTGTTCTCGCGCCCCAGAAAACTGTACTTCAGGTGGCGGATCGTGTCTTGCAGCACCATTTGCAGCGTCGCCGGCTCGCCCTCCACAAAATCCTCGGCCCGGGCCGAGCGCAGGTTGAAGAAGAGCGACACGGGGTCCATGCTCTCGCACGTCAGTTTCATGTGTTTCTCGGCGAACGGATTCTGGCGGCTGCGCCAGCGGGTGTGCACCACCGAGTCGGCCCATACGTAGACGAAACGGCTTTCGAACGTGTAGTCGCCTTCGCGGATGTCGCTGGCGAAACGTCGGGTGCGCATGTCGGCCGGGTCGACCCAGATGCGGTAGATGTCTTCCATGTTATAGAACCAGCGGTAGGTGGGCAGCGTGCGGCCGATGCCCTCGACCAGGTAGCATTTCTTGCCCTCCAGTTCGGTTTCGGTGGTCTTGACCTCCACGGCGCCCACTTCGGTGTTGGGGAACATCTTGGCCTTGTAGCTCACGCGGTATTGGAGCACCTCGCCCGGATGGTAAAGTTGTGCCGAGAGCGGTAAGGCCAGTGCCAGAAAGGTTATGATGAGCAGGAAGCGTTTCATGGATGTGCGTTTTTTTGCGTGAATGTTACGATATGCGTGAGAAATCGATCTTGTCTTCTTTCGAGTAGCGGCGACGCAGCGCTTCGAGTCCCCGATTTTCGGGTCTGGCCAGCGTCGGGTCGTCCGCCAGGATGGCGATGGCCGCTTCGCGCGAGACGGTAAGTATCTGTGCGTCGGCCGTCGGATTGGCGATCTTCAAATCGAATGCCATGCCGCTCTGCATCGTGCCGTTCACGTCGCCTGCGCCGCGCAGCTTGAGGTCGAGTTCCGCCAGCCGGAAGCCGTCGTTGGTCTCGCACATGGCATCCAGCCGGGCGTGCGATTCTTTCGAGAGCTTCACGCCCGACATGAGGATGCAGTAGGACTGTTCGCCGCCGCGGCCTACGCGGCCGCGCAGCTGGTGGAGCTGCGAAAGGCCGAAGCGTTCGGCCGACTCGATTACCATGACCGTGGCGTTGGGCACGTCGACGCCCACCTCGATGACCGACGTAGCGACCATGATGTGGGCCTGCCCCTCCTTGAACTGGCGCATCGACTCTTCCTTGTCGGCGGGCTTCATCTTGCCGTGGCAGATCGTCGTCACGTATTCGGGCAATGGAAAGTCGCGCGAAATCGACTCGTAGCCGTCCGTAAGGTCTTTGTAGTCCATCGACTCCGACTCCTTGATCAGCGGGTAGACCACATAGACCTGGCGGCCTTTCTTGATCTCCTGCTTCATGAATCCGAAGAGCCGCAGCCGGGCCGCATCGGTGTAGTGCACGGTTTTGATCGGCCGGCGTCCGGGCGGCAGTTCGTCGATCACGGAGACATCCAGATCGCCGTAGAGGGTCATGGCCAGCGTGCGCGGGATCGGGGTGGCCGTCATGACCAGAATGTGGGGCGGGCGGGCGTTCTTCGTCCAGAGACGTGCGCGCTGCTCGACCCCGAAGCGGTGCTGTTCGTCGATGACCACGAACCCCAGGTCGGCGAACTGCACGCGGTCTTCCAGCAGCGCGTGGGTGCCGATCAGAATCTGTACCTTACCCGAGGCGATGCCGTCGAGAGCCTGCCGCCGTTCGCGGCTTTTCGACGAGCCGGTCAGGATCGCCACCCGCACGTTCAGCCCTTCGAGCAGGCGGTTGAAGGTGGCGAAGTGCTGGCGGGCCAGGATTTCGGTGGGCGCCATCATGCAGGCCTGGTAGCCGTTGTCTACGGCCAGCAGCATCGACATGAGCGCCACCAGCGTTTTGCCGCTGCCCACGTCGCCTTGCAGCAGGCGGTTCATCTGGAATCCCGTGACGGTGTCTTGGCGTATCTCTTTGATGACGCGTTTCTGCGCTCCCGTGAGCGGAAACGGCAGTTTCTGCGTATAGAACGTATTGAACACGCCGCCTACTTTCGGAAAAAGAAAACCGTTGCTTTTCGAGAGCCGCTCCGTGCGGTTCGCCTGGATGTTGAGCTGGATGCCCAGCAGTTCGTCGAACTTCAGCCGGTATTGGGCCTGTCGGAGCGCTTCGGGCGATTGGGGGAAGTGGACGTTATAATAGGCTTCGCGCAGCGGCATCAAGCCGTATTGCGTGCGCACGGCGTCGGGCAGCGTTTCGTCGATCCGATCCTTGACAGAGATCCATGCGTTGCGGATGATCTGGTACATACCCTTGGTTCCCAGAACGTTCGATAGCTTCTCGGTCGAGGGGTAGATGCCCTGCATGCCGCTTTCGGCTTTGCGCGACAGAGCCTGCTCGATAGTCTCCAGCTCGGGATGGGCCATCGAGAGTTCGCCGCGGTAGAACGACGGGCGCCCGAAGATCAGGTACTCGCGCCCCACCTCGATCCGCTTTTCGATCCATTTGATGCCCCGAAACCACACCAGCTCGCCGCGGCCCGAGGGGTCTTGCACATAAGCCGTGAAGCGGCGCTTGCGCCCTTCGCCGGCATATCCGATTCCCGTCACGCGGGCGCGGAACTGGACGAGCGCGGGCGCATCTTCCGTGATCTCGGCGATGCGGTAGACCTTCGTGCGGTCGATGTAGCGGAACGGGACATGGGTCAGCAGATCGCCGATGGTGCGGATGCCCAGCTCCCGGTCGAGGAGTTTGGCCCGTGCTTCGCCCACGCCGGCCACGAATTGGATATTGCTATCCAGCGTGTTCACTTGACAAAGATACGAAAAACTGCATTGGCGGACAACCCTTATTTCTGCGCGTTGCGCCGGCCGCCGTTGTTTTTCTGAAAGTTGCGGTTGTTGTGCTGCGGGCCGTGGTTTTTTTGCTGGCGTTTCTGCATGCGCTGCTGGGAGCCTTTCTGCGGACGTGTCGAAAAGTGTTGTTTGTAGTCGCTTCGGAGGTTGTTGATGGCGGCTTCGTCGATTTCGATGCTTCCGCCGGACATGCGGCGGATGTCTTTAACGATTACCTCGTTGTTGGGGTGTTCCTGGTTGTATTCGTAGCTCTTGGTGCGCATGTAGCGCGCCAGGTTGTCGACCGTGCGGGCCACCGTACGGGGGTTCTTTTCGTCGGCCAGGCGGCGCAGCATCTGCTCGACATATTTGCCGTAGTGCTTATGGGCGAAGCGGCTTTGCGAGTAGGGCATGCGGTGGGGCGTGACGGTCAGATCCTCGCGCGAGGGACGCGGATAGGGCGAGTCGACATCGAGCTGGAAATCAGACATGATGAAGAGGTGATCCCACAGCTTGTGGGTGTAGTCCGCCGTGTCGCGCAGCAGCGGAAAGAGGTTGCCCATCACGGCGATCACGGCCCGCGCCTGACGGTTGCGTTCGCGGCGGTCTTCGATTTGGGAGAGCGAATCGATCATCTCCTGGATGTGGCGCCCGTATTCGGGCAGATACAACTTGCGTCGTGTGTAGTTATAGTTTTTTCTCATGACTGCGATTGTCGTGGAGTCGTTGTTTCGTTCGGACGGCCGGAGCGTCCCGCCGGTCGGCGGGGATGGTGCGGATTGGGTGTTTTTCCCGCTTGCGTTTCGTGGCCTGCATCCCTGGCTGAAATTGGTTTTACGCCTTGGAAAACCCTAACTTTGGGACGTAATCGAAGCGTCCGGAGCGGTGGTCGGAGTCTTTTCGTCCCCGGGCGGACGCCGGTCTGCGGATGCGGGGCTTCTCCTCCGCAAAAGTAGATAAAAATTCAGGAAAAACAAGTTATGGCAAAGGTTTTAATTCTGGATCGTTCAAAAAGCATGCGAAATACTTTGCGTGAGCGGCTCGAATACGAGGGCTTCTCGACCGAGGCGGCCGAGGACGAGACTGCGGCATCGGAAATGTGCAGTAAAATTCCGTTCGATGTGATCCTCTCCGATACCGGATGCAAGGTGCCCGATACGGGCGTGCCGTTCATCGTGTTGTCGGCCGAGGCGTCGATCGACTCGGCGGTCGAGGCCGTGCGCAATGGCGCCCGCGACTACCTGACCAAACCCATCGACATGAACCGGCTGCTCAAGTCGATCCACAGCACCATCGACGAGCCGGCGCCGGAGGCGCCGCCTGCGGCTGCGGGGCGTCGTCCGCGCCGCTCGCATGCCGTGCATGCGGAGCAGATCATCGGCACCTCGGAGCAGATCGGGCGTGTGCGGCAGTTGATCGATAAGGTGGCTCCGTGCGAGGCGCGCGTGTTGATTACGGGCGAAAACGGCACAGGCAAGGAGCTGGTCGCCCGCTGGCTGCACGCCAAGAGCGCCCGGGCCGCGGCGCCGTTCGTCGAAGTCAACTGCGCGGCGATTCCCTCGGAGCTGATCGAAAGCGAACTTTTCGGTCACGAGCGGGGCGCCTTCACTTCGGCCGTCAAGCAGCGCAAGGGCAAGTTCGAGCAGGCCGACGGCGGCACGCTCTTCATGGACGAGATCGGCGACATGTCGCTGGCGGCTCAGGCCAAGGTGCTGCGGGCTTTGCAGGAGAGCAAGATCAGCCGGGTGGGCAGCGACAAGGATATCGATGTCGATGTGCGGGTAATCGCCGCCACGAACAAGAACCTGCGCGAGGAGATCGACAAAGGCAATTTCCGCGAAGACCTCTACCACCGCATCGGCGTGGTGGTGGTGCGCGTGCCGGCTCTGCGCGACCGGGCCGGCGACATCCCGGAGCTGGTGGAGCATTTCATCCGCACGATTTCAGCCGAATACCGGGTGCCGCCCAAAAAGATGGATGCCGCAGCCTTGGCAGCCTTGCAGGCCAAGCCGTGGACGGGCAACATCCGCGAGCTGCGCAATGTGATCGAACGTTTGATTATCCTCAGCGAAGACCGCATCACGGTCGAGGATGTGAAGAATTATTGTTAGAACAGGTCGAGCAGCTCGTCGGCGCGGTCGACGATACGGTCGGCGCCGGCTTCTTCCAGTTCGGTCCGTTGTCGGAATCCCCACGTCACGCCTGCCGAGCGGATGCCGGCGGCCTGGGCCGTGAGGATGTCGATGGCCGAGTCGCCCACGAAAAGCGCCTGCTCGCGCGGGATGCCCGTAAGGGTCAGAATCTCCTCGGCCACCGCCGGATCGGGCTTCAGAGGCACGCCCTCGCGTTGCCCCAGCACAGCCTCGAAGCGGATGTCGGGAAAGAACGACCGGATTACTTTTTCGGTGCCCGCCTGGAACTTGTTGGAGGCTACGGCCAGCTTCACGCCCCGGCGGACGAGTTCGGCGAGCAGTTCGGGAATGCCGGGGTAGGGTTCGGTGCGGACGTCGAGGTGGTCGGTGTAGTAGGCTACGAAGTCGGCCCGCACCAGCGCCACGTTTTCAGGCGACCGCAGCGGCTCGGGCAAGGCCCGTTCGACCAGCCGCATGATGCCGTTGCCCACGAAACCGCAGTAGGCTTCGTAGGAGTGCTGCGGCAGTCCGCGCAGAGCGAGCGCCGTGTTGCAGGCCACGGCCAGGTCGCCGATCGAGTCGACCAGCGTGCCGTCGAGATCGAAAATCGCCAGTCGGGTTTTCATGATTTGCGGCGTATGCGCCATCCGAGGGCCGCTACGAGAAGCGACATCAGGGGGCTGGCGATGTTGAAGATGCAGTAGGGCATGTAGACGAACGTCGAGACCCCCAGCACGGTGGCTTGCGTCATGCCGCACGAGTTCCAGGGGATGAGTACCGAGCAGACCGTGGCCGAATCCTCGACCGAGCGGCTCAACAGGCGTGCTTCGAGTCCCCGTGCGGCGTAGAGTTCCTTGAACAGACGGCCCGAGAGGATGATCGAGATATACTGGTCGGCCGTGCAGAGGTTGAAGAACAGTCCGGCCCCCACGGTCGAGGCGACGGCCGAGAAGGTGCGGCGCACCAGACGCAGGAAGATGCCGGTCAGCGAACGCAGCATGCCGCTGCCCGTCATCACGCCGCCGAAGCACATGGCGCAGACGATCAGCCACACGGTGTTGAGCATGCCGGCCATGCCGCGCGTGGCGACCAGTTCGTCGAGCTGGACGTTGCCGGTTTCGAGCGCCGTGGGGCCGAAGCAGGTCATGAGCACTCCCTTGAAGCCGGAGAGGAAGTCGAGCCGTTCTATGCCGGCGACTTTGGCGATCAGCTCGGGCTGGGCTGCGATCATGGCGATGCAGGCCATGACTACGGCGGCGAAAAGCGTTACCAGGGCCGGGAGCTTGCGGGCGATCAGGATGCCCGTGGCGAGCGGCACGAGCAGCAGCCACGGCGTGATGCGGAACGTGGCGCGCAGCGTGTCGGCATAGAGTTGGGCGTGCGCTCCGGAGCCATGGTCGAGCGACAGTCCGGCTATGGTAAAGACCGTCAGTGCGATCAGCATCGACGGTACGGTGGTGTAGAGCATGTAGCGGATGTGGGTAAAGACTTCCACGCCGACGGTCGACGAAGCCAGCACCGTGGTGTCGGAGAGCAGCGAGAGCTTGTCGCCGAAGTAGGCGCCCGAGATGATGGCGCCGGCGATCCACCCCTCGGGGAATCCCATCGCGCGGCCGATGCCCATCAGGGCCACGCCGATGGTGGCGATGGTGGTCCACGAACTGCCCGTCATCAGCGAGACCCCGGCGCAGATCAGCGAGGTGGCTACGAGGAAGAACGACGGGTGGAGGACTCTCAGTCCGTAGCAGATCATCGTCGGCACCACGCCGCCGACCATCCACGTGCCGGCGATGGCGCCGATGAGCAGCAGGATGATGATGGCCGAGGCCGAAGCCCGGATGTTGTCGACGATGGCTTCTTCGAGCACCGTCCAGCGGCAGCCGTAGATGCCGATCGAGAGCATCGCGCAGACCGACGCGGCCGAAAGCAGCGCGATCTGGCTGCCTCCGTTGATCGCATCGCCGCCGAAACAGCGGATGACGACATAGAGCAAGAGAGTCAACACCGCCAGCGGCACGACCGAAATCCACGGCGACGGCGTTCTTGGAGTGGAATTTTTCATAACCTTGATAACCTGACCAGCGACAAAAGTACAAAATAAAGACGAAATGATGAAAACGGTTGCGGACGCGGGTGTCCGATTCTCATGCGCGATTTTGCAAAAGGTGTTGCGGGCGGCGGCCGTATGGCCGGGCAGGGTCGTGCGTTTCTATGCGGAGGGGTTTCGCGCGATGACCCTCGGCCGGACGTTGTGGATCATCGTGCTGGTAAAACTTTTCGTCATGTTCGCTCTGCTGAAACCCTTTTTCTTCGCCGATCCGTTGGCCGGAAGGGACGGGCGGCAGCGGGCGGCTTGCGTATTGGAAGAATTGACATTGAATAGATAGTATGGTTTCCGATTATTTGCAGACAGTCGACTGGTCGCGGGCGCAGTTCGCCATGACGGCCGTCTACCATTGGTTTTTCGTTCCGCTGACGCTCGGGTTGAGCGTGTTGATCGCCATGATGGAGACTCTTTATTACCGTACGCGGGACGATTTCTGGCGCCGCACGACCCGTTTCTGGATGCGTTTGTTCGGTATCAACTTCGCCATCGGCGTGGCCACGGGATTGATCCTCGAATTCGAGTTCGGCACCAATTGGTCGAACTATTCGCACTTCGTGGGCGACATCTTCGGCGCGCCCTTGGCCATCGAGGGGATCATGGCCTTCTTCCTCGAAACGACCTTCATCGCCGTGATGTTTTTCGGTTGGAACAAGGTCGGCCGCGGCTTCCATCTTGCCTCGACCTGGCTTACGGCCGTCGGGGCCAACCTTTCGGCGTGGTGGATCTTGGTGGCCAATGCCTGGATGCAGTACCCTGTGGGATGTACGTTCAACTTGCAGACCGTGCGCAACGAAATGACCTCGTTCTGGGAGGTGGCCCTCTCGCCCGTGGCTGTCAACAAGTTTTTCCATACGGTCTGCTCGTCGTTCACGTTGGCCTCGCTGTTCGTCGTCGGCGTGAGCGCGTGGTATCTGCTGCGCCGGCGTGAGGAGAAGATGGCCCGCGCAAGCATCGCTTTGGCGTCGGCTTTCGGGTTCGTTTTTGTCGTGCTTACGGCCACCACCGGCGACCGGTCGGGTGTCGTCGTCGCCCGGGTGCAGCCCATGAAGCTGGCAGCTATGGAGGCACTCTACCGGGGCGAGGAGGGAGCGCCGCTGACGCTCTTCGGCGTGCTGCGGCCCGAAAGAGAACGGACGTCCGACGATGTTTTCCGCTTCAGTTTGGGCGTTCCTCGGTTGTTGTCCTTGATGAGTTTCCGGGATGCCGGTGCGTTCGTGCCCGGGATCGACGATCTGGTCGACGGCAACCCTGGACGGGGTATCATGCCGGTTGCCGAGAAGATGGCGCGCGGACGCGTGGCGGTGGGGGAGCTGGTATGTTACCGGGCGGCCCGCGAGGTTGGCGACCGGCCGGCGATGGAGGCCGTCGAACGCCGGTTCGACCCGTCGACTCCAGAGGGCAGGGCGTTTCTGCGCGATTATTTCGCTTATTTCGGCTACGGCTACTTGCAGTCGCCGCAGCAGACCGTGCCCAACGTGCCGCTGCTGTTTTATTCGTTCCGCGTGATGGTTGGCGCCGGGGTGTTTTTCATGCTGTTGCTGGCGTTCGTGTGGCGGTCGAACCGCCGCGGCACGTTGGTGCGGCAGCGGTGGCTGTTGCGGGTGTGCATCTGGACGATTCCGCTGGCCTACCTCGCCTCGCAGGCCGGCTGGGTGCTGGCCGAGGTCGGCCGCCAGCCGTGGGCCATTCAGGAGCTGATGCCCGTGGGAATCGCAGCGTCGAAATTGCCGAGCGCTTCGGTCGGTGTGACGTTTTTTCTTTTTCTGGCGCTTTTTTCGGCGCTCTTGGTGGCCGAGATAAGCATTCTTCTGCGTCAGATCAAGATAGGGCCGGAAAAGATCGACAACGAGTAATAAAGCGGCTTCGGCCGCATGATTTTTAGCTATGGATACATTGATTTTTTTGCAACATTATTGGTGGTTCGTGATTTCGTTGTTGGGGGCGCTGCTCGTTTTCCTGCTTTTCGTGCAGGGCGGGCAGGCGCTGGTGCGCTGGCTCGCCGTGGACGAGGAGGGGCGCAATCTTGTTCTTAATGCGACGGGCCGCAAATGGGAACTGACTTTCACGACGCTCGTCACGTTCGGCGGGGCATTTTTCGCTTCGTTCCCGCTGTTCTACTCGACGTCGTTCGGTGGCGCGGCCTACGTGTGGACGGCTATTTTGTTCTGCTTTGTCTTGCAGGCCGTGGCCTACGAGTACCGGCGCAAGCCCGGCAATGTCTGGGGCACCAGGACGTTCGACGCATTCCTGACGATCAACGGTCTGCTCGGGCCGTTTTTGCTGGGAACGGCTCTCTCGACCCTTTTTACCGGGGCGCCTTTTACGGTCGACCGGCTCAATCTGGCCGACCGGGGCGGCGACGGGCATGTCGTGATTTCGCAGTGGGCCACGCCGTGGCACGGACTCGATGCGTTGGCCAACGGCTGGAATGTCGTGCTGGGGCTGGCGGTCGCGCTCCTGGCCATGACGCTGGGGTGCCAGTATGCGATGAACTGTATCGACGACGGGGAGGTCGCACGCCGTGCCCGCAAGAGGATGCGCCCCCTCGCGATCGGTTTTGTGCTCTGTTTCGTCGCTTGGCTGGTGCGGTTGCTTTGCGCGGCGGGGTATGCGGTCGATCCGGCAACGGGCGCGATCGTAGTGGAACCCTACAAATACCTGCACAACCTGCTGGCGATGCCTTATGTGGCGGCCGTGTTGCTCGGGGGCGTCGCAGCCGTGCTGCGGAGTATCGTGTCGGGGTGGCGCGGTAGCCGTCGGGCCGTGTGGTGGGGCGGTTCCGGAACTATCCTGACCGTCTTGGCGCTGTTGCTGTGCGCAGGCTGGAACCGTACGGCCTACTATCCCTCGTTGGCCGACATGCAGTCGTCGCTGACGATCGGCAATTCGTCGTCGAGTCTTTTCACGCTGCGGACGATGGCCTGGGTCTCGCTTTTCATTCCGTTCGTGGCGATCTATATTGGTTATGCCTGGCGGTCGATCGACCGTCGGCGTGTGACCCGGGCCGAACTCGACGAAAGAGAACACCGATACTGAAAGCGGTCGCGCCCTCTACAACGCCGGCGGCCCGGAGCAAGCCGGAACCCGACCGTAAAAAATAAGGCGGAACCATGCAAAAGGGTTCCGCCTCTTTGTCGGATCGCTCCGGCCGGAGGTTACTCCTCCTGCTGTCCGAAAGGATATTGGTTCTGCTGTACGTCGTCGAAGCGCATGCCCTTTTCGTAGGTCTTCATCGCGCGGCGCGACATGCCCATCGACGAGAATCCGCCGTCGTGGTAGAGGTTCTGCATCGTTACCTTGCGCGTGAAGTCGGAGAAGAGCGTCAGCACGTAGTCGGCACAGTCTTCAGCCGTAGCGTTGCCCAGGGGCGACATGTTCTCGGCGAACGACATCAGATCGCCCAGGCCCAGCACGCCGCTGCCTGCCGTGGTCGCCGTGGGCGACTGCGACACGGTGTTGATGCGCACGTGCTTCTCACGACCGTAGATGTAGCCGAAGCTGCGGGCGATCGATTCGAGCAGCGCCTTGGCGTCGGCCATGTCGTTGTAGCCGTAGAGCGTGCGCTGGGCGGCGATGTACGACAACGCCACGATCGAGCCCCATTCGTTGATGGCGTCCTTCTTGCGCGCTACCTGGATCGCCTTGTGGAACGAAACGGCCGAGATGTCGAGCGTTTTCGACAGATAGTCGTAGTCCAGGTCGTCGTAGGTGCGGCCCTTGCGGACGTTGGGCGACATGCCGATGGAGTGGAGCATGAAGTCGAACTTGCCGCCGAAGTGCTCCATCGTCTTGTCGATCAGGTTCTCCAGGTCTTCGACGCTCGTCGCATCGGCCGGGATGACCACCGTATTGCATTTCTCGGCCAGCTGACCGATCGTGCCCATGCGGATCGAGACGGCCGTATTCGTCAGCACGATTTCGGCGCCCTCCTCCACGGCGCGTTCCGCCACTTTCCAGGCGATCGACTGCTCGTTGAGCGCTCCGAAGATCAGACCTTTCTTGCCTTTGAGTAATTGAGATGCCATATTTGATTCCATTTAAAAATTCAGGGCAAAGGTAGCGATTTTTTTTCAATTGATTGTGCCGATGCCGGAAATCAGCGTCGCGGGGTGCGGTTCGGGCCTGCGATGTGACTTTAATGCTAAAGAAAATGATTTTGTTGGGCCGGCCCGTTGACCGTTCGCACCGAATAGTCTATTTTTGTAGAACGATGATTCCGTCCGTCCGGACTGCAAGTCCGACCTGCAGCCGGATGCGGTTTTCGTCGTTGCGGCCCGGCCGAATAACCAGACTACACTTAAATTATACTATGAAACCTTTTTTTCTTGCGCTGCTTTTCTTGGCGGCGTTCTCGCCGGCCGGCGCTGCGATCAAGATGCCGGCGGTATTTTCCGACAACATGGTTTTGCAGCAGCAGACCCGTGCCGCCGTGTGGGGCAAGGCTGCTCCGCGCGAGCGGATCGCTGTCGTTGCTTCGTGGAGCGATAAGGTCTACCGCACCGTAGCCGGCCGCGACGGGCGATGGCAGCTCACCGTTGAGACCCCCGAGGCCATGACTGGGCAGCAGCTCACTATTTGCGGGGCCGACACGGTGGTGATCCGCAATATCCTGATCGGCGAGGTGTGGCTTTGCTCGGGCCAGTCCAACATGGAGTTTCCTACGGCCCGCGATCCCAAGAATAAATGGATGACCGGTATAGCCGACTACGATGAGCAGATGGGCGACGCCACGTTCGATAACCTGCGCCTGTTCCACGTCGAGCACCAGTTGGCGCCCGACGGCGAACGCGACGATTGCGTGGGCCGGTGGGTGGTCTGCACGCCCGAGAACCTGAAGTTGTTCTCGGCCGTGGGTTTCGCTTTCGGCCGTTCCCTGCATAAGGAGTTGCTGCGGCCCGTGGGCTTGATCCAGTCGTCGTGGGGCGGCACGCATGCCGAGTCGTGGACTCCGATGGAGGTCATGGCCCGCAATCCGCTCTATGCCGATGTGCTGGAGCAGTACGCTCCCGATAAAATCAAGCGCAACAAGGATCATTGCAAGGTTCCCGCTACCTTGTGGAACGGCATGATCCGTCCGATCTGTCCTTATACGGTCAAGGGATGCGTCTGGTACCAGGGCGAGTCCAATTCGGTGCGGGCTGAAAAATACCAGCAGGTTTTTACCAACATGATCGACGCCTGGCGCAAGGAGTTCCGCGCGCCCGACATGCCGTTTTATTTTGTGCAGATCGCGCCCCACTACCAGCAGCCCCCGACCATCCGCGACGCCCAGTTCCGCACCTGGCGGTCGGTGCGCCGCACGGGCATGGTCGTCGTTACGGACGTGGGCGATTCGCTCGATATCCATCCTCGCAACAAGGTCGTGCCTGGCGAGCGGTTGGCCCGGTGGGCGCTCAACCGCGACTATGGCCGCGACGTGGCTTGCGAGAGTCCTTATTTCCTCTCGTTGCGGCGCGAGGGTTCCGCCTTGGCGGTAAAATTCGCCCATGCCGAGGGCGGTCTGCGTGCCGCCCAGGGCGACCGGATCGAGGGTTTTCTCATCGCCGGGGCCGACCGCCGGTTCTATCCCGCCGAGGCCGTCGCTGCGGGCGACGAGGTGCTGCTGACGGCTCCGCAGGTCGAGCAGCCCGTGGCCGTGCGCTACGGATGGGGCAAATGGTTCCGGGTCAATCTGGTCAACGGCGCCGGACTCCCCGCCGTGCCGTTCCGCACCGATGCGTGGGAGCCGGACACCTATGCCCGCTGGTTCGCCGATTCCGAGATGCGCCGGTTCCCCGAGGCCTGGCGTCTCGACCACGGCAAGCGCCTCTTTTTCGGCTATGCCCAGGGCGTGGGGTGCTGCGCTATGTTGCGCATGTGGAAAGCTACGGGCGAACGCCGCTACTTCGATTATGTGGAGCAGTGGGCCGATTCGATCGTCGACGAAAAGGGCGGCATCCATCTTTACGATCTGGCTGCTTACAACCTCGATTTCATCAATCCGGGCAAAGTACTCTTCGACTGCTACCGCGAGACGGGCAAGGAGAAGTACCGCAAGGCGATGGATCGGCTCGTCGGGCAGATGCGCCGCCATCCCCGCACCTGCGACGGCGCCTATTGGCACAAGCTGATCTACCAGCATCAGATATGGCTCGACGGTCTCTACATGTGTTCGCCGTTTTTGGCGCAGTATGGGGCTGAGTTCGGCCAGCCCGAGTGGATCGACGAAGCCGTGAAGCAAATTCGGCTTTGCCACATCCACACGTTCGATCCGGCCACGGGACTTTACCATCACGCCTGGGACGAGAGCCGTTCGCAGCGCTGGGCCGATCCCGAGACGGGCCATTCGCCCAACTTCTGGGGCCGGTCGATCGGGTGGTGGTTCATGGCGTTGGTCGATAACCTCGACTTCATTCCTGCCGACCATCCCGACCGGGCGTTCGTCGTTTCGTTGGTGCAGGGGCTGGCCGATGCTTTGCCCAAGTACCAGGACAAGGCCGGGCTGTGGTACCAGGTGCTCGACTGCCCCAAGCGCAAGGGCAACTTCCCCGAGGCTTCGGTTACCGCGCAGTTCATGTATGCTTATGCCAAGGCCGTGAACAAGGGTTACCTCGATGCTTCCTATCGTCAGTATGCCGAGAAGGCCTTCGAGGGGCTGCGCAGCAAACTGCTGGGCGAGTGTTCCGACGGCACGCTTTCGCTCACGCGGTGTTGCGCGGTGGGCGGTCTGGGCGGCAATCCCTACCGCGACGGCAGTTTCGAATATTACATCGGCGAGCGCATGCGCGACAACGATGCCAAAGCGACCGGCCCTTTCATCATGGGGTGTCTTGAATTGAATAAGTAAGGGATATGAAAAACAGGTTCTTTCTGGCGTTGGCTGCGGCTCTTTCCGCGGCCGGCCTTTTTGCGCAGGATCCTCGCGAACGGGTCTACAACTACGAGGTGCTCCACCCCAGTCACGAGCAGAAGCCGCCCGTGACGGGCTATGCTGCCGTGCGGGTCGGGGAGCGTTTGGACCGCGGACTGACCGTGCAGCCCGCACGCGACACGACGGGCGTCTATTTGAGCTGGCGCATGCTCGCCGCCGACCATCCCGAGGTGGGGTTCAACGTCTACCGTCGTATCGCGGGCCGCACCGAGTTGCTCGACCGACGGTCGGTGTCGAAAACCACGGACTATCTCGATGCAACCCTCCCCGCAGGCGTGGAAGCGGAGTATTGGGTCGAACCCTGCTACAACCTCGAAAGCGGCCTGGCCTGCGAGCCGGTGGCCATCGTGTGCGATACGTTGCGGCAGGCACCGCGCTATCGTTCCGTTCGGCTTCGCGACAACGAGCGGGCGGGCAAGGTGGCTCTGGCCGATCTGAACGGCGATGGCAAATACGATTTCATCGTCCGCACGCCCGACCGCAATGTCGATCCCGGCATGCCGGGCGATCCCATGGGCCTGACCTACACGATTTCGGCTTATTTGCACGACGGCACCCATCTTTGGAGCCGTGATCTGGGGCTGGGCATCGAGCCGGGCATTTGGTATTCGCCTTTCGTGGCCTATGATTTCGACGGCGACGGCAAGGCGGAGGTGGCTTTGAAGACCGCTCCGGCCGATGCGCGGCGCAACGCCCGGCACCGGGTCGATTCGGGCGAGGAGTATCTTTCGGTGCTCGACGGCATGACCGGCGAGGAACTGGCGCGCGTCGACTGGCCCGAGCGGTCGTGGCGGCTGGGCGATCTCAACCGGCAGAACCGCAACCAGCTGGGCATGGCCTTTCTCGACGGGCGGACGCCTTGCATCATCGCTGCGCGGGGCACCTATCGCGCCATGCTGGCCGATGCCTGGCAGTTCCACGACGGCCGCCTGACGCGGCTCTGGCGTTGGGACGGCGACGAGGAGAATCCCGTGATCCGCAGTCAGGGTGCCCACAGCATGGTGGCAGGCGATGTCGACGGCGACGGGCGCGACGAAATCCTTTTGGGTGGCTGTATGCTCGACGACAACGGGACGCTGCTCTGGTCGGCCGGCATCGGACATCCCGATAAAGCCTATTTGGCTGACATCGATCCCGCACGGCCGGGTTTGGAGGTCTTCTTGTGCGGCGAGGTGCGCCACGACGACGGCCGCGGCGTCTGCGTGGTCGATGCAGCGACCGGGCGTCAGGTGTGGAATATCGGCCGGCCGACGTATCACGTAGGCGACGGCATGGTCGTCGATTTCGACCCCTCGCATCCGGGCATGGAGTGCATCGGCAAGGAGGACAGGAAAGGCGGCAGCACCGCGCGTTATCTGCTCACGGCGCAGGGCGAGGAGCTGTTTCCCGAGGCGGTTCCCGACTGCCGCAACTGGGTGTGGTGGGGCGCCGACCGGCTGCGCGAGACGTTCAGGGGGCGGCGCGACACCCAGTGCGTGGTCGAATGGCCCGACCGGGTGCTCGCCGAGGGGATCGAGGGATCGATCGTCATGATCGCCGACATCCTGGGCGACTGGCGCGAGGAGATCGTCACGGCTTTGCCGGGCGAGTTGCGCATCTATATGACCGACATCCCCGCCGCCGACCGGCGTCCCGCGCTCATGCAGGATCCGCTCTACCGCAGCTATGTGCTTCATCGCAGCATGGGTTATCCCCAGGCGCCCGTGCCGTCGTATTATTTAGGTAAATAAAATATTCTGGTTATGAAATACCTTTTGATGTTTTTGCTTTGCGCTCTGACGATGACGTCCGCCGATGCGGCCGCAGCGCAGCGGAAGACACCGCGCGGAACCCGACAGGATGTGCCGCAGAATCCCTATGCGGTCTATTGTGCCGACTTGCCTTTCGACATGCCTTGTCCCGCGGCTCCGGTCTTCCCCGACCGCAGCGTCTCGGTGGCCGATTTCGGCGGCGATCCCAGCGGTGCGGAGTTATCCACGGCTGCTTTCGCGGCCGCCATCGACCGTCTTGCGGAGGCCGGCGGCGGTACGGTAACCGTTCCTGCGGGGGTGTGGCACACCGGGCCGATCGTTCTGCGCGACAACATCCGTCTGCATGTCGAGCGCGGTGCCATCATCCTGTTTTCGGCCGACAAGAGTCTTTATCCGCTGGTCGAGACTTCGTTCGAGGGCTACGACAACACGCGGCGTTGCCAGTCGCCCATCTCGGCGCGCGGCGTCCGTAACATCGCCATCACGGGACAGGGCGTCATCGACGGCAACGGCGAGTTCTGGCGTCCGCTCAAGCGCGAAAAGGTCAATGAGGGCACTTGGCGGCGGATCACTTCGCGCGGCGGGTGTTACAAGCGACCGACCTACTGGTTCCCCAGCGAGCAGGCGCTGCGGGGCGACGCCGTGGCCGACATGAATGTGCCCCGCATGCTCTCGACCGACGAGGAGTGGGCCGCCGTGAAAGATTTCCTGCGTCCCGTGATGGTCAGCTTGATCGATTGCGAGAATGTGTTGTTGCAGGGCGTCGTCTTCCAGAATTCCCCGGCGTGGAACATCCACCCGCTGCTGTGCCGCAACGTGATCGTCGACGGTGTGACCGTGCGCAACCCTTCCTATGCCCAGAACGGCGACGGACTCGATATCGAGTCGTGCCGCAATGTGCTTGTCGCCGACAGCCGTTTCGACGTGGGCGACGACGGCATCTGCATCAAGAGCGGCAAGGACGAGGACGGCCGCCGGCGCGGCGTGCCGACCGAAAACGTTGTCGTCGTGGGTTGTACGGTATTCCGCGGTCACGGCGGCTTCGTCGTCGGCAGCGAAATGTCGGGCGGCGTGCGCAACGTGCTGGTGTCGCGCTGCAACTTCGTCTCTACGGATGTGGGGCTGCGTTTCAAGAGCCGGCGCGGACGCGGCGGCGTGGTCGAAAATATCTTCGTCTACGATACTTCCATGTCGGACATCGCCACCGAACCGTTGCTTTTCGACTTGTTCTACGGCGGCAAGTCGGCCGTCGAGGTGCTCGAATCGGGCACCGAGGAGCGGGCCGCAGCGCTCGTGCCGCCTGTCGACGAGACGACGCCCGCTTTCCGCAACATCGACATCCGGCGGTTGAGGTGTCTTGGTGCCCGGCGCGCCCTTTTCTTCAATGGCATTCCCGAGATGCCCATTTCCGGCGTGCGGATCGAAGATACCCGGATCGCTTCTTCGTCGGGCGGCGAAATCCGCTATGCTGAAAAAATCATTTTGCGCAATGTTGAGATTTTGGCCGATCAAGGCCCTGATTTAAAAATTTCGAATTGCAGTGCTGTGGATGTCCGTTCTTTCCGTGGAGAGCTGGTCGGAGAGGAAAAGTAGCCGGTAGAGTCATATTTTATATAGTCTTCCTTTGGAAATGCCTTGCAAAGTGGTTTGCAGGGCTTTTTTCGTATGAATCGCTCCTGCCAAATCGAGTAATAATTAAAATAATTTACATATTTTCTGAATAAATTTACTATCATATAGGATAGTGTAAAAATCATTTTTTCAGTCTTCTTTTCCGGCAAAACTCTTTACCTTTGATAAATTTTAAGAATATACACCAAGCACTAACCCGAATTTTATGAATCGAATTCTTCGTTTGCTCGCTCTTTGTGCGATGTCATTTTTTACAGTCGATTGCAACCGCAACGTTTCGGCAGACAATCCTTTCCCCGAGCTGGAGTGGATCGCCGAGGTCGGGGCGCGCAGCTTTCCGCGTTCCGAAAAGGTCTTTTGCGCCAATGCCTACGGTGCCGTGGGCGATGCCATGACCGACGCCACGCAGGCCGTGCAGGCCGCCATCGAGGCTTGCAAGGCCAACGGCGGCGGCAAGGTAACTTTCGAGCCGGGCATCTACCTGATCGGGTCGCTCTTCATCGACGGCGACAACATCGAGTTCGAGATTCCGCGCGGCACGACTTTGATCGGCAGCCAGGACATCGCCGATTACCGCCGTATCGAGACCCGCGTGGCGGGCGTCGAGATGGAGTGGCCGGCGGCGCTTATCAACGTGATGAATTGCTCCAACTCCGCCATCACGGGCCAGGGCACCATCAACGCGCGCGGCAAGGTGTTCTGGGACAAGTATTGGGCTATGCGCCGCGAATACAACCCCAAAGGTCTGCGCTGGATCGTCGACTACGACTGCGAGCGTCCGCGCGGCATCCTGATCTCCGAGTGCAGCGACATCACGGTGCGCGACATCGTGCTCTACCAACCCGGATTCTGGTCGCTCCACATCCTTTATTCGGAGTATGTGACCGTCGATAACGTCATCATTTCGAACAACATCGAGGGACGCGGCCCGTCGACCGACGGCGTGGACATCGACTCGTCGCACCATATTCTCGTCGAGAACAGCCAGATCAACTGCAACGACGACAACTTCTGCCTCAAGGCCGGCCGCGACAGCGACGGCCTGCGTGTCGGACGTCCGTGCGAATATGTGGTCATCCGCAACTGCGTGGCCGGCCACGGCGACGGTCTCTTTACGTGCGGCAGCGAGACCTCGGGGTCGATCCGCCACATCGCGGCTTACAACATGACGGGCATCGGCACCAAATACGGTCTGCGCTTCAAGTCGACCTGCCAGCGCGGCGGTACGATCGAGGACATCTGGCTCGGCAATGTCGAGATGCGCGGCGTGCGCGATCCGTTCGTCGTCGATCTCAATTGGAACCCCGCTTACAGCACTTCGCGTCTGCCTGCCGAGTTCGAGGGCAAGGAGCTGCCCGAGCATTGGCTGAAGATGCTCGCACCGGTCGATCCCGAGCGGGGTACGCCCAAGTTCCGCGACGTGCATTTCCGCAACGTTCGGGCTACGGATGCCGCAACCTGCATCAAGGTCGGGGGTATCGAGAGTTCGACCATCGACGGATTTACGTTCGAGAACGTCTCGTTCCAGGGCCGCAACGGCGGGTCGATCGCCTGGGCCTGCGACTGGACGCTTCGCGGGTTCGATGTCGCCGCGTCGGAGAAGCCGCTCTCGGTCGAGCATTGCCAGGGTGTAGATGTCGAATAGTTCCGGGCCATGTCTGCTTTGTATTTTCTCTCCGTCGATCTGGGCGCCACCAGCGGCCGGGTCATGCTGGGCTGCTTCGATGGCGGCAAGGTCTCCTTGGAGCCGTTGCACCGTTTCCCTACTCCATTGGTGCGGGTGGGCGACCGTTATTGCTGGAATATCTTTTCGCTCTATCAGGAGCTGATCGCCGGTTTTACCATCGCTGCCGGCCGTCAGGTGCCTATCGTCTCGATCGGTATCGATACGTGGGGCGTCGACATGGCGTTCGTCGCCCGGGACGGCTCCATCGCCGGGTTGCCGCGGGCTTACCGCGATCCCTTTACCGAGGGCGTTCAGGAGGAGTTCTTCGCGGCGAAGATGCCGCGCCGGGAGGTCTACGACCGCACGGGCATCCAGTTTCTGTCGTTCAACTCGTTGTTCCAGCTTTTCGCCCTTCAGAAGGAGGGGTGTTCTGCGCTGGAGACCGCACAGCGCATTCTCTTTATACCCGATGCGCTCGCCTATATGCTTACCGGCGAGATGGTAACCGAGTATACCGTCTTTTCCACATCGCAGTGCATGAATGCGTTCTCCCGTCAGCCCGATGCCGCTTTGTTGCAGGCCGTGGGGATCTCTCCCGCCTTGTTTTCGCCGGTCGTCATGCCCGGGGAGCGGGTCGGATTGCTTAGCCGGGCCATCGGGCAGGCCACCGGTCTGGGGCAGATTCCCGTTGTCGCCGTCGCAGGCCATGATACCGCATCGGCCGTCGCAGCCGTGCCCGCTTCGGACAAGCATTTCGCCTATCTTTCGTCCGGCACTTGGTCTTTGTTGGGCGCCGAGTTGGAGCAGCCTGTCATCAACGAGTTGTCTTGCAACCTCAATTTTACGAATGAAGGCGGTGTCGACGGCAGCGTCCGTTTCTTGAAGAACATTACCGGTATGTGGTTGCTGGAGCAGTGTCGCGAGGCCTGGACCAAGGAAGGGAAATCCTATTCCTATGCCCAGATCATGCAGGCCGTGCAGGCCGCAGCTCCCGCCGAGGGCCTCATCGACCCCGACGCTCCCGAGTTCGCAGCACCCACCGACATGCCTAAGGCCATCCGCACCTACTGCGCGGCCCACGGAGTGCCCGTCCCCCAGGACGATGCGGCCCTCATGCGGCTGATCTTCGAGTCGCTCGCCGCGCGTTACGCCCGGGTGTTGGAGGAGTTGCAGCAGGCTTGCGGCTTCTCCGTCTCTGCCTTGCACGTCATCGGCGGCGGCGCCCAGAACGAGTTCTTGAACCGTTTGACGGCCCAGGCTTGCGGCGTGCCCGTCATCGCCGGGCCGTCCGAGGCCACGGCTTTGGGCAACGTGCTGGTGCAGGCCCGCGCCGCAGGATTGGTCGGGTCGCTCTCCCAGATGCGTCAATGCGTCATGCAGAGCGTCGAGACCCGAATTTTCGAACCGCAGCAAAAACTTAAAATCCATTCCATATGAAACAACAGTTAGTAGAGCAGGCCTACGCCATCGCCAAGGAGCGTTACGCCGCCGTGGGTGTCGATACCGATGCCGTGTTGAATACCTTGCAGCAAGTCTCCCTTTCGCTGCATTGCTGGCAGGCCGACGATGTGGTCGGCTTCGAGTGCCGGGGCGGCAGCCTTTCGGGCGGCATCCAGGCTACGGGCAACTACCCTGGCCGGGCGCGTAACATCGACGAATTGCGGGCCGATATCGTCAAGGCCAAAAGTTTCATTCCCGGCACCCATCGTCTGAACCTGCACGAAATCTACGGCGAGTTCGGCGGCAAGAGCGTCGACCGCAACCAGGTCGGCCCCGAGCACTTCGCCGGCTGGATCCAGTGGGCCGCCGAGCAGGGTATGAAGCTCGACTTCAACTCCACGTCGTTCTCCCATCCGCTTTCCGGCAGTCTTTCGCTCTCCAATCCCGATCCGGCGATCCGGGAGTTCTGGATCGAGCACACCATGCGCTGCCGCGCCGTAGCCGAGGAGATGGGTAAGGCGCAGGGCGACCCCTCGATCATGAATGTGTGGGTGCACGACGGTTCGAAGGACATGACCGTCAACCGCATGCTCTACCGCGAGTTGCTGAAGGATTCGCTCGACCGCATTTTCGCCGTCGAATACCGCCATATGAAGGATTGCATCGAGTCGAAGGTCTTCGGCATCGGTCTGGAGAGCTACACCGTCGGTTCGAACGACTTTTACATCGGCTACGGCGCCAGCCGCGGCAAGATGGTTACCCTCGACACGGGGCATTTCCACCCTACGGAGAGCGTTGCCGACAAGATTTCGTCGCTGCTGCTCTTTACGCCCGAGGTCATGCTTCATGTGTCGCGTCCGGTGCGTTGGGACTCCGACCACGTGACCATCATCAACGACGAGACGCTCGAATTGTGCAAGGAGATCGTGCGGTGCGACGCCCTCGGCAAGGTGCATATCGGGTTGGATTATTTCGATGCTTCGATCAACCGCATCGGCGCTTATGTCGTCGGTTCGCGCGCTACGCAGAAGTGCTTGATCCAGGCGCTTCTGGAGCCGCTGGCCAAGTTGCGCGAATACGAGGCCAATGACCAGGGTTTCGAGCGTCTGGCACTCCTGGAGGAGGCTAAGTCGCTGCCTTGGAATGCCGTGTGGGACATGTTCTGCCTGAAGAACGATGTGCCCGTGGGCGAAGAATTCATCGCCGGGGTGCAGCAGTACGAAAAGGAGGTCACTTCCAAACGCGCCTGAGCCATGTATCGCATCGTATTGAATGAGACATCCTATTATGGTGCCGGCTGCCGGTCGGTAATCGCCGACGAGATCAAGAAGCGCGGTTTCAAGAAAGCATTGCTCGTTACCGACAAAGACCTCATCAAGTTCGGCGTCGCTGCCAAGATCGAGGAGGTGCTCCGCGGCGCGGGCATTCCCTACGAGATTTATAGCGAGATCAAGGCCAATCCCACCATCCGCAACGTGCAGCAGGGCGTCGAGGCGTTCAAGGCTTCGGGCGCCGACTGCATGGTGGCGCTGGGCGGCGGTTCGTCGATCGACACGGCCAAGGCCGTGGGGATCATCGTCAACAATCCCGAGTTCGCCGACGTGCGTTCGCTGGAGGGCGTAGCCCCGACGAAACATCGCGCCGTGCCGACGTTCGCCGTGCCGACCACGGCGGGTACGGCGGCCGAGGTAACGATCAACTATGTCATTACCGACGAGGAGAACCGTAAGAAGATGGTTTGCGTCGATCCCAACGACATTCCGATGTGCGCCGTGATCGACTGCGAGTTGATGATGTCCATGCCTAAGGGGCTGACGGCCGCCACCGGCATGGACGCGTTGACGCACGCCATCGAGGCCTACATCACGCCCGGGGCGTGGACGATGAGCGACATGTTCGAGCTGAAAGCCATCGGGTTGATCGCCGAGCATTTGAAAAACGCCGTCGACAACGGCAGCGATCCGGTCGCCCGCAACGGCATGGCCGAGGCGCAGTATATCGCCGGCATGGGCTTCTCCAACGTCGGGCTGGGTATCGTCCACTCCATGGCGCATCCGCTGGGGGCATTCTACGATACGCCGCACGGCGTGGCCAACGCCCTGTTGCTGCCCTATGTCATGGAGTACAACGCCGAGTCGCCCGCGCGGGCCAAGTTCATCGATATCGCCCGGGCCATGGGCGTCGATGTCTCCGGCATGAGCGTCGACGAGGGCGTGGCTGCTGCCATCGAAGCCGTTCGCAAGCTCTCGTTGAGCATCGGCATTCCGCAGCGGCTGCATGAAATCGGCGTCCGTGAGGAGGATATCCCCGCGCTGGCCGCGGCGGCGTTCAACGACGTTTGCACGGGCGGCAATCCCCGGCCCGCGGCGGTCGCAGATATTGAAGAGTTGTATCGTACGGCATTCTGATACTTAGGCTTATGAATACGTTGTTCGGTCTTTTGATCATCGCCGTAGGTTCGTTTTGTCAGTCGAGTTCCTACGTGCCCATCAAAAAGGTCAGGGAGTGGAGCTGGGAGAGCTTCTGGCTCTCGCAGGGTCTCTTCGCCTGGCTCGTCTTTCCGTTGCTGGGGGCCTTGCTGGCCGTGCCCGCAGGCGGTTCGCTCGCCGGGGTAATCGGCGCCGATCCGGCCGCCGCTTTCAAGGCTGCCGGCTACGGCGTGCTGTGGGGCGTGGGCGGTCTGACGTTCGGTCTCTCGATGCGTTACTTGGGCGTGGCCCTCGGGCAGTCCATTTCGTTGGGCACCTGCGCCGCGTTCGGTACGTTGTTCCCCGCGATCTTCGGCGGTGCGGATTTGTTCCGCGGCCCCGGGTTGATCCTCTTGGCGGGGGTCGCCGTCACGTTGGCCGGCATCGCCGTGATCGGTTATGCCGGATCGTTGCGCGCCCGGAGCATGTCGTCCGACGAGAAACGCGCCGCTGTGAAGGATTTCGCCCTCACGAAAGGGCTTGCCGTCGCTTTGTTGGCCGGTGTGATGAGCGCCTGCTTCAACTTGGGTCTCGAAGCCGGGCGTTCGTTGCAGCTTCCGGAGATGAATCCGCTTTTTGCTGCGCTTCCCGCTACCTGGATGGTTACCTTGGGCGGTTTTGTGACCAATGCGGTCTATTGTCTCTATCAGAATGCGAAAAACCGTACTTTCGGCGATTATGCCCGCACCGAACTCTGGGCCAACAACCTGCTTTTCTGCGCTCTGGCCGGCGGATTGTGGTACTCGCAGTTCTTCGGGCTGGCCATCGGGCGGAGTTTCTTCGATGCGGGTTCCGTCGTGGCCGCTTTCGCTTGGTGCATCCTCATGGCGCTGAACGTCACTTTCTCCAACGTCTGGGGCATTCTGCTCAAGGAGTGGAAAGGCGCTTCGCGCAAGACGTTCGCGGTGTTGGCCGCAGGTCTCGCCATCTTGATTTTCTCTTTGGTATTCCCCAATCTGTTCTGACTATGAAATCCGTACTTGAAAACCGCCCGGCGCTCCGGGCCGAGATCGAAAAGGTCGCCGAAGTGGCCGGATACCTCTGGCAGAAGGGGTGGGCCGAGCGCAACGGCGGCAACATTACCGTGAACGTCACGGAGCATGCCGACGAGGCGATCCGCGCCCTGCCGGCCATTTCCGAACGCTATCCGATCGGCACCGAGCTGCCCCGACTCAAGGGGTGTTACTTCTTCTGCAAGGGCACCAACCGCCGCATGCGCGACTTGGCGCGCCGGCCCATGGAGAACGGCGCGGTCATCCGCATCCTCGACGACGGCGCTTCCTACGAAATCATCGCCGACGCTCCTGTGAAACCTACGTCCGAGTTGGCCTCGCATCTGGCCATGCACGAGCAGATGATCGCCACGGGCAATGGCTACAAGGCCGCCCTGCACACCCATCCCATCGACCTGGTGGCCATGACCCACAACCCGGCATTCCTCGCAAAGGACGTGCTGACCAAGTTGCTGTGGAGCATGATCCCCGAGACGCGCGCCTTCTGCCCCAAGGGGCTGGGCATCGTGCCTTACGAAATGCCCTCGTCGGTAAAGCTGGCCCGGGCGACCGTCGAAGCATTGAAGGACTACGACGTGGTGATGTGGGAGAAGCACGGCGTCTGTGCCGTAGGCCCCGACATCATCGAGGCTTTCGACCAGGTGGACGTCCTCTCCAAAGCGGCCCAGATCTACCAGACAGCCCGGGCCATGGGGTTCGTCCCGACCGGAACCACCCAGGAGCAGATGGACGAACTCCAACGGGCCTTCAATCTCTGATCCGCCGTTCCGACCCGCAGTGCAAACCAATCCGACCGAGACCATGAATGAAGAGACGCCCTCGCGCCGATCGGCCGCCGTATTCAAATATCTGATCGCCAACGACCACGACCGCAAGATCAGCGCCGTGGTCAATGCGGTCGGATCGCAAGACATCATCCCCAACGACGGGTATCCGCTCCGCGTGCATCCGGCCGATTACTTTTTCGACACGGAGAAGGGGCGTGTGCTCCACGAATACCAGCTGCTCTACATCACGCAGGGCAAAGGTTCGTTCCGTTCGGCCGCCGGATCGTCCGAGGAGGTGCCGGTCAATAAAGGTACGTTGATTCTCTTGCGCCCCGGCGAGCTGCATTCTTATTATCCTCATCCGGCTACCGGATGGATGGAGTATTACATCGGATTCGAGGGGGCTATGTTCGACCGGCTGATCCGCCAGCTGGGTCTCGACAAGGGGGCGCAGCTTTGGGAGATCGGGCTGAACAACGAGTTGACGCAGCTCTACATGCGGGCGCTGGAGATCGCTTCCGAGAACAAGACCGGGGCGCAGGCGCTGCTGACGGGCATCGTCTGGCACATGCTCGGCCTGGTCTGCTACATGATCCGCAATCGCACCGGGCCGGGGGCCAGCCTGCTGGAGCAGGCGGTCGAGCGGGCCAAGATCATCATGGACGAGAAGATCAACGAGGAGATCGATCTCTGCATGCTGGCTTCGCAGTTGAATCTTTCTTATTCGTGGTTCCGCAAGACATTCAAGGACTATACGGGGCTTTCGCCGGCCAAATATTTCCAGCAGCTCAAGCTGCGCCGGGCGCAGCGGCTGCTCTCCGATACCTCCTGTTCGGTCAAGGAAATCGCCTATTCGCTGGGCTACAAGTCCACCGAACACTTCTTCTCGATCTTCAAGAAGCACGCCGGGTGTACTCCCACGGCCTACCGCAATTACGGACGCAAATAGGGTGCAGGAGTGCCGGATCCGGCACTGTAACCCAAAATTATCATTTCGTATATGCGAAACATCAAATCCGCCACGTGCGGAGTGTGTGTAATGAACTAATTTTGATATTGTAAAATGCGGAGGGGACTCCGTATGGAACGAACCGAACACTAATCTAAACTAAAAATTTATGAGAGCATCTCTACAACGTGTCGCAATGCTGGCTTTGACCGCATTGTTCTGCATGGCGGCGACGGTCGTGTCGGCTCAGAACCGTACCGTCACGGGTACGGTCGTCGGGCCTGACAATCTGCCGGTCGTCGGTGCTACGGTATTCGCCACGGACGGCCAGAAGGTCAATGTCCCGCTGGCCGGTACGACGACCGATGCCAACGGCCGCTACTCGTTGAGTATCCCTGCCAATGCACGCGCTATCTCGGCGCAATTCATTGGTTATGAACAGCAAACGATTTCTATCGGGGGGGGGAGAAACGTCTATGACTTTTCGCTGAAAGACTCCTCCGTGATGATGGAGGAGGTCGTGGCCATCGGTTACGCCAAGGTCAAGCGTAAGGACGTAACCGGTTCTACGGTCTCCGTTTCGGGTCAGGAACTGGCCGCCGTTCCGGTCATGACCGCCGCGCAGGCCTTGCAGGGCAAGGCGGCCGGTGTGAACATCATCTCCACCAGCGGCGCCCCGGGCGCTTCGTCGCAGATTTCGATCCGTGGCGGTTCCTCCATCACGGGTTCGACCAAGCCCCTTTACATCGTCGACGGTTTCGAAATGGGCGACGCCCTGGAGAACGTCGACATCAACGACATCGAGACCATCGACGTGCTCAAGGACGCGTCGGCAACCGCCATCTACGGTTCGCGCGGTTCGAACGGTATCATCCTCATTACCACCAAGTCCGCCCAGAAGGGCAAGACCCAGGTCTCGTACAACACCTATTTCTCGTTCGACACGCTGGCCAACAGCATCGACATGGTTTCCGACGTCGAAGATTACGTCAAGTACCAGTACGAGTTGATGGCCTTGAACAACAAGCGGCCCAGCTATGCCGCCGTCTTCGATGACGGACTGGCCGCCGACAGCCCCGAGTTCGGCCCCGGCGTCTATTCGCGCATCGCCCAGCGTTACGGCAACGCCCGCGGCATCGACTGGCAGGAGCAGGTTTTCGGCGGTTACGCCCTGACCCAGAGCCACAACGTCAACATCATGACCGGCACCGATAAGACGCAGGTCATGTTGAGCTACAACTACAACGGCCAGGACGGTCTGTCGGTGGCCCAGGGCGCCTATAAGAATACCATCCGCGCCAAGGTGCAGTCGGAGTTGTGGAAAGGCGTGCGTCTCGACCTCAATACGAGCTTCAACAACAAGAAAGTGGAAGGCGCGGGTCTCGGTCTGCGCAACGTCCTGATGTCGCCCCTGCATGGCGGTACGATGTTCTCCGAGGATCACCTGCTCAACCAGCAGACGCTCCTCGACTACCGTGCCTACGACGATGCGTTCGGCGCTCTGAACCCCATCGTGCAGTCGTTGTCCACCGAGTCGGTAAAACGCAGCCGTTCGTTCAACGTCAACGCAGGTCTGGAGTTCGACTTCCTCAAATATTTTACCTGGCGCACGGCCGGCAGCTATTCGTGGAACAATTCCAAGAACAAGTCGTTCTCCGATAAGAATTCGACCGACTATCTGACCGACCCCGAAAATACGGGCATCAAGGGCAGCATCAGCAACAGCGAGTCTTATTCCTACCAGATTACCAATACGTTGAGCTACAACCAGACGTTCAACGAAAAACACAAGCTGGGCATCCTGCTCGGCCAGGAGACGCGTTACAGCGAGTCCGAAGGCAATTCGCTGTCGCTTAAGAAATTCCCCGATCCCAACTTCGGTCTCGACGACATCAGCAACGCCGAGGTTTCCGAGAAGAAGACTTCCCATTCGCGCAGCGGCATGGTGTCGCTCTTTGCGCGTGTGAATTATTCGTTCGACGACCGTTATCTGTTGACCGCCACGGTGCGCGGCGACGGTTCATCGAAGTTCATGACCGGTCACAAGTGGGGCGTCTTTCCCGCCGTGTCGGCCGCATGGCGCATCTCGGAGGAGAATTTCTGGAAGGATCACAAGGTGGCCGACGTCATCAACGGTCTGAAGCTCCGCGTGGGCTACGGTACGACCGGTAACAACAGCATCGATTCATACAGCTACAGCACCAGCCTCAAGCCGTCGTCCTACCCGATGCTCGACAACGAGAACCATCCCGTGTTCCTGCCCGAGGAGACCCTGGGCAACCCTAAACTGCGCTGGGAAACGGTCATCACGTCGAACGTCGGCCTCGAACTCTCGATGTTCAACAACCGGCTCAACATCACGGCCGAGTGGTACAACAACCAGTCGAACGACCTCTTGCTCAAGTGCAAGATTCCCGATGCCACGGGTTACAAGCAGCAGTACCGCAACGTCGGCAAGATGCGCAACCGCGGCTGGGAGGTTACCCTCAATACGATCAACATCCAGAAGAAGAACTTCCGCTGGACTTCCGACCTGAACCTCACGTTCAACCGTTCGAAAGTCATCAGCCTGAACGACGACCAGGAGGAGATGACTTTCAGCCAGGGCAGCAACCGTTCGGGTACGGTAACCTACTATGCTACCGTCGGTCAGCGTCTGGGCGACATGTACGGTTATAAGTACGACGGCATCTACACCACCGACGACTTCATCGAGCTGGCCAACGGCACCTTGATCGTCCGCGACGGCGTGGTGCGCCCCTCGACGGGCACCGTGCAGCCGGGCGACATGAAGTTCGCCGCCGATTCCTACGACGAAAACGGCAACCCCGTCTTCTCGCGCGGCAAGATGACCAAGATCGGCAACGGCGCGCCGCTGTGCGTGGGCGGTTTCAACAACACCTTTACGTTCTATGGCGTCGACCTCTCGGTGTTCATGAAGTTCTCGATCGGCAACGACATCTACAACGCTACCCGCCACAGCATGTCGCCCTACGCTTCGTTCGAGACTCCGCTGACCGAGTTCGGCACCAACTTCTACCGTATGATCGACCCCGTGACCGGCGATCGTGCCGCTTCGCTGGCCCGTCTGCGCGAGCTGAACCCCGATGAGGGCGCCCGCACCTGGAGCCTCTCGTCGGCCAACCGCGACAAGATTACCTACCCGTCGTCCTACTTCGTCGAGGACGGTTCTTACCTGCGCATCGCCCAGTTGACGGTGGGTTATACGTTCCCCCGTTCGTGGATGCAGAAGGCGCGCATCAACAAGGCCCGCATCTACTTCACGGTCAACAACCTGGCTACCATTACCGGCTACTCGGGCATCGACCCCGAGATTCCGGCCGCCGAGTCCAACGACAACGTGGTCATCAAGCCGGGTTACGACAGTTCGACCTATCCGCGTGCAAGAAGTTATGTTGTAGGTCTTAATCTGACGTTCTAATCACAGTTTACAGCAAGCATTATGAAAAAAGCATTCATCATATTTTCCGCCTTGGCCCTCGCAACGACGGGTCTGACTTCTTGTGCGGATTGGTTGGAGATGCCGCCTTACAACGAGACCAACACGGAGAAGATCTTCTCCAGCGAGGAGACGGCCGAAATGTACGTCGAGGGTTGCTACCGCGGCATGATTTCCAAGGAGATGTATTACCAGCTCGGTTCGGGCGACAGCGTGATCCACGCTTCGGAGGATGCCGCCGGCGGTTCGAAGAACGCGTTGAGCAACTTCTTCTACGACTCGAAGTCGCCCTATACCCTTACCACCAGTTATAAGGAGTCCTACCGCATCATCGAGGCGACCAACATCGGTATCGACCGCCTCTCGAAGATGCCCGAGAGCGACAAGCGCAACGCCCTGCTGGCCGAGTGCTACTGCATCCGCGCTTTCATGTACTACAACCTCATCCGCATCTACGGCGACATGCCTGCCGTATGGCAGCCCATGGAGTCGATGGATCCCGAAGCCGAAGAGACGTTCTATCCCCATCGTGCTTCGCGCGACGAGATCTACGATCATGTGATCGCCGACATGCTGGGTTCGATCGATTGCCTGCCTGCCAAGGCCGAGGGAGCCTACGGCGGTTCGGTGCAGCGTCTGACGCGCGACGGCGCCTACGCCTTGCTGGCCCGCATCGCGCTCTACGCCGCCGGCTACTCGCTCCGCTGGGATTTGCAGACGCTCGACCCCGCCACCATGAAGGTTGCGCGCCGCAGCGATGAGAACCGCGTGCGCGAACTCTACCAGATCGCCAGCGACGCCTGCGAGAAAGTCATGGGCATGGCCGGCAACGGCCTGGTGCAGCCGTCGGGCAAGATGACCGCCTACCAGAACTTGTGGTACAGTTACGACAGCCGTTCGTTCTCCACTTCGAACCTCGAAATGTTGTGGCAGCAGGCTTGCTACGGCAAGAACACCAACTCCGATTTCAACCGCTACGCCCACCCCGGCTGCCGCTATGGCATCTACGGCACCGAGAAGGCCATGCAGATCGTCCTGCCGACCTATTATCTGTCGTTCGACGAGAAAGACCAGCGCCGCGACGTTACTTGCACGCCATATAGCAGCTACTCCATGACCGGCAAGAACCTCGAAGACGTGGTGCTGGTCGGCACGACCTACTCGTGCATCACGCTCGGCAAGTTCCGCCAGCAGTGGCGCGTGCAGTCGGTCTCGGCCGCCAAGGAGATGAACATGGACATCCCCATCCTGCGTTATGCCGATGTGCTGCTGGGTTATGCCGAGGCGCAGAACTTCTTGAACAATGGCCCTACGGGTGCCGCCATCGATGCGCTCCAGCAGGTGCGTGCCCGTGCCGGCATCGGCGACATGGCCGTGCCGTCCGACATGGAGGGCTTTACCGAGGCGCTCGCCCAGGAGCGTAAATGGGAGTTCGCCGGCGAGCTGTGGCTGCGCACCGACCTCATCCGCATGGGCCAGCTTACCAAGCAGGTGCTCGCCACCCAGACTTCCATGCGTCAGCTGTCGGCCCAGGAAGGCGACTATTCCAATACGCCGACTTACCGGCTTTACAAGTTGACGGCCGATCCCCAGAAGTGGGCCGACAACTCGGTGCTGGCCATCGACCACATCGACATTACCGACCCCGCCGAAGTGGCTGTCGTATCGGTCGCACCCACTCTTACCGAGCCGGGCAAAGCCGCTTACCAGGCCGCTCTGAAGCCTATCGTCGAGGCGCACGGCTATGCGTGGGACGAGAAGGACAAGTGGTATGCCTGCAACATGTTCGAGGGTATGGTTTCCGACTTCAACAACAATTGCCGCAAGGCCGTCGGCTTTACCACCAACAAGGTGCACGTGGGCGTCAACATCGCCGAGTCGCCCACCGGCAAGAAGTTCAACAAGGACAAGTACCCCGTGTGGATCTACACCGATGACAATTCGGACGGCATCTACTACGGGTTCAAGGAGAATTGCTGCGAGCTGCTGCCGCTGGCCGATGCGTCGGCAGGGCATCCCCGCGTAGACAACCCCAACTTGAGCCAGCACCCCGGCTACCTCCAGTAAGCCGTCGGCAAGCATGTGCGGGAGCCTTCCGCGGAAGGCTCCCCATTAAAATCACAAACGAATAATCGAGTTTTAGAACCATGAAACGTTATATTGCATATATTATCTGCGCGCTGTTTACCGTCGCCTTAGGGGGAGGATGCGGCGACGATAAGACCGAAATCCGGGTCGTCGAACCCGAAGGGCAGTTCCCCGACTACGGCGAGACGCTGGCGTTCCCCGGTGCCGTAGGTTTCGGGCGGTTCGCCACGGGCGGCCGCGGCGGCGAGGTCTTCCACGTCACTACGACCGATCTGACTGGCGACGGCTCCATCTCCGACGCCGTCAGCAAGTCGGGCCGCATCATCGTCTTCGACGTTGCCGGCCGCATCGATCTGAACAAGGGAACGCTCGTGCTGAAGAGCAATCAGACCCTGCTGTTCCAGACTGCACCCGCTCCGGGTATCGTGATCTACAACGGCCGCGTTTCTTCGTCGGGCGCTTCGAACGTCATCGTGCGCTACATGCGCGTGCGCTGCGGCCGTCAGGTCGACAGCAAGGACAACATGGACGCTGTGGGCCTGGCCAGCGGCAAGGATGTGATCTACGACCATTGCTCCTTCACGTGGGGCACCGACGAGTGCTTCTCGATCAATACCGACAACAAGGGCACGCGTCCGCAGAACATCACTATCCAGAACTGCATCATCGGCCAGGGCTGCATGAACCACTCGTGCGGCGGTCTGATTCAGACCGGCGACAAGGAGGGTGTGACCATCTACCGCAATTTGCTGATCGACAACAAGACCCGCAATTTCAAGATCAAGGGTCTGAACCAGTATGTCAACAACGTCGTCTACAACTGGGGCAACGGCGCCGCCTACAACATGGGCGGCGACTCGGCGGGCCACTCCGACACGCAGATCGAAAACAACTACTTCATCAAGGGTCCGGCCTGGACGTGGGAGAACTTCGGCATCGACGACATCAAGGCCAAATGGCCCAACGACTGGGAAGCCATGCTTCAGAATCCCGACATTGCGAGCGAAACGACCCCGGGCAAATACTATGAGATCCTGCGTCAGGTGACGCCCACGCCTCCGTTCATCGGCGGCGACGGCGACGGCGATTTCGACACCTACTGCGTGGGCAACTTCTACGACGACAATCTCGACGGCCAGCTCAACGGTATCGAATTGACGCAGGAGAACTGGGATCAGTACTGCTCGGCTCAGCCCGTCTTTCTTTCGGCTCCCGCACGACTGCATCCTGCTCTGCCGGAAATGATGACGGCTGCCGAAGCCTACGAGTGGATCGTCGAAAACGTAGGCCCTACGCTGCCCGCCCGCGACCGCGTGGATGCCTTCATGCTTGAGGAGCTGAAGTCGCTGGGCACGAAGGGTACCATCCTGCGCGACCAGCGCAAGGCGCCCCAGTACCGCTATGACGATGGCACGAGCGTCTACAACGCATGGATGAACGATTTCGCTACGCCCGTAACGGTCGCTCCCGCCCTCGACACCGACGGCGACGGCATGCCCGACGAGTGGGAGGATGCCCACGGTCTGGACAAGAACGATCCGTCCGACGCCGCCAAGCTCGCCGAGAACGGCTACTCCAACGTCGAAAACTACTTCTTCGAGCTGGAAGCCAAGATTGCCAACAACTAATGCTTAAAAAACGATGAAAAAACAGATAATTTCGTGCGCCGCCGCGGCGTTGGCTTTCGTCGGCTTTGCGGGATGCGAAAAGACGAACATCGAATACGTTACCAAACCCACGACCATGACCGTCGGGGAGGTGGTCGAGTGCGAGTTGAACCCCGCGCTTCCCGAGCCGGGCGACAACCTCTACGTCAACGGTTATCGTTGTCCGATCCTGCCTACCGGCGAGGCCGGTTTCCACAACATCCCCGGAGCCGAGCAGTATGTGGTGCACACCCAGGAGGCCGTCATGGTCGAGGGCACCAAAGTCGGTTTCGGCATCCCTTCGACGCAGACCTACCGTGAGGGCGGTCTCTCCAAGGCTGCCTGCCCGCTCTATGCGCTTACCGACAATGCCGGGTTGGCGCATATCGTCTTCAAGCCCGCCGTGGGTGCTTTGAAAATCGTCATCCCGCCTTCGGGCGAGGAGGCGTTCAAGGAGATTTCCAGCGTCGAGATCACTTGCAAGGCTTATGTGCTGACCAGCGATTTGCAGGTCGATGCCGCTACGGACGAAACCTACATCTTGGGCAATGCCACGCAGAAACTGACAGTCAACGGCACGATCAACATCCTCAACGGCGCCGAGGTCTACTGCGCCATGCCGCCCATGCGGTTCCTCGAAGACCTGACCGTCAAGCTCGTCAACGAGAAGGTCACGCAGACGCTTCCCCTGAAGGTGCAGGGCCAGTACATCGAGCGCGGCAAGGCGTTGGCCGTCGCTGTCGAGCCGCAGTGGAAGGTGCTCACGCCCTACTACGGTTCGGCGAACTGCATCGTCGTAGCGCCCGGCAGCACCGAAGTCGAGTTCGATTGTGCGCCGCATACTTCCGAGTCGCTGACTTACGCCTATACCAAGAACGACAAGGGCGAGTTGCTGCCGCCCGCCGATGAGGCTGCCCAGCCGCTCGCATCCAAGGCCGAGGTGCTTTGGAACGACGTCTCCAAGGACTTCATCACAGGCGTGCAGCTGACCAACGGCAAGAAGTCGATCAAGGCCAAGCTCTCGGGCGAAAAGGGCAATGCGCTGGTCGCCATCCGCGATACCAAGGGCAATATCTTGTGGTCGTTCCACATTTGGGTAACCGGCATCGCCGATCACGATTACGGCAACGGGTATACCGTCATGGATCGCAACCTGGGTGCCGTGTCGATCGTGCCGGGCACCTACCAGGCCAACAGCCTCCTCTACCAGTGGGGCCGCAAGGATCCGTTCCCCAGCGGCGATGCTTCGGCCAGCGCTTCCGCTTCCCACAAGCTCTACAAGGAGTCGGGCGAGACGTCGCTCGAAACGGCCGTGGCAAGCAACAGCACCAACGGTACGGTGGCTTATGCCGTGGCCCATCCTACGACCTACATCAAGTACAAGAGCAAGTCATCGTCGGGCAACTACATCGGCAACGACTGGATGATCGTCTACAACGATGCTTTGTGGGGCAACCCGACCGGCTTCGACAACCCCGATCCGTCGACCATCAAGAAGAGCGTCTACGACCCGTGCCCCGAGGGCTACATGGTCGCTCCCAACGACGTTTGGTGGAAGGCCGGTTCCGAGACGTCGATCTTCCCGGCCGAAGCCGAGTTCGGCGCCGGCGAGGGTTGGGTCGAGGTCAACAAGAACAAGGGCCTGCTCGTGACCATCAACGGCAACCGCACGTTCTATCCTGCTTCGGGTATCTACAACCGTTCGAACGGCAACCTCCAGGATATCGGTGTCGACGGTTCGACGCAGAAGAGTTGTCCCATCAAGACCAAGAGCAACAGCGGTTACATCATCGTCAAGGGCAAGAAGCCCGATGTGGCCAAGAAGGGCAATGCCCGCGGTAATGCTTACTGCGTGCGTTGCGTGAAGGAGAGATAGCGATTTTCCCGGTTTCCGGGTCTGTTTTCGGAAGATGGCTTCGCGCTGCGGCACGGGCCATCTTCTATTATCCGCTCGTTTTCGTTCGTTCGTGCGGTTTTTTTCTCCGAAAAAACGACTATATTTGTTACAGAATTTCGGCGTTGGCTTGGTTGCGAGGTGCGATCGGGCCGTGCGCCATCTTTCCAGGCCGGAGTTTCCGGCGAAGAACCCTTTCGACATGAATAGATTTTGGATTGTTTTGAGTGCTGCGGCCGCCTTGTGGACGGCCGGCGGATGTTCCCGGCAGGAACCCATCGACCGCGAAGCGCTCGTTGCCCGCAACAACCCGCAGGTCGTGCGTCTCGACTCGCTCGCTTCGCTCTCGGTGGGCAACGGCGAGTTCGCCGTGACGGTCGATGCGACCGGTTTGCAGAGTTTCCCCGAGTTGTACAGCAAGGGGGTGCCGCTGGGCACCCAGAGCCAGTGGGGCTGGCACAGTTTCGCCAACCCGGAAAGCTACACCCACGACGAAACGATGCGCGGCTACGACTTCGGCCGCGGCCGCACGGAGCCTTATTCTGTGCAGTTCAACGAGCCGGGGCGGCCCAAGCGAGCTGCCGACTGGTATCGCGTCAATCCCCATCGGCTCCATCTCGGAACCATCGGCTTCGAGGGACTGACGCCCGGGCAGGTGGAGCGTATCGATCAGACGCTCGACCTCTGGCAGGGACGCATCGACTCGCGCTTCATGGTCGACGGGCATCCTGTCGAGGTGACGACCGTCTGCCATCCCGAGCGCGACATGTTGGCCGCCGACATCCGTACGCAGGCCGCCTTGCCCGTGGTCATCCGCTTCGCCTATCCCACCGGCGGCCATTGCGACGACGCCTGCGACTGGACGCGCGACGAGGCCCACAAGTCGGAGTTGGTGGAGCAGGGCGACGGCCATGCCTTGATTCGTCGCACGCTCGATGCAACGACCTATTACGTCGACCTGCACTTCTCCGGAGCCGCCCTCGCGCAGACGGGCCGCAACCGCTTCGTGCTCACTCCCGACAGCGAGCACTATACTCTCCGGGCCGAGTTCTGCGCCGAGCCGCCCGTGCTTCCGGCGCCCGATACCGAGGCTGTCATCGCCGCTGCGGCCGATTATTGGCGCAGCTACTGGAGCGACGGCGCTGCGGTCGATTTCAGCCGCTGCAAAGACCCCCGGGCCGCCGAGTTGGAGCGCCGCGTGGTGTTGTCGCAGTATCTGCTGGGCATCCAGTGCGCCGGCAGCTATCCTCCGCAGGAGACGGGTCTCACGTACAACTCGTGGTTCGGCAAGTTCCACCTCGAAATGATCTGGTGGCACCAGGCGCAGTTCGCGCTGTGGGGCCGCGAAGAGTTGTTGGCCCGTACGTTGAAGTGGTATCCGTCCGTCGAACCCGTTGCGCGCGAAATCGCTCGCAGACAGGGTTTCGAGGGCCTGCGTTGGATGAAGATGACCGACCCTTCGGGCACCGAAGCCCCCTCCAAGGTGGGTTCGTTCCTCATCTGGCAGCAGCCCCACTACATCTATCTGGCCGAATTGGTCTACCGCGCCGATCCCTCGCCGCAGACGTTGGAGACCTACTACGATCTGGTGCAGAAGACCGCCCAGTTCATGGCTTCGTTCGCCGAGTACGACGGTCTGGGCAACCGCTACATCTTGCGGGGCGCCATTCCCGCCCAGGAGACTTTGCGGGCCGCCGAGACGGTCAATCCGCCGTTCGAGCTTTCTTATTGGCACTTCGCCCTCTCCACCGCCCAGAAGTGGCGCGAGCGCAGGGGCGAGGGGCGCAACCTGCAATGGGACGAGCTGATCGACAAGCTCTCGCCCCTGGCTGCCAAGGAGGGGCTGTACCTCGCGGCCGAAACCGCTGAAGACACCTACAAGGACATCCGCTTCACTTCCGACCACATGGCCGTGCTGGGGGCGCTGGGCATTTTGCCCAAGTGCCCGTTGGTGCGCGACGATCTGATGCACAATACTTTCGACTGGATTTACGACAACTGGAACTGGGGCCGCACGTGGGGCTGGGACTATCCCATGACGGCTATGAACGCCGTGCGTCTGGGCGAACCCGAAAAGGCGCTCGACGCCCTGCTGATGGATAAGCGTACGAATACCTATCTGGTCAACGGCCACAACTACCAGGATACCCGTCTACGCTGCTACCTGCCCGGCAACGGCGGTCTGTTGACCGCTGTGGCGTTGATGTGCGCCGGCTGGGACGGCTGCACGGTCGAAAATCCCGGATTCCCCAAGGACGGCCGTTGGGACGTGCGTTGGGAGGGACTCAAGCCGATGCCTTAATACCGATCAGCGATGCGATCCATTTTACTTGTCGCGGCCCTGCTTGCGGGCATGGTGCCGACCGTGGCGCAGAGTGTGAAGCCTGCCGCCGTCAACGAGGATTATTCGTGGAACGACCCGTCCGTCGGGGGGCGCACCTTGCGTTACCGGCCTGCGGGCAACGGCGTGGAGATCATCGACGGCAGGCGGCGTTTCAATCGGGCGCTCTACGGCGCCTACACGGGTTTCCGTCTGGAGTGCAGCGATGTGCCCGAATTCGGGCTGTACCTGCCACGCATGGGCGGCAACCTGCTGTTCGACATCCCCTACGAACATTGTACGGCTCGTTATGAGGCGGGGCGCATGCTCTACCGGCTCGACGACCGGGCCGAGATCGAGGCGCAGGTGCTCCGCACGGAGGATGCGGCCTTGTGGCGCATCGCCAACCTCGGCGCCCAGCCGCTGCGTGTAGGCCTGCGTTTCGGCGGAGTCGCCGACGTGAAGTTTTACCGCGAGGGCGACATCGGCGTCGACAAACCCGACTGCTTCGCGTTCAAGCCCGAATATTGCCGGGGCAACGTCTATACCGTCGACCGCGATCGGGTCGAGGTGGAATATGGCCGGAAAAAGCGTTCGGTGCTGCGGCTCACGCTGCCGACCGACGACATCGGAGTTGCCGACCCTCCGGCCCTGACGGCGACGTTCGTTCTGTCTCCGGGCGAAACGCGTTATATGGCCGTCTATCCCGAAATTTCGGGCGGCGACTTCTCGTCCGATGCTTTGCCCGCCCGCTTCGCCGAAGCCGAGTCCCGGCGTGCCGAGTTGGCCGGTGCGTTGACCATGCGTACGCCCGACCCCTACATCACGCCCATCGGCGAAGCGTTGGCCTTGGCCGCCGACGGTCTGTGGAGCGGCGAGGTGTGGCTGCACGGCGCCGTAGGGTGGCGCGCCCCGTACAGCGGCTGGCGCGGCGCCTATGTGGGCGATGCCTTGGGCTGGCACGAGCGGGCGCGCAAGCATTTCGACACCTACGCTGCCAACCAGGCGACCGGCATCCCGCCCCTCTATGGTCATCCGCGGCAGGATTCGGCGCTCAACCTGGCCCGGGCCGAAAAGCTGTGGGGCACGCAGATGTACAGCGACGGGTATATCGCCCGACGCCCCGGCAAAAAGGAGGAGATGTCGCACTACGACATGAACTTGTGTTACATCGACGAATTGCTGCGCCATCTGGCTTGGACGGGCGACCGGGAGTATGCCCGGAAGATTTTCCCCGTCATCGAGCGGCATCTGGCGTGGGAGAAGCGCAACTTCGACCCCGACGGCGACCACCTCTACGATGCCTATTGTTGCATCTGGGCCAGCGATGCGCTTTATTATTCGGGCGGCGCCGTGACCCATTCGACTGCTTATAATTACTATGCCAACCGCAAGGCGGCCGAAATAGCCGCTCTGCTGGGACTCGATCCGGCGCCTTACCGGGCCGAGGCCGACGCCATTCTGGAGGCGCTCAACGCCACGTTGTGGATGGACGACCGCGGCCATTGGGCCGAGTGCAAGGATTTGATGGGCCACGCCCGGCTGCACCCCGATGCTGCCCTGTGGACGATCTACCATGCCATCGATTCCGAAACCGCCGATCCATTCCAGGCTTACGCCGCCACGCGGTACGTCGATACCGAAATTCCGCACATTCCTCTTCGAGCCGAAGGAGTGGAGGAGGGGTATGCCGTCGTTTCGACCACCGATTGGAAGCCCTATTCGTGGAGCATCAACAATGTGGCCGTCGCCGAGGTCATGCACACGGCGTTGGCTTATTGGCAGGCCGGACGCGCCGAGGAGGCGTTCCGGTTGATGAAAAGCGTCGCGCTCGACAACATGTACATGGGCGCCTCGCCGCTCAATTTCGGCCAGATCAGCCACTACGACGCCGCACGCGGCGAGTGTTACCGCGACTTCGGCGATCCCGTGGGCGTGTGGGCCAGAGCGCTGGTCGAGGGCCTCTACGGCATCCGGCCCGATGCGCTCAACGGGCGGCTGGCGATCCGGCCCGGATTCCCCGCGGCCTGGAACGATGCCGAGGTCTCGATGCAGGATCTGGCTTATAAGTTCGTCCGCAAGGGGCAGCGCGACATCTACCGGATCGAGCAGCGTTTCGAACACCCCCTCGCTGTGCAGCTTTGCTTGCGGGCACGCGGAAGCGTCCGCGAGGTGCTCGTCGACGGCCGCAAGGCTTCGTGGTGTCTCGAAGAACCTTCGGTGGGCGCCGCGACCGTGATCGTCGAGGTCGGGTCGGCGCGCCGTGCGACCGTCGAGGTCGTGTGGGGCAAAGAGGATAAAGTTCGCTTCATGGGGGCCGAGAAACGCTTGGGCCATACGCTTTTCCGCGAGGTCGCGGCCGGCGGGTTGCGGTGGTGGCGCTCCGAGGAGCTGCCGCGCGAGACTGCGCCTGTCGTCGAGGCGGGCTTCGACGAAATCGTTACTTCCGAGTGCGAGCCGGTCGTCATGGATTTCAACGCATCGGTCGACGATATCTTCAGAAACCGTTACCTTTCGCCCCGTCCTGCGTGCACCACCTTGCAGATTCCCGTGCAGGGCATCGGCGAGTGGTGCCATCCTACCCAGACGGCCGAGATCGACGACAGCGGCCTGCGTGCGCTGGTCGGCGACGACGGGGTGCTGAACACCTCCGTCGGCATTCCGTTCCGCACGCCTCGCGAGGGCCGCAACATCCTCTACACCTCCTTGTGGGACAACTATCCCGATGCAGCCATGGTGCCGCTGGCAGGCCGGGCGTCGCACGCCTACCTGTTGCTGGCCGGGTCGACCAACCACATGCAGTACGGCATCGCCAACGGCGCGGTGCGCATCCGCTATAAGGACGGCACGGTGCAGACGCTCGATCTGGTCAACCCCACGACTTGGGTGCCCATCGAGCAGGACATCTACTACGATGACTATGCGTTCCGCCCCGAGGAGGGCGCCGTGCGTCCTTTGCGCATCCACTTCGGATCGGGGCTTGTCAGCCGCTGCCTGGGCGACGAACTGGGCATCGAGGGGGTTTACGGCCGGTCGATCGACGGCGGTGCCGGCTTGCTTTTGGATGTGCGGCTCGATCCGTCGCGCGAACTCGATGCGCTGGAATTGGAAACTTTGTCGAACGACGTGGTAATCGGTTTGATGGCCATTACGTTGCAAAGGTAGTGCAAGGCGAGGGCAGGAGCAATCTTGTTTGTGTTTTGCCGTGCCGCAGCCGATTTTTGAAAAGATAATAACATGAGACAATCGCTTCTTCTGTTTTGTTGGTTCGCCGCATGGGCCGCGTGGGTGCCGGTCGGAGCATCGCCCCGGCCGTCGGCTCCCGTTTCCGTTGCGGATTCGGTGCCGGCCCGTCCCGAGCACAAGCCTTATGTGCGTTGGTGGTGGCTGGGCAGCGCTGTCGACAGCCGGGGACTGGATTGGAACCTTTCCGAGTTCGCCCGGCAGGGCATCGGCGGGGTGGAGATCACGCCCATCTATGGCGTGCGGGGCAACGAAGCCAACGACTTGCGTTACCTTTCGCCCGAGTGGATGGAGGCCTACGCATATACCGTCGCCCGGGCTGCCGAGCTGGGTTTGCAGGTCGACATGAACAACGGCACGGGGTGGCCTTTCGGCGGCCCGTGGGTCACGACGGACGAGAGCGCCCAGAAATATATTCTCGAAACCCATGCGTTGCGGGCCGGCGCGCGGCTCGATGGGCCGTTGCGCCCGGCCGACGCCCGGCAGCAGGCCGTGGCGCAGTTGCAAGCCCTGCAAGCCGTGTGCGGCGACCGGCGCCTCGATCTGATGCCCCATGTCGCGGCCGACGGCTCGCTCGACTGGACGGCTCCCGGGGGCGACTGGACGCTCTATGCGCTCTATGCCGGGCGCACGTTCCAGAAAGTCAAGCGCGCCGCGCCGGGCGGCGAGGGACTGGTGCTCAACCACTATAACCGCGCGGCTGTCGAGCGCTATCTGGCCCGTTTCGACCGGGCGTTCGCTGCATCAGACGCTCCGTGGCCCGACACGTTTTTCAACGATTCGTTCGAGGTCTACGGCGCCAGTTGGGATGCGACGCTCTTCGACGAGTTCGAGCGCGACCACGGCTACCGCTTGCAGGATTATCTGCCAGAATTCGCTGCGGCGGGTGCCGACGACCTCTCGGCCCGCATCGTGCGCGATTACCGGCAGACGTTGGCCGACATGCTCTTGCGCAACTTCACGCAGACGTGGGTCGGCTGGGCGCATGCCCGCGGCTGCCGCGTCCGCAACCAGGCCCACGGCTCGCCGGGCAACATCTTCGATTTCTATGCCGCGGTCGACATCCCCGAGTGCGAGTCGTTCGGCCGTACGGAGTTCGCGATTCCAGGTTTGCGCCGCGATTCCGACGCCAAGCCCAGCGATGCCGACCCCGCGGTGCTGAAGTTCGCTTCGTCGGCTGCCCACGTCACGGGCAAGCGCCTCGTTTCGTGCGAGACGCTCACTTGGCTGACCGAGCACTTCCATACTTCGCTGGCCCAGTGCAAGCCCGAGATCGACCAGATTCTGGCTTCGGGCGTCAACCATGTCTATTTCCACGGCGCACCCTATTCGCCGCAGGGCGCGGCATTCCCGGGGTGGTTGTTCTATGCTTCGATCAACCTGTCGCCCGCAGCTACGCTCTGGCGCGATGCCGGCGGGTTGTTCGACTACGTGGCCCGCTGCCAGCGCTTCTTGCAGGAGGGCGCGCCTGACAACGAGGTGCTTCTGTACATCCCTATGGAGGATATCGGACGTTCGCAGCAGGGCAAGAATCTGCTGCTTTTCGACATTCACAAGATGGAGCGGACGATGCCCGCCTTGAAGCGCACCATGAATGCTATCGTGCGCGGCGGCTACGATGCCGATTACATTTCCGACCGATACCTGCAACGATTGCAAGTAGCAGACGGGATGTGCGTTACTGATGCCGGCACCCGCTATAAGATGCTCGTGCTGCCCGACTGCCGGTTGATCCCGCACGAAACCCTCGCCAAGGTGCTGGAGTTGGCGCGCTGCGGGGCCACGGTCGTCTTTCTGGGGCGTTATCCCGACGACGTGCCGGGATTCGCCCGTCTCGAAAGCCGCCGCAAGACGCTCGGCCGGTTCCTTCGGCAACTTCCCGCTGCCGACTTCGGACGTTCGGCGGAGCATGCGTTCGGCCGAGGGCGTATCCTTACCGGCTGCGACCTCGCCGAATTGCTGGCCGCTGCGGGCGCCACGCGCGAGCCGCTCAAGGAGGCGGGCTGCCAGCTGATCCGACAGAGCGGCGATGCCGGCAAACGCTACTTCCTTTGGCTGACTCGGGGGCCGGCTCTCGACGGTTGGTACGAAATCGGCGCTGCGGCCCGGCAGGTCGTGGTTGCCGATCCGCTGACCGGGCGCCGGGGCACGGCGGCTTCGCGTCCCACCGGCCGCGGCACCACGGAGGTCTATCTCCAGTTGCAGCCCGGCGAGTCGTTGTTGCTGGAGACGCGCATGCAGTCTTGCGGCGGCGACGTTCCCGTCTGGCGCTATGCCGAGCGCTTCGGCGAGGGGATCGAGGGGCGCGACTGGGAGTTGTCGTTCCCCGATGCGGAGCCGGCCGTCGACAGCGTTTTCCGGCTCGACGGCCCTTGTTCATGGACGGATCTTTCGCCCGAGTTGGCCGTATTTTGCGGCACGGGGCGCTATGCCGCCCGCTTTACTGTGCCCGATCCTGCGGCGGCCGACGAATGGGTGCTCGATCTGGGCGGCCTGTGCGAATCGGCTCGTGTGCGGATCAATGGCCACGATGCCGGCATCGTCTGGGCGGTGCCGTTCCGGCTGGAGGTCGGGCGCTGGCTCGTCGCGGGCGACAACCTCTTCGAAATCGAAGTTACCAATCTGCCGGCCAACCGCATCGCCGACTACGACCGGCGCGGCATACAATGGCGCAAGTTCAAGGATGCCAACGTCGTCAGCGCGCTCAACCGGCCGCTCGACACCTCGGCGTGGGCGCCCGAGCCTTCGGGACTGAACGGTGCCGTAAAACTCTATCCTGTCACAACAAAAACCATTCGATAACCATGAAAAAACTGCTTACGTTCGTGCTGCTCTGCCTGACGGCGGCGACGGCCGGCGCCCAGGAGATTCCCTCGCGCAAAGAGACCCTCAAGACGATGGTGCGGGTCAACGACTACTTCATGAAGAAGTTCGCCGATCCGACGGCCGTCATGCCTTATTATTCGCGCAAAAAAGTCTATGAGTCCAACATCTGGACGCGGGCCGTCTACTACGAGGGACTGATGGCGCTTTATTCGGTCTATCCTGAGAACCGTTACTACGACTATGCCTGCCGCTGGGCCGATTTCCACAAGTGGGGCATGCGCAAGGACGACACCACAACGCGCAATGCCGACAACTATTGTTGCTCGCAGACCTACATCGACCTCTACGAGCTGTGCCCCGAGCCGCACCGGCTGACCAAAACGCTGGCTTCGATGAACATGTTGGTCAACACGCCGCAGATCGACGATTGGACATGGATCGACGCCATCCAGATGGGGATGCCCGTGCTCTCGAAGCTGGGCCGGCTGAAAGGCGATGCCCGCTATTTCGAAAAAGCCTGGGAGATGTATGCCTGGAGCCGCAATACGCTCGCCGGGGGACTCTACAACCCCAAGGAGGGGCTGTGGTGGCGCGACAAGGATTTCGTGCCGCCCTACAAGGAACCCAACGGACGCAACTGCTACTGGTCGCGCGGCAACGGCTGGGTCGTGGCGGCTCTGGTGCGCGTATTGCAGGACATTCCGGCCGACGAGCCGCACCGCGCCACTTACATTGCCGACCTCAAGGCCATGTGCAAGGCGCTGAAAGCCTGCCAGCGCGAGGACGGCTTCTGGAACGTCAGCCTCCACGACGAATCGAACTTCGGCGGCAAGGAGACCAGCGGCACGGCGCTTTTCGTCTACGGCATGGCGTGGGGTATCAACAACGGCGTGCTCGACCGCAAGGAGTATCTGCCCGTGGTGCTCAAGGCGTGGAACGCCATGGTCTCCGAGGCCGTGCATCCCAACGGTTTCTTGGGTTATGTGCAGGGCACGGGCAAGGAACCCAAGGACGGACAGCCGGTCAAGTACGATTCGGTGCCCGATTTCGAGGACTACGGCACGGGGTGCTTCCTGCTGGCCGGGTCGGAAGTCTATAAGTTGCAATAAATTTAAGCGAGGTATATGCGCCGGTTCCTGTTCGTTCTTTCACTGCTTCTTTGCTCTGTCGGCCTCTTTGCCCAGGCTCCCCATCCCGAACGCGTCTATCTTTCGGGCCGGGGAACGGACGATGCCGTGATGTGGGATTTCCGTTGTTCGGCCGGGCGGAACAGCGGCGCCTGGCACAAGATCGGCGTGCCCGGCTGCTGGGAACTGCAAGGGTTCGGCGACTACACCTACGGCCGCTGGTACACCGTCAAGGGTGCCCGGCCCAGCGATGAGGAGGGCCTCTACCGGCGGCGCTTCGACGTGCCTGCCGGGTGGGCGGGGCGTCGGGTAAAGCTCTTTTTCGACGGCGTGCTGACTGATGCAGAGGTTTGGGTCAACGGACGCCCGGCCGGCGAAGTCCATCGGGGCGGATTCTACCGCTTCAGCTACGACATCACGCCATTGGTGCATTTCGGGCGGCGCAACCTGCTGGAGGTGCGGGTCGCCAAACACTCGGCGAACAAGAGCGTCAACGCGGCCGAGCGCCGGGCCGACTGGTGGCTCTATGGCGGCATCTACCGGCCGGTATGGCTGGAGACGGTGCCGCAAACCAACATCCGTCGTCATCTGCTCGACGCTTCGCACGACGGCCGGCTGCGGGTGCTCGTGGATGCCGAGGGCGACACGCAGGGCCATTCGTTCCGTCTTTCGCTGCGGGCCTTGACCGATGGCGCGCCTTTGGCGACGGTCGGCGGCGCAACGAGCGTCACGGTGCCGCTCGCCGGTGCCGAAACCCTGTCGGAGAGTGCTTGGGCCGATGTCCGCCCTTGGTCGACCGAGGCCCCGAATCTCTATGTGGCGCGGCTCGAACTACTCGATTCCGCAGGCCGGACAATTCAGCAGCGCGAAACGCGGGTGGGCTTCCGCACGGTGGAGTTCGTGCCGCAGGACGGCATCTATCTCAACGGCCGCAAACTGGTAATGAAGGGGATTAACCGCCATTCGTTCTCGGTCGACGGCGGCCGGGCGACGAGCGCGGCGTTGAGCCGGATCGACGCCGAACTGATCCGCGGCATGAACATGAACGCCGTGCGTTCGCATTATCCGCCCGACGAGCATTTTCTGGACATGTGCGATTCGCTGGGGCTGGTCTATATTGACGAGCTGGCCGGCTGGCACGGCGCCTACGATACGCCCACGGGGACGAAGCTCCTCGGCGAGATGATCGACCGCGATGCGAACCATCCGTGCATCGTGCTTTGGAGCAACGGCAACGAGGGCGGATGGAACACAAAAGTAGACACCCTTTTCGCATGCCGCGACCGCTTGCAGCGCCGGCACACGATCCATCCGTGGGCCGATTTCGACGGCATCGATACACACCATTATCCCGCCTACCTGACGGGGGTCGGGCGGTTTACCAATGGTCATAAGGTCTTCCTGCCCACCGAGTTCATGCACGCCATGTACGACCAGGGCGGCGGCGCGGGCTTGCGCGATTTCTGGGATCGGTGGTGTGCGTCGCCTTTCTTCGCCGGCGGGTTCGTCTGGGCCTTCTGCGACGAGGCGCCGCGCCGCAGCGACCGCGGGGGCGTGCTCGATTCCGACGGGTCGAATGCTCCGGACGGCGTGGTGGGGCCTCGACGCGAGAAAGAGGGGAGCTTCCATGCCATCCGTGCACAATGGTCGCCGTTGAGGATCAAGCCTTTTGTCGTTACCGAAAGGTTCGACGGCTCGTTTTTGGTAACTAACGAATATTTGTTCACGTCCTTGTCGCAGTGCCGCATGACCTATGCCGTGCGCACGTGTCCCTCGCCTTTGGAGGGGCAAGAGACCGAGGTGCGGACGATCGCTTCGGGCGATGTGGCGCTGCCCGATGCGGCGCCGGGCGAGACCCGCACGGCCCGGTTCGCGCTGCCTCCCGATTTCCGCGAGGGCGATGTGCTGGAGCTGGAGGCTTTCGGCCCCGACGGACGGAGCATCTGCGAGTGGAGTTGGCCGATCCGGTTCGCCCGAGATTATTTCGATCGTCATGCCGATGCCGGGTCGTCGACCGTAGTGCCGTCCGTGGCGATCTGTACGGATTCGACGATCGAGCTGCGCAGCTGCGACGTGCAGGTCGCGTTCGATGCGGTTACGGGCATGTTGCGCGGGGTGCGGTCGGCAGATCGGGAAGTGCCGTTCAACAACGGCCCGGTGGCCATCGGCATGAAGATGCGCTTCGATCCGTCCCGCAGCGGCGTGCGCAATACGCCTGAAGGTGCCGTTTTCTGTGCGCGTTATCGGGGCGGGGTCGATTCGATCGTCTGGCGCCTGACACCCGGCGGACTGCTGGAGATGAAAGCGCTGTTGCTGAACCGCGCTTCGGGCGGCGGCGGCTTCGACGACGCGTTTACCGATACGGAGGTCTACAACTTGGGATTCTCCTTTTCCTATCCGGAGACGAGCTGCACGGGCATGCGTTGGCTGGGCCGTGGCCCCTATCGGGTGTGGAAGAATCGCATCGAGGGTACGCGCCACGGCATCTGGCACAAGGTCTACAACGATACGGTAACGGGCGAGAGTTTCGAGAACCTGGTATATCCTGAGTTCAAGGGCTACCATGCGGGGCTTTATTGGGCGACGCTCGAAAGCGACACAGCGCCGTGGAGCGTCCATGCGTTGAGCGACGGGATTTTTTTGCGTATCTTCACGCCGCGCGAACCTGATGGCCGGCAGGAGGATACGATGCCGGCATTCCCTGCGGGCGACATCTCTTTTCTGCTCGATATTCCGGCTATCCGGTCGTTCAAACCTATCGAACAGCAAGGCCCCGGCAGCCAGCCGGGCAACATCCGCATCAAGAAAGGCGATGAGGGACTGCACATCGACCTGATGTTCGATTTCCGGCAGAAGAAATAAGGTGGGTAGTTTCCGGCAGAAAAAATAATGTTCGGCGTCTTCCGGCTGAAGAAACAGAATGTTCGCCGTTTCTTGATCTGCGGAAAAATGTTCCGATATGGGGTTTTTGTGATTTCCCGTTGCCGGTTCGGAAAATAAAAACAGCAAACATTGTGTTTGCTGTTTATTGCGGAGAGAAGGGGATTCGAACCCCTGAAACGCTTTTGACGTTTACTCGCTTTCCAGGCGGGCCAGTTCAACCACTCCTGCACCTCTCCAACGATGGCCCAAAAGTAGACAATCTTTTGCAAATCTGCAAACCCCGCCGCCGTTAATTTACCCGAAACGGTTTTCGAATCATCGGAAAACGGATTTCCGGCGAATTGCTTGTCGTCGTTCGGGCGGTGTGCGAGGGGTTTCCGGCGGGGCAGGCGTTTAGTTTTGCCGTCGGGTCTCGATGTTGGGCAAGAATCCGGCGACTATGCCCAGCAGCGGAAGCAATGTGCTGATCTGGAAGATGAACTGCACGCCCGTCTTGTCGGCCAGCCATCCGAAAAATGCGGATCCCAAGCCGCCCAACCCGAACATCAGGCCGAAGAAGACTCCGGCGATCATACCCACCTTGTCAGGCATCAGGTCGGTGGCATAGACCAGAATCGCCGAAAAGGCCGACGAGATTACCAGTCCGATGATGACAGCTAATAAAACGGTTGCGGTTTGCCCGACATAAGGAAGCAACAAGGTAAAAGGCGCTGCCCCGAGGATCGACCCCCAGATCACATATTTGCGTCCGATGCGGTCGCCCAGCGGCCCGCCGAAAAAGGTGCCTGCCGCCGAGGCCGCCAAAAAGGCAAAAAGGCAGTATTGCGCACCCTGCACCGACATCGCGAACTTATCCATCAGAAAGAAAGTAAAATAGTTGGTCATCGACGCGATGTAGAAATATTTGGAGAAGACCAGCAGACCCAGGATGAAAAGCGCCCTGCGCACCGTCCGCTTCGGAAACAGGGGCGCAGCGTCGGGCGATGCGATGTCCGGTCGTCGGGCTGCGGCATGCAGTCTGCGGGCGTACCAACGTCCTATGCGTACGAGCACGAAGATTGCCAGCAGCGCCGCCAGGGCGAACCATCCGATCGATCGCTGGCCGAACGGAATGACGACCGCTGCGGCCAACAACGGTCCCAAAGCGCTCCCGGCGTTGCCGCCGACCTGGAAAATCGACTGGGCCAATCCCTTGCGTCCGCCCGAGGCGAGTTGGGCCACGCGCGACGATTCAGGATGGAAGACCGACGATCCGCTGCCGATCAATCCCACGGCCACGAGCATCCAGCCGAAAGAGAAAGCTGCGGCAAGACTCAACAAACCGACCAATGTGAATCCCATCCCGATAGCAAGCGAATAAGGCTGCGGATGTTTATCGGCAAGCCGTCCGGCGACAGGTTGCAACAGCGACGATGTGAGTTGGAATACCAAAGTGATGACCCCGATCTGCGCGAACGTGAAACCGAATTTATCTTTCAATAACGGGTAGACGGCCGGAATGACCGACTGCAACATGTCGTTGAGCAGATGGGCGAAGCCGATGGCCAGCAGAACCGGGTAGACGGTGCGGCATCCGGTTGTCGTATGGAATTCGTTTTTGCTCATCGGTCTGAAAATGGCGTGCAATCTTATAAATGGCGTGCAACCTCGGGATTGTCGCAAGACGCGGGTTGCGCGGTGTGTTCGGAAACAAAAAAACTGCAAACATTCGTTTGCAGTCTGTCGCCTTGGGCTTGTTCTGCGGAGAGAGAGGGATTCGAACCCCCGGTACAGTTGCCCGTACACCGCATTTCGAGTGCGGCCCGATCGACCACTCCGGCATCTCTCCGTGACCTCGGCCCCTTGAATCGGGACTTCAGGAGTGCAAATATAGACATAATTTTTGTTTTTGCGCATTTTCCGGCCGAAAAAATCGTCGGATCATAAAAAATCTTTCCTCGTGCAGTGTTCGTTGTTGGTAGTTGTCGAATAATTTTTACCTTTGTCGCAGACCGATACGGGCCGTGCAGGGTAACGGTTTGCATTATTTTTGCCCGGGAACTTTCGGCCGGGAGCATTTTTTTCGGCCGTTCGTTGCGCCGGACGATACTAAAACCGGTATGGCTTTCGTTTGATCGGTAGATGGATGACGTTAACAGCAAGTGCGTTATGAAAAAGTGGGGATATATCATCGCAGCGGCTTTCCTCGCAGTGGGGGCAGCCGGATGTTCGTCTGCTTACTTTGCTACGGCAGGGTATGCCAACGACGATTTGTATGCCGTGCATAGCCGGGAGGAGATCGCCCGCCGCAAGGAGGCCGAGGCGGCTGCCAAGAAAGCCGAGGCCGAGGCCCGCAGGGCCGAATGGGAGGCCCGGATCGCCGAAGCGGAAGCCGCTGCGGCGCAGAACCGCTATTATTCGCAGTCTGCGGTTTCGTCGAATCCTTACGAAGAGGTGCTGGCCGATACCTACGAGAGTGCTTATGCGCGTCGGTTGAGAGGGTTCGAGTCGCCGACCTACAACATGCCGAGCAGCTACTACAACTTCCGCTACGGCAATGCGTTCAATTACGTCTCGGCTTATGATCCGGCGTTCTACAACGTCATGGTCATGGGCGACCAGGTGTGGGTGGAGCCTAAATACATTACCGCCATGTTCGGCACTTGGGGCCGTCCGGCCATCTATGCCGATCCGTGGTATTACGGTTGGAGTTCCCGTAGCCGCTGGGGCTTCTCGATCGGCAGCTGGGGCTGGGGCTTCGGGTTAGGTTATTCTTGGTACGATCCCTGGTATGATCCGTGGTACGCTTCCTGGTATCATCCCTGGTATCATTCCTGGTGGGGGCCTGCCTGGGGGCCGCTCCGGCCCGGACATCCCCATTGGGGCGGCGGCCACGGCCATCCGCACCGGCGTTATGCCGCCGACATCGTGCATCGTGCCGATCCGAATACTTCGCCTTCGGGCCAGCGTTACGGCGGCCCCGGACAGCGGTTCGGCGGCGGTTCGGCGGCTTCGTCCATCCGCAACGGCGGTAGTTTCGGCGTGCGCAATTCGTCGGGCGGCAGTAACCGTTACAATCGGGGATCGGGTTCTTCGTCCCGCGATAATTCGGGCAGCAGTTCCTACAACCGGGGCGGAAATAGTTATAACCGCGGCGGCAGTTACAATTCGGGCAGTCCGTCGCGCGGCGGTTCGTCGGGGTTCTCGGGCGGTTCGGGAAGCCGTTCGTCGGGCGGCAGCTATCGCAATGCCGGCGGGCGTTAGACGAGAGTAGGAGCGGGGCTGTTCGTTGGTTAATAATTTAAAGTGAGGCAATTATGAAGCGCATTGTGATCATGTTGGCCGCGGTCGCCGTCGTCGGATCGGCCGCAGCCCAGGAGGGAAGCATGGGCGGTTTGTTGATGGACAAGGATCTGTTGATGCCTGCCGACATCTTCTCGCTTTCGCAGACCCAGTTCAACTTCGGGTCGGCGCGCGCCATGGCTATGGCCGGGGCTTTCACTTCGTTGGGCGCCGATGTTTCGTCCATGACCATCAACCCGGCGGGTCTGGGCATGTACCGCAAGAACGATGTGTCGCTCACGCCGGCGATGACTTTCGGCCGAAGCCGCACCGATGCTTCGCCATTCGGAAAAAATTCCACCTCCCGGTTTTCGATCGCCAACTTCGGCGTCGCCATCAAGGCTTACGAGGGCACTCGGGGGCTTGTGAGCCTGACGTTCGGGGTCGGTTACAACCGCATCGCCGACTTCAACTACGATTATTCTTTCCAGCGGCAGGATCAGGCCGCGACGGTCGCCGACGTGTTCGCCCGGCAGATGATATGGAGCGGGCGTTCGAAGAACAGTTTCTATACCGATGGCGGTGCGGGCGAGTGGAGTTGGGACAATATTCCGCTTGAGTTGTGGAACGCCGCTCTGGCCTACCGGGCTTTTATGATCGATCAGGTCGATGCGTCCGATCCGCAGAGTTGGGTGCCGACTTGGATCGGCGAGGAGGCATCCATAACGCATTATACGACGGTCAAAAGCCGCGGATCGGCCGGCGAGTTCGCCTTGTCGATCGGTGCCAACATCAACAACAAGTTGTATGTGGGCGCTACGCTCGGCATCCAGGACATCCATCAAAAGCTCTATGTCGACTATGGCGAGGATTATTATTATGCCGACCCTAATGCGTTGCATCCTTACGGCACCGATCCTTCGCTCGATTACCAGCTGCTCTATTCCAAGCTCAACCAGGCGACGACCGTCAGCGGCGCCGGCGTCAATTTCAAGGCGGGCATCGTCTATCGGCCCGTGGTGGGGCTGCGGCTGGGTGCCGCGTTCCATACGCCAACTTATTATTCTGTCGACCGCAAGTTCCAGAGTTCGGCCGCCGGCATGGCCTATGCCAACCACGATACGGATCCCAATGTGAATCCCATCAACGGCTTCGTCTCCTCGGGCACGAAGTACATGACGACCCCTTTGTGGGTGGATGAAAATCCCTACAACTGGTCGTTTTGCACGCCTGCGCGTTTGTTGTTGGGCGTTTCCTATGCGTTCGGCGCCCGAGGGTTGATTTCGATCGATTACGAGCGCGACTGGTACAACGGCATCCGTTTGAAGGATAATCCTTCCGGACTCGACACCCGGACTTTCTACAATGACAAGTTCCGCCAGCACTTCAAGGGGGCGAACGTCGTGCGTGTGGGTGCTGAGTTCAAGCCTGCACCGGCGTTGGCGCTGCGTGCCGGCTTCGGTTACAGCGGGTCGATGCTCCGCGACGACGCTGCCTTTATGACGCCGGTCATCAAGCGCACGGTCTATTGCGGGGCCGGTCTCGGATTGGCCCTTTCGCGGGTTTGTTCGCTCGATCTGGCTTATCAGTATATGGCGCAGGATACCACCGATTACTATCTTTTCTTCGTCGAGGACGAGGTCGGTTATGCGAAAAGTGCCTTATATAGTACCGAGTTCAAACGGCATAACGTGGCGCTCACGCTCGGATTCCGCTTCTGATCCGAGTGCAGGGAGCAAAAGGCGGCCGAACATTTGTTCGGCCGCCTTTGTTTTTGCCGGCTTGCGCGGTGCCGGGATGTTGTGAAAAAAGCCGCCCGGCATATCCGGGCGGCTGCCTGCAGGCATTAGGGATCATTCTTGTTCGACCGGGCGGCGGCGGGCACGAGCCGTCGTCCCTTTTTTCTCGCGTTCCGCGGTCGAATAGTCGCACCATTCGAGGTTGCTCTCGGGTGTGGCGCGGCGGATTTCGCGGCTGCGTTCTTTGCTCAGCTTGCGGTCGTCGCTGCGCACTGAGGCTTCGGTGCGGGACGTGCCTTGCGGTTCGAGCTGCGTGAGTCCGTCGGTTTCCATCGCTTGGCGCCCGGGGTCTTCGACGTAGAGCCATTCTTCGTCCAGCCCCATGCTGCGGCCTTCGTTCCAGGGGCCGCGCGCATCGTCGCCGGTCGAATGGTTCGAGTAGATGTTGCTGTACCGGGGATCGCTCTGAAGCACGCCCGGCGGGAAGTTGGGGCGGATGGTGTCGAGCGCCGCCTCGAACTGCTGGAAGTGGGCCACTTCGCGTGTGAGCAGGAAGTTGAGCGTGGCCAGCACGTCCTTGTCGTCGGTAAATTGCATGAGGTATTCGTAGACGATCTTCGCGCGCGACTCGGCGGCGATGTTCGACCGCAGATCGACCGTCAGGTCGCCGTTGGCGTTGACGTAGCTGCCTTGCCAGGGCATGCCGTTGCTGTCCGTCAGACACGGGCCGCCGCCCGTTACCACACCGAACTGGGGGTTGACCGAGAAGGCTGCATGGATGAAGTCGTCTTTCGAGAAGCCGGTTTCGCCGAAAACGTCGTTGCTTTCGGCTGCATCTTTCAGATTGCCGTTGACACCCGCCAGCAGCATCTGAATCGTGGCGCCCACGATTTCCAGGTGTCCCAACTCTTCTGTGGCGATGTCCATCAGCATGTCGTACTTGTCGGGATAGGGGTTGTGGCAGGCGAATGCCTGCACAAAATACTGCATGGCGGCTTTCAGCTCGCCGTTGCCGCCGCCGAACTGTTCGAGCAGCAGGCGTGCGAACCGGGGGTCGGGTTTCGACACCCGGGCCTTGAACTGGAGTTCCTTGGAGTGATAGAACATAGGCTTGTTTTTTTTGACTCGGTTTATTTTCGTGCGTGCTCCCAGCGGTCGTCGGGATGGAAATCCCGGATTCCGTCTCCGGGTTTGTTCCGAAAAGACCGCCGCGTGTGTCGGAACGTGCAAAACCGTTGCCAGAAACGGTGCTGTCCGGTTCGGGTAGGACATGTGCAGCCAGGTGTTCCGGGTTTTAGGATATTGTGAACGGCAAATTGTGATTTATGAATTATATTTTCTAATTTTGCGGTGCGAAAATTTAAGAAACAGCATATTATTATGGCAAAGGAACTCAAAGACCTCACCAAGTCGGACGACAACTACTCGCAGTGGTACAACGACCTGGTAGTCAAGGCGGGACTGGCCGAAAATTCGGCCGTGCGCGGATGTATGGTCATCAAACCCTACGGCTATGCCATCTGGG
>CASPAC010000004.1 GCA_949419965.1 Bacteroidales bacterium
GCGGTAGATGTTGTAGGGCGTGCCGTCGGCCTTGCGGTTCTTGTGGCACCAGCCATAGATAGGATTTTCGTCATACTCCTTGATGGCCTGTTCGTAGTCCCACTGGTTGTAGAACTGGTTGCGGCGCGGCCGCGAGGCGTTCATTACCAGACGCAGCATTTCGCGGAAGTAGGTCGCCGTGCCGTCGTTGTGCGACACGGGTTTGTAATTCAGTACGATGGGCAGCGCGGCGATCGAGTCGTATTGCCCGCGAGTCAAAGCGCCGGCCGCCTTCATGCGCGAGAGCACGAGGTTGCGGCGCGCCAAGGCCCGTTTCGGGTTGCGCACGGGCGAATAGAACGTCGGGGCGTTGACTACACCCACCAGCATGGCTGCTTCCTGCACGTTCAGTTCGTGCGGCTCCTTGTTGAAGAACGTGTGGGCCGCCGACTTGATGCCGAAAGCGTTGGAGCCGTATTCCACGGTGTTGAGGTACATGGCGGCGATCTCGTCCTTGGTGTAGTTGTATTCGAGTTTCAGGGCTGTGATCCACTCCTTGAGCTTGGACGATATGAGTTTGGCCGTGCGGGCCACGCGGCTGCGGTTGTGAGCCGTGTCGCGGGGAAAGAGATTTTTGGCCAGCTGCTGGGTGATGGTCGAGCCGCCGCCTTGCGAGAAGTTTTGCAGCGCCACGGTTTTTACGGCCACGCGGGCCAGCGAGGGGATGTCGATGCCCGAGTGGTTGCGGAACCGGATGTCTTCGGTCGATATGAGCGCCGCGATGATGGGCGGTACCTTGCGGTCGCCCAGGACGATGTGCTGCGCCGGGTCGTCGGGAAAGAGGTCGGCGTATTGCACGTAGGAACGGTTCTGCACGAAGAACGACCCGATGGTCTTGCCGTCCTCCGAATAGATTTCCGTGGCCAGGTTGCTGCGCGGATTCTCCAGCTCCTCGAACGAGGGCATGCGCCCGAAGACGCCCAGTGCGGTCAGTATGAGCAGGACGGCCAGCAGGGCGAACGGCGCGAAGGCGATCGTCCAGATCCAGCGTATGGTTTTGGGACTGACATCCCGATGTTTCTTGTATGCCATAGCGACGAATATTTGATGCGAAGATAGGGAAAATCGAGTTAACAATTAAAAATCGGGGCCTAAAAAAACCGATAGTCCTGCAAGGGAGTCGCTGTCGGCGGTCGTTTTTAAAACGGCAGCCCGACCGAGGCGGTAAACCACAGCCCGCCGTTGGAGGGGTGGTAGAACGAGAGTTTGACGCTCGACGTGGCCGAGTCGGGTTGACGGAAAAGATTGACGTCGAAAATCAGGTCGCCGCCCGCCGACCAGATGCGGCGCCGGATCATGCGTCCGTCCGACAGGCTGCGCCCCGGCCGGTAGTCGCGGAACTCGGCGTAGTCGCCCCCGACGTTGAGCCGGATCCGCTTGAAGTAGATCAGCGATCCGATGCCGCCTTCGGGATACCAGACGGGCAGTTGATAGTCGAGGGCCGCCGCCATGTAGTTGTTGGCCAGGATGTCGGCCGAGGTGTAGCCGCGCGGGATCAGGCGGGTCGAACGGTAGCTCAGGGGAGCATAGCCCGAGGGGAATTTGTAGCCGCCGATCGAAGTCTGGTAGTTTGCGGCCAGCCTGATGGAGTGGTGGGGTGCGAAGCCCGGGAGGTAGCATTGGGCGTAGGCCGAAATCAGATCGCTGAAGTAACGGTCCGACGGGTTGAATGTGTAGCCGGCGCTGAGCGTGTAGCCCCAGCGGGGCGCGAAGTCGCGGTGGGCCAGCTGCACCCGGTCGGAAAAGGCCGCGCCGAAAGAGAGTTTGTGCAGCCCCTCGTGGAACCCGATGTGCTCCAGGTTGGTTATGTTGTGGTCTTTCCACTCGATGCGCCCCAGGTTGGCCACCATGCCGTTGGAGTAGTTCCAGCCGGTCGAGATCGAGAGCTGCCGCGTGTGGTAGCCGCACTGGAAGTAGAGCGGCAGCGTGGCCGACAGGCCCACGGAATAGTATTTGTCTGCGGCGGGCCGTTTTTGGTATTCGTAGGAGCCGGTCGCTTCGTTGTACTGGCTCAGCGAATAGAAAACTTGATTGCCGCCATAGGCCGCGTCGAGGTCGAAACGGACGCCCAGTCCGAAATAGCGCGCTCCGAGCCGGAAGACCGAACCTTCGCGTCGGTTCCAGCCATAGGAGACGAACGCTTCGGTATTCGACAGCAGGTTCTGCGACAGGAGCGTGGCGCCGATGTTCACGTCGATGACATGCTCGTCGACCGCCGCAAAGGGGTCGAACGCCAGCGGCATCCAGCTGTGGACATTGACCAGATTGGGGGCTTTGCGGTAGCGCCGCGTGCGGAATTCGCGGGCTTGCTGCACCGAATCGGCCGCCGTGAAGCGCACCGTGTCGAGGTTCACCACAGGCCAGCGTTTGCGCGGCGGGTTGACGACATTGGCCGGCAGCGGGGCGGGGCGCACGGGGATCAGCGCGCTGTCGGCCACAGGTTGTGCCGCGACTCGGTAGCCCCGCCGGTCGTAGGTCGTGGCCAATATGGCCTCGCCGGCCGGCGCCGGGTCGAACGAGCCGTAGGCGGAAGTCGTGATGCGGTATTCGCACCGGGTCGTGAGGTCGTAGCAGTGGATTTCGTCCTTGCCCGAGGCGATCGAGCCGTAGTAGAGTTTTCCGCCGCCCGCCCGCAGGTTCGAAAGGCTGATGTAGGCGCCCCGGGTTACCGGCTGCACCCCGGTTTCGTCGACATGTCCGATCCACATGCCGCTGTCGTCCGTGACCAGTGCATACCAAGCGTCGTTCGCGTCGTCCCAGGCCAGGCCGTGGATTTCCGACCGGTCGGGGGCGGCGAAGCGCCGGCGGGAAGCGTCGGCTTCCTGTACGACGATTGTATAGCGCCCGCTGTAATCGTATTCGACCCACCCCAGCCGGTCGCCTGCTGCGGTCGGATAGAGCGCCCGCCGCTCGCCCGATATGGTGCGGGGGCGTTCGTCGTCGAGCCGCATGCAGCAGAGTTGCGAATTGACCCGCTGTTCGAAGAGTTTCGACCGCCGGTATTCCGTCCACCAGACGATTCCGTCGCCAAGCGACGGTCGGGTCGAGAGGCTGCCGACGTAGGCCACGAGCCGTTCCTGTTCCGTCGCAGGGTCGATCTCGACGAACCGCGCCGGGCGGTCGTAGTCGGTTTTCACGGCAAGAATATGCCCGTCGGGCAGCGCCAGCGGCCAGCGGTAGACGGTGTAGTTCCGTTCGGGAAGCCGGCACAGGGGTGCGGCGCTGTCCTCCGTCTTCGGCAGGGCGGCCCAGTAGGCGTGCAGGTCGTCGAACGTTTCGCGTAAAAGCTGCGAGACGTCGGTTTTGTAGAATTTCTTCAAGGCCACATGGGTGGTCATCAGCACGTAGGGATTGCGGGCGCTGTACCAAGCCACCTTGTCCCAGATGTTTTCGTCGTATTTTTCGTAGGCGTAGGAGCAGATTTGGTAGCCCAGTTCGTAGTGGTCGGGCACATGGCTGAGGTACGAGCCGCAGAACCAGCGGTCGAGGTTGCGGCGGTCGCGGCCGATGTTGTCCAGGGCGCGGTAGGCCATCGAGAATGAGGGTTGCAGTCCGCGGCCGAACGACGACATGGCCGTTTCGGACATCACGGCGTCGCCCTCCATGACCCAGATGGGTATGCAGAGCAGGCCGATGGTCGACCCCTGCTGGCCGAGGATGTAACTCAACGCACGGATGACACCCCGGTTCAAGTTGTTGTACTGCACGGCATGGCGGTATTCGTGGGCCGCCAGTTGTTTGTACCAGGGCATCGAATAACTTTCGATCGAAGGCGAAGAGAGGAATTCGACGCGTTTGGGCAGGTACATGACCAGACCGTTCGACCGGAAATTCTCGGGGTGCATGACGAACGGGATGCGCATCGGGCCGTGACGGAATCCGTAGCCGATATCGGGCTGCACGGTGCGGATGTAGAAAAGCGTGCGGGCCGCGAGGTCGGATACCGTGTCGGGATAGATCATCCGCACGTCGGGCGTGCGGATGGTCGACCACCGGAGGTTCGCAGGATCGGAACCCCAGGTGTAATACTGGGCCTGAAGCGACTGCGTTGTCAGTATGGCGCAGCCGGCGAAGAGTATGCGCAGGAGTTTTTTCAAAATCAGCCGCCGGCTTTTTTGCAGCGGTAGCCGCTGCGGATAAGAATGTCGATCACGCGGTCGCGGTGATCGCCCTGGATGATGATTTCGCCCTCCTTGGCTGCACCGCCGACGCCGCATCGGGTTTTCAGCAATCGTGCCAGTTCCTGCAAGTCGTCGTTGCGCCCCACGAATCCGCGCACGAGCGTGGCGACCTTGCCGGCCCGCTGTTTGCGGTCGAGCCACACGCGCAAATCCTGCGCGGCGGGCGCGAGGGTCTCCGGTTCTTCGTCCTGCCGGGTGGTGTATGCGAAGTCGGGATCGGTCGAGTAGACCGTTCCGAGCCGGGATTTCCAGTCGTTGTCCGCCATTTTATTCAGTAAACAAAGTGAAAAACGCGCTTTTTCTTCTTGGTTCCTGTTCGAAAGGTAGGTATCGAACGTCGAAAGGGCGCCGTTATTTTGTGCAAAAGTACGAAAATATTTATCTTTACGGAAAAGAAGGCCGTGTGAAATAGAAGCAAGGCCCTACGAGAGGGTAACGCCGGTATCTCAAGGCATGGGGTTGGTTATGAACAAACTGCGCAAAAAAACATTCGTCGCACGTCCGGGAGCGGACGAGCCGCTTCCGCAGCCGCTGCCGGCCGATCCGTCGCAGCGGCTGGTGCGGGTCTTCGTCGAGGGATATGAGGACGTAGCTTTCTGGCGCGGCATCTTCGACCATTTCCGCAATCCCTATCTGCGGTTCGAGATTTCGGTGCCCAACCGCGACGATCTGCCCAAGGGCAAGAAGGTGCTGCTGAACATGATCCCCGAGTCGGGCGACGACCTGCTGTTGTGCGTCGACTCGGACTTCGACTATCTTTTCGCCGGGTGTACCGAGCAGTCGCAGACGGTCAATTCGGCGCGGCACATGTTCCACACCTATGCTTATGCCACGGAAAACTACCTCTGCTATGCGCCGTCGCTGCATAACGTGTGCGTCAAGGCTACGAAAAACGACACGCGCATCTTCGATTTCGTGGCTTTCATGCGCGATTATTCGACGACGATCTATCCGCTTTTCGTGTGGTATGCCTATTCGGCGCAGTTGGCTTCGGAGCATGTTTTCCCGTTGATCGATTTCAAGTCGGCCGTGCGTCTGGGCTATCTGGACATCGCCGACAACGGGGCGAAGACCCTCGCTTGGCTGGCCCGCAATGTGGAGAAGCGCGAACGCCTGCTGCGGGAGCGCAATCCGAAGATGATCGAGCCGATGAAAGCGTTCGAAGAACAACTTCGGGCACGCGGGCTGACGCCCGAGACGACCTATCTTTTTATGCACGGGCACACGTTGATGGACAACGTGGTCATGGTGCTGCTCAACTCCGTGTGCGAGAAACTGCGCCAGCTGTCGATTGCCAAAATCGCCTCCTCGACCAAACAGGGCGTGGCGCTGCGCAACGAAATGTCGAACTACACCAACTCGCTGCGCTCGATCCGCGATGTGTTGCTGGACAACGAAAACTACACGCGCTGTACGCTTTACAAACGCCTGCAACGCGACATCCAACGCTACATCGCCCGCACGATCGTGGACATGAAGCGCCAGGGAGAAATCCGTGACGACACCTTCTGGACGATCCTGCGGAAGTTCAAGGCTCATGAAATGTGATAAGGGCGGGCCGAAAAACCGAAAAACGAAGATCAAGGAGTATTAAAATCTTGCAAATCAAAACTATATAAGTTTCGAACCCTCGAAGTCTCTGAATTCCCCTCTCCGTTTCTGATTGCGGTATATATAAATTAAGGAGGAACGTTGTCATTATTCGTTCCTCCTTTTTATTTTTCGGTCACTTGAAAAATCCTATTGCCGGATTTCGGCTTTCCGTACGATCCTCACGGTCGATTGGGTCGCTTGGCGGATGAAGACCTGCGGGCCGCAGGCATGACGCCGCCATAGTTCCTCGGTATATCCGCGCACGGTAAGCAGTTCCATCCGTTCGATCTTCATCACGTCGAAACCTTCCGCACGCAGTGCAGCGACCGCTTCGTCGATATGCCACGAGTCGTCCACGCAAAGACTCAGGTTGACGGCCGAATTGTGGATCAGGTTGGCTTTTACGCGGAACAGCTCCAGCAGGGCGAAAATCGCGGCGAACTTTTCCTCCAGAACGAACGAGAAGTCGCGCGAGCGGATCGTCAGCAGCACCTGGTCTTTCTTCAGAATCAGTATCGGCACGTCGACCGGCGCCGACATGCCGCGGATCACGGTGCCGGGCTTGCGCTTGTCGCCGAAAGGCCGCACGTAGAGCGGTATATTCTTGTTTTGCAGGGGCTTGATCGTCCGCGGATGGATGATCTGCGCGCCGCTGTATGCCAGTTCGATGGTGTCCAGGTAGTTGAGTTCGGCGATCTGCACGGCATCGGGGAAGATCTTGGGATCGGCGTTCAGCACGCCGTCGACGTCTTTCCACACGGCCATCGATTCGGCGTCGAGGATGTTCGCCGCCACGGCTGCCGAGTAGTCCGAACCCTCGCGTCCGAGGGTCGTCGTCGTTCCGTCGGGGGCACCGCCGATGAAGCCCTGACCCACGAAAATCCGCTCCTTGCACCCCTCCACTTCGGCCCGCAGGCGCGGTGCCGAGGCGTTGAGGTCGACTTCGGCATCTTTGTGGCGCTGCTCGGTAACGAGCGCCCGGCGCATGTCGATCCAGCGGTTGGGCACCCCGGCATAGGCCAGGTATTCAGAAATGATGGTGGTCGAGATCAACTCGCCGAATGCCACGATGCGGTCGTACCATAGTTCAGCATCTTCGGGGCGGTAGCTCTCCGTCGAGGTCGTCTGTTCCAGCTCGGCGAACAGCGCATCGACCCGCGGCAGCGATGTAGGGCCGTGCCAGAGGTCGTCGATGATCGCGGCGTGGTAGGTGCGCAGGGCGGCGATCTCCTCGGCGATCTTCTCCCGGTCGGCGCGCTGCACGCCGGCGAAGACCCGCTCCAAGGCGTTGGTCGTCTTGCCCATGGCCGAGACGATGATGAACAGATCGCGCTCGTCGCCGATGATTTTCAGCAGATTGCGCACGCCGTCGGCATGCCGCACCGAGGCTCCTCCGAACTTATAGACTTTCATGTGAACAAGCGGTCGTGTGAGACTATTTGCAGGGTTTATACGCTACGCCGATGTTTTGGAACGTGAACGCATACATGTCCGTAGCTTCGTCGATGCGCTTGGAGGTGGGTTTGCCTGCACCGTGACCCGCGTTGGATTCGATGCGGATCAGCACGGGGGCTTCGCCCGCCTGGCAGTGCTGCAATTCGGCTGCGAATTTGAACGAGTGGGCTGGCACCACACGGTCGTCGTGGTCGGCCGTCATCACGAGTGTGGCGGGGTAGGTCACGCCCTCCTTTATATTGTGCAAGGGGGAATACTTGTAAATATATGAGAATTGTTCTTCGTTGTCCGACGAACCGTATTCCACGGCCCAGCCCCAGCCGATGGTGAACTTGTGGTAGCGGAGCATGTCCATCACGCCCACGGCCGGCAGACAGACGGCATAGAGATCGGGGCGCTGCACCTCGCAGGCGCCGACCAGCAGGCCGCCGTTCGAGCCGCCGTGGATGGCCAGCTTGTCGGACGAAGTGTACTTCTCTGCAACGAGGTATTCGGCCGCTGCGATGAAGTCGTCGAAGACATTCTGTTTGTTGGCCAGCATGCCGGCCTTGTGCCATGCTTCGCCGTACTCCGAGCCGCCGCGCAGGTTGGCTACGCAGTAGATGCCGCCCTGTTCGACGAACATCAGCGCCGAGGGGTTGAACCCGGGCGTGAGGTTGATCTGGAAGCCGCCGTAGGCATAGAGCATGCACGGATTGGTGCCGTCGAGCTTCATGTCTTTGCGGCGGGTAATGAACATCGGTACGCGCGTGCCGTCTTTCGAGGGGTAGAACACCTGCTCGGTAATGAAGATTTCGGGGTCGAAGCGCACCTCGGGGGCCTTGAACAAGGACGATTCGCCCGTGGCGATGTCGTAACGGTAGATCGTGGCGGGCGACGTGTAGTTGGAGAGGGCATAGTAAAACTCCGTGTCCTCTTTCTTGCCTCCGAAGCCGCCGAGCGAACCGATGGCCGGCAGCTCGACTTCGCGGATCAGCTTGCCGTCGAAGCTATATTGGACGACCTTATGCTGGGCGTCCTGCAAATAGATGGCGAAAAGGCAGTCGCCGCCCGTCGAGACGCCTTCCAGGAGACACTCCTTTTCGGGAATGACGACCTCGGGTTTGCCGGGACGGTCGAGGTCGAGTTTCAGCAGGCGGCGGTTCGACGCGCCGTCGTTGGTGGTGTAGTAGAACTTGTTGTCGCGGCAGTCGACGATTTCATAGTCGGCCTCGAAGCCGGGCAGCAGGGTGCGGAACTTTTTTTCATTCGTGCGGCGGCAGAGGATTTCGGTGCCCGAGGTGCCCTCCGAAGCGATCACGAAGACCCACTTGCCGTCGTCGCTGGGCCAGGCCGAGAAGTAGCGCAGCGGATGGGCCGCGTCGTTGTAGACGAGCTTGTCGGCCGACTGCGGCGTACCGAGGGCGTGGTAGTAGACTTTCTGGAACTGGTTCTGCGACGAATAGACCCCTGCTTTCGGGGCGTCGTAGGCGCTGTAATAGAATCCCTTGGAGTCGGGCGACCATGTGGCGCCCGAGAACTTTACCCATTCGATGCGGTCGCCGGTCGGCTGGCCCGATGCAACGTCGAGCACCCGAATCTCCACCCAGTCCGATCCCGATGCGGCCACAGCATAGGCGCAATATTTGCCGTCCTCGGAGAACGAGACTCCCGAGAGGGCCACCGTGCCGTCGTCGGACAAGGCGTTGGGGTCGAGGAAGACGCGGCCATTGCCGTCGGGCGTATCGGCGCAGTAGAGCACCGACTGGTTCTGAAGTCCGTTGTTGTAAAACCAGTACCAGGCGTCGCCGTGTTTGGCGGGGATGCCCTGCTTGGGGTAGTTCCACAATTCGGTAAGCCGTTGGCGGATGGCCTCGCGGAACGGAATCTGCGCCAGGTAGTCGTCCGTCACGGTGTTCTCGGCCTTGACCCAGGCTGCCGTGGCTTCCGAGGCGTCGTCCTCCAGCCAGCGGTAGGGGTCGGCCACGGCGGTGCCGAAATAGTTGTCGACCGTCTCCCCGCGCTCGGTGTCGGGGTAGGGCAGGTGCTTGATCGTTTTCATCTGTGTGCAACTGGTTGCGAGCATCGCGGCACCGCCCGCCAGGAGCGCGGCCGCACGTACAATAGAGGTCATGGTCAGGGTATTTGCGTAATTTGAGACAAAGTTAAGAAAAAAAACGTAATTTTGGGCGAGAATACGGGGTTTCGGCGTGCGATGTCGAACCGGGCAGGTGTCGGGACAGGCGTTGCAGGCCCGGGATGCTCCCGAATTCATAGAGAACTTATAATATTCTATGGTGTATAACGAACTCAAGCAACTGATCGAACGGGCGTGGGAAGACCGCGCCCTGCTCAAGGACGACGCACAGACGCAGGAAGCCATACGCCGTGTGGTGGAGTTGGTGGACAAGGGCGAATTGCGCTGCGCCGAACCGGTCGACGCGGAAAAGAGCGAATGGCAGGTTAATGAATGGGTCAAAAAGGCCGTGATCCTCTACTTCCCGATCCAGCCCATGCGCAAGATGCGGGCGGGCGAACTGGAGTGGTTCGACAAGATGGAACTCAAGCGCGATTACGAGGCGTTGGGCGTGCGGGTCGTGCCCCATGCCGTGGCGCGCTACGGCGCCTACATCGCTCCGGGAGCGATTCTGATGCCTTCCTACGTGAATATCGGGGCCTATGTCGATACGGGGACGATGGTCGACACGTGGGCCACGGTGGGTTCGTGCGCCCAGATCGGCAAGCACGTCCATCTGTCGGGCGGCGTGGGCATCGGCGGCGTGTTGGAGCCGGTGCAGGCGGCGCCGGTCATCATCGAGGACAATTGTTTCATCGGCTCGCGCTCGATCGTAGTCGAGGGCGCGCACGTCTGCCGCGAGGCGGTGTTGGGTTCGAACACGGTAATTACCGGTTCGACGCACATCGTCGATGTCACGGGGCCGGAGCCGGTAACCTACAAAGGTTATGTGCCGCCTCGTTCGGTGGTGGTGCCGGGGAGCTACCGCAAGCAGTTCCCGGCGGGCGAATACAGCGTGACGTGTGCCTTGGTCATCGGCCGCCGCAAGGAGTCGACCGACAAAAAAACGTCGCTCAACGATGCGTTGCGCGACTTCGGAGTATCGGTATAACCGGCAAGGAACCCGTAGGATGACGGTTCGTTGTCCGAAAAAACGGTTGACGGGCGGTTTCGAAGCCTTCGTCAGCCGTTTATCGTTTTTTCCACTTCCTCTACGATCATGCGGGGCGAGATGGCGCGCAGACAGCGGTAGTCGCCGTAGCGGCAGGGCTTGGCTCCGTAGGTCGAGCAGGGGCGGCACGGCATGTCGGCCTGCAACGCATGCTGCGGGTCGCAGCCCCAGCCCAGGAATCCCAGTCCGGGATGGGTGGCGCCCCACACCGAGACTACGGGTGCGGCTACGAGCGCTGCGAGGTGCATGACGAGCGAATCCATCGACACCACGCAGTCCAGGTGGGCGATCAGGTTCATTTCGTCGGCCAGCCCCATTTTGCCGTAGAGCGCCGTGACATTGGGGTAGCGGCGTTCCATTTCGGCGGCGAATTCCGCTTCGGCGCCGGGGCCGCTATGGATGAAGATGCGGTCGTAGCGCGAGGTCAGCATCCGCACCGTTTCGCGGGCCAGGTCGTCGGGGTAGGTCTTGCCCTGCTGGGCCGAGAAAGGCGCGAAGCCGATCCAGCGGCCCTGCTTCTCGCCCATCGGATTGGGGCGTTCGGCCGCCGCGACCGAGGGCGCCGGGTCGTCGAACTCGAAGCCCAGACGCCGGAAGACGTCGCAATAGCGCAATATCGTATGCCGCAGCGGCGCCGCGCAGGCTCCGCCTTGGCGGATGAAGTGGCGTTTCTCGGAGTGCTCCTTGCGGATGCGGGCGATGGGGATGCCGTGCAGGCGCATGATGTAGCGGAACACCTCGGAACGGATCACGCCATGCACGTCGGCCACAGCGTCGATGCCCATGCGCTGCGCCTTGCGGGCCAGCCGCCACATCCCCACCAGCGAATGGTGGCGCCCCTTGGTGTCGGCTTCGAGAAACTCGATGTCCAGCCCTTCGAAGAAAGGCCGGAAAAGCCGCGGCGTGGCTACGGTAATGCGCAACTCCGGATACGCCGTGCGCAGTGCGCGCAGCGCATGGGGCAGCATCGCCACATCGCCCATGGCCGAGGTGCGGATGACCAGCAGATGAGTCGGCAGTTTTTTACTTTTTGCCATAGAGCACCGGGTTGAGCGCCGGGTCGTTGTACATCTTCATCTGCTTGTAGGTCTTCATCAACTTGCGCCCCGCTTCGATGTCTTCGATCAACTCTTCGATGGCCTGCGACAAGTCGGTCTGCTGCATGAGCAGCACGTCGAGCTTCTGCCGGCAGGCGGCGCGGTGGGCGTCGTCGACGTCCGTGCGCTCGGTCTCGCGGGCCATGTGATAGATCTTCAGGGCCAGAATCGAGAGCCGGTCGATGGCCCAGGCCGGGGTTTCGGTGTTGAGCCGGGCGTCGGGCGCAGGCGCAATATCCTTGTATTTGTCGAGCAGATAGGAGTCGACGTATTCCACCATGTCGGTGCGGTCTTGATTCGATTTGTCGATCCGGCGTTTGATCGTCAGCGCCTCGGCGGGGTCGATCTGGGGATTGCGGATGATGTCCTCCAGGTGCCATTGCACCGTGTCGATCCAGCTCTTGTGGTAGAGCAGGCAGTCGAGCGAGCCTGTCTGATAGGGATTTTCGATCGGGCGGTCCACATCGTCCCAACGGTGGTAATCGTCGATCGCACGGTTGAAAATCGCGTTCGCATGCTGGGTAAACATAGTTCGATAGGTTTTAATATTGTGATTTTCGTAGGAAAATCATACCTTTGTTGGGTAAACTTAAAACAAAGATAATGATTTTTTCCAGAACTGCAATATGGGTTGCAGGAATCCTGCTTTCGACTCTTTCAGCTGCTCAGGCGCAGCCCCGCCGCACGAACCGGCTGACGCGCGAAGAATATATCGACCGCTACAAGTCGATCGCCGTGGCCCAGATGGAGCGTTATGGCATTCCGGCCAGCATTACCATGGCCCAGGGCATCCTGGAGTCCGACAGCGGCAACAGCCGGCTTTCGCTCGAATCCAACAACCATTTCGGCATCAAGTGCAAGCGCAACTGGACGGGGCCGAAAGTCTATCACGACGATGACGCCAAGGACGAATGTTTCCGGGCCTACGAGTCGGTCGAGGCGTCGTACCACGACCATGCGGTGTTCCTCGATACGCAGCCTCGCTACGATTCGCTTTTCGCCTATTCGGCGACCGACTATAAGAGTTGGGCGCGGGGTCTGAAGGCGGCCGGCTATGCCACGGCGCCCGACTATGCGCAGCGCCTGGTGCGGCTCATCGAGAGCCACAAGCTCTACCTGCTCGACCAGCCCGACGGCGAACGGCTCTATGTCTCGGGCGTGCGCGGCAAGAGCGATCCCGACGAGTGGTTTGCGTCGCAGAGCAGCGTGAGCGGCCACGGCACGCTCTTCGATCCGGACAACTTCCGCGTGACGATCAACGCCCACGAGGGCTACAACGTCTATGCGACCAACGGCGTGCACTATGTCCTGGCTAAAGAGAACGACACGTTCGAGAGCATCGGCAAGAAATTCCGCATTTCGGCAGGCAACTTGCGTAAGTTCAACGATCTGAAGCGCAGCCGGCGCGTGCAGCCCGCCGCCGGCGACGTGATCTACATCGAGCGCAAGAAAGCTGGTTGGGGCGGCAATGCCCGCCAGCACATCTGCCGCGAGGGCGAGACGGCCCATGCCGTGGGGCAGTCCTATGCCATCCGCACCCGGTCGCTCGAAAAGCTCAACCGCCTGAAAAAGGGCGTGCGTCTCGAATCGGGCCGCGAAATACGGATCAAATAGATATGGACAAATCTTATTTTTTCGAAATTCCAGTCGAAAATATCATTGAGGAATCGGAAACCAAAACCCGCGGATTTTGCAATAAGCGATATCTTGTGTATGTTCATCCGTATGATTCTTGCCGCAAGATTCATGTGAATACATACTATCGGATTCAAGGGCAGACGGCTGAATTGTGCATTCATTATGACCGCGGATTGTGCGGATTGACGGATTACGAAAAATTGAGTAGGAAAGATATCGAAAGACAGGCCTACGATTCTTGGATGGATGGGGCGAAGTGATTTTTAAGTTTTAACGATTAGTTTCTTGATTAATATGGAAGTTCCTCCGCTCAGAGCGCGGATTCTCGAAACCGTGATCCGCAAGTCGACCTTGAAGCAGAAGGTTTTCGACAACACTTTCGCAACATTCAACCTCTTGAAGGATACATTGTTGGAGATGGCCTCCGAAATGGACGACGCCCTCGACGGCAAGCTCGACCGCCGCGTGCGGATCGAGTACCGCGACCGGGGCAAGTTCGAGGTGCAGCTTCAGGTGGCCAACGATTTGCTGATCTTCCAGATGCACACCGATGTCTTCGACTTCGGGCCGGAGCATCCCGTGCGGCAGACACCTTATGTGCAGGGCGGGCCGGAGAATGCCTATTGCGGAGTGGTCAACATCTATAATTTCCTTTCCGATTCGTTCAAGTTCAACCGCAATGCCGACGAGGGTTACCTCATCGGGCGGCTCTTCATCAACCGCGAGCGCCGCTTCTTCGTCGAGGGCAAAGGGCAGACTTCGGTGCGGGCTGACGCGTTCGGCAGTGCCGAGATCGACCGCGACGCTCTGGTAAAGGTGCTCGAAGAGGCGATAGCCTTCGCTTTGGACTTCGACTTGTTGACCGTGCCCTACGATATTTCGGCTCGGGTTACCGTCGACCAGTTCAATACCAAGATGGATAATTCCAAGTTCGTGACCGGCAAGCGCTTGGGTTACGAATTCGATACGCAAGACATATAATTTCAGGAGTGCCCGTCCGCAAACGGTGCTTCCTTGTTGTTCGCTGCCATGAAAAAACTGGTTTTTACCTTTTTCGCCGCCGTTGTTTGCTTCGCAGGCTTCGCGCAGAACGAGTATGCTGAAATCGCCCGCCTGCGCGCCATGAACGGTCGCGTGGCCGGCATCCGCTCGATGAACGACGGCGAACACTATACCGTCGTCGAGGACGACAATATTGTCCGATACAGCTATGCCGTCGCGGAGCCGGGCACGAAGTTGCTGCCTCGGACGCCCGTCGGCTTCGGGATCGTCGACTATGCCTTTTCGCCCGACGAACGATGCCTGCTCGTCGCCGCGGGCCGCACGCCGATCTATCGGCATTCCTATACCACCGATTATTATCTTTTCGACGGTACGGCGCTGCGGCGCATTCTGCCCCAGGCCGCCATGCCGCGCGATGCCTCGTTCTCGCCCGACGGCTCGTCGATCGTCTACTCGGATCGCAACGACCTCTATCTCTACGACCTCGCTTCGGGGCAGACCCGACGCCTGACGTCCGACGGCGAGTGGAACGCCGTTATCAACGGCACGACCGACTGGGTTTACGAGGAGGAGTTCGGTATCACGCGTGCCTATGCCTTTTCGCCCGACGGGAAGCGGCTGGCCTACCTGCGGTTCGACGAACGCGACGTGCCCACAGCGCAGATGATGCGCTTCGACGGCAAGCTCTATGGCGAGGTCTTCTCGTTCAAATACCCCAAGGCCGGGGAGACCAACTCCACGGTGCAGCTCTTCGTGGCCGACCTGGAGACGGGGCGCAGCGAGCGCATCGACACGGGCGGCGAGAGCGACCAGTACGTTCCGCGTCTCGGTTTCACGCCCGACGGGCGGCTGTGGTTCCACCGCATCGACCGGCGTCAGAATACGTTCGAAGTCCTCCTTTGCGAACCTCATGGAGCGCAGCGTACGATCTACGAGGAGCGCGCGCAGCAGTATGTCGAGCGGGTCGGCGACAACACGGTAACGTTCGTCGACAAGGATCGTTTTCTGGTGCGGCAGGAGAGCCATACGGGTTTCATGCACCTCTATCTCTACGGCATCCGCAGCGGGTTGATCGCCCAAGTAACCAAGGGCGATTGGGAGGTAACCGAGGTTGTGGGCGTCACGCCCCGGCGGGTGTGGTATCTTTCGACCGAGACGTCGCCGCTGCGCCGCAACCTGTACAGCGTGGCGCTCAACGGCAGGGATAAACGCCGTCTCACTGCGGGCGAGGGTTTCTATACCATCGCTCCGAGCAAGGGGATGAAATACTATGTTTCGACCTTTTCGTCGGCTTCCGTGCCCAACCGGGCAGAGGTTTGTACGGGCGAGGGCCAGAGCGTGCGCATCTTGTTCGACAGCCGGGCGTTGCAGGAAGAGCTGGAGACCGCGCGCCGCCCCGTGAAAGAGTTCTTCGCCTTTGCCACCGAGCGCGGCGACACGCTCAACGCCTACATCGTCCGACCCCGCGATTTCGACCCTGCGAAGCGTTATCCTGTGTTGTTGACGCAGTATTCCGGCCCGGGTTCGCAGACGGTCTGCGACCGTTGGTCGCTCGACTGGGAAGATGCGCTGGCGGACAAGGGTTACATCGTCGTCTCGGCCGACGGCCGCGGCACGGGATTCCGCGGCGAGCGGTTCAAGAAGCAGACCTACGGCCGTCTGGGAGCGTTGGAGGTCGAGGATCAGTTGTCGCTGGCGCGCCACATGGCCGCCCAGCCGTGGGTCGACGCCGGCCGCATCGGCATCTACGGGTGGTCGTACGGCGGTTTCGTGGCATTGAGTTGTGCGCTGAAAGGCAACGGGCTGTTCAAGATGGCGATCGCCGTGGCTCCCGTCACGTCGTGGCGCTACTACGATACGATCTACACCGAGATCTATAACAACCTGCCGCAGTACAACGCCGCGGGTTACGATGAGCATGCCCCGATCCGCCTGGCCCGGCTGCTCGACGACAAACGCACCCGCCTGCTGCTGATCCACGGCATGGCCGACGACAACGTGCATTTCCAGCATACGGCCGAAATGGCCCGCGCGCTCAACCGGGCCGGCAAACGCTACGACATGATGGTCTATCCCGATCAGAACCACTCGATGATGCCCGACGACACGGGCAACGTGCGGCAGAAGATGATCGACTACACGTTCGAACACTTGTAACGATGGAGGTTTCCGGCTGCTGGTTCGAAACACCCCTCGGGCCGATGACGGTCATGGCGACCGACGAAGCGGTGACCGCTGTCCGGTTTGGTACTTCCGGCGATGCTGTCGCTCCGGAGGAGAAGTTGCCGCCCATATTGGCTCGGGCCGTCGGGGAGTTGCGCGAATATTTCGCAGGCGTGCGGCGCGATTTCACGTTGCCGCTGGCGCCGGCCGGCACTCCGTTCCAGCAGCAGGTGTGGGCCGCCCTGCGGGAGATACCCTATGGCGAGACCTGCACCTATGGACAGATCGCCGCGCGCATCGGCCGCCCGAAAGCCTGCCGGGCCGTGGGCATGGCCAACAACCGCAATCCGATCGCTATCGTCGTGCCTTGCCACCGTGTGGTCGGCAGCTCCGGTGCTTTGACGGGCTATGCGGCAGGACTTTCGGTCAAGGAAGCGCTGTTGCGGCTGGAAGCGGAGGCCAGATAGAAAATTTTACCCTTGCTGCAAAGTCGTGCAGGGGTAATTTTCGGAGCGCACGTTTCTTGTTTATTGTCCGTCTTTCTCTTTAATGTATGCGTCGATCGCCCTTGCGGCCGTGCGTCCGGCTCCCATTGCCAGGATTACCGTGGCGGCACCCGTCACAGCGTCGCCGCCCGCGAAGACCCCTTCGCGCGAGGTCGCGCCTTGGGCATCGGCCGTGATGCAGCCGCGGCGGTCGGTCGCCAATCCCTCGGTCGTGGCGGCCAGCAGGGGGTTGGGCGAGGTGCCCAGCGCCATGATCGCCACATCGCATTCGATGTCGAATTCCGAACCGGGTTTCACGACCGGCGAGCGGCGTCCGCTCGGGTCGGGTTCGCCCAGTTCCATCTCCACGCAGCGCATGCCGCGCACCCAACCGTCGTCCGTGCCCAGAATTTCGACCGGGTTGGTCAGCATCCGGAAGCGGATGCCTTCTTCCTTGGCATGGTGCACTTCTTCGGCACGTGCCGGCAGTTCCTTTTCGCTGCGGCGGTAGACGATCGTCGCCTCGGCGCCCAGACGGCGGGCCGTGCGCACGGCATCCATCGCCACGTTGCCGCCGCCCACGACGATCACACGCTTGCCGACGTAGATCGGCGTGTCGTACTCCTCGTCATAGGCGCGCATCAGGTTGGCGCGGGTCAGGAATTCGTTGGCCGAGACCACGCCGTTGAGATTCTCGCCCGGAATGTCCATGAAGCGCGGCAGCCCGGCGCCCGAACCGATGAATACGGCGTCGAATCCCTCGTCGTCGAGCAGCGAGTCGATCGTCAGCGTGCGCCCCACGATCACGTCGGTTTCGATTTCGACGCCTAAGCGGCGCACCTCGTCGATTTCGCGCGCCACGATCTTCTCCTTGGGCAGCCGGAATTCGGGGATGCCGTAGACCAGCACGCCGCCCACCTTGTGGAGCGCTTCGAAAATCTTCACTTCGTAGCCCATCTTGGCCAGGTCGCCCGCGCAGGCCAGCCCGGCCGGGCCGCTGCCGATGACGGCTACGCGGCGGCCGTTGCGGGGAGCCGTCTCCCCGGCGAAATGCGGTTGTCCCAGTTTCCAGTCGCCCACGAATCGTTCCAGTTTGCCGATGGCGACCGGTTCGCCCTTGATGCCGAGGATGCACGAACCCTCGCACTGGGTCTCCTGAGGGCAGACGCGGCCGCAGATCGAGGGCAGCGAGCTGTCGCGCGAGATGACGGCGGCCGCACCGGCCATGTCGCCCCCGTGCAGGGCGGCGATGAATCCGGGGATGTCGATCCCCACGGGGCAGGCCGCCACGCAGCGGGGATTCTTGCAGTTCAGGCAGCGCGACGCTTCGAGCGTCGCCTCTTCGGGGTCGTAGCCGTAGCAGACTTCTTCGAAGTTGGTTGCGCGGCGTGCAGGGTCTTGTTCGCGCACGGGAACGCGCGGTATCTTATTTGCCATAGATGTGCTGATGGTTGACAGCGCCGATTTGTCGTTCGAAGCGCGAACGTACCGGCGCCGGGTTCGAATTTACTTGTCCAATCCTATTTTGCATGTGTGGCCGGCTGCGCGCTCGGCCGCGATGGCTGCTGCGCGCTGCTCCTGGGTGCGGTACATGCCCTGGCGGCGCATCGCTTCGTCGAAGTCGACTTGGTGGGCGTCGAACTCGGGGCCGTCGACGCAGGTAAAGCGCGTGCGTCCGCCCACGCTCACACGGCAGGCGCCGCACATGCCCGTGCCGTCGACCATCAGGGCGTTGAGCGACACGGTGGTTTTCAACCCGTACTTCTTGGTGGTCAGCGCTACGAACTTCATCATGATCATTGGGCCGATGGCCACGCATTCGTCGTAGTGTTCGCCCTCGGCGGTCAATTTTTCGAAAAGTTGCGTTACCAACCCTTTGAAGCCCTCCGAGCCGTCGTCCGTGGCGATGTAGAGGTGCTCGGCCGCGGCCCGCATCTCGTCGGTATAGATCAACATCTCCTTGTTCTTGGCGCCGATGATGACATCGGCCCGCACGCCGTGTTCGCGCAGCCACTTGACTTGCGGGTAGACGGGGGCCGTGCCGACTCCGCCGCCGATGAATAGGTAGCGCCGCTTGCGCAGTTCCTCAAGCGGCAGCTCGACGAATTCGGAGGGGCGGCCCAGCGGTCCGGCGAAGTCGATCAGGGCGTCGCCGGCCTCCAGGGAGCAGATTTTGCGTGTCGAGACGCCGATCGTCTGGGTAACGATCGTCACACTGCCTGCCGCGGCGTCGAAATCGGCGATCGTCAGAGGGATGCGCTCGCCTTGTTCGTCGGCCCGTACGATAACAAATTGTCCGGGCAGCGCCGCCCGGGCGACGCGCGGCGCGAGGATTTTCATAAGCCAGATGCCTTCGGCGAGACACCGCTTTTCGAGAATGGGATACATTTATTTGAGATTGGGTTTTACGCTTCTATTCTTCGATGATGGCGTTCATGCGCAGCCGTCGCATGGGACGTTCGGGATCGTTGGTAATCAGCAGCAGATGGTCGGTCAGGATGCCGTAGTCTTGCACCGAGGGGTCGAGCAGCAATTCGACCGTGCAGCTGCCGCCGGGAGCGATCGTGCAGCCCGGCTCCAGCACCACGGCGATGTGCCCGTCGTTTTCCACGGCACGGACGATCAGATCGCTGCCGCCCGAATTCGAAAGCACGAAAGTCCGGCGTTGAACGGGGGCCGAGTGCTTCACGGGGCCGAATTTGACGATCGTCGGGTTGAGCCGGGCCTGCGGCGCGGCACCCTTGCCCGGCTGGGCGGGGTTGTCGATGCCGATGGCATGGGCCACCAGCGAGATGTCGCTCTTTTGCCCGTCGATCCACACCTCCAATGCGTCGCGCAGCGTACCGTAGTGCGGTTCGCCGGCGGGCAGCGTATAGGCGAGGTTGATTTCGCCCTGCTCGCCCGGTGCTGCCAGACGGGGATAGGCTGCGGCGAGCAGGCCGCTCGAAATCCGGGGCCGCAACTCCAGCCGCACCGGTCGGTCGGACGTATTCGCATAGCCGACGGCCGTCTGCTTGTGCTCTCCTTGACGAATATAGGTAAAGGCGCAAAGCGTTTTGTCGAGCCGCAAGCCGCCGCCCGCGTCGATCGGGTAGAGTTCGTCGAGGGTTTTTTTGCGCGGGACGACATCGCCGCGGATCGTGAGCACAGCCATCCGCGTTTTTTCGGAGGAGTAGACGCTCAGTTCCTTTTCGAAGACACCGGGTCGGTTCATGGGGTCGAACGTCACTTTGATGCGTGCCGTGCCGCCCGGCAGGACAGGCTTGCGCGAGAACTCCGGTACGGTGCATCCGCACGAAGTCGTCACGTCGAGGATCACCACGGGCTTGTCGCTGCGGTTGACGCCCTCGAAAACGTGGCTGACGCGTCCGTCGCTCTCCTCGATCGATCCGAAATCCTGCTCCGCAGGTTCGAATACCAGCTGGGCATGCGCTGGGAACGCACACCATAGCAGTGTGAATGCGAGTGCGATATGTTTTTTCGAAAGCATCGTCGTCGATCGGTTCGGATATGCAAAGGTACATTTTTTGCGAAAAATTCGCACAATAATTTTGCGGGAATCAAAATTTGCTATATATTTGCACTCCGAAACGGTTACAAGCCGGCTTCGAAATGCCTGAATAGCTCAGTTGGTTAGAGCACATGACTGTTAATCATGGGGTCCTAGGTTCAAGTCCTTGTTCAGGCGCAGATGTGCGAGGGTTGCACAAGGTTCTTTCATAGAGAGGTAACGGTTCGAGGAGTAGCAGCCGAAGTCGGGATGTCCGATGGAGGACGACGGGCGAAAGGCCGGGCTTCCGTAAGCGGAAGCGTTCGAGCGGCGAAGAAACGAAAAATTTTCGACAGAAAATTTGGAGTTCGCGAAAATTGAATTACCTTTGCAGTCCCAAGCCATTTTTAGGGGAGCTTAGCTCAGCTGGTTCAGAGCGTCTGCCTTACAAGCAGAGGGTCGGGGGTTCGAATCCCTCAGCTCCCACAAATTGAAAATCAAGCACTTGCAGTTTTGCAGGTGCTTTTTTGTGCCGAATTTTTGCCGAATCCCGAAAAATAGACCGCCTTTGCGGTGCGTTGCGGTGCGTTGTGGTGCGTCTTCGGTGCGTTGTAGAACACACCCTACTTGCAAAAAACTCGTATCGACCGCTTTTATGGTTGTGTATGAATACGCAAAGCGATCGATATCTGTCGATCGCTTTGCGGTTTTCCGAATCCGGCGGGTGGTTTACTTCGTCGGGCGTTGCCAGCCGCCGCCGAGCGTCTTGTAGAGTTGCACCAAGGCCAGATGTTCGTCACGAATGGCATTGCTCAAACTGGTTTGGGCGTCGAAGTAGCGGCGTTGGGCGTCGAGCACGTCGATGTAGTTGATGCTGCCGGTGCGGTATTGCAGTTCGGCCAGTTCGACATATTTGCGGGCTGCGTTGCGCGAATGGGTCTTCAGCACCGTTGTCTGCCGCACGTTGCGATAGGTCGACACGGCGTCGTCGGTCTCTTTGAATGCTTCCAGAACCTTCTGCTCATACTTCAGTCGGGCTTGTTCGTAGGCCGCCAGCGCTGCTTTGTAGGCCGCTTTTTTGCGTCCGAATCCGAAAAGCGGGGCAGCAAGTTGTCCCGCAACATAGGAAAACGGCGAGCGGAAGAATCCGTTCAGGGCGTCGTTCTCCCATCCGCCTTGCAGCGTGAAGGTCAGCCGCGGAAACCGGTCGGCGTAGGCCATGCCTACCGCTCCCATCGCTGCACGGAGTTGCTGTTCGGCGGCCCGTATGTCGGGGCGGCGTTGCAGCAGCTGCGACGGCAGTCCCACAGGCAGCGAGTCGGGCGCCAGGGTCTCCGGTTCCGCTTCGCCGCGCGGGATTTTTTCGCCCGGATAGGTGCCCATCAATAGACATAGTGCGTTTTCCGTAATTTCGATGCGGTTCTCCAGATTGGGGATGAGCGTCGCCGTGGTGGCATACTCCACTTGCGCCTGCTGGTAGACGATTTCGGAGGTCAGGCCTCCCTCGAAGCGCAGTTTCGCTTTGGCGACTCCCTCGCGGCGTGTCTCCAGCGTGCGGCGTACGATGGCCAGTTCGTTGTCCAAAGCTACAAGGCGGAAATAGGCCGATGCCGTCTCCGCGACGAGCACCATCCGCATGGCGCGCTCGTCTTCGATCGAGGCCAGCCATTCGGCTTCGCCCTTGCGTTTGGCCCAGCGCAGGTTGCCCCACAGGTCGAGTTCCCAGCTGAGGGCCGCCTTCAGCCCGAATTCCGGGTCGCGCTTGGGCGATTCTCCGGCGTAGTCGTTGGTTTCGTGGTCGGCCAGCGCGTTGAGACCCAGGTTGGGCAGCCGGCCGGCTTTCCGAATGCGGTACAGCTCGCGCATTTGTTCGATGCGTGCGGCGGCAGCACGGATGTTGCGGTTGCTTTCGAGCGTGCGGCGGATGAGATCGCAGAGCGTGCTGTCGCCGTAGAACCGCCACCACTCCATGTCGGCGAGCGTCAGGGTGTCGACAGCCCCCGGAACCACGGTTTGCGGAAGATTCAGTTCCGGAGCCTGGCAGTGGCGTACGGCTGAGCAAGCGTAGAAAAGCGGCGCGGCGAGTGCTGCGAAGATGATCGAACGTATCTGTTTCATCGTTTCATTTTTTCTTTCAATCTGTACACCCATACGAAGAAGAAGGGCACGAAGATGATGCCCACAGCAATGGCAACCAGCATGCCGAAGAAGACACCCGTGCCGATGCCTTGGCGGCTGGCCGATCCCGGCCCCGAGGCGAAGACCAGGGGCAGCAGCCCGAGGATGAACGAGAGCGACGTCATGACGATCGGGCGGAAGCGCAAGTGCATGGCCGTGAGGGCCGCCGCCACGGCGTCGCGACCTTTCTCGACCTCCTCCTTGGCGAATTCGACGATGAGGATGGCATTCTTGGCGACCAGCCCCACCAGCATGACCAGGCCGATCTGGAAATAGATGTTGTTCTCCAGCCCGCAGAGCCAGATGCCGATGTAGGCGCCCAGCCCGGCGATGGGCAGCGAGAGGATCACGGCGATGGGCACCGACCAGCTCTCGTATTGTGCGGCGAGGAACAGGAAGACGAACAGCAGCGCCAAGGCGAGCACCAGCCCCGTGTTGCCGCTTTCGTGCTTCTCCTGGTAGGAGAGGCCGCTCCATTCGATGCCGATGTTTTCGGGCAGATGTTCGCGTACGATACGCTCCAGCGCCCGCATGGCCTGCCCCGAGCTGTATCCGGGGGCCGCCTCGCCCGTGATGGGAGCCGCGTAAAACATGTTGAACCGCTTGATCGTTCCGGCACCCGTGGTGTAGTGCGTCGTGCCGAGCGCCGTGACGGGGATCATCGCGCCGTCGGCGCCGCGCACGAAGAAGAGCCGCAGGTTGTCGCGGTAGGCCCGGTAGGGGGCTTCGGCTTGGATGTAGACGCGGTAAATGCGGTTGAACATGTTGAAGTCGTTGACGTAGAGCGATCCCGTGAAGGCTTTCATCGTCGAGAAGATGTCCGACATGGGAACGCCTTGCAGGCGGGCCTTGTCGCGGTCGACATCGTAATAGAGCTGCGGGATGTTGTTCTGCATCGAGGTCGAGAGTCCCGCCAGCTCGGGCCGCTCCGCGGCGTAGCGCATCAAGGTGTCGACGGCTCGTTGCAGATCGGCGTAGGTGGCGTCGCCGCGGGCTTCGAGCACCATTTCGAAGCCGCCCGACGTACCCAGACCCGGGATGATCGCCGGGGTCGAGAGGTAGACTTTCGATTCGGGGTAGCGCGTCAGTTCGCGGCGCGTGCGTTCCATGACGGCGGCGATGCCCTCCGAGGAGCGCTCGTCCCACGGCTTGAGGATCACTGTCAGCTGGCTGCGTGCTTGGTTCGAGCCGACGCGGGGACTCGATCCCGTGACATTGAGTACGTGCTCAACATCGGGATCGGACAGCAAGAACTCCATTGCCCGCTCGGTAACCGCGCGTGTCCGCTCGATGGTCGCACCCTCGGGCAGTTCGAGTTCCACGGTAAAGTAGCCTTGATCTTCCTTGGGCATGAAGCTCCGGGGCACCAGTTCGTTCATCAGCCAGATGCCGACCAGCGCGATGCCGAATGCAGCGAACATCCGGCGCGAGTTGCGGAGCGTCTTCTCGACCAGCCGGCCGTAGAATCGGTTGCCGACGGCCAGGCCGAAGTTGATCGAGCGGAAAAAGCGGTTCTTGGGCTTGCCGCCGTCGGGTTTGAGAAACAGCGAGCACATCACGGGGCTGAGGGTGAGGGCCACGACGGTCGAGATGATGACCGACACGGCGATCGTGATCGTGAATTGGCGGTAGAGTTGTCCCGTGATGCCGGGCAGAAAGCTGACCGGCACGAAGACGGCGCACAACACCAGCGACATGGCGATCAGGGCGCCGCTCAGGTTGCTCATGGCTTTTTTCGTCGCTTCGTAGGGCGACAGCCCCTCCTCGTGCATGATGCGGTCGACATTCTCGACTACCACGATGGCGTCGTCGACCACGATGCCGATGGCCAGAATCAGTCCCAGCAGCGTCAGCATGTTGAGCGAGAATCCGCAGGCGAGCATCACGCCGAACGTGCCGATGAGCGAGATCGGCACCGCTACGACCGGGATGAGCGTCGCGCGCCAGCTTTGCAGCGAGAGGTAGACGACCAGAATTACCAGCAGCAACGCCTCGAACAGGGTTCGGTAGACATGATGAATCGAAGCTGCGATGTAGGTGGTCATGTCGAACGGAATGGCATAGCGGATGCCTTCGGGGAAGTTGCGGCCGATCTCCTCCATCGTCTCCTTGACTCGCTCGGCGACCTCCATGGCGTTGGCCCCGGGCAGCATGTTGATGTTCAGCACCGCGGCGTTTCCGCCGTCGATGCCGCTTTCGGTCGAGTAGGACGAGGCTTCGAGCGAGATGCGCGCCACGTCTTTCAGCCGGATGATCGAGCCGTCGGGGTTGGCCCGCACGACGACCTGTTCGAATTCATCGACCGACGAGAGGCGCCCTTGCGCCGTGATCGGTATGGTAATGTCGACTCCTGCGATCGGGGCCTCGCCCAGCACGCCGGCGGCCGATTCGCGGTTCTGATCCTTCAGTACGGATTGCAGGTCCTTGACCGTCAGTCCTAAGTCGGCCAGTTTGTCGGGCTGCACCCAGACCCGCATGGCATAGTAGCGGCTGCCCACGTTCGAGACGCTGCCCACGCCCGGCACGCGGCGCAGCAGATCGAGGACGTTGAGCGTCGCGTAGTTCGAGAGGTAGATTTCGTCGAATTTCGGGTCGGAGGAGAGCAACGTTATGGTCATCAACTTGCTGGCCGCCTGCTTTTCGACCGTGATGCCGTTCTGCACCACCTCGGCCGGCAATCGCGACTCGGCTTTCTTTACCCGATTCTGAATCTCCACGGCGGCCAGGTCGGGGTCGGTCGAGATGTCGAAAGTTACCGTTGCGGAGAAGCCTCCCGAATTGGAACTCGACGATTCCATGTAGATCATGCCCGGCGTGCCGTTGAGTTCCTGCTCGATGGGTGTGGCCACGGCCTGCGTGACGGTCTGCGCGTCGGCGCCCGGGTAGGAGGCGGCCACGCGCACCACGGGCGGCACGATCTGCGGATACTGGTCGATGGGCAGCAGCGTCAGGCCGATCGTCCCGACGATGACGATGACGATCGACAGCACCGTCGAGAAGACGGGATGGGCGAGGAAAAAGTTGCGTTTCATGGCTGCGCCTCCTCCGGGGCGGCGTGGGGCATGGAGGGAGTCTCCGAACCGGAAGAATTTTCGGAAGCCGGAGGATTTCCCGAGCCGAAAGATGCGGTGGATATAGCCGTCGTGTCGGACACGGGGGAGTTCTCGGATACCGGGGGATTGTCGGCCGGTTGTGCAGAGTCCGTGTTGCCGACCGTCGGCGTGTTTTTCGAGGTCGGTTCGACTTTCATACCATGAGAGAGCTTATGGAACCCTTCTATGACAATTCGTTCGCCTGCTGCAAGTCCGCGTTCGACGATGGTGTTGTTTTCTATTTCGGGGCCGGTTTCGACGAATCGTTTTTCAACGATGTCATCGGCTCTCACAACATATATATAGGCGCCGCCGTTTTCTATTACCAGGGCTTTCGTCGGTACGACGACCGCATCTTCGCGTACGTCCATCAGCAGTTTGACGCGTGTGAACTGCCCCGGCAGCAGGATATGATCGGGGTTGGGCATTTCGGCCCGCACGGAGAAGGTGCCCGTCTTGGGGTCGATCTGCGGGTCGGCGAAGTCGACCAGACCGCGCAGCGGGTAGGTCGAGCCGTCGGCCAGCGTTACTGTGATGTAGGGATCCCACGTGCGCGTGGTGTCGCGGTGTCCGAGGTTGACGTTGCGGGCTTTCGAGCGCAGGTATTCGAGCGAGGTCATGCTGAAGTCGATGCGCACCGTGTCGCTCTTGACCACGGTGGCCAGCAGCGATTGCCCGCCCGGCCCGACCAGCGCGCCGATGTCGGCGTTGCGTTCGGAGATGTAGCCCGAAACCGGCGACCGCACGGTGGTGTAGCCCAGCGTAAGTTCCGCCTGCGTCAGGTCGGCTTCGCACACCACCACATCGGCCGCGGCGCTCTCGTAGGCGGCCACGGCGTTGTCCAGGTCGAGTTGGCTGGCGGCGTTCTGTTCGTAGAGGGGGCGGATGCGGTTCAAATCGCGTTGAGCTTTCAATGCTTGTGCCTTGGCCTTGTTCAGCTGGGCTTTTGCGCGGTTGGCCCGGGCGCGGTAGAGTTGCGGGTCGATGATGAACAGCGTCTGCCCCTTTTCAATATAGGTGCCTTCGGCAAAGAGCATCCGTTCGAGGTAGCCCTCCACGCGGGCGCGGATTTCGACGAATTGCTGGGCACGGATGCGGCCTACATATTCGCCGTAGATGTTGACGTTCTGTGTCGTGACGGGTTCCACCTCCACCACGGGCAGCATTTCGGGAACGGGCCGCGAGCGGAGCACGAAAACCACGGCGGCCGCGATGATCGCCGCGGCACAGAGCGTGCCGGCGATCCAGCGGCGGGTGCGGCGCGGCAATTTCCCGATGCGCGCGGCGCATGCACCGCCGAAACGTCGCAGATAGGATGCGTAGGTTTGCAGCAATAGCTTTTCGGGCCGTATTTCCTTTCCTTGGTTTGCCATAACTTTTTGTTTTATGTCGTCTTCCGGTGTCTCGGTCGGGCATGGAAGATGCGGATGACGCCTCAAAGATACGAATAAGCGAGGGCAGAAGCAAGCGTTAGCTTGATTCTGTTGAGCGGGAGTATCTTCGGTGTAACCAAAGATACAAAGACATACGGTTCGGGTTCCGAATTTATTGTGCAAATGTGTGGCCGTTTTTTGTTTTCGGGCCGATGGGATTTCGGGTAAAAAAAGTAATTTTGCTGGACGATGCCTTGCTGCCGGGGTGTCCGCTGCAAATATGGAAGTCGTTTTGCAAATATTGGTCGACTGGGGTTATTGGGGCCTTTTTCTCTCGGCGTTCATCGCCGGAAGTATTTTGCCGTTCAGTTCCGAGGCCGTCATGGCCGTGTTGCTCGGCATGGGGGCCGACCCGGCAGGATGCCTGGCCGCCGCTTCGGCAGGCAATACGCTCGGGGGCATGACTTGTTATTGGATCGGCACGCTGGGCCGTTGGGAGTGGATCGCCAAGTTGGGCGTCGGCCCCCGGCAGCTGGCCCGGGCACGGAAGTTTCTGGCCGGACGGGGCGCCGCGATGGGCTTTTTCGGCTTTCTTCCCGTGATCGGCGAGGCGATCGCTATCGTTCTGGGTCTCATGCGCAGCAATCCGTGGGTCACGGGCGGCGCGATGCTCGTCGGCAAGGCCCTGCGCTATGCTTTGATCCTGCTCTCCTACGAGGGGATCGTTTCGTTGTTTTGAGCCTATGGAAACTGCAATCTTCAAGACCGACACCCCGCCGTGGGAGCTGCTTCTGCTGGGCGACGAATCGCCCGAATCGGTGGCTGACTACATCGACCGCGGCGATTGCTACGTGGCCGTCGCCGAGGGGCGCACCGTGGGCGTCTGCATGCTCGTGCGCACCCATCCGTTCACGGTCGAGATCGTCAATCTGGCGGTCGACCCCGCTTTCCAGCGCCGCGGGATCGGCTCCGATCTGATTTTCCATGCGCTGCGCGTGGCCCGGGAGGCGGGGCATCGCCGCATCGAAATAGCTACGGGCAACGTCGAAAACGGCCCGCTGCACCTCTATCGGTCGTTCGGGTTCGAACCCGTGGAGGTCGAGCGCGACTACTTCCCGAAACATTATCCGGTTCCTATTGTCGAGGCCGGCGAAGAATGCCGTGATCTGGTGCGGCTGAGAATGGAGTTGTAATCTTTACCGATCCGTTATGTCCGTATCGTGGAACCCGTGGCACGGCTGCTTCAAGATCAGCGAGGGGTGTCGCCATTGTTATGTCTACCGGCAGGATGAACAGCATGCGCTGGACAGCACCCAGGCCCGTAAAACCGCCGCGTTCGATCTGCCCGTGCGCCGCAGGCGCGACGGCCGGTTCAAGATTCCCGGCGGCGAAATGGTCTATGCGTGTTTCACGTCGGATTTTTTGCTGGAGGATGCCGACGCTTGGCGTCCTGCGGCTTGGGAGATGATGCGGCTGCGTCACGACCTGCGGTTCATGTTTTTTACCAAGCGGATCGAGCGGCTCCGCGACGCGCTGCCGCCGGACTGGGGTGCGGGATATGAAAACGTCATCATCGGCTGTACGGTGGAGAACCAGGCCGAGGCCGAGCGGCGCTTGCCCTTGTTTTTCGATACCCCGATCCGCCATCGGATAATCGTGTGCGCTCCGCTGCTCGGGCCGTTGGAGTTGACGCCCTGGCTCTCGCCGGCGGTCGGAGAGGTCTCCGTGGGCGGCGAGTCGGGGCCTCAAGCTCGCGTGTGCGATTACGATTGGGTGCTTTCGCTCCGGCGGCAGTGCGTCGATGCCGACATCCCGTTCCGCTACCACCAGACCGGGGCGCGGCTGCTGAAAGAGGGGTCTCTCTACCGCATCCGCCGCGAATACCAGCATGCGCAGGCCCGGCAGGCGGGAATCGATTATAAAATAGAAAGGTAAGGAGCCTGTAAATTCATCGTATCCGGATTCTCCATCAAAAACGTCCGACCTTTCGAAGGCCGGACGGTAATGCGGGAGGAAAGTCTCCGGGACTTATTCTGCCGTTGCCAGCGGCGAGGGCTGTGCGTAGACGCGGGTCGCCAGTTCCTTGTCGAGCGTGTAAAGGCCGAACTTGTTGCCTTCGACGGCTTCGAACGATTGGATCATGCCGCGGGCGTTCTCTTCTTCCTCGATCTGCTCGTCGATGAACCATACGAGTTTGTTCGACGAGGCGAAGTCTTTCTCTTCGGCGGCTATGGCGGCCAAGTTGTGGATCATCGCAGTGACTTTCTTTTCATGCTCCAGCGTCTGCTTGAACATCTCCAGCGGCGAGGCCCACGTGGCGGGCACTTCGGCGATAGGCAGCAGCGTGACCTCGGCGTCGCGCGAAAGGAGGTAGTTCATGAAGATGCGGGCGTGATCCTGTTCTTCGCGGAACTGGATGTAGAACCAGTTGGCCACGCCTTTCAGCCCCTTGTTCTCGGCGTCGAGCGACATCGAAAGGTAGAGGTAGGCCGACCAGAATTCGGCGTTGATCTGTGCGTTGATCGCCTCGTGCAGTTTTTTGCTTAACATAGGAATATTTTTTAGAGTTACTATTCGGCAGCGGGTCGGGCGGAGCCGTTGTCGGATCGCCCGTTTCCGGATGCGAAGGTACTAAAAATTTCGTTGGGTGTTCGGTTTATTTCGTAATCAGGCGATATTGCTTTTCTTTTGCTTCGTGTTTTTTTGCGGATTATGCCTATCTTTGACTCCGCAAACCGTATCGATTTTGCCATGAAGCGTTTTTGGGTGTTGCTCTTTGCTGCGGCGGCTTTCGCAAGTTGTTCGCTTTTGAAGGTCTCGGTCTCGTCGGGCGATCCGCTGCCCCGGCGCGATGCCGAAACCCGGTTGCTGACCCGCGGGTTCTACTACGATTTTTCGTCGGAGGTGGCCCGTGCGGCCGATTCGATCGTCGAGGCGGCGCCCGAGTTGGCAACCCGTCTGGCGGCCGTGAGATGGAAGATCCGTGCTACCCGCGCAGGCGTTTCGGCCGCCATGCAGAGCATTCCCGATGTGGCGCTGGCCGACATGTGGATTCTCTGCCGGAGGATGGACGAGGGGTTCGCTGCGATGCCCGATTCGTTGCTTTTCGGGGCGCAGAGCGATCTGGCGCGTGCCACGGCGGCGCGGCTCGACGGACGCATCGGGCGGCTGGCCCGGCAGGCGCTGACCGGGGAGCGCTACGAGTTGATGGTGCGGTTCGTCGAGCGGTTCGTCCGGGAGCATCCCCTCGCCGAGCAGGGCGTCGAGCCGGCCAACACCACGCTTGCGTGGATCGAGTTCCTGCGCGAGCAGGGCGTCGAGGCGGATCATACGACCGGCACCATCGCCGAGGTAATCGCCGATATCAACGACCGGTTGAGCGGTCAGACCCACCAGTTGGCCAACAGCGTCGGCTGGTCGAAAGAGATGTTGGAGATGGAGTTGCGGCAGGACAGCCTGCACGTGCAGCTGGGGGCGCAGCTCGATTCGTTGGAGCGCGACTTCGGCCGTCTGGTGCTCGTGGCCGAGCATCTGCCCGAGATTTCGGATCGCATCATGATGGGGCTGAACAGCGAGGTGGCGCAGTTGGTCGACACGATGAATGCGTTGGTCGACAATGCGTTCGTCGACTTCGGGCGTCAGCGCGAGGCCTTGCAAGGTTACGTCACGCAGGAGCGCCAGGCTTTGGTGGGGCAGTTGCGCCGCACGGCCGAGGAGTTGTTGGCTTCGACGATGGATGCCGTGCCGGGGATCGTCGGCCGGGTATTGTTGTACGTTGTCTTGGCATTGGTCGTGTTGGTCGGCGGGCCGTTCGCGCTGGGTTTCTGGCTGGGCGGCGTTAGGCAGAAGTTGAAAACGAAAAATTGAGAATCGAACGGAGGTTCGGAAGCGCCCGCTTTTTGTCGCTGCGGGTCGTCATTTTATCTTAAATGCTATGGCACGAAAAAAAGCGAATTACCCTTTGATCGAAGGGCTTCAAATAACGACCCTTGCTGCCGAGGGCAAGGCCATGGGGCGTTGGAACGAGCAGGTGGTTTTCGTCCCGATGACCGTTCCGGGCGACGTGGTCGACGTGCAGATCCGTCTTAAACGCCGTCGGTTCATGGAAGGATATGTAGTCCGTTACGTAAAGAAGTCGCCGTTGCGGGCCGAGCCTTTCTGCCAGCACTTCGGGGTCTGCGGCGGTTGCAAGTGGCAGAACCTGCCCTACGAGGAGCAGCTGCGTTTCAAGACCGGTCAGGTGCGCGACCAGCTCGCGCGCATCGGCAAGGTCGAGCTTCCCGAAATAGCCCCGTGTCTGGGGTCGGAGCATACGCAGTTTTACCGCAACAAGTTGGAGTTCACTTTCGCCGACCGGCGTTGGCTGACGCACGAGGAGGTGGCGGCCGGCGGCGACATCGAGGCCGAACCCGCCGCAGGATTCCACATCCCCTCGATGTTCGACAAGGTGCTGGACATCCGCAAATGCTGGTTGCAGCCCGAGCCGTCGAACGCTGTCCGGCTCGAAACCAAGCGTTTCTGCCTGGAGCACGGCTATACATTCCACAATGCCCGGACGCATGAAGGGTTGATGCGCAACCTGATCGTGCGTACCGCTTCGACGGGCGAAGCGATGGTCATCGTGGTGTTCGGCGCCGACGACCGGCCGAAGATCGAGGCGCTGCTGGATCATCTGGCCGCCGAATTTCCGCAAATCACGTCGCTTTTCTATGTCGTCAACACCAAATTCAACGATTCGACGGGCGACCTCGATGCGGTGTGCTACCGCGGCAAGGATCATATCGTCGAACAGATGGAGGGTCTGCGTTTCAAGGTCGGCCCCAAGTCGTTCTACCAGACCAATTCGGCCCAGGCCTACGAACTCTACAAGGTGGCGCGGACGTTCGCTGCGCTGAAGCCCGACGACGTGCTCTACGACCTCTACACCGGCACAGGCACCATCGCCAACTTCTGTGCGCGCTATTGTCGCCGCGTGGTGGGGATCGAGTATGTGCCCGAGGCCATCGAGGATGCGAAGATCAATTCGGCGATCAACGGCATCGAAAATACGGCGTTTTATGCGGGCGACATGAAAGAGGTGCTCGACGATGCGTTCGTCGAGGCCAACGGACGGCCCGACGTCATCATTCTCGATCCGCCGCGTGCCGGGGTCGACGAGCCGGTCATCGGCGTCATCCTGCGGGCCGCGCCCGAGCGGATCGTCTACGTGAGCTGCAACCCCGCCACGCAGGCCCGCGATCTGGCTTTGCTGGACGGCGCCTATCGCATCGAGGCCGTGCAGCCGGTGGACATGTTCCCCCACACGCATCATGTCGAAAACGTGGTAAAATTGGTGCGCCGTTAGGGCATGCGTATAAATTTCGAGGGCGCCGACGTACTAAATCGGCCTTTGCGGCGTTTATTTTGCAGCGTTAGCAGAAACATAAAACCGAGAGATCATGAAAAAGTTCGTTTTGTTCGCCGCCGCGCTCTTTGCCGCGGCCGCTTCGATGGCTCAGAGCACCGAAGCCTATCCCAGTTATATTCAGGTCAACGGCCGTGCCGAAAAGGAGGTCGTGCCCGATGAGTTCTACCTCTCGATCGTCATCAACGAGCGCGATTCGAAAGGCAAACTTTCGGTCGAGAGCCAGCAGCGCGACATGATCGCGGCGCTTCGCCGCCAGGGCATCGACGTGGAGAAGCAGCTCAAGGTGGCCAACCTGTCGAGCGAATTCTTCAAGAAGAAGAGTTCGGTGGCGACCGCCAAATACCAGTTGCAGCTCGGTTCGGCTGCCGAGGTGTCGAAAGTATGGCAGGCGCTCGACAACCTGGGCATCTCGAACGTCTCGATTCTCAAGGTGTCGCATTCGCGCATCGACGCCCTCAAGGAGGAGGTGCGCGTCGAAGCCATCCGCAATGCGCAGCAGAGCGCCCGTACGTTGGCCGAGGCGATCGGCCAGCGCATCGGCAAGTGCTTCTACATCTGGGATTCGAATAACGACATCTTGCCCGCATATTACAACAACGGGCTGACCATGCGCAGCATGAAGATGATGGATACCGCGGCTGCCGAGGGCGCCGCCGAGGAGGAGCCGCTCGACTTCAAGACCATCAAGCTGCAATACAGCGTCCAGACCAAGTTCGTGCTCGAATAGCGCCTGTGCGCATGGCCCGGAGTCTGGAGAGGATGCCCCGGCGGTGTCCTCTTCGTCGTTGCAGGGCCGGAATACAGGGCGCAGGGCCGGAATACAGGGCGCAGGATGCGGAGTGCGGAAGGCTGGTTGCAGAGTGCTGGTTGCAGAGTGCCGGTTGCAGAGTGCCGGTTGCAGAGTGCTGGTTGCGGGTCGTGCAGCGGCAACTATAAGCGATATTCGGAGTTGGCGTTTCCCGACCAATGTTTTCCGGGTGATATTTTCCCACCGGCGTTTCCGGGACGGCGTTTCCCGGTGTTCCGTGCGGTTGGGCGCCGCATTTGGCGGATTCGATTTTTTTGTTGTATATTTGTTCTCTTACTTCCTTCAACTATGGAAAAGGAATATCGATTCAGTTACGAGCATTACGAGTCGCTCGAAGCGTTGCCGGAGGCCGACCGTCTGTTGGTGGAGGAGGCCCGGCGCGCCACGGCCAAGGCGCATGCTCCCTATTCGAAGTTTTGCGTGGGGGCTGCGGCCCGGCTGCGCAGCGGTCGCATCCTCTACGGCGGCAACATCGAAAGCGAGGTTTTCCCGGCCGGATTGTGCGCCGAGCGGTCGTTGCTTTTCTATGCGCAGGCCAACTATGCCGACGATCCGGTCGAGACGCTGGCCATCGCCTCGGAACCTTCCGAACGCGAGTGCTATCCCTGCGGTCAGTGCCGCCAGGTGCTGGTCGACGTGGAGCGTCGTCAGGGCAGCCCCATGCGGGTCATCATGAGCGGCAACGGCACAGCGACCGCGGTCGGATCGGCGGCCCTGTTGCTCCCCTTCACTTTCATTCTTTAGCTCCATGTTTTCGCCCGACGACATCCTCTTCGAAGACAACCATCTGTTGATCGTCAACAAGCATTGCGGCGATCTGGTGCAGCCCGATCCTTCGGGCGCAAGCGCTCTCGAAGATCAGATCAAGGCTTACATCAAGGCGCGCGACGCCAAACCCGGCGAGGTGTTCCTCGGCGTGGTGCACCGCATCGACCGTCCCGTGAGCGGGGCCGTGCTTTTCGCCAAGACGTCGAAAGCCCTCGTGCGGCTCAACGAAATGATCCGCCAGGGCAGCATCCGCAAGGTCTACTGGGCGCTTACCGAAAACCGGCCTGCGGAGGAGAGCGGCGAGCTGCGGCATTACATCCTCCGCGACGGACGCACCAATCGTTCGAAGGCTTTCGATGCGCCGCGTCCCGAGGCCAAGGAGGCTCGGTTGAAATACCGCATGGCCGGTGCCGGAACCCATTATACGCTCGTCGAGGTCGAGTTGTTGACGGGGCGCCACCACCAGATCCGCGCCCAGCTGTCGAAGATCGGGTGCCCGATCCGTGGCGACCTGAAGTACGGCGCCCGGCGCTCGTTGCCCGGAGGCGGCATCTCGCTCCACTCCCGGAGCGTAGCTTTCGAGCATCCTGTGCGCCGCGAACCCGTCGAGGTCACGGCTCCCGTTCCCGCGGGGGACAAGTTGTGGGCTTGTTTCGAAAACGTCCAGCCATGCGCCTGTTGATCCAACGGGTAAGGAGCGCCTCGGTCGACATCGACGGCAGGCGTTTCTCCGAAATCGGGGCCGGCTTGCTGGTTTTCGTCGGCGTGGGGACGGACGATACGCCCGAGGATGCCGAATACCTCGCCGGCAAGCTCGTGCGGCTGCGGATTTTCGACGACCAGGCCGGAGTGATGAACCTCGACGTGGCTCAGATCGGCGGCCAGGTGCTGGCCGTGAGCCAGTTCACGCTGCTGGCCTCCACGCGCAAGGGCAACCGTCCGTCGTATGTCAGGGCTGCGCCCGAAGCGATTTCGAAACCCTTGTACGAGTCGTTCGTGCGCCGGGTCGAAGAGTTGCTCGGGCGGAAGGTGCCGACCGGCCGTTTCGGCGCCGAGATGCAGGTGTCGCTGGTCAACGACGGCCCGGCGACCATCTGGATGGATTCGAAAAACAGAGAATAAGAAGATAGAGAACTAAATCGATTTCTATGAGGAGAATCTTTGTGTTTGCAATGTATTGTTTCGCCATGACGGTCATTGCTTGTTCCGACGAAGATCAGGTCGGCGGCGGCGACAGCCAGTGGTTCCGGCAGCCGGAGGTCACGGTCGACGGGACGAATGTCGATGTCCGGTGTCTGGCATTGGTGGGCGAAGGCGTGTTGTCGGCAGGCCGGAGCGGTTTCGTCTGCCTGCCTTCGGAGGGCGGTTCGGCTGTGGCGGTCACGGTAACCGATCCGGTGGTCGAGGGGACGATCCTGCGTTGCCGGATCACGGGCCTGACTCCTCGCACGCACTACATGATCTACGCTTACGTCGAGCTGAACGGCCAGCGGCTGATCGGTCAGCCGGCCGTTTTCGATACCGGCGAAGCCAGCGTGGAGCCGGACGATCCGGAGAATCCCGATAATCCGGAGAATCCCGATAAACCCGATCCGGACGATCCGACCCCCCCCCGGCCCGGAGCATATTCCGGTTGGCCCGAACTGCCTGTCAAGGCCTCCGGTGCCGATCTTTATTATGCGACCCACATCTGCCCCGCTTTTACGACCGCTTCGGGCGTGTTCGAGAATAACTTGCGCAGTTATACCGTATGTTACAGCAACGCCATGAAGTGCGCCATGTGGGTAGCTTATCCGATCCATGCAAGTTACAAGGGTTCCACCAAGCGTACCGACAAATGGGCGTTCGATCCCATCGTTCCCAAGTCGGTGCAGCCTTATCTGGTGTCGGGGTCTTACAAGCCCCGCGAACTCGATTATTCGCGCGGCCACATGCTCGCGTCGAACGACCGCACGGGCAGCGTCGGCATGAACGAACAGACGTTCTACGTTACCAACATGACGCCCCAGAAGCAGACCAACTTCAATTCAGGCATCTGGTCGACGCTCGAAGACCGCACTTGGAACAACGTGTGCGCCGATACGCTTTTCGTGGTAACGGGGGCTTATTTCGCCAATACCGACGTGACGTGTCTGGACAATGCCTCGCCGCAGAATACGGTTTATGTGCCGACGAATTTCTACAAGGTCATGATCCGTTCCAAAGCCGGCAATACGGGCAAGCCGCTCTACCAGCTCGATGCCGATGAGTTGCAGTGCGTGGGCTTCTGGCTCGAAAACCGGGCTTATTCCGGAACAACGCTGACGTCGGTCATGACTTCGGTCGCCGAGATCGAGACTACGACCGGCATGAAGTTCTTCGAGCATGTGCCGCAGGCTCCTAAAGCGGTTCTGGACAAGAGCGCTTGGAAGTTTTGACGCCATGACTTGCGGCTGCGGCGCGCCCCTTGTCGGCGGGCAGGCCGCCGCATGCCTGCATCGGCGCGGGCCAGGCGGAGGATCGGAAGCATGAGTTCGGACAGCATGTACGTTTGGGGCGATTCGCGGCGGTATAATTCTTATGCCGGATATTTTCGCCGGTTGTTCGGCGGGCGGGTGCAGAAGCTCTCGGTGGATGCCGGCTTCACATGTCCCAACCGCGACGGCACGATAGCCCAGGGAGGGTGTACGTTCTGCAACAACGGAGCGTTCACCCCCTCTTATTGTTGCCCTTCGAAGAGCGTCGGGCAGCAGATCGACGAGGGGATCGAGTTCCACCGGCGGCGTTACCGCGGCGCTTCGCGTTATCTGGTTTATTTCCAGTCGTTTTCCAATACCTATGCGCCGCTCGGCCGGTTGCAGACGCTCTACGGCGAAGCGTTGGCCCGCCCGGAGGTGGCCGGGATCGTCGTCGGCACGCGGCCCGACTGCGTCGATGAAGAGAAGCTGGATTATTTTGCCGAATTGGCACGCACGCATTATGTGGCCATCGAGTACGGCATCGAGTCGACCTGCGATGAGACCTTGCGCGCCGTGAACCGCGGCCACGACTTCGCCGCGGCCGAGCGGGCCGTGAGGATGACCGCCGCGCGGGGATTGCATGTCGGCGCCCATTTCATTCTGGGGCTTCCGGGCGAGAGCGACGAAATGCTGCTCGCACAGATTTCCCTCATCAATGCCCTGCCGCTGACGACGGTCAAGTTCCATCAGTTGCAGGTTTTCCGCGGTACGCCGATGGCGGCCGAGTACGACGCCGACCCCGGGCGGTTCCGTTTCTGGACGCCGGAGGCATATATCGACCTCTTTACGGAGATTCTGCGGCGCCTGCGTCCTTCGTTGGTCGTCGAGCGGTTCGCTTCCGAGGCGCCGCCGCGTTACCACTACGGCCCCAACTGGGGTCTGGTGCGCAACGAGCGGCTGTGGGCCATGCTCGAAGCAAGACTGGAGGAGCTGGATGCCTGGCAGGGCGAGCTTTATGATGCTTCGCCGTCGAAAGCGGAGTTCCGAACGGGCGGATGATCGGGCTGTGGCGGGAGCCGGAGAGCCGGGCGGCCGCAGTTTTTCGCGGGTTTCCAGGGGTTCCGGTTCATTATTCGTTTTCGAAGTGTCTCGGCAGGGTATATCTTGACGATTTTTTTTATACATTTGTCCTGACCATAATTCCTTGTGCCATGACCATTACCTTGTCGTTATCCCGCATCCTTGCCGTTGTCAAGGAATATTTTCTGATGAGTGTCGGCATGTTTCTCTATGCTTTCGGTTGGATCGGCTGCATCTTGCCCGCCGACGGCATGGGCGGCGGTGCGGCAGGTCTTTCGCTGGTGCTCTGCAAGGCTGTCAGCCAGTGTTTCGGTTGGGAGGTCAGCATCGGCGACATGGTGTTTTACATCAATGCCGTGTTGTTGTTGGTCGCTGGGTTCATCGTCGGCTGGAAGTTCGGCATCAAGACCGTCTTTTCGATCATCATGATCTCCGTGGCCATGAATTTCTGGGAGTGGTTGTTGCCCGCAGAAGGATTGTTCGTCGGCATGGAGAACATCCTGCTGGTCATTCTGGGCGGTATTTTGGCCGGCATCGGCGTGGCCGTCTGCTTCAAGCAGGGCGGTTCGACCGGCGGCGTGGACATCGTGGCGATGATCATCAACAAGTACCGTACGGTGCGCTACGGCAACATCGTCATGTGCTCCGACTTCATGATTATCGGTTCGTCGCTGCTCGTCGGTTCGACGCTCAATACCGTGGTCTATGGTTATATCCTCACGGCCGTGTTCGGTTATACGGTCGACATGATTATGTCGGGCAACCAGCAGTCCAACCAGGTGCTCATCATGAGCCACAAGTACGAGGAGATTACCAAGGCGATCCTGGAGGATGCGCATCGCGGCGTGACGCTGCTCGACGGCATGGGCGGTTATACGCACGAGCCGATGAAGGTCGTGGTCGTCGTGTGCCGCAAGCGCGAGACATCGAAGGTGCTCAAGGTCGTCAAGTCGGTCGATCCGGCCGCTTTCATGTCCATCGGCTCCGTGGCGGGCGTCTACGGCCAGGGTTTCCAGGCTCTGCCCAAGATGTAGATGGAGCGCTACGCCGACATCGTGCTGCCTTTGGCGCAGCCGGCCTATACCTTCGCTGTGCCGGAGGGGATGGCGTTGGCGGCGGGTTGCGCCGTTGCGGTGCAGTTCGGCCCGCGCAGGTTCTATGCGGGCATCGTGTGGCGCGTGCACGACCGGCGGCCCGACTTCAAGCGGATCAAGTCCGTGGAGCGGGTGCTCTACGACCGGCCCCTCCTCTCGGCCGGTCAGATCGCTTTGTGGGAGTGGATCGCTTCTTATTACATGTGTTCGCTCGGCGAGGTCATGCGTGCTGCGTTGCCCGCTTTGATGAAGCCTTCGGCCGACAGCGCCGAGTTGCTGGCCCAGGAGGAGTTTCGGCCCCGTACGGAGCGTTATGTGTCGCTGGCGCCGCAGTTGTACGACGAAAATCGTTTGCACGAGACGTTCGAGACCTTGGAGCGTCGGGCGCCCAAACAGTACGGGGCGCTGCTCGAAATCGCGTCGGCCGGTTCCGGCGGCGGACTTCCGCCCGGCGAGGTGCCGCGGCGGTTGTTGCAGGCCGATCTGACGGTGTTGCATGCGCTGGAGCGCAAAGGATACCTCCGCATCGTCGAGCACGAACGTACCGTCGAGCGGGCCGCTCCCGTTTTCCGGCTGCCCGAGTTGACCGGCCACCAGCAGGCGGCGTTCGATGAGTTGCGCCGGCAATTCGAGACCGGAACACGAACCGCCTTGTTGCATGGGGTCACTTCGTCGGGCAAGACCGAAATCTACATCCATCTTATAGCCGATGTGTTGGCGCAGGGCGGCGACGTGTTGTTGCTGGTGCCCGAAATCGCCCTTACGGCCCAGCTCGTCGAGCGCATGGAGCGCATCTTCGGCAGCCGGGTAACGGCCTACCATTCGCGCCTGACCGACCGGCAGCGGTCGGAAACCTACTTGCGGCTCAACGCTTCGCAGGGGGGCGAGTTCGTGGTGGGGGTGCGGTCGTCGATATTTCTGCCGCTCGGACGTCTTCGGTTGATTATCGTCGACGAGGAGCACGACGCCAGTTACAAGCAGGCCGAGCCGGCGCCGCGCTATAACGCCCGCGACTGCGCCGTGGTAATGGCCGGGCTGTTCGGCGGGCGGACGCTGCTGGGCAGCGCCACGCCTTCGCTCGAAACATGGCTCAACGCCGCTGGAGGCAAATATGGCCGTGCGTCGCTCACGGAGCGTTACGGCGAGGCCCGGATGCCCGAAATTCTGGTCTCCGATACGTTGCGGGCGGCCCGCCGCGGCGAGCGGCACGCCCACTTCAACAAATTGCTTCTGGATAAGATCGGCGAACGTCTCGATCGGGGCGAGCAGACGATGTTGTTCCAGAACCGGCGCGGTTTTTCGCCCTATGTCGAGTGCACGGAGTGCGGATGGACGGCCCGCTGTCCCGACTGCAACGTCACGCTGACCTACCACAAGGCCGGCGGGCGTCTGGTCTGCCACTATTGCGGCCATGCCGAGCCGGTGCCTGCGAAGTGTCCTTCGTGCAGGGTGACCGACGTCGTGCCGATGGGTTTCGGCACCGAGAAGATCGAGGAGGAGATCGTCCGTCTCTTTCCCGAGGCCCGCGTGGTGCGTCTCGATCGCGATACGGTAACTTCGCAGCGGGCGTTCAACGCCATAGTCGCCGGGTTCGCGCGCCACGAAGCCGATATTTTGGTCGGCACGCAGATGATAACCAAGGGGTTCGATTTCGAGGGCGTGTCGCTGGTCGGGATTCTCAATGCTGACAACCTGCTGAATAACCCCGACTTCCGGGCCGGCGAACGGGCTTTCCAGTTGATGATGCAGGTCGCCGGGCGCGCCGGGCGCCGGGCGCAGGGGGGCGAGGTGGTCATTCAGACCGCCGAGCCGGGACACCCCGTGATCCGGCAGGTGGCGGCGGGCGATTTCGAGGGCATGGCCCGGGCGCAGCTGGCCGACCGCGAAGCCTTCTTCTATCCGCCTTATGCCCGCCTTACGTCGCTGACGCTGCGCCATCGCGATCCGCAGTTGCTGCGGCGCGGTGCTGCGGAGCTGGCATCCCGGTTGCGCACCCGCTTCGGGCGGCGGTTGCTGGGGCCGACGCCTCCTCCCGTCGACCGCATCCGGGGCGAGTATCTCGTGGGGCTGCTGCTCAAGATTGAGAGCGGCGCCTCGTCGCTGCGGGCGCGCGGACTGTTGACCGAGGTGTTGCAGGCGTTCGCCCGGCATCCTGAGTTCCGAACCATAGTCGTGGTGCCCGATGTCGATCCTCAGTGAGTGGGCCGGCGATCTGGCGGCGCTCTTCTTTCCGCCGGTGTGCCCTGTGTGCGGCGGGCCGCTGGTCCGGGGCGAGCATGCCGTCTGCACGTTGTGCCGCGCGACCGCCCCGTTGACCGGATTCTGGGCCGAAGCCGACAATCCGGTGCTGCGCAAGTTCTGGGGTCGGGTGCCCGTGGTGCGCGCTTCGGGATTTCTGTTTTATGTGCATGGCAGCGGCTGGCGCCGGGCGATCCATGCTTTCAAGTATCGCGGTGCGTGGCGTCTGGCCCGTGCTTTGGGCGAGTGGTACGGCGCCTCCTTGTGCGGGAGCGGCCTCTATGGCGATGTCGACGTGGTGGTGCCCTTGCCGCTTCATCCGTTCAAGCGGATGTCGCGCGGCTACAACCAGGCGGAGTATATCGCCGAGGGGATCGCCGTGCAACTGGGTGTCGGGGTCGACCGGCGCAGTGTGCGCCGCAGCCGCAACACCGCCTCGCAGGCGCTCAAGCCTCGCCGCGAACGGGCGGACAACGTGGAAAACGCCTTTGCGGTGCGACACCCCGGGCGGTTGGCCGGCAAGCATGTGTTGCTGGTCGACGACGTGATGACCACGGGTTCCACCTTGATCGCCTGCATCGAAGCCGTGGTGCATGCCGTGCCCGATTGCCGGGTAAGCGTGGCGGCGCTCGCCGTATCGCGCCACGAATTGGGCGTGAAAGAGTGAAAAACACTTATTTTCCGGAGAAGACGCCGAAAAAGGGGGAAGCCGCGGATGCTTGCCCCCCCCCTGAACTTGTCTGTTTTTATCTTGCACTTATTCGTCCGCGAAATTCGCAGAGGCAGGTCTGTCCTCGTTCGTGGGTCATCCGCACGGAGCAGCGGTCGCTGCCGGTATATACCGTCACGAGCAGCTTGTACGTTGCTTTCGGGTTGGTTTCGTTGGCGATGCTCACGGTGAATTGCAGGTCGCCGTTCTTCCGGATTGCAGGAGCGCTTCGGTCGAGTACCTTATAGTCGTTTCTCAAATCGCCCAATTTGCGGAACGGCCGCTCGCGGAAGACCTCCGGCGACAACTGGAGCACGGCACCCGTTTGCGTGGTGCAGAAATAGCTGTCGTTCACGTCGAGGCTTTTGCCTTCGGGGCTGTGGATCTTGTCGATGTCGATGCGGTAATGCCCGGCTTCGACCGCATGCGTCAAGACCTCGGCGGCAGCCGTGTCGGATCGGGCTTGGACGTGCTGCTGTGCGGCGCATCCGACGGACAACAACATGGCGGAAACGAAAAGGCAGGATTTCATATAAAAAATCATAGGATTAATTTTAATATGTACAGAAAGCATCTCATTGACATTGCATTCGCAATAGTCGTCTTGGTTGTGGCAACTATGAAAAATAGACAATAAAGCAATTCTTTTTCATATCATCTATTCTTAAGTTTAGTTATTGCAATATAATGAAATAATTTATATGTAAAAATATTTTTTTACTTTTTTGGCAAGCAATATCTAAAACATGTTTTTTGTTTTTATCGACTACTTTTTTGATATGTCCGCCCGAATCGCTATTTTTGAACCCTTGAAAGCGTGGTTTTTCGACCAGCCGCAATGCGATGCCGGATCGGTTCGGATTTCGCCGGCACGAAAAGCCTCCATATGAACCCAACCCAATGGCTAAGGATTTCACCCCTTCGCGGCGCAATAGCGAAGCGTATGATGCGCTGACCGAGACGGTCGGCAGCGTGCCCCCGCAGGCGGTCGAGCTGGAGGAGGCGGTATTGGGCGCCCTGATGCTCGAAAAGGACAGCATCATCGCCGTGCAGGAGTTCGTCACTCCCGAGTCGTTCTATACCGAGGAGCACCGCTCGATCTACAAGGCGATCGAGGAGTTGTCGATGGAGCTGAAGCCCATCGACCTCTACACCGTGACCGAGCGGCTGAAGGTCAAGAAGGAGTTGAAGAAGGTCGGCGGCGCTTCCTATCTGGCGCAGCTGACCCAGAAGGTCGGTTCGGCGGCCAATGTCGAGTTCCACGCCAAGATCATCGCCCAGAAATACGTGCAGCGCGAGCTGATCCGGTCGGCCACCGAGATACAGAAGCGTTCCTACGACGAGTCGACCGACGTCACGGAGTTGATCGGTTTCGCCGAGGGCGAGATTTTCAAGGTCTCCGAGGGGCACGTCAAGCGTTCGGTGCAGTCGTCCAAGGACATCCTGGCCCGGGCGTTGATGCAGATCGAGGAGGCGTCCAAGAACACCAGCGCCTTCAACGGCGTGCCGTCGGGTTTCATGGCCATCGACCGCGTGACGTTGGGTTGGCAGTTGTCCGACCTGATTATCATCGCCGCCCGCCCGTCGATGGGTAAAACGGCGTTCGTCCTCTCGATGGCCCGCAACATGGCCGTCGATCACGAGGCCGGCGTGGCGTTCTTCTCGCTGGAAATGTCTTCCGTGCAGTTGATGATGCGTCTGATCATCGCCGAAACCGGTTTGAGCGGCAACGACGTGAAGTCGGGCCGCCTGACGCCCGAGCAGTGGCGCCACCTCGAATCGGCGACCAAACCGCTGGGTGCCGCGCCGCTCTTCATCGACGATACGCCGGCTCTTTCGGTCTTCGAGTTCCGCTCCAAGGCGCGGCGTCTGAAGATACACAACGACATCAAGATCATCATCATCGACTACCTCCAGCTCATGACCGGCAACCAGGATTCGAAAGGCAACCGCGAGCAGGAGGTGGCTTTCATTTCGCGTACGCTCAAGGCCATCGCCAAGGAGCTGAACGTGCCGATCATCGCGCTTTCGCAGTTGAGCCGCGCCACCGAAATGCGCGGCGGCTCGAAGCGCCCGCAGCTTTCCGATCTGCGCGAGTCGGGCGCCATCGAGCAGGACGCCGATATCGTGGCGTTCATCCACCGCCCCGAATACTACGGCATCAACCAGGACGAAAACGGCATGCCGACGGCCGGTCTGGCCGAGATCATCATAGCCAAGCACCGTAACGGCGCCGTGTGCGACGTCAACCTGCGCTTCCTCAAGGAGCAGGCCCGCTTCGCCGACATGGACGACACGTTGCTGCCGCCTTCGCAGGCGCTCGACAGCCAGCAGGCTTACGACGACTATGCCAGCGGATTGAACGGCAGCCTGGTGTCGGACGGCCTGGCCTCGGCTTCGGGCGGCGGAGAGTTCGACTTGACCCCGCCGTCGTTGAGCGACGAGGTGCCTTTTTAACCTTTATCCGCACTCCGTACGATGTTCGTAAAGACTTTCGCAGGTGCAGTCGTCGGGATCGACGCCGTGACGGTGACCGTCGAGGTCAACATCGCCGGCGGCGGATTGGGGTTGTATTTGGTCGGGTTGCCCGACAATGCCGTCAAGGAGAGCGAGCAGCGCATCCGCGCCGCGTTCGAGAACTCCGGCGAGCGGATGTCGGGCCGCAAGGTGGTCGTCAACCTGGCGCCGGCCGATCTGCGCAAGGAGGGTGCGGCGTTCGATCTGCCCATCGCCGTCGGGATTCTGGCTGCCATGGGGCGCGTCGACGCGGCTGCGGTGGCCGATACCTTGTTCGCCGGCGAATTGTCGCTCGACGGCACGGTCAAGTCCGTGCGGGGCGTTCTGCCGATGGCCGTGCAGGCTCGCCGCGACGGTGTGCGGCGGTTGGTCATTCCTGCGGCCAATGCCGCCGAGGCGGCTGTGGTCGGGGGTGTCGAGGTGGTCGGCGTGGCGAACTTGCGGGAAACGGTCGCATGGCTCAACGGGGAGACGGAACTTGCCCCGGCCGTGGCGGCGGAGTGCGAAGCGGCGGCATCCGTGTCGGGCCGCTACGATGAGGATTTCGCCGATGTCAAGGGTCAGACGCATGTCAAGCGTGCGTTGGAGATTGCGGCGGCCGGCGGACACAACGTGCTGATGATCGGATCGCCCGGTTCGGGCAAGACGATGCTGGCGCGGCGCATGCCGACGATTCTGCCGCCTCTGACGCCCGACGAGGCGTTGGAGACGACCAAGATCCATTCCGTGGCAGGGTTGTCGCGGATCGCGGGGTTGATGACCCGGCGGCCGTTCCGGGCGCCGCATCATACGATTTCGCAGGTGGCCCTCATCGGTGGCGGGCAGTCGCCCCATCCGGGCGAGGTGTCGTTGTCGCATAACGGCGTGTTGTTTCTCGACGAACTGCCCGAGTTCGGCCGCAGCGCTCTGGAGGTGTTGCGCCAGCCGCTCGAAGAGAAAAGCATTACCGTGGCGCGGGCGCGTTATCGGGTGCAGTATCCGGCCAACTTCACGTTGATCGCCGCCATGAACCCTTGCCCGTGCGGATACTACAACCATCCGACCAAGGAGTGTACGTGTTCGCCGGGGAGCGTGCACCGTTACATGGGGCGGATTTCGGGGCCTTTGATGGATCGCATCGACATGCACATCGAGGTGACGCCCGTGGCGCCGGCCGATCTGGCCGATGCGGCGCCGGGCGAGCCGAGCGCTGCGATCCGCCAACGGGTGTGCCGGGCGCGGGAGGTGCAGATGAAACGTTTTAGCAATTGTGCCGGAGTGCATACGAATGCGATGATGAATGCGGCGATGCTGCGTGAGCATTGCCGGCTCGATGCTGCTTCGGCAGCGTTGTTGGAGCAGGCCATGACCCGGCTGTCGCTCTCGGCGCGGGCTTACGACCGGATTCTGAAGGTGGCCCGTACGATCGCCGACCTGGCCGGGCGCGCACGGATCGAAGCGGCCGACGTGGCCGAGGCGATCAACTACCGATCGCTCGACAGAGAGAGTTGGGGACGATAGATGGAGAATCGGAAGATGAAGCAGAAACTATATAATATTTGGGTGCAGGTCGGCGGGATGGTGCGCGTGTGGGTGCGCGAGCGCTTGGCGCGGGTAAAACTTTTTCTCGACCTGGCGTTCGGCAAGAAGCCCAAGTTTTTGGGCGAACGGATCGAAATAGAAACCGATAATATAATATGAAGTAAATCATGAGTCAGCCGAAACATATCATTCTTTCGGGCGGCGGCACGGGCGGCCATATCTATCCCGCCGTGGCGGTCGCCGAGGCTTTGAAGCGCCGTTTGGGCGAGGCCGTGGAGTTGCTTTTCGTGGGTGCCGAGGGCAAGATGGAGATGGAGAAGGTGCCCGCGCTGGGCTACCGCATCGTCGGGCTGCCTATTGCGGGGTTGCAGCGGCGCCTGGAGTGGCGCAACCTGCTGGTGCCTTTCAAGGTGTGGCGAAGTCTCCGCAAGGCCCGCAGGACGATCCGCGACTTCGGCGCCGATGCGGTGGTGGGTTTCGGCGGGTATGCCAGCGCTCCGGTGCTGTGGGCCGCCCAGCGCATGGGCGTGCCGACGCTCATCCAGGAGCAGAATTCCTATGCCGGCGTGACCAACAAGATATTGGCCAAGGGCGCCCGGCGCATCTGTACGGCCTACGACGGGATGGAGCGTTTTTTCCCCGCCGGCAAGATCGTGTTGACCGGCAATCCCCTGCGCGGCCGTTTCTCCAAGCAGGGCGCCGACCGGGCCGAGGCGTTGCAGCACTATGGCCTGACGTCCGGCAAGCCGGTCGTGCTGGTGGTCGGCGGATCGCTCGGCACGCGGTCGCTCAACGAAATGATGAAAGCATGGATTCTGTCGCTCGGCAGTGCTGAAGTTCCGGTGCAAGTGATTTGGCAGACAGGTAAATATTACGAGCGCGAGATGCGCGACTTCCTTGCGGCCCACCCGACGCCGGGAATCTGGCAGGGGGCCTTCATCGAGCGGATGGACTTGGCCTATGCTGCGGCCGATCTGGTAATTTCGCGCAGCGGCGCCGGCACGGTGTCGGAGTTGTGCCTGGTGGCCAAACCGGTATTGTTCGTTCCCTCGCCCAACGTGGCGGAGGATCACCAGACCATGAATGCCCGGGCTTTGGAACAGCAGGGGGCCGCCGTGCTCGTGCCCGATGCCGTGTGCCGCACCGAGGCGATGCCGCGGGCGCTGGAGCTGCTCGCCGACAAGGAGGCGTTGCGGCGCATGAGCGAAAACCTCGAACGTTTGGCCAAGCCCCGTGCGGCGGAGGATATTGTGGATGAAATCATCGAATTGCTGAAGTGATGGAATTTTCGAAAGTCTATTTTCTGGGCATCGGCGGCATCGGCATGAGCGCTCTGGCCCGTTACTTCCTCCACGAGGGCAGGCAGGTGGCGGGCTACGACCGCACTCCCACCCGCCTGACGGCCGAACTCGAAGCCGAAGGCGCTGCGATCCATTATGACGACGACATCCGGGCCGTTCCGGCGCCGTTTCTCGATCCGCGCGATACGATCGTGGTCTATACCCCTGCTGTGCCGCAGGAGCACAGCGAGTTGCGTTATTTCCGCGAGCATGGCTTTACGATCGAGAAGCGTTCGCAGATGCTCGGCCATCTCTCGGAGGGCAAATATGTGATGGCCGTAGCCGGTACGCACGGCAAGACGACCACTTCGACCCTCGTGGCGTGGCTCAATCGGAGGTTGACCGGCGGCGGTTCGGCTTTCTTGGGCGGCCTGTCCAAGAACTTCGGCGGCAACCTGGTGCTGGGCGCGGGCGCCCGACTGGCGGTCGAGGCCGACGAGTTCGACCGTTCGTTCCTGCGGTTGTTTCCCGATGTGGCGGTGGTCACGTCGGCCGATGCCGATCATCTGGACATCTATGGCACGCACGAGGCCGTCAAGGCAGCTTTCTCGCAGTTCGTGGGGCAGATCAAGAAAGGCGGCGCGCTGGTCATCAAGCAGGGGGTCGACATCGCGATCGACAATCCGGGCATCCGCGTCTACCGTTATGCTTACGACACGCCGTGCGATTTTTATGCTCGCAACATCCGGTTGCTGGAGGGCGGATATTATCGCTACGATCTGGCGCTGCCCGACGGTGTGGTCGAGGGATGCACGCTGGGCATTCCCGGGTGGGTCAACATCGAGAATGCCGTGGCGGCCGTGGCGGCCGTGTGGTGTGCGGCGCAGGCTGAAGGGACGGCTCTCGACACCGGGAAGCTGCGCGAGGCGCTGGCCTCCTATTCGGGCGTCAAACGGCGCTTCGAATTCTATGTCAACACCCCCAGGCAGGTCTACATGGACGACTATGCCCACCACCCGCGCGAACTCTGCGCGACGCTCACGTCGGTGCGCAAGATGTTCCCCGGGCGGCGGATCACGGCGCTCTTCCAGCCCCATCTGTATACGCGTACGCGCGACTTCTACGAGGGTTTTGCCGAGGCGCTGTCCCATGCCGACGAAGCGGTGCTGCTGCCGATCTACCCGGCGCGCGAGGAGCCGATTCCGGGCATAACTTCGGAACTTATCGCCGAGCGGGTAACCGTGCCGTGCCGGATCGTCGACCGCGACAGACTGGCCGACGAAGTGGCGGCCATGGAGACCGACGTGGTGGTAAGCTTCGGTGCCGGCAACATCGACGCCTGCTGCGAAGCCCTCGCCGAGAAACTGAAACTCAAAAGCGGACGATGATCCGGCGAGTCGGACGTTGGGCCGCTCCGCGCCGGCATCGTTGCGATGAATGGTTGTAGTAAGTAGTTGATTTTGGACAGGTATTTTCGATATGCGTGGTTGGCGCTCTTGTGGGCGGCCGTGGGCGGGTACCTGCTTGCGGCAGGCATCGCCGTACGCCGTGCCCGGGCCGTGCGTACGGTGTCGCACGTGGCGATCGAGGTCGTCGACAGCACGTCGCGGGGACACTTGGTCTCGACGATGCGCGTGCGCGAATGGATCGTCCGCAGCCGGATTCCTACGATCGGCACGGCAGTTGATACGGTCGACCTGACAGGAATCGAGGCGTTGATCGCCTGCAACGGGTTCGTGGAGGATGTTGCCGCCTACGTTACCTATTCGGGCGAGTTGTGCGTCGAAATCAGCCAGCGCGAGCCGTTGTTGCGGCTGCTGACCGACGGGGTCAACAGTTACATTACGACTGAAGGGTATGTTTTCGTGGCGCCGCGGGCGTCGTCGTTGTACGTTCCGGTGGTCACGGGCAGTTACCGGCTGCCGATTCCTGCCGATTATGTGGGCGACATGCGTACGTATATCGACGGCAAGATCGAGGAGATACAGCATCGGATCGTCGAGTTGGAGCGCGAAAAATACCCGTTCTACAAGCGTGAGCGCGAGAACGACCGCCGCATTGCCGAGCTGGCCCGGCGGCGGGTGCGGCGCGGCTGGTTCGAGAGCGCCCGCCGGTTCGAGCAGCGGGTGGCCGAGTTGCGTCAGGAGAAGGCGCTGCTGCGGCGCAGCTACCGTTACGAAGCCCGCATGGTGCAGCAGGAGATCGACCGTTTGAGCGCCGAGCAGGAACGCGAGCGCGAACGGCAAAAAAAATTGGAGAAAAGCTACGAAGATTTGATGAAACTCCTTACCTTTGTAGAAATTGTCGAGAAAGACCCTTTCTGGAGGTCGGAGGTGGTGCAGATCGTAGCCCGTTCGACCCCCGGCGGCGTCTTGGAGATCGACCTTGTGCCGCGCAGCGGCCGCCATACGATCCGTTTCGGCCGTCTGGAGCAGCCGGAGCGCAAACTCGACAAGTTGATGCGTTTCTATCGGGGCGGACTCTCGCGTACCGGGTGGGACGAATACCGTACGATAGACATAAGATATAAGGATCAGGTGGTTTGCAGGAAATAAAAGATTCAGTCGTGGAAAGAAAAAATTATACCGTTGCCGTCGATTTGGGTTCGTCGTCCGTCGTGGTGGCCGTCGGCGAGAAGCCTGCGGAGGGGCGGATGAACGTGCTGGCGCTCGTTTCGAAACCCGTCGAGGGCGTCAATGCCGGGCGGATAGACAACATCGAGCTGGTCAGCCGGGCCATCCGCGAGGCCGTTTCGGAGGTCGAGGAGCGGCTGGGCATCCGCATCACGGAGGCCTACGCCGGCATCTCGGGCGATTTCGTGCGCTGCGCCCGCCATACCGACCACGTGTATGTCTACGATCCGCAGACGGGGGTCAACCAGAAGGATGTCGATGCGCTGTTCGACCGCATGCGCAACGTGCAGGCTCCCGACGACGAGACCATCATGGAGCGCATCCCGCAGAACTATATGGTCGACGACAGCCAGGAGGTCAAGAATCCCGTAGGGTCGTTCGGCAAGAAACTTTCTTCGACGTTCAATTTCATCCTTTGCCACAAAACCCCCATTCAGCGGCTTGATATGGCCTTGAAGAGGTTGAGTATCAAAATGTTGGGTGTCGTGTCCGATGCGTTGGCCACCCCCGAGGCCGTGTTGCTTCCCGAGGAGAAAGAGGAGGGTGTGGCCGTAGTCGACATCGGCGACGGCGTGACGGACGTCACGGTTTATTATCGCAACGTGGTGCGTTACACCGTCTCCATCCCCATGGGCGCTTCGGCCATCAACCGCGACATCCGCACCATGGGTGTGCCCGAGAAGCACGTCGAGAGTCTCAAGCGCAAGTACGGTTCGGCGGTGGCCGATCTGGCGCCCGAGGACAAGTTGATCCGTGTCAACGGTCGGACGACGCGCGAGGCCAAGGATATTCTGTTGCGCAACCTCGCTACGGTAATCGAAGCGCGTGCTACGGATATCGCCGAGTTCGTGCAGCAGGAGATCAGGGATTCGGGATATGCTTCGAAACTCGCTTACGGCATCGTGTTGACCGGCGGGTCGGCGCAGTTGAAAGATATCGACGAATTGTTCCGCCGCGTGACCGAGATGGACGTGCGCATCGCGTTGCCCGATGCTGCCATTGACGAGGCATCCCGGGAGCGGGTCGCCAGTCCGGCGTTCTCTACGGCCGTGGGTATTTTGCTCAAGGGTGCGCGGCAGGGCGCATGCGCAGTGGTCGAGCATGTCTCGACGCCGACGCCTGCTCCGGCTTCGGATTCCGCTGCTGCACCTTCCGCTTCCCAGCCGGCTGTGCAGAGTTCCGCTCCGGCTTCCATCCCGCCCCGACAGACTCCGGCAGAGCGTCCGACGACGCTCCCGCGTCAGTCTGCGGAGCAGCCGCGCGGGTTCGCTCCGTCGCCGGCGCAGCCGACACAGCCTGAAGCCCGTTCTGCGGTGCATTCCGGACCCGCACCCCAGCCTGCCGCCCAGCCTCTCGCCCGGCCGGCGGCTCGCCCCGCAGCGCGTCCTGCGGCTCAGCCTTTCCGGCAGACGCCGCCGCGTATGGCCCAGCAGCCGGTGCCTCCCGCACCTGCGGCCCGGCCGATGGTCGCGCCCGGATTGCCGCCCGAACCCGATCCGATGCCTTATATCGAGGCCGAACCGCTCGCGGCGCCCGATTTTTCTGACGATTTCGCACCTGCCGACCCGAAGCGCAAGCGCGACTGGGGGTCGATTTTCCAGAAGGCGTTCGACAAGGTAAACAAGAGTTTTACGGCTGCCGAAGACGAAGAAATATAGAATGGCGGGTGGCATGAATGAGCTGACCGCGAATTAATTTTCTTTTTACCTGCTTTTAACGACTTATGACAGACGAATTGATGTCGGAGATCAAAGCGCCCCGTGCAAATAACTCGATCATCACGGTAGTGGGGGTCGGCGGTGCCGGCGGCAATGCTGTGAACCACATGTGGAGCCTCGGCATCTGCGGTGTGTCGTTCATGGTTTGCAATACCGACCAGCAGGCGCTGGACAAAAGTCCCGTAGAGACCAAGATCCGGCTGGGCAGCGAGGGATTGGGCGCCGGCAACGACCCCGAGAACGGGCGCCGTGCCGCCGTGGAGACCTTGCCCGAAATCCGGCAGCACTTCGAAGCGGCGGGTACGCGCATGATCTTCATCACGGCAGGTATGGGCGGCGGCACCGGTACGGGCGCTTCGCCCGTGATCGCCAAGCTGGCCAAGGAGATGGGGCTGCTGACCGTGGCCATCGTCACTTCGCCGTTGGCCGTCGAGGGGAAGATCCGTTACGAGCAGGCGTTCCGCGGTATCGAGGAACTGCGGCAGAATGTCGATTCGCTGCTGATCATCAACAACGAAAACATCCTCGAAATCTACGGACGGCTCTCGCTCAAGCAGGCTTTCGGCAAGGCCGACGATATCCTGGCTTCGGCCGCCAAAGGCATCGCCGAAATCATTACCGTGGAGAGCGACTTGGTAAACGTCGACTTCGCCGATGTCTCGAAAGTCATGCGTTGCAGCGGCCGCGCCCACATGGCCGTGGCTACGGCCGAGGGCGACAGCAGGGCCGAGGCTGTGGCCGAGGCGTCGCTGCGGTCGCCGTTGCTGGATCACAACTTGATCTCGGGGGCCAAGAATATCTTGTTGAATATTTCTGTTGCCAATGCCGACGAACTGATGTACGAAGAGGTCGTGCGGATTCTGGAGTATATCCAGGCGCATGCCAGCGTGCAGGACGACGAGGGCGCCGTGCACAATGCCAACATCATCTGGGGTACGAGCGAAAAGCCCCAGTTGGGCAACGCCATCGAGTTGGTGGTGGTCGCCACGGGCTTCCAGAGCGAGGAGGTCAAGGAGGTGATGAAGCAGATCGCACCGGCCGTGATGCCGGCCAAGGAGGGCCAGACCGAATCGGTGCTGGAGCCGATCAAGCCGCTGGCGGCGAAGTCCGTGCCGCGGCCCGGCGAGCAGGTGGTGCTGGGCGCCAAGTCGACGCGCTACAACAACATCGACGCGCTGTTGTCCAAGCCGGCTTATCAGTCGCGCAATTCGAAGTTCATCGTCCAGATGTCGGGCGGCCGCAAGGAGGTGCTGCGCAACGATTCGGCCGCGACGCAGACCCCGGAGGAGAAGCCCGACGGCGGGTCGCTTTTCGATTAACCAACCGCACCCGAACTTGGAACACGCTCCCTGGATCATATTCAACGGGTTCTCGACCCATATCGTCATACGTTGCGTCGCAACGTTGCTTCTGTTGTGCGTTTCGGCGCTCGTGTCGGGTGCCGAGACTTCGTTTTTCTCGCTTTCGCACAACGACGTGCAGCGATTCAAGCAGCGGACGAGCGCTTCGGCCGCCGCTGTCTTGAAATTGTTGGGCGATGTTGATTTTTTGTTGGCCACGATTCTGGTCATCAATAATCTGGTCAACATCTGCATTACCATATTCATGGCCGGCATCGTCGATGCCCTTTTCACGTTCACGCACCTGGAGTTCCTTTTCAAGACGGTCGTTGTTACGTTCTTCCTGCTGCTCTTCGGCGAAGTGTTGCCTAAGGTGTTGGCGCAGACTACGCCGGTAAAGTTCGCCCAGTTCGTGGCTCAGCCGTTGGCGGTGCTGCGGTGGGTGTTCTATCCGCTTTCCTACATCCTGGTGCATACGAGCAGCCGCATCAGCGAGAAAGCCTCGCACAAGAGCGAAATTTCGCTCGACGATCTGGCCGATGCCGTCGACATGACCCATACGGGCAACCCGGAGGAGCATGTGATGTTGTCGGGGATCGTGAATTTCGTCAACACCGAGGTGCAGGAGATCATGAAGCCCCGCGTGGACATCACAGCCGTCGAGTTGACCGACGATTACGAGAAAGTCAAGCGGACGATCATCGCGTCGGGATTTTCGCGCATTCCGGTCTTCGAGGAGGATATCGACAACATCCGGGGTACGCTTTATGTCAAGGATTTGTTGCCCTACATCAACAACGGCAACGAGTTCGGATGGCAGCAGTTGATCCGCAAGCCCTATTTCGTGCCGGAGCATAAGAAGATCAATGACTTGTTGGGCGACTTCCAGTCGAACAAGGTGCACATGGCTATCGTGGTCGACGAATACGGTTCGACGTTGGGTCTGGTGTCGCTGGAGGACATCATCGAGGAGATCGTCGGCGAAATTTCCGACGAAAGCGACAACGACGAGAGTTTCTATACGCGTCTGGGGCCTAAAAGCTATCTTTTCGAGGGCAAGACCCATATCGGCGATTTCGAACGCATCCTGGCGCTCGACGAGGAGACTTTCTCCGACGTGCGGGGCGAGGCCGAGACCCTGGCCGGCCTGATGCTCGAACTCAAGCGCGATTTCCCGCGCAAGGGCGATGTCTTCACGTCGCACGACATCCGTTTCACGATCAAGGAAACGGATGCGCACCGGATCGATAAGATACGCGTAGACATAAAGTAACGAACGATTAAGCCTCGTCGTTCGGATTCAAGATTCCGGCTCTTACTGCGCATCAAAGTATATAAGTTGTGTTCCGCCTTATCGTTTCCCAGCCTCTTTCCGAGACCGAAATCGCGCTTCGGACTACGCCCGAGGAGCAGGCGCATGCCCGGACGTTCGGTTGTGTGCGCCGGCGTAGCGAATGGCTTTCGTGGCGGGCGATCGTGCGGCGCGAATTGTCCCGCGAATGGGTCTGCGACCCGGCCGGAATCCGGATCGGTTACGATGCGGCGGGTGCTCCGAGGGTCGAAATCCTGGAACTCCGAAAATCGGTTCCCGGATCGTCGGAGTCCGGAATTCCGGGTTCGGGAGAGCAGGAAGCCGGGATGGCGGTTTCCGGAATTTCGGGTTTCATAGGTTGTGCTGTGCATGTCGCTGTGTCGCATTGCGAGGGCAGTATCGCTGTGGCTTTTGCCGACACGCCTTGCGCCGTCGATGTCGAATCGGCAGCCCGCGATTTCGGGCGGGTCGTTTCCCGTTATATGACCGTTGAGGAGCAGACTTTGTCGGACGTGCCGTGGTGGCCCGCCGTCGTGTGGTGTGCCAAGGAGACTCTTTACAAGTTCGCCGGGCGCTGCGAGTTGGATCTATTGCGCGATTTGCGGATCGAGGAGGTCGATTTCCATACCGCTGCGCTCGTCGGTAGGATTTGCGGCGGCGAGGCGTTGCGGCTGCATTTTTTGCAGCTTGGAGGCCGTATCATCGTCTTTTTGTCTTGATTATGGAAATTGCGCCGCCCCGTTTGCCGGAAGATTCTGCATTTGTTGCCGATGTTGCGTTGCTTGTCGATGCCGAGGAGGTCGTCGATGCGGTGTTCCGCGGTGTTGCTTTGGCCGGACTGGTTCGCGAACACCTTTCCGTCGAGCGGTGCATCTTTTCCGGATGTCGTTTCTCGGGGGCCGTGTTGGCGCAGGCCCGGTTTTCCGATGTCTTGTTCCGCAACTGCGACTTCTCCAACGCCGATTTGCGCGGCAGTGCGTTCCAGCGCGTGCAGTTCGTCGATTGCAAGTTTACCGGCGCCGAATTCGCCGAGACGGTTTTCGGTTCGGCCGTCTTGGCGCGTTGTCGGGGCGAGTTCGTCGGGTTCGCCGCTGCGAGGTTCCGCCGGGTAAGGTGCGAGGAGTGTATCTTGCGCAGTGCCGTGTTGAGCGAGTGCCGTTTCGAGCAGACCGCATTTTCCGCTTGCGATCTCTCGACGGCCGAGTTCTTCGGCACCCGTTTGCAGGGGATCTCGCTGGCCGACTGCGACATCCGCGGCATCCGCCTGCGCGATTGTGCGTCGTTCGAACTTCGGGGCGCTCGGATTTCTCCGGCGCAGGCGCTCGATCTGGTCAAACTTCTCGGTGTGGAATTCGAGGACGTATGAAAAAGTTTTGATGAAACATGAAAACGCCGGAATCCGTTCGTGTGGATTCCGGCGTTTGTTCAAAGCGCGGTGTTCTCCGGGAACTCCTTTCGCTCACGGTTCTATTCGAACCCCAGTTTTCGGGCGATGTGTTCGGGCAGGGCTTTCTTGTTGAGCATGATCGAGGTCGTCTTGTAGGCTACGAACGGCTGCGAGAAATACCAGTAGCCTCCGTAGGGCGGACGTTCGCCCCACGAGTTGAGCACCTTGTAGAACGGATTCCCGGCCTGGTCGGTGGCTTTGCCCACGATGACCATGCCGTGGTCGTCGGTGGTCTCGTAGTTATCGAACGCCTCCTGACGCTTGGCCTGCGTCACGACCAGCTCCTTTACGGGTTTGTCGAACGAGTAGATTAGCGTCTCCTTCTCCTGCTGGGTAAGTTTGCCCCATTTCTCGGCTTCCGTGCCGCTCATGTTCTCGAGCGCGATTTCGGGAACGATGCCGATCGCCTTGGTGCGGCTGAAGCCCTTTTCGCTCACGTCGGTGCCCCACGAGAGTGCATACCCCTGGTCGAGCGCGTGGTCGACGGCCTCCATCATTTCGTCGAGCGGCAGGTTGTAGACCGTGCCCCACATCCAGTTGTCGGGCACTTCGAGGATGAACTGCGTGTAGAACGGATGATGGGTGAACGACGTCAGGTCGATATAATCCTCCATGTCGATGGGCAGCGAGGCCGCATAGGAGGCCGGGGTGTATTCCTTGCCCTCGTAGGTGAAAGTCTCGGGCATCTCGCCGAAATAGGCGTCGAGCAGGGCGCTGAAGCCGCGGCGCCACGCCGTCGACAGCGGTTTGCCCGAACGGTCGCCGACCGAAATGATCGTGTCGAGGTAGGCCTTGAATACGGCCGTCAGCTCGTGGAAGTCGGGCTTGTCGGTACCGTAGTTGAGCCCCGGGTAGACCTCGAACGGCACGATGCCGTATTTCTTGATGCTCTCGGTGACGTCGTGCGCCGCACCGCCCTCGGCGAAGTTCAGTTCGCCGTGCATCCGGACGTATTTTTCGGCCTTTTCCATGAAGGTGTGGCGGACGATCCACATCTCCGAGAGGTGGACCGGAGCGCCGCCTGCGCGCAGGATTTCACCCTCCAGAAACGAAAGGGTCGAGAAGCACCAGCATGTGCCGCTGCGGTGCTGGTCCTTGACGGGCGTCATCCGGAGCACCTTGGTGTCGGTGAAGCGGTAGCCCTCGGGCTGGGTCTCTTCGGGTGTCGTCTGGGCGACGGCGCTGCACAGAGCGCCGACGGCCAGCAGGGTAAGCAAGAAGTTTTTCATCTGTCGTTGGGTTTGAAGTAGCGTTCGTTTCGCCGAACGCCGGGGGCAGCAGCTGCGGTCGGGCCGGCTGCTCCCGGTGGACCGGGATGCCGCTCTGCGGACCGCTGCACGCATAAGAAACGGCTGCGGCGCCCGGATAGTATATGCCGGCGTCTATTTTTTCGCTCCGGCCACGATTTTCCGGCACTCCTCCAAGGTCAGCTCGGCCGCCTTGGCCCCTTTGGGCAGGCGGTAGTTCTTGCCTTGGTAGGCGATATAGGCGCCGTAGCGGCCGTTCTTGACCAGCATGTCGGGGTCTTCGGCGAATTCGCGGAGCGGTTTGTTGGCTGTGGCGGCGGCTTCCTTGTGGGCGCGGACTACCTCCACGGCCCGGTCGTAGCTCACCGTGTAGGGGTCGTCGGTCTTGGCCAGCGAAGCGAACGACTTGCCGTAGCGGACGTAGGCGCCGTATTTGCCGATGCCCACGGCCAGCTCCTCGCCGTCGAGCTCGCCCAGCGTGCGCGGCAGTGCGAAGAGTTCCAGCGCCTCTTCCAGCGTGATCGATTCGATCAGCTGGCCTTTCTTGAGCGAGGCGAACCGGCTCTTCTCGCCTTCGGGCGCTTCGATCTCGGCCATGGGGCCGTAGCGGCCGATGCGCGCCTTGACCGTGCGGCCCGTCTTGGGGTCGGTGCCCAGGATGCGGGCCTGGCCCTTCTTGTCGTTCTGCTGTTCGATGGCTGTGTCGACCATCTTGTGGAACGGTGCGTAGAAGTCGCCGATCATGCGGTCCCACGTGATGTCGCCCTCGGCGATGCGGTCGAACTCCTTTTCGACGTTGGCCGTGAAGTTGTAGTCGATGATGGGGCCGAACTGCGCTTCGAGGTAGTCGTTTACCAGCATGCCGATGTCGGTGGGCGCCAGGCGGTTCTTCTCCTTGCCGAAGTTTTCGATAAGGTTCTTGGCGGCGATCTTGCCGTTGGCGAGCGTCAGTTGCACGAAGCCGCGCTTCTGTCCTTCCTTGTTCTGCTTGACTACGTAGCCGCGGTTGATGATCGTCGAGATGGTCGGGGCATAGGTCGACGGGCGGCCGATGCCCAGTTCTTCGAGCCGCTTGACCAGCGACGCTTCGTTGTAGCGGGCCGGGGCCTGCGTGAAACGCTCTGTGGCCGTGATGGTGTCGGCCGTGAGGGCATCGCCCTGCGCCAGTTTGGGGAGCAGCCCTTCGCCGCTCTCCTGCGCCTGGTCGTCGTCCGTCGATTCGGAGTAGAGCCGCAGGAAGCCGTCGAAGCGCACCACCTCGCCCGAAGCGACGAACTGATGGGGCGAGCCGGCCATGTCGATGGCGATGGTCGTGCGATCCAGCTCGGCGCACACCATCTGCGAAGCGACCGTGCGCTTCCAGATCAATTCGTAGAGCCGCTTTTCGGCCGGCGTGCCCTCGATCTGCTGGCGGTCGATGTAGGAGGGGCGGATCGCTTCGTGGGCCTCTTGGGCGCCTTTGGTCTTGGTCTTGTAGTTGAACCAGCGGGAGTATTTCTCGCCGTAGAGACGGATGATCTCCTCCTTGCATTGGGTAAGCGCCTGCTGCGAAAGGTTTACCGAGTCGGTACGCATGTAGGTAATCAGACCCTGCTCGTAGAGGTGCTGTGCCACGGACATGGTCTGCGAAACGGACATGCCCAGTTTGCGGCTGGCTTCCTGCTGGAGCGTGGAGGTCGTGAACGGCGGTGCGGGGTAGCGCTGTGCGGGCTTCTCCTCGCATTTCGATACCGTGAATGCGGCGCCGATGCAGCTGCGGAGGAAACTTTCGGCCTCCTCGGCCGTTGCGAAACGGGTCGGAAGCTCTGCTTTGAAGAGCGTTTTTTCGGTGTCGGCCGTGGCGTAGAACTGGGCCACGACGCGGAAGTAGGGCGACGGCTTGAACGCGATGATTTCGCGCTCGCGCTCGACGAGCAGACGCACGGCGACCGACTGCACGCGCCCGGCCGAGAGCGACGGCCGCACCTTTTTCCACAGCACGGGCGACAGCTCGAAACCGACCAGCCGGTCGAGCACGCGGCGCGCCTGCTGGGCGTTGACCAGATCCATGTTCACGGTGCGGGGTTTTTCGATGGCGTCGAGGATCGCCCGCTTGGTAATTTCGTGGAAGACGATGCGCTTGGTGCGCTCGACGGGGAGGCCCAACACTTCGGTCAGGTGCCATGCGATGGCTTCTCCTTCGCGGTCTTCATCGGAGGCGAGCCAGACGGTCTTGGTCTTGGCCAGGCGGGTCAGCTCGTCGACCACTTTCTTCTTGTCGGCCGGCACTTCGTAGACGGGGGCGAATCCCTCTGCGATGCGGATGCCGAGGTCTTTTTTCGAGAGGTCGCGGATATGCCCGAAGCTCGACTTGACGATGAAATCCTTACCCAGGAACTTTTCGATGGTCTTCGCCTTGGCGGGCGACTCGACGATAACTAAATTCTCCTGCATTGCGTTGATGTATGGCTTTTTCAGAAATGCGAAAACCTAAGTGCTCGACTTAGGTTGCGCATTCGTTGATTGGTTGCGGGTTGTTATTTCTTGATTAAATTGTAGGTCAGTTCGAAACGGATCGGGGCGTTGTTTCCGGCAGGATCGTCCGGCAGCGTGGTCATGCCTTGCAAGACGGTGTAGGCCGGCGTGTAGTAGCTGTAAGCTTCGGGGGCGGCATAGATCGTACGGTTCCCGATCTTCGTCAGGTCGATCTCCCGTTCTTCGCTCCGTGCGGCGTCGCGTTCGGCTGCGTAGCTGTTCCAGAGGGTCTGGATGTAACCCGTGATGTCGAACGTGTAGCAGCCGCGGCTGCGGTTGATGTACCCGCCGTAGGCGAGCGACGTGTCGTAGTTCTTCTCGTAATAGTAGTTGTAGTCCGGGATCGCCGTAAGGGTCTTGTAGTTCGTATAGAGACCGATGCGTTCCGGTGCGGCGTCCATGTCGAAGATCAGCCTGCCGGGAGCCGCGGGATCGATCGCGTCCCACTCGTAATCGCTGTCGCCGAAGTAAACCAGCATGCGGGCCTGGCTGAACGCCAGGGTCGAGAACTCGTAGCCCTCCCTGTTGGCTTCTTCGATCTTGCTCTCCAGTTCGTTGAAGAACTCTTTCGTGAACGTGATCTCGGTTACCACGCCGCCCATGCCTTCGACGATCATCCGGCTGTCGGTCTTGCGGTTGTCGGGGGTGCCGGGAGCGGGTTCGCGAACCTGGGCCGGGTCGATCTTGCTGCCTTCGTAGTTGCGTTTGAAGACGTTGACCGAGACGTTGCCATGGGTGGACGACAACTCGGTGTCCTTGAAAATGTAGAGCAGCGACAGGGTGTCTTTTATCAGCGAAGGGTCTTCCTTGAGCCTGGTGCGGCCGTAGACCGCCAGGCCCGAGCCGCTGAGATCGAGGGCGTACATGCCGCCCTTGCTTTTGGCGGTCTGATCGGCCAGAGGACGGATATAAAGCCCCTTGAATTCGTCGACCCACTGCGCGAGACTGTCGAGGGTGGTATAGATCGAGTAGTCGTCCGCGTATTTGCCGCTCTGGAGCATCAGCCGGTCGATGAACTCGCGGCCGCCTTCGGCCAGATCAAGCGTCACGGACGTGGTGGCGGGGCCGGTCTTCTTGCCGTCGGGGAACTCGAACGTGAACAGCGGGGTTTTGCTTACATAAGGATCGGGATCGAAATCGAGGTAGAACGTGGAGTCCTCCCGTTCGGTCAGATAAGCGTTGTCGGTAATTTCATAAATGCCGTAGAGCTGCGGGGTAAGAGTGTCGCGGTCGTAGTCGGTAACCGTGAGCAGCAACTGCGCGGAGTCGAAGATCGGCCGCTCGCCGAATCGGTCGGCGTCGACTCCCACATAGTAGAGATATTGGGTCAGGAAGCCTGCCGAGCGCAGCCCCAGCGTGTCGTTCAGCTGCGAACCGATGTAGCCGTAGGAGATGTTCGACGTGCGGATCGAATCGCTCTGGAAGAGCCGGGTTTCGACGTATTTTTTCGGATTCGGCTCTTTTTTGAGCGGAAAGGTCGCATATCCGGCCCGCATCTGCTGGGTGTCGGGCACGAGGTTCGAACCCAGCGAATCGTCCACCGTGGTGCAGCCTGCCCACCCGGCCGCCCCCGCAAAAAGGGCCGCGGAGAGCATCGCACGACGGAAACTATTGAATTTCATCATAGAAGCGGTTGTAATTATCGAAAAAGTCCTCTGCCTCGGGCGCCTGGTATTCCAGCATCGGCTTGCCGCTTTGGCGGGCGATTTCGAGCACCCGCTCGTCGACGCCGGCGGATGCCGCGATCACGCCGTCGGCATACTTCATAACGAAACGGCAGAGGTTTTCGTATGACGGCGTGTCGAGAATCGACAGATTTTTGTCCTTGACCCCCTCGCCGGCGATCTTCGCACCGAAACCCTTGTTCAGCTCGCCGCCGAAGCCGTCGTCGTAGAGCGACACGACGACCTTCACGTTGCGGAAGATCGGATCGTCGGCGAAAACCTTCTTCAGGTATACGGGCACGACTCCCGTGAACCATCCGTGGCAATGGACGACGGAGGGTGCCCAGCACAGCTTCTTGACCGTTTCCAGCACGCCGCGGGCGAAGAAGATGGCCCGCTCGTCGTTGTCGGGGAACTCCAGCCCTGCGGCATCCTGCAACACGGCCTTGCGCGAGAAGTAGTCGTCGTTGTCGATGAAGTAGATCTGCACGCGGGCGGCAGGAATCGATGCCACCTTGATGATGAGCTGGTGGTCGTTGTCGTCGATGATGAGATTCATGCCCGAAAGGCGGATCACTTCGTGGAGCTGGTGGCGGCGCTCGTTGATGCACCCGTAGCGGGGCATGAACGTGCGGATTTCATTGCCGCGCTCCTGCATCGCCTGCACCAGCGAACGGCATAACACGGAAGCCTCCGTTTCGGGGAGGTAGGGCATTATTTGCTGACAGACGTACAGAATCTTGCTTGCCATGAATCGTAAGTTTTAAGGTCGGAAAACCGGCTCCTCGGGCCGCTCCCTTCGCGGTCGTCTCCTGGCGGGCCGCCCTGTGCGAGGGTCGCTCTTCTGCGAAACCGGGACACACCAACGCAAGATGGACTGCGAATATTGCAGGGCGCCGCTTGTATTTTGCAAAGATAGTGAAAAAATATTAAAGAATAAGCATCGCGTCGCCGTAAGTGCCGAAGCGGTATCCTTCTTCTTTAGCGATTTTGTAGGCCTTCATCACGTTTTCGTAGCCGCCGAACGCCGCCACCATCATCAGCTGCGTGGAGTAGGGCAGGTGGAAGTTCGAGACCATCGCATCGGCGACCGAGAAGTCGTAGGGTGCGAAGATGAACTTGTTCGTCCAGCCCTCCGAGGCCTTGATCATGCCGCCCGTCGAGACGGCGGTTTCGATCGTGCGCATGACGGTGGTGCCGATCGCCACGACCTTGCGTCCGTCGCGTTTGGCGGCGTTGACCGTCGCAGCGGTTTCTTCGGTCACGAAGAACTGCTCGGAGTCCATCTTGTGTTTCGAGAGGTCTTCGACATCTACCGTGCGGAAGTTGCCCAGCCCGACGTGCAGCGTGACGAACGCGCTGTCGATCCCCTTGATCTCCATGCGTTTGAGCAGGTGCTTCGAGAAGTGCATGCCGGCCGTAGGGGCCGCCACGGCGCCCTCCTTGGCGGCGAAGATCGTCTGGTAGCGTTCGGCGTCCTGGGGTTCGACCTTTTCGCGCACCCACTTGGGCAGCGGGGTTTCGCCCAGGGCGAAAAGCGCTTCCTTGAATTCCTCGTAGGAGCCGTCGAAAAGGAAGCGCAGCGTGCGGCCGCGCGAGGTGGTGTTGTCGATCACTTCGGCCACCAGCAGGTCGTCGTCGCCGAAATAGAGCTTGTTGCCTATGCGGATCTTGCGCGCCGGGTCGACCAGCACGTCCCACAGGCGGAGTTCGCGGTTCAACTCGCGCAGCAGGAAGATTTCGATCTCGGCGCCGGTCTTCTCCTTGTTGCCGTAGAGACGTGCAGGGAAAACCTTGGTGTCGTTGAACAGAAAGAGGTCTTTCTCGTCGAAGTATTCGATGATGTCCTTGAACTGGCGGTGTTCGACGGTGTCTTTGGCGCGGTCGATGACCATCAGGCGCGATTCGTCGCGGTTGTCGGCCGGATAGCGGGCCAGCATTTCGGGCGTGAAATCGTAGCCGTACTGCGATAGTTTCATAGCGGGGAAAGGTTTCTCAAAAAGGTTTCTCGGTGGAATCGTGTGTGACAATACTAATTGTATACGCAAAAAAATCTATTTTGTTTCGATCTCGTGCAGATTTTTTATCAGCTCCTCCAACTGCCATGCCTTTTCGGCTGTGAAGCCGCCGCTGCGCGTGCGGCGCAGCGAGGAGAGGTGGGCGCCGCTGTCGAGCACTTCGCCTATTTCGCCGGCCAGCGAACGGATGTAGGTGCCTTTGCTGCAACGCACTCGGATGCGTATGCGGGGCAGGGCATATTCTTGGAGTTCGATTTCGTAGATATGGATCGGAGCCTTGCGCAGCTCTACGGAGTCGGTCGTCCCGCCCGCCCGGGCCAGTTCGTAGGCCCGCATGCCGTCGATCTTCTTGGCTGAATAGAGCGGCGGCGCCTGGAGCCGCTCCCCCTCCAGGGAGCGGAGCGCTTCGACGACTTTCTCGCGGGTGATGTGTTCGGTCGGGTAGGTGCGGTCGATGGGGTGTTCCAGATCGAAACTGGGTGTCGTGGCGCCCAGCACGACGTCGGCTACATACTCCTTTTCTTCGGCTTGCAGCGCCTCGACCATCTTCGTGGCGCGGCCGATGCAGACCAGCAGCACGCCCGTGGCCAGGGGGTCGAGCGTCCCGGCATGCCCCACTTTGATGCGGGGATAGCCTATCTTGCGGAGCGCGAACTTGATCTTGCGCACCACGTCGGTCGACGTCCACTCCAGCGGCTTGTCGATTACGGCGATGTAGCCCTGCTCGAAATCGAGACCGCGCAGGTCGGTTGCTTCGGGCGTCATAGGGCGTAGCTGATAATGGATACGGCGCCCGCTGCCGCGCAATAGATCGCGAACCAGATCAGACGTCCCCGCTTGACGATTTCGAGCATGAAGCGGCAGGCGGCGCAGCCGGTAACGAACGCAGCGAGAAACCCTGCCAGCAGCGGCCCTGCGGCGATGCCCGACGTCAACTCTCCCGAACAGATTTCGAGGAACGTCTCGCCTAAAATGGGCGCCAGCACCATCAAGAACGAGAATTGCGCCACGGCGGCTTTTTCATTGCCCAGCAGCAGCCCCGTGGCGATGGTCGTGCCCGACCGCGAGAGGCCCGGCATGGCGGCGCAGGCCTGCGCTACGCCGATGATGAAGGCGTCGCGGTAGGAGATGATCTCTTTCTGCCGTGGTTTGGCGTAGTAGGCGAAAGCCAGGAGTGCGGCCGTGAGCAAGAGCATGGCTCCCACGACTGCCAGGATCCACGGTGCGTTGAGCAGCGCGTCGATGCGGTCTTTCAAGGCGAAGCCCACGATGCCGATCGGAATCATCGAGAGCGCCAGTTTCAGCACATAGGCCTGCTCGGCGTTGAAGCGGCGCGAGAACATCCCCCCGAGGAGCCGGCGCACCTCGGCGTGCAGAACCGCCAAGGTGCTCAACACCGTGGCGGCGTGCAGCGTCACGTCGAACGTCAGGTTTTCCTCGATCTGCACGCCCAGCAACTCCTTGGCGATCTGGAGGTGTCCGCTGCTCGAAACGGGCAGGAATTCGGTAATTCCCTGCACGATGCCCAATATAATGGCTTGAAGCGTATCCATCGGGTCACTCGTAGCGTTTCAGGATGGCATAGATTTCCAGCACGAAGCCGCCGACGGTCACGATCGGTGCCAGCGTGATGCGGCGCCACGAGAACATGGCGTAGTCGAACTCGTCGGGCGAATCGCTGCCGCCGCCGGTCATGAGGACGAATCCCAGCACGATGACGGCGAAACCGACGGCCAGCAGGATGTAGTTGCGGCGTGTGAGCGGCAGCCGGGGATTGTCGGGAGTGTTGTTCGGTCGTTTCATGTCAGTAAAGATAGATTTTGTTCGATTTCATGTTGACGAATTTGTTGAGGGCCGCCCAAGTGAAGAGTCCCGAGATGACCACGCCGCCGCCGATCATCGTGCCGAAGATCAGACCGCCCGTGCGGCTCGCCTCCGCCAGGGCCTGCAACTCGGGCACGGCTTCGTTCAGTCCGTAGGCGGCCAGCGCCAGCAGCAGCGAAGCCGCCGTGCCGGCCAAGATGCCCTGCGTGATGCTGCTGGCCAGGAACGGCCGCATGATGAACCACTTGGTGGCGCCGACCAGTTTCATGGTGTTGATCTGGTAGCGTTTCGAGAAGATCGCCAGCCGGAGGGTGTTGCTTACCAGGATCATCGAAACGAGGAGCAGCGCTCCGCCGAAGAGCAGCAGGATGAAGCGGATTTTTCCCACTGTGGCGTGGAGCCGCGCCGCCATGAGGGCCGGGTAGCTCACATGTTCGACGCCCGAAAGGTGGGAGATGCCCGTGATGAAGGCGTCGATCGCCTCCTTGTCGGACGAATGCGCCGTGAGGGTCAGTTCGTAGGAGTCCAGCAGCGGATTTTCGCCCAATACCTCGTCGAATTCGCTGCCGAACATCTTTCGGAACTCTGCATCTTCCAGTTTCTCTTCCTTGGGTACGTAGACGATCCCGCCCACCAGCTCTTGGTCGGCGACCCGTTCGGCGATCGCTTCGCGTTGCTTGTCGGTCAGCCCGTTTTTCAGTTCCACCGACACCTGGATGCTCGATTGCAGCGTGCGGGCCACCTCCATGGCCGCCAGCATCAGGTAGCCCACCGACCCCAGGAGAAAGAGCACCAGCGTGATGCTGACCGTGGATACGATGTAGGAGTTGCGGACTTTGCGTTTGAGTCGTTTGTCGTCCTTCATGTTCAATGCGTTATTCTGTGCGTTTGGTTTTTATTACCCACAAGATGAGCGCCGTCAGAGCCGCCGCCAGAATTGCCAGCGAGGCGGCCAGCGTCGCGCTTTCGACCGCCGTCCAGTGCGGGGCGCGGAAGCGCCATTCGACCGTGTGGCTGCCGGGCGGCAAGAGCATGGCGCGCAATACGTAGTCGGCCCGGAAATAAGGCGCCGGTTCGCCGTCGATGAAAGCGCTCCAGCCGTCGGCATAGTAGATTTCGGAGAATATGGCCACAGCTTCTTGCGGGGCGGAATATTCGTACTTCAGGTAGTTGGGGCGGTATTCCGTCAGCTCGATGCGGGCCGCCGGATCGGCTGGTGCTGCGGCAGGCAGAGGCGTGTCGGTCGCGACGACCGCCGTCGTGCGCAGGTCGAGGCTCCCCAGCGCGTCGATTTCGGCTTGGGCCGTCGGGGCGCAGACCACCGAGTCGACGAACCAGGCGGCGCCGAATGCCGTGTCGCGGAAGACGGCTTCGGGCTGTCCGTCGTTGCCCGGAACGATCGCATAGCGCGTGTTGAGCATGTCGAGCACCCCCTCGTCGAGCGACGAAAGATAGCGGTCGATCAAATCTTGGTAGCGGGCCAGCTTGGCGCCATGATAACCGCCGACCGACCGGTGGAAATAGGAGGTCGTGGCGTCGTTGAAGGGGCTGACCGTGAGGTTGATGACGCGGTATCCCGGTGTTGTGTCCGCCAGAATCGCCTGGTCGGCGGCCGTAGGAGCGATCTGCCGGCGGCGGGCCGGCACGAAGTCGTCGGACGAAAGGAAACGCAGGTCGACGGGCACCAGGTCGAGCAGCATGACGCCGGAAAGCAGGGCGACGAGCACGTATCGGTTGATCTTGCGCCGCACGAAAAGCAGCGTGCACCCTGCCGCAAGCAGAATCATCGCCAGCGACCGCCAGGCATCGGCCCGCATCATCGCTGCGCGTTCGGTTGCCATTGCGTCGGCCGTCCGTTCGCCCCACTCGACATCCATGCCGCGGTCGATGTAGGCTTGCAGACCGTTGGCCTCGAAGATGCGGTGGTACTGGTCGGTCATCATCGCCGCGCTCTGGTCGCGTCCGAAGTCGAACAGGGCGCCGCCCGTCGTGGCCAGCAGCAGGCAGAGACCGCCCGTGATGCCGGCCGCCCAACCTATGGCCCGCAGCCGCCGCCCGCGGGGAATCTCGTCGCGCCACAGCCGCATGAGCGCCAGCGCACCCAGCATCGGCACGGCCCATTGCACCACCACCAGTGTCATCGAGACCGTGCGGAACTTGTTGTATCCGGGCAGCCACCTGAAGGCCCATTCGGTCAATCCCATCAGGTTGCGGCCCCAGGCCAGCAGGATCATCAGCCCGCAGATGGCGGCGATCCACCATTTGTTGCGGCCGCGGGCCAGCGCCAGGCCCAGCGCGGCCAGGAAAAGGGCTGCGGCGCCCAGGTAGGTCGGGCCGCCCGTATAGGGTTGCGTGCCCCAGTAGGCCGGGAGTTGCTGGGCGGCTCCGCGCAGTCCCAGTTCGCCGGTCACGGAGGCCACTTCGCCGTTGCGCGAGAAGGTCGTGCCCGAATCGCGCCCCATGAAGTCGGGCACGAGCAGGTTCAGCGTCTCGGCGCGTCCGTAGCTCCAGGCCGTGGCGTAGTCCAGATCGAGTCCGCTCCGTTTTTCTGTCGTGTCTGCGGTCAGTTCCGAGCCGCCGCGGATGGTCTCTTTCGTGTGGCGGGCCGTATACCAGAGGGGGGCGAAGTTGGATGCTACGGCCAGTATGCCGGCGCCGAGGAGCGCGGCGGTGCGCAGGCCGAAGTCGCGCAGCCGTTTTTCGCGCAGGGCGACGATCGCGTCGTTGATCCACAGCGCCGCCATCGCCAGCAGGAAGTAGTAGGCGATCTGCGGGTGGTTGGCACCGATTTCGAGCGACGCGAACAAAGCTGTGAGCGCCGCACCGTAGAAGATGTTGCCGCGCAGGGTCATCCAGGTGCCTCCGAGCATCAGAGGTGCGTAGACCAGCGCCCACATCTTGGTCAGGTGCCCCGCGCCGATAATGAGCAGCAGGTAGGTCGAGAGTCCGTAGGCCAGGGCTGCGACGATGCCGACCCAGGGGTCGACGCCCGTCATCAGGAGCATGAGCCACATGGCCGTCATGGCGAAAAAGAGGAAGGCGGCCGGCGTGTCGAGTATCTTGGTAATCTGTCCCGCCGTGCGTTTGACCAGCTGGGCCGGGTAGGCCACATTGATCAGGTAGGCGGGCATCCCGCCGAACATGCCGCCCGTCCACTGGGGGTCTTCGCCGCGCTCCAGGCGCATTCGGGTAATGTCGTGGGCCATGCCTTCGTATTGCACCACATCGTGCTGGGGCAGCGCTTCGCCACGGAACTGAGGGGCGAAATAAGCGGCGCTTACCACAAAAAAGAGCGACAGCGCGGCCGCTGCCGGCAGCAGCAGCCGAACGAAACCTTTCGAAAGAATCATCTCCATTGTGCTTAACCGAGTGCCGGAGCTGCGGGGCCGCAGGTAAAACGGAGTCGTCCGATCCTGCCGGGGCGAAGCAGCTAAGGCGGAGCCAAAGGTACGAAAAAATAGTCACTTGGCACGTGGCAATCGTGAAATTTCATTATATTTGCAGTTGGTTAAAATGCAAACCGGGAACATTTTTCCGGCAAGGCGACGGGTCTTCGTTCCGCAGGGGTGCCGCAGGCGCGCCCGCAGGTTGCACGGCGGCGCCTTCCACAGCTATCGTCCGGGGCGTCCGGCAGCGGTTCGGGCCGTACGGATCGGGCTGAAAAGCTGCTCTTTACTTCGTTTTTATGATTACACTCGATACCATCCGCAAACCCGTGGCCGCCGATCTGGAGGCTTTCGACGAATTCGTCGACCGGCAGTTTACTGCCGAAGGGGAATTGTTGTCCGGGATGTTGCGCTATGCGCTGTCTTCGCGCGGCAAGGGCGTGCGTCCGTTGCTGGTCATGCTCTCGGCTGCGATGAATGCGCCGTCCAGAGGGGCGACGACCGGCCGCCGGGCCTGCCTGGCCGCCATGCTGGTTGAAATGATCCACATCGCCTCGTTGATCCACGACGATGTGATCGACGAGTCGGATACGCGCCGCGGCCGGCCGTCGGTCAATGCCCGCTGGCAGTCGCACAAGGCGGTCATCTTGGGCGACTACATCCTGGCGCGCAACATGAACATCGGCCTGCGGAGCGGGCAGTTCGACCTGGTCACGCATGTCTGCGGTTCGATGGCGGCGTTGTGCGAGGGCGAGGTGCTGCAAAGCGACTGCGCCGAGCGGCACGCCATGACGCGCCGCACCTATCTGGACATCATCTTCAAGAAGACGGCCAGTCTGATCGGCGTGAGCGCGTCGGCCGGAGCGATGGCCGCGGGCGCCCCCAATGAAAAGGTGGCGCTCATGCAGCGTTTCGGCGAAGCACTGGGCATGGCGTTCCAGATGCAGGACGACATCCTCGACTACAAACCCTCCGCCCGAACGGGCAAACCGGTCTACAACGATCTGCGCGAGGGGAAGATCACGCTGCCGCTGCTCTGCGTGATGGAGCGGATGGACGAGTCGCGCCAGGCCGAGGTGGCCGGCCGGCTGAAGCGCTGCCGCGAGGATGCCTCGTCGCTCGAATATTTGCAGCGTATCGTCGAGAATGAGGATGGTATCTCGCTGGCTACGAGCGTCATGCGCAGTTACCTTTCGCAGGCCATCGAATTGCTTACCGGCTTCGAACCTTCGGAGTATCGTTCGGCGTTGATCGATCTTTGCGCCTATGTGGGCGAGCGGGATCAATAATTGTAAGTTGCGGAAACATTCTTTATCTGAAAATAGCATGAAGCAGAAAAACAGTTATAAGCTGCCTGTCGCCATCATGTTCGCGCTTTTCTTCATGATCGCGTTCGTGACGGGTTTGCCTTCGCCCATGGGCGTCATTGTGGCCAAGCAGTTCGGCGCATCGGCTTTCGAGTCGCAGCTGGGCTTTTTCGCCAACTTCATCGCCTATGCTTTCATGGGCATTCCGGCCGGGTTGATGCTCCGCCGCATCGGTTACAAGAAAACCGCTATGGCGGCCGTGACGGTGGGGTTTGTCGGTGTCGGCGTGCAGTATCTTTCGGGGGCCGTCGGCAGCTTCGCCGTCTATCTGACGGGTGCTTTCATCTGCGGATTCTCGGTCTGCATGCTCAATACGGTGGTCAACCCCATGCTCAATACGTTGGGCGGAGGAGGAGACAAGGGCAATCAGCTGCTTCAGTTCGGCGGCGCCTGCAATTCGATCGGGGCGACGATCGTGCCGTTTCTGGTCGGTTATCTGATGGGCGCCGAGGCCGGGCGCACGATCGAGAAGGCCAATCCGGCGTTGTTCATCGCCATGGCGATCTTCGCGGTGGCATTCGTCGTGCTGGCCGCCTCCAAGATTCCCGAGCCGCACATGGAGCAAGGCGCCGACAAAGCACCGACGTCCGACCGCTACGGCCCGATGTCGTTCCGCCATTTCGTGCTCGGCACGGTGGCGATCTTCATCTATGTGGGTATCGAAATCGGCCTGCCCTCGACGGCCAACCTCTACATGACCCAGGAGTTGGGCATCGACGCGGCCGTGGCCGGATCGATCGTGGGGCTTTATTGGTTGCTGATGCTGGTCGGACGCCTTGTCGGCGGGTCGGTCGGCGCCAGGGTGTCGAGCCGGACGATGATGATTGCCGTTTCGACGGTCGGACTGGCGATGGTCGCTGCGGCGATCTTGCTGCCCGCGTCGTCGGGCGTGGCGCTGCCGGCTTCGCTGGGCGGCGTGAGCGTGCCGGCGAGCGTGGTGCTGATCGTGCTTTGCGGTCTCTGCACCTCGGTCATGTGGGGCGGCATCTTCAACCTGGCGGTCGAGGGACTGGGCAAGTATACGGCTGCTGCGTCGGGCATTTTCATGGTCATGGTCTGCGGCGGAGGCATCATTCCGACGTTCCAGGGCTGGGTGGCCGACCGTATCGGCTACATGGCTTCGTATTGGGTAATGTTCGCTTGTTTCGCCTACCTGCTCTACTATGCGGTAATCGGCTGCCGCAACGTGAACAAGGATATACCGGTTGGTAAATAGTTTGCGACTCCGGCAAGCATGTTGCCGGCAAACGTGTGTGCGCCCTCTTCCCTGCCGACAAAAAAAAGGATGTCTTTCGAAGACATCCTTTTTCTTTTCGACCTTGCGCGGATTATTTCTCCGTGCGGGTCACGCGCTTCTCCTTGATGCGGGCTTTCTTGCCGGTCAGATCGCGCAGGTAGTAGATGCGGGCACGGCGAACCACACCGATCTTGTTGACCTCGATCTTCTCGATGTGCGGCGAGTAGAGTGGGAAGATACGTTCTACGCCCACGCCGTTCGAAATCTTGCGGATCGTGAACATCTTGGTCTTGCCCTGACCCTTGATCTGGATCACTACGCCGCGGAAGCTCTGGAGACGCTCCTTGCTGCCCTCGACGATCTTGTAGGTCACGGTAATCGTGTCGCCGGCCTTGAACGACGGTACGTCGGCGTCCGTCTTGGGCCACATCTGCTCGTTTACGAGCTTGATGATTGCATCCTTGTTCATTGTTGCAACGAATTAGAGTGTTTCGCATTCGACATTCCCGCTGCGCCGGACTACCATGCCGCTGCCTTGAGCCGCAATCCCGCGGCCTGCGGCCGCCTGCGCCGTAGCGCCCAATGAAAGAGGTCGATATACGTTCCCGTAAGGGAGGGCAAAGATAGAAAGTTTTTTCGTTTTGCGCAAGAGCCGAATATTTTTTCCTATATTTGGCTGCGCCCAAGATACTTCGTCTCGGCATAATCAAGCTAACGCTTGCTTCTGCTCTCGACTTTTCGTATATTTAACTTCGTTTTAAATACTCCCGCTCGGCAAAATGCAAGTAAACTTGCTTTTGCGCTCGCTTATTCGTATATTTGTATTCCGGAAACCCGCAGTCGGGGAGACGATCGCGGGGCGCACCGAACCGCTGCCGTTGCGAGGCTGCAAACGTGCTTCGAGAAGTTGCGGACAGGAGAAATCGATGTTGTTATGGAGAATCAACGATTGATATTCGTTACCAACGACGACGGCTACGCGTCGAAAGGGCTGGCGGCGGCCGTCGAGGTGGCGCGCGCTTTCGGCCGGGTGGTGGTCGTGGCGCCCGAGACCGCACAGAGCGGCATGAGCCAGGCCATTACCATGTACAATCCGCTTTACCTGCGCTGCGTGAGTCAGGAGCCGGGTGTCGAGGTCTATGCCTTTTCCGGCACGCCGGTCGACTGCGTGAAGATGGCTTTCGACTATCTGTTGCGCGAGCAGCGGGTCGATCTGGTCATTTCGGGCATCAACCACGGTTCGAATTCTGCTGTCAACGTGCTTTATTCCGGAACGATGGGCGCCGCCATCGAGGGGAGTTTCTACGGGTGTCCGGCCGTCGGCCTTTCGCTCGACGACCATGCGCCCGATGCCGATTTCGAAGCCGCCGTCCGCTTCGGCAGGCAGATCGTCGGGCAGGTGCTCGACGGGCAGGTCGAGCTGCCTCTGTGTCTGAATGTCAACGTGCCTGCCGGGCGGCCCGAGGAGCTGCACGGCATCAAGCTCTGCCGGCAGAACCGCGGTTTCTGGCGCGAGGAGTTCTACCGGCATGAAGACCCGCGGGGCCGCGAGTATTTCTGGCTTACCGGCGAGTTCGTCAACTCCGAGCCTTCCGCCGAGGATACCGACGAGTGGGCGCTCGCCCACGGATGGGTGTCGGTGGTGCCCGTGCAGGTCGACATGACCGACTACGGGCAGTTGAAGAAGCTGGAGTCCTTTTTCCGTCGTTGAGCTAAAAACGTATCGTTTAAAATCATCGGTCTATGTTGATTAAAATCCTGCTTGTCATATCCATCGCCGTGCAGACTTTGGCCACGGTCTATGCCCTGCGGCTGGTGCGCACGACCAAATACAATTCGGTGTGGATTCTTTTCATCGTGGGGTTCTCGCTGCTCTCGGTCGAGCGGCTGGTGCAGTTGCTGATCGCCTGCGGTGCCGAGGTCATTCCCCGTTGGTGGTTCGCCTACCTGGGGATCGTGGTCTCGGTGTGCCTTTCGATCGGCGTGATGTATGCCCATAAGCTCTTCAAGTACATCGCCCGGCTCAACCGCCAGCGGCAGCTGCTCAACAAACGGATTCTCACAGCTGTGCTCCGCACCGAGGAGAAGGCGCGGTCGCGTTTTTCCAAGGAGCTGCACGACGGACTGGGGCCGTTGCTTTCTTCGGCCAAGATGTCGCTTTCGGCTCTCGCGCGCGAGGAGCGCACGCCCGAGCAGCAGGAGATCATCGACAACACGACCTACGTCATCGACGAGGCGATCCGCTCCCTGCGCGAAATTTCGAACAACCTTTCGCCCCACGTGCTCAACGACTTCGGTCTGGCACGGGGCGTGCAGCACTTCATCGATCGCAGTGCCGCGATGCACAACGTGAAGATCCGTTTCACGACCAATCTGCGGGGCGAGCGCTTCGAGACCGACATCGAAGTGATCCTCTACCGCGTGATCTGCGAGTTGATCAACAATTCGCTCAAGCATGCCGCCTGCACGACGGTAAATCTTTCGCTCTCGCAGAACGGCCCGGCGCTCGTGCTGGACTATTCCGACAACGGCCGCGGCTTCAACCCCCAGGCCATGATGGATTGCGGCATGGGCCTTTCGAACATCGCTTCGCGCATCAATTCGCTGGGCGGATCGTTCGACATCGTTTCTTCCAAGGGAGCCGGCATGCGGGCCTCGATCCGTGTGAATACCGTGCAGGAGCCGGCGCCGCGCGTTCGTCGTAACCGTCGCAGAGGATGAAAGCCCGCAACATAGTGCTGGTCGACGACCATTCGTTGTTCCGCAACGGACTTCGCGGACTGCTCGAACACAGCGGCGGTTGCCGGGTCGTGGGCGAGGCCGGCAGCGGCGAGGAGTTCCTGGCCCTGCTGCCGCAGCTGGATGCCGACGTGGTGTTCATGGATTTCTCGATGCCGGGACTCGACGGAGCGCAGACTACCGAGCGGGCGTTGTCCGTGCGGCCCGACCTGCGGATCATTACCTTGTCGATGTTCGGCGAGGAGAGCTATTATTCGCGCATGGTCGAAGCCGGTGCCCGGGGATTCTTGTTGAAAGATTCCGCCATCGGCGATGTGCTCGAAGCCATCGATGCCGTGATGGCGGGCGGGAGCTATTTCAGCCCGCAGCTGCTCGCGTCGCTTACCGACCGGATGCGGACGCGCGAGGATGCCTCCGACGAGCAGCTGTCGTCGCGCGAGCGCGAGATTCTGGTGCTCGTGTGCCGGGGACTCTCCAACCAGGAGATTGCCGATGAACTTTTCATCTCCAAGCGCACGGTCGACAAACACCGGGCCAACATCCTCGAAAAAACCGGTTGCAAGAACACCGCGTCGCTGGTGGTTTTCGCCATCCGCAATGGCATAGTGGAAGTGTGAAAGGAGTCGGCCGCGCGGGAACAAGCGCGATTTTCGTTGGGACTTTGTAAACCCTATTTTTCGTTGTCCGGTAAATACTGCGAGAGGGAAAAACATCGTGTTTTTCCCTCTCGTAGTATGCAGGCGGATTCGCTTTTTACTTGATTCGCTCGTAGTATTCGCGCGTGCGGGTGTCGACGCGGATCTTGTCGCCCGTGTTGATGAACAGAGGCACGCGAACCGTGGCTCCGGTGTTGACCGTGGCGGGTTTGAGCGAGTTGGTCGAGGCCGTGTCGCCCTTGATGCCCGGTTCGGTGTAGGTTACCTCCATGTCCACGATCGGAGGAAGTTCGGCCGAGAGGACGGTCTCCTTTTCGGTGTGGAACATCACTTCGACGATCTGGCCGTCGGCCATCAGGTCGTAGTTGTTGATCAGGCTCTTGTCGATGTTGATCTCCTCGAAAGTCTCGGTGTGCATGAAGTGGGCGCCCAGGTCGTCTTCGTACGTGAACTGGTAGGGTCGGCGCTCCACGCGCACCTGCTCGATCTTCTGGCTCACGGACGAGAACGTGTTCTCCAGAACGCGGCCGTTCTCCAGATTTTTGAGCTTCGAGCGTACGAATGCGGGGCCTTTGCCCGGCTTGCAGTGCTGGAAATCGACTACAAGGAACGTCTTGCCGTCCATTTCGATGCACATGCCGATCTTGATGTCGGCGGCAGTGATTGTCATAAGAATATCGTTTTGAAATTTTTAGCTGCTGACAAAAATAGGAAAAAATCCGCAAAGCTGCAAAAAACCAGATGAGCACTATGCCGATCTGCTATTTTGCGGTGGCGGTTACCCTATTATTTTGGCTGCAAAGATACGAAAGGAGATTCTTCGGGTGTCGATTTTTCGGGGCCGAATTGGGGAGGGGATTTTCGGATGCGATTCTTTGGGTGCGCCGAATGCTATCACTCTCTTTTTCGGGATTCAGATTTCGATTCCCTTGCATTTCCAGCCTGCCTGGCGAATCTTCTCCAGCGTTCGCGGCAGGGCGTAGCGCATGTTGCGGAAGGCCTTTTCGCTGTCGTGGAACACCACGATCGCCCCGGGCGCCAGGTGTTTGGTAACGTTCTTCAGACAGGCGCGGGGCGAGAGACTGCGGTTGTAGTCGCGCGAAATGATGTCCCACATTACCAGTTTGTAGCGCTGGCCCAGAAACCGGGCTTGCGCAGGCGTGATCCGGGCGTAGGGTGGGCGGAACAGATCGCTGCGGATCAGGTCGTTGGCGAAGTCCACGTCTTCGGTGTACCGTTCCAGACTCATGCCCCAGCCTTTTTGGTGGGAGTAGGTGTGGTTGCCTACCTTGTGTCCGGCGTCGAGGATGCGTTGGAACAGATCGGGGTACATCTCGACATTTTTGCCCAGAACGAAGAACGTCGCTTTGGCATCGTACTTGTCGAGTGTGGCCAGTATCCATTCCGTGATGCCCGGCGTGGGGCCGTCGTCGAAGGTCAGGAAAACGCTTTCAGGGTCGTCGATTTCCCAGATCAGATCCGGCAGCAGGCGCCGGATTATTTTCAGAGGTTTCAACCGCATAGCTGTTGCAAAAGTAGTGAAAATCTGCGCCGAAACGAAAAAAAAGAGTATCTTTGTAGATGGAGCGCATTTCGGCGCTCCGGAGCCGTTTCCCCGTTTTCGGCAGTCGGTTTTACTATATAACGTTTTTTACGATGAAAATATTCCGGTTTCTCTGTTTCGCGGCGCTGGTTGCCGTCATGGCAACGGGGTGCGACGCTTTCCAGAAGTCGACCCGTTCGCGGCTCAAGACGGCGCAGGGCGCCCCCTACGAGCTGCTTGTCGTGTGCGGGCAGCGCGAGTGGACGGGCGAGGTGGGCGATACGCTGCGGGCCGTGTTGACGGCGCCGATCGCCTATCTCAACCAGACCGAACCCTTGTTCGATGTGTTGCGCGTGCGTGCGCAGGATTTTACCGGCATGCTGGCCGATCATCGCAACATCTTGAAGGTCGTCGAAGACCCCGCGCTGACCGAAGCGTCGGTGGGCGTGCAATATGATCTGACGGCCGCTCCGCAGATCGTGCTGACGCTCCAGGGGCCGGACGACCGTGCCGTCGTGGAGTATGTCTCGAAGCATCGCGCCGAGTTGGTGCAGGTGTTGGAGGCCGCCGAGCGCAGGCGGGCCGTCGATTTTGCGGCTTCGTTCGGCGCTCCCCAGGTCGAAAAGGCCGTCCGGCAGACGTTCGGGGTCGACATGGCCGTGCCGCGGGGATATATCCTCGCCGCCGGGCAGGACGATTTCATCTGGGCGCGTTACGAATATCCCACCGCCAGCCAGGGTTTCTTCGTCTATTCCTATCCTTACGACGGCCCCGCGTCGCTCTCGGCCGAGGCGCTGCTCCAGGCCCGCAATCGCTTCGCGGCCCGGATTCCTGGCCCCTCCGACGGGTCGTATATGACCACTTCGATGGTCTTTCCGCCCGATTTCCGCATGTTCCGGCTCGAAGGGCGGCTGTGGTGCGAATTGCGCGGGTTCTGGGATGTCGAGGGCGACTTCATGGGCGGTCCGTTCGTGAGCTATACGACCGTCGACACCGCCACCGGCCGCGTGTTCACGCTCGACTGCTATGTCTATTCGCCCAAATTGCACAAGCGCAATTTCCTGCGCGGCGTCGAACATTTGCTCTACGGCGTGAAGTTTCCGGCGCAGGACGGCCGATAGCGCGCAGGAAGAGGCCGGTCTCCTTGCCGCCGTCGATGCGGGGCGTCCGCCGATCCGTGCCGACGACCGTCAGGCGGAAAAGCTAACCCATTGATTCCTATGCAGCAGATTCTGACCACGATATTTCTGGTCGTCTACACGGTGACGATCCTCGGCGTCGTTCTGGTCATCATTACCGATAACCGGAATCCGCTCAAGACGCTGCCGTGGATTCTCGTCTTGATACTGGCGCCCGGTGCCGGGCTGTTCTTCTACTTCTTTTTCGGGCAGAACCTTTCCAAACAGCGGATCATTTCGCGCCGCACGCGCAAGCGGATTACCATGCAGCTCGAAGAAGTCGACACGGCCGGGGGCCCGGCCGTTCCGCAGCACCATCTGCCGCTTTCGCGTCTGTTGCGCCAGACGGCCCATGCCGTGCCGCTCTACGGCAGCCGCATCACGCCCTATGTCGAGGGCGGGGCCAAGATGGATGCTTTGTTAGAGGCTGTCGGGTCTGCCAGCCACCACATCCATGTCCAATATTACATCTTCTGCGACGACGACACCGGGCGGCGGTTGCGCGATGCGCTCGTGGCCAAGGCCCGCGAGGGGGTCGAGGTGCGGGTGTTGTACGACGACGTGGGGTGCATGCGGGTAAAGAAAGCGTTTTTCGAGAGCATGCGCGCCGCCGGCATCGAGGTCTGCGCTTTTCTGCACGTCAAGTTCCCGCTTCTGACCAGCAAGGTCAATTATCGCAACCACCGCAAGATCGCGGTGGTCGACGGTTTGGTGGGATTCATCGGTGGCATGAACGTCGCCGACCGTTATGTTCGCGGCACGGCGCAGGGCGTGTGGCGCGATACCCATTTCCGGGTCGAGGGGTGCGGCGTGGCCGGTTTGCAGGCTTCATTTTTGAGCGACTGGTCGGCTACGACGCGGCAGAATGTTTCCGGCCCGGCCTACTATCCTGCTGCGGGACGTTTTACCGACAACATCATGCAGGTGGTCGCCAGCGGCCCCTTCGGCAAGTGGCGCACGCTCTTGCAGGCCGACAGCTTCGCCGTGTCGCGCGCTGCGCGCCGCATCTGGATCGAGACGCCCTACTGCCTCCCCTCCGATGCGCTGAACATGGCGTTGCAGGAGGCGGCCTTGGCCGGTGTCGACGTGCGGCTGATGCTGCCCGGACACTCCGATTCGCGTGTGGTCGATCTGGCGGGCCGTTCCTATTTGGACGATCTGATGAAAGCCGGCGTCAAGATCGCATTCTATACGCCGGGGTTCCTCCACTCCAAGTTGTTGATCGTCGACGACGATCTTGCGGTCATCGGCTCCGCCAACATGGATTTCCGGAGTTTCGAGCACAACTTCGAGGTCAGCGCCTTCGTCTACGACCGCGATTTCAATGCCCGGATGGCGGCCGTTTATGAGGACGATCTGCGGCAGTGCCGCATGCTTTCGCCCGGCGAGTGGTTCAACCGTCCGCGCACGCAGCGCTGGGCCGAATCGTTCATGCGGGTATTTTCGCCGTTGCTGTGACGAAGCACCCGACGGACGATCGTTGTTTTGTCCGCTGTCCGGTGTTGTTAAAACGCTTGTTAAAACGTTTTAATTGACTCTGTACGCTCGTTGTACGCCCTTGATCCGCAGAATCGAGTGGATCAGCGTGTCGACGACTCCCGTACCCGGGACTTCCACCGCCACCGTGCCGGCCACGCAGCCGCCCGAGGCGGTCTCGAAGTTCATCGAGCGGATGTTCAGCTTCAGGTCGCGGCTGATGGTCTCCGTGATGCGGTTGGCCATGCCCGTGAGGTCGGCCGCCACGATGCGGATCGTCACGCGGAACGCGCCGTCGGCCGCGCTGCGCCAGCGCGCCTCGATCACACGGTAGGGGTAGTTCTCGCGCATGCGCTTGGCATTGGGGCAGTCGGCGCGGTGGATGGTAACTCCCGCGTTGATGGTCACGAAACCGAATACCTCGTCGCCTTTGATCGGGTTGCAGCAGCGGGCCAGCTTGTACTGGATTTTCGAGATGTCGTCGTCGATGACCAGGGCGTCCTGCGAAGCGGGAGTTTCGCGCGGAGCGTAGGCTTTCTGCCGTTCGGCTTCGGCCGCCGCAGCGCGGCGTTCCTCCTCGGCCTGGCCCGAAAGATGGCGCGCCAGAATCTCCTTGATCGATCCGAAGTCGACTTTTTGCGTGGCGATAAGGGCATAGACCTCGGTGCCGAGCCGGAGTTTGAAGTATTTGCCCAGGTAGGCCACCGCCTCGTCGATGCTGAGGCCCAATTTCCAGTTCTTGAGCTTGCGCTCCAGCTCCTCGCGCCCCATGCGGGTATGCTTGGCCTGCTCTTCACGCAGGAACGATTTGATCTTGTTGCGCGCCTTGGAAGTAACCACCACCGAGAGCCAGTCGGCCTTGGGTGTCTGGTTTTTCTGGGTCTGGATCTCCACGATGTCGCCGTTGTGCAGCACGTCGCGGATCGATGCCGCACGGTTGTTGACCTTGCCGCTCACGCAGGTCGCTCCCAGCGAGGTGTGGATGTCGAAAGCGAAGTCGAGCAGCGTAGCTCCCTCGGGCAGCTTGCGCAGGTCGCCGTTGGGCGTGAAGACGAAAATTTCGCCCGACGCGGGCTTGGCGTCGAAGCGCTTGGCCAGCGAATGGGGCGTGTCCTCCATCAACTCGCGCAGGCGGCTGAGCCACATTTCGCTGGTCTGCGCCCCCTGGTTCACGCCCTTGTAGCGCCAGTGGGCCGCAATGCCGCGTTCGGCCACGGCGTCCATGCGCTCGGTGCGTATCTGCACCTCGACCCAGCGGCCCTCGGCCGAGACGGTGGTGTGGAGCGATTCGTAGCCGTTGGACTTGGGGATGGAAATCCAGTCGCGCATGCGCTTGGGGTTGGGCGTATAGAAATCGGTGACGACCGAATAAGCCGTCCAGCACAGCTGTTTCTCCTCCTCGCGCGGGCAGTCGATGATGATGCGCAGGGCGAAGATGTCGTAGACGCCCTCGAAGGGCAC
>CASPAC010000005.1 GCA_949419965.1 Bacteroidales bacterium
GTAACCTTGCCCAAAATAGATGTTTCGCTTCGCTCAACATGACAATTATGGCAGGTTCTTTCTCTTTCTGATACGGAAGACCTTGCGCCCGGGGCCGGCTCGCGCTAAAAGCGCGACCCCCGCAGCCGGCCCGGGCGAACGTTTTGCAAGAAAATGCGTTGTGAATAATTTCGGGCGCAGCCTGCGGGGTACGCCCGGCGACAGCCGGATGTTTGCGGGCCTCCGCCGGCCAAGGCTGCGGCCCGCACGGCTCAAACGAGCCGCACGATGTACCGGCAATCGCAGCAAACCATTGTTCGCATTCTCCGCCGCATTCCTCCGAGCGATTGCTCTTTGCACCTGCTGCGGGCGTCCGCAAACGTGAGACGGGCGTATTGTCGAGCGTCGGTACCGAGGGCGACGGTTGGTCTTCGTCGTCTTTCGGCGGTGCGTACCCTCACAATGCTGGTTATCTTCAGCTTGTCGCGAATCGCGTGTATCCGCAGAATAACGCCGGTCGGTCGTACGCTCTTACCGTGCGCTGCGTCCAGCATCTGCTGCGGAGTTGCTTTTTTGTTCATGCCGGCTTCCGGGATGGATTTTTATAACGCCCTGTCGGTTGCGGTTTGTAGCTGCGTGGAGGAGGCGGAACGAAAAATCCCGGTTTCCAGCAACGCGGAAACCGGGATCGGGTGTGAAACCGGGCGTTTATTCCCAGTTGAGAATCTTGCGGAAATCGAACTCCTCCGGGTTGGCCACATACTTCTTGGCCGCTTCGTAGTCGGCCGGCGTGATGGCATTGAGGATGTTTTCGATTACAGACTTGAACTTGTCCGACGTGATGTCGACCAGACGGGGCGGAATCTTGCCCGTCGCGGGGTCCTGCAGATCCTTGAGGTAGAGGGGCGAGATGTTGCCTTCCGAGTCGACGTAGACCATGCAGCCCGTCTTGCCCTCGGAAAAGAGCTTGTACACGCCGATACCCAGTTCCGAGCAGTAGGTCAGGTCGTAGGCGATCGGCGTCTGGCAGCGGATTTCGTAGCCCAGTTCCACGGGACGGCTCTTGACCTTGATGCCCAGTTCCTTCAGACGCTTCTCGATCATCTCGTTGAAGATGTGCGCCTTCGACACCTTGCCCAGCTCGGGGTGTCCGTGGTCGTCGTAGGTGAAGTGGATGCCGCTCTTGCGGATCTCTTCGTCGCTCAGTGCGTGGAACACGCCTTCCGAAATGACGGCGGCACCGTAGTCCATGCCCATGATCTTGCGCTTGATGATCGACGAGATGACCATGTTGACGATCTTCTCGACCGTGATCTCCGTCTTGTCGAACATCTCGGGGATAACGATCATCGGGTAGTGGCATGCTTCGCCGATGCCGAACGCCAGGTGACCGGCGCTGCGGCCCATGGCTGCCAGCACGAACCAGTTGCCGCTCGTGCGGGCGTCGACGTAGACGGCACGGCCGATGACGGCGCCTTTGTCCTTGGCCGATTCGTAGCCGAACGTCGGCGTGCCCTTCGGCAGGGGCAGGTCGTTGTCGATGGTCTTCGGTACGTGGATGTTGGCGATGGGATATTGCTTGCTCTCCAGGAACTTGGCGATGCGGTTGGCCGTCGAGGCCGTGTCGTCGCCGCCCACCGTGACGAGCAGTTTGACGTTGTTTTCGGTGAAGAACCGGAGGTTGAAGTTGTTTTCGAAATCCGAATCCTTCGGTTTGAAGCGGCTCATCTGCAGGAACGAACCGCCCTGGTTGAAGATGCCGTCGGCCATGGGGTAGTCGATGTCCACGGTGCGGGGATCGGGGATGAAGAGACCCGTATAGCCTTCGTGCAGGCCGATTACGCGGTAGCCATGGTGCAGGAAGGTCTTGGCCACGCTGCCTACTACGGTGTTCATGCCGGGAGCAGGGCCGCCGCCGGTCAGAATAGCAATAGCTTCTTTCATGATCGTATTGGGATATTGAGGTTTGTTTTTCGAAGGCCAAAAATACGTTTTTTTTTTCATTCCGGCAAGAAAAATGCAGCTCGTGCAGGGGTTGAGGGCAGATTCCGGTTTGCCGGAGTTGCGATGCAGGGAGCGGCGGAGCGTTGCGCGGTGCAAAAAGAAAGAGAGACCTCCGCTGGGGAGACCTCTCCGATGGGTAAGCGTGTTACTTTATCGTTTACTCAACGACCGTCACGTTTACGGCCTGTTCGCCTTTGGCGCCGTTGCCGACTTCGAATTCGACCTGCTGGCCCTCGTTGAGCGACTTGAAACCATCCGACATGATGCCCGAGAAATGAACGAAAATCTCCTTGCCGTTCTCTCCCGTAATGAATCCGTAGCCTTTTTTGCTATCGAACCATTTGACCTGACCTTTCATAAAAAAGCGTTTAAATGTTAATTGTGTTCGGCAAAGTAACATAAAAAACGTTGGTTTTCAAAACTTATCGGGCTGTTTTTTCGCTTTTGCGGGATTTTTTTGTATCCGGCTGTGCCGAAAATACTCCGTCACAGCATAATCGAACCTCCGGTTTGCTTCTGCGCCCGACTTTTCGTATCTCTGACTTCGTCTTAGATACTTCCGCTCGGCAAAATGCAAGCGAGCTTGCTTTTGGCCTCGCTTATTCGTATCTCTGACTTCGTCTTAGCTACTCCGCCTTAACAAAATCCAAACTATGTTTGGTTTTGTATTCGGCTTATTCGTACTTTGGCTTCGCCCAAGATACTTCCGCTCGGCAAAATGCAAGCGAGCTTGCTTTTGCCCTCGCTTATTCGTATCTTTGTACGCATATTCGTTTCCATTCAAGGTGGTATGAACAGAAAAATCAAATTCGCACTGGCGGCCCTGCTGGGTTTCTCGGCCGCCTGTTCGTCGGTGAAGCACTCTTCGGCCGGAAAGGACCGGACGCAGGAGCGCGTCGGAGCCGAAGCGCAGCCCGATTCGTTGGAGCGCCGCATCATGGTGATGTACGGCGTGCCTTCTCCGGAGCGGCGGCAGCCCGTCGCATCCGAGGGCGTGCCTATGTCCGGCCCCGCCGCCGATTCGTCCGATACCCCGACGGAGACCGCTCCCAACGCTGAATAGCCATGGCGGGGCGCAGGTTGGGGCTCCGCAAGCGGCTGGCGCTCGACATCTTTTCCGATCTCTATCGGGCTACGGTCGCCGAGCACCGGCTCGATACGCTCTTCTGGGAGTGTACGTTGCGGTGCAACTTGTCGTGCCGGCATTGCGGCAGCGACTGCCGCGTCGATCCGGGTGTTCCGGACATGCCGCTCGAAGATTTTCTCCGCGTGCTCGACGAGGAAGTCACGCCCCATGTCGATCCGGCGTCGGTCCTTGTCATCTTTTCGGGCGGCGAGGTACTCGTGCGCGAGGACCTGGAGCTTGCCGGGCGCGAGGTTTCCCGACGCGGTTATCCGTGGGGCATGGTCACCAACGGCTTCGCCTTGACCGAGCGCCGGCTGCGGGGACTCGTCGACGCCGGGCTGCGCAGCGTTTCGGTAAGTCTCGACGGCTTCGAGCGCGAGCACAACCATATCCGTTGCAATCCGTTGAGCTACGGTCGTGCGCTCGATGCCCTGCGCTTGATCGTCCGCGAGCCGGGGCTGGCTTACGACGTGGTCACCTGCGTCACGGGAGCTTCAGTGCCCCTCCTGCCCGAGTTCCGCGATATGCTGATTGCCGAGGGGGTGCGTTCGTGGCGCCTGTTTTCGATCTTTCCCGTGGGCCGGGCCAAGGAGGACCCGACCTTGCGCATGACCGACGCGCAGTTCCGCCAAATGCTGGAGTTCATCCGCACGACCCGGGAGGAGGGGCGCATCGATGCAAGTTATGCGTGCGAGGGGTTTCTGGGCGGTTACGAAGCCGAGGTCCGCGACCAGTTCTACCAGTGTGCGGCCGGGGTGTCGGTCGCTTCCATCCGGGTCGACGGTTCCATTTCGGGGTGTACTTCCGTGCGGGCCGATTTCCACCAGGGCAATATCTACCGCGACCGTTTCTGGGAGGTCTGGCAGAACCGCTTCGAACCGTTCCGCAACCGCGAATGGGCCCGCCGCGGGGAGTGCGCCGATTGCAGGATGTTCCGCTACTGCCTCGGCGGCGGCATGCACCTGCACGACGACAACGGCGATCTGCTCTATTGCCATTACAAGCGTTTGTAGTCGGGTTATCCGATAATTTTTCGGGAATAATTTTGCGATTTCGGTTTTTCGGTGTATCTTTGTGCGCTCTTACAAGGATAGGAGCCTTTGTTCGGGGTGTAGCGCAGTCCGGTTAGCGCGCCAGCTTCGGGAGTTGGAGGTCGCTGGTTCGAATCCAGTCTCCCCGACAAGTAAACGGCAGAACTTTCAAGGTTCTGTCGTTTTTTTGTTTGGAAACCTATCCGCATTTTGTCGGGAGCCTTTCGTGAAGGAGTCTCCGGCGGTTTCGTCGATAAATAATCGGCGCTTCACTTCTGCCAGCCATCACCGACAAGAGTACAAGACAAGCCGTATAAGATAAGCATATTGGGCGATCCAATAATAGAAACAGCCAACGGTCTGGCGGTGAAATTCTTGCAAGAAAGCGAATGTCGTGTCGCTGGTGTATCTATCTGAAATACACAATGATATGTTGGCGTTGCGTCTTTGAATAAGCGTATTTTGGTCCATATTTATCCCGTCCGGTCGCCGGCGCTTTCTTGCGCATGATAATTCTTGTTCTTTTGCCGAATATTTTTTGCCCGTTTTCTTGATTGCTCGCTTGGATTTTTCTATTTTTGCGGCCGTAATCACCTATCCAGCAGGGAGATGACCGCCTCTCGCGATGAGAGGATAGCTTTGATTATTAAAGTAATAGGGATCATGAAACGTTTATTCTTGTTGTTGGCGCTTGCCGTAACAGGAGTTTCACAGGAACTTTGGGCGCAGAAGGCGGCAATGAAGACCAACTTGCTTTCCGACGCTTTCTTGAATGTCAATTTCGGGGTGGAGGTAGGTCTCGCTCCCAAATGGACACTTGATCTTAGGGGCGATGTCAATGCCTGGGCGCTGTCGGACGACAGGCGGTGGAAGCATTGGGCGACGCAGCCCGAAGCCCGATACTGGTTCTGCGACCGTTTTTCCGGACATTTCATCGGCGTGCACACGCATGGAGGACAGTATAACATCGGAGGATTCGACGGTCGGATCAGCTTCCTGGGCACCGATGCGCGCAAACTGAAGGACGTCCGCTACCAAGGCTGGTTCATCGGTGCGGGAGCAGCCTACGGCTACGGATGGATCCTGGGCCGCTACTGGAACCTGGAAATGGAGATCGGTTTCGGTTATTCCTACACCCGCTACGACATGTTCCGGTGTCCCGGATGCGGCAAGAAGGTCGAAACGAACAAACCGCATCACTACGTGGGCTTCACCAAAGCGGCCGTCAATCTGGTTTACGTGTTTTAAAGTGCGAAGGTGATGAAAAGGACGCTATTCTTGCTGGCGATTCTGCTGGGACTGGGAACCATGCCGGAAGCGGCGGCGCAGGAGGTGAAGAACATAGCTCCCGGTGTTTCGGTCAGCCATTTCCGCATGAGCCGGCACGGAAAATATCTCGCCGTGGAGATGCAGGTGGACCTGACGCAGCTCGTTGTCTCCTCCAACCGGGCCGTTCTGCTCACGCCCCGTCTGATCAAGGGGCCCGATTCGATCGACTTGCCGTCGATCGGCGTATACGGTCGCAGGCGGTATTACTATTACTTGAGAAACGGTATGGGGAGCGATGCCCCCGCAAAAAACGAAACCGTCTACAAGGCTTCGAAAAAGCCAGACAATACAGATTATCACAGCCTTATCAACTACCAGGAGTGGATGGACGGGGCCACGCTCAAGTTCCTGCGCAGCGACCGGGGCTGCTGCCGGGATGTGCTGCTGAAGTTCGAAGGCCGGCTCGGGCGCTACACCGAAGATTTCTTCCCGCAGCTGGTGTTCGTGCGCCCCGAAGCCGAAGTCACGAAAACCCGTTCGCTGTCGGGCGCGGCCTACATCGATTTTCCGGTAGACCAGACCGTGATTTATTCGGGTTATCGCCGCAATACGGAGGAGCTCGGCAAGATCAGAGCCACCATCGATTCCGTGCGGTTCGACAAGGACATTTCCATCGTGTCGGTGTGGCTCAAGGGGTATGCTTCGCCCGAAAGCCCCTATTGGCACAACCGCGACCTGGCGATCGGGCGCACCCAGGCGCTCAAAAGGTACATACGGGGTTTGTATCATTTTGCCGACAACATCATTAACACCGAATACGAGCCGGAGGACTGGGACGGCTTGCGCCGTTATGTGGAGCAGTCCGAAATCGGCCGTCGCAAGGAGATCCTCAGGATAATAGACAGCCGGATGGACCCCGACGTCAAGGAGAGGAAAATCATGCAGACCTATCCCAAGGAATACCGTCATCTGAAGTGGCATTGCTATCCGGCGCTGCGCCGCACGGAATATCGTGTCGACTACTATGTCCGCAGCTACAGCGACGTGGAAGTTATCAAACGGATCTTTGCGGAACAGCCGCAGAAGTTGAGCCTTGAGGAGCTCTACCTCGTGGCGAGCGAGTGCGAGCCCGGCACCAAGGAGTTTACCGAGGTGTTCGAGACGGCGGTGCGCCTGTTTCCCCATGACCGGATCGCCAATCTGAACGCCGCGAATGCCGCCATGCGCGTCGGCGATCTGGCCGCCGCACGCGAGTATCTCGACAAGGCGGGAGCTTCGGCCGAAGCGACCTATGCCCGCGGCGCGCTCGCCATACGCGAGGAAGATTACGAGACGGCGGTGACCTATCTGAGGAAAGCCGAGCGGATGGGGCTCGAAGAAGCCGCCCTGACGCTCGAGGAGCTGTCGATGAGAGGAATGTACGAATAGTCGAACGGATTTTTTTCATGAACAGGAAGGCAATGAAATCATCGGGTTTGTTTGGGAGTTTGTTCGGAATGGCGGCCTTCTGCGCTTGTTCCGAGACCGGGATGCCGGATGCGAACGGCTCCGGAAGCATGGAGAGCGGCCGTTTTCTGGCTGTCGAGGTTGCGAATCCGGCTTCGACAAGAACTTCGGACAATGATTACGAAATCGGCTCGGACAACGAGAGCAAGGTTCATTCGTTGCGGTTCTATTTCTTCAACAAGGCCGGAGAGGCAGTCTCCGTAAGCGCCAACGGCAGTACGAACTACGTGGATTGCCCGCAGATCGAACCGGAAGCCGGCGGAGATGGGGCCAACGTGGAGAAGAAGTTGCAGGCGGTCATTCTCGTCAATACGCAGAACGGCGGTACGGCCAATGTCAACAGCATGGTCGCCGTGGCCAATTACGAAATCGCGAATCTCGGCGGCATCTCCTTGTCCCTTGCGGAGCTCGGCCGGAAGATCGGCGACTACGGTTTGCCGCGGAAAGACGACGGGACGACCCCGCGCTTTCTGATGACGAGTTCTTCGTATGCGGGTGCCGCCGGGCCCGTCGTCGCGACTGAAATAAAGGCGGCCAGTCTGTGCGAGACGGAGGAGAAGGCCAAGGAGAATCCCGTGGTCGTCTATGTCGAACGCGTCGTCGCAAAAACAAGATTGCGGACCGCCTGGACCGGGGGCACCGCCACCCGGGAAGGGGTGACGTACAATGGCAAAACCTACACGGCTACAGCGCTGAAGGACAACGATGGCAAGGATATTCGGTTCGGCGGGAAGCAGCTATACGCGATCTTCACCGCCTGGGATGTCACCGGCACGATCGACAAATCGCATCTTTTCAAGAAGGTGAACACCACGGCCGCCTGGAACCTGGGCTGGATATGGAACAATGCTGCCTTTTCCCGTTCCTATTGGGCGATGAATCCCGACAAGACGACGCTCGGATACATCAGGTATAACGACATCGGGCGCGAGGTCGGGACGGCCGATTTTGCATATTGTCTGGAGAATGCGGCGGACAATTTCAACGACGGCACGAAAAGCGGTTACGACCCCGCCACGCAGACCGGCAACCGCACCCAGGCGATCATTGCGGCCGTTCTGGTGACCGTCGACGGCAGCGATCGGGCAACTCCCGTCAGCCTGGCCAGATGGGCCGGCGGCGACTATACGGAGGAGGGCGCCAAGACCGCCATGCTGAATACCGTATCCACGCAGCTCTACGTGAAGGAGGGCGGCAGCTTCGTTTCGATCAAGCCGGCGCACGTGCGATTCGTAACGGCCACGGCTGCAGGCATGGCCGACGACAAGTCGGAAGAGAGCCCCAGATACATGAGCCATCTGCAGCTGACGGAGGCCGCCCGGAGCATCCAGTTCTATTCGGATGCTTCGGATGCCGCGACGCTGACGAGCGCCCAGGTGAACGACAGTCTCAAGGGCATACCCGGAGCCAAGGTCTGGAAGACGGGCTTGACTTATTATTATACCGACCTCAGGCATTTGGGTCCGGAGGCGTCCAAGGGGCTTTACGGCGTGGTGCGCAATCATATCTACGACGTGAAGATCAATACCATCGCCGGTTTGGGCACCCCGGTCTATGATCCCGACGAGGTGATCGTTCCGCAGAAGCCGGGCAAGGATGAAACCTATGTCGCCGCTAAGATCAACATCCTTGCCTGGAGGGTGGTCGGCAACGACACCGATCTGGCATGGTGACTTCCGCTTGGAAGGATGTGCTTGGCGTATCGGGGTGCGGGACCGAAGTCGAGGTTCCGGAACCCGGGCCCCGGGACGTCGCAGGCCGCACATCCGTTTTTCGTTTTGACAGAACCCGCAGGCTGAGTATAAGATGAAGAGATTGTATAGTATCAAACGGCTTTTGATCGCGTTGCTGGCGTTCGGTCCGTTCGCTTCATGCAGCAGCTTCGTGTACGAGGACGAATCGGACTGCACGGTCTACTATCGTCTGAAGTTCCGCTATGATATGAATCTGAAGTTCGCCGATGCTTTCGCGCACGAGGTGAAGTCGGTGAGGCTCTATGCGTTCAATACCGACAACGAACTGGTGTGGCAGGCATCCGAACAGGGCGAAGCGCTTGCGTCCGGGGACTATGTCATGACATTGTCCCTCGACCCCGGCAGATATCGGTTGGTGGCGTGGTGCGGTTTGGGCGACGAGGAGTCTTTCGGCTTGCCGGACGCGGCGCCCGCATGCGGCCCCGCAGACCTGCACTGCCGGATGAACTGCGTCGCGGACTCGGGCGAGGGACAGACCCCCGCCTGCTCCGACAAGGATTTGCAGCCGTTGTTTCACGGCATGATGGACGTGGAGCTGCCGGTCGACCATGATGGGGGAGAATACCTTTACGAAATGCCGCTCACCAAAAACACCAACGTCTTCCGCGTGGTGTTGCAGCATCTTTCCGGCGAAGACATCGACCCCGCCAATTTCGAGTTCACCATCGAGGACGACAACGGCTGGCTCGCCTACGACAATGCCATGTTGCGCGAGGAGCCCGTCGTCTATCGGCCTTGGGCGGTCTATTCCGGCGAAGCGGGCGTCGATACGGGGCGTGCCATCACCTCCGTCAAGGTGGCCGTGGCGGAACTGACCGTCAACCGGCTCTTCATGAGGGACTGGACGAAGCACCGTCGCCCCATGCTGACCATACGGGTCGCCGGCGGCGGCAAGTTGGTCGCTTCGCTGCCGATCATCGACTATGCCTTGCTCGTAAAGGGCGCGCACCACAGGCAGATGGACGATCAGGAGTATCTCGACCGTGCCGACGAGTACAACATGACTTTTTTTCTCGATCGGAGCAACAGCTGGATAAGCACCGTGGTCCAGGTCCACTCGTGGCGGGTGGTGGTTAACAATTCGAATCTGGATTGACCCGACGGCTTTTTCGGGGGAGGGTAGAATGAAATCTATGTCGCGACATACTACATGGTTGGTCCCGGTGTTCGGGTTCGTCTCGATGCTGGCGGCATGCAGCCGTGGAACCGGCGCTGCGGACGGGCCGTCCGGGAGCGGCGCAACGGTCACGCTCGTGCTGAATACGGAAGTTCTCGGCTCTGCGCGTTCCGGTGCGGCGGGCGGTTTTCCGGACAAGGAGAAAATGAAGACCCTGCGCATCGTCGTGCTGCATCCCGACGGCACGGTGGAGCATAACCGGTTTCTGGATTTCGGCGAGGTCATGCAGACCGAATGCACGCAGCTCGTCGAAGTGAAGCGGAACGAGGTGAAATCCGTCTATCTGATAGCCAACGAGGGCAGCGTGCCCGGTCTGGACCGTATGGAGCTGGACGATTTCGTGCAAGGCGCCGCCGGTTTCAAGGACAAGGCGGACAACCTCTCCTTTGTGCCCGATTACACGGACCGCTCCATCCCGATGAGTTCCGTGTACGAGGTCGCGATCGGTGATAAGTCGAAGGAGTGCCGACTCTGCCTGGTGCGTACCGCCACGAAATTCACGTTTCGTTTCAGGAACATGCGCAGCGGGGCCGTTGCGGTCAACAGCATCGCGGTTTCGGAGATAGCCCGAAGCACCTTTCTGATGCCCCGCAAGAAGAACCCGATGATGACATTCGAGGAAGCCGACGGCAGCCGGAGCGAACTTTTCTGGATCGACTGGCTGAAAAGGGTGGCGGAGGAGTCGCTGGAGACTCCGGATGACAAGGAACTGGCCGACAAAAGAGGGTGGATCACCGATTACGACATTCCCGCCGGCGCTGTATCCGACTCCGTCGTCGTGGCGGCCCCGGCGGATTTCCGGGTGGCCGGGCTCGTGTACGACATGGGCGTGCCGAAACCCGGCGAGGCGGTTTATCCGGTTTTCTATCTCCCGGAAAGCAAGAGCCTCAAAGAGCCCGGCACGGGCGCCTACGGCGAACAGGCCTACACCATGGCGTTCGAGCTGACGGACGACAACAATGCGAAGCGGAAGTTCAGCCGGCCTTTCGACAATCTGAAAGCCCTTTTCCGCAATACGCATGTCGTGGTGGACGTCACCTTCCTGGAGAAGGGCGTGCAGGTGGATGTGATTCCTTACAGCGAAGTGATCCTCACTCCGGAATTCGGTTTGTAGACCCATAAACAAGCGTGGACAGATGAAACGTTTCCTATTATACGGCATTGTTTGTTCGATGGCCTTTGCCGCGGCAAGTTGCCGCCACGATCCCTTGACCGGCGAGTTCGCCGCCGGGGAAGGCCGGACCCGGGTGTTCGCCGCGTTGGATTTCATGCCCATGTCGGCCGGACTCGCGCAGACGAAGGCCGCCGGAGACGCCCTCAAGGATGTCGCCTCCATCCATGTGCTGCTGTATGATTATGAATCCGGCGAGCTGGTCAGCGGCCGGGCGATAACGGATTATGAGTCAGAGGATATGGATCGCGCCGACGCCGATGCGGAAAACGGGGCGAGCGCCGAGTCGAAAACGAAGCGCATCACTTTCGAGCTGCCGGAAAAAATCGACTACGGCCGGTATTATATGTATGCGGTGGCCAATATTCCCGACCTGCTCGAGAAACATGCCGACCGTATCAGGACCGTGGAGGGGCTCAAGAGCCTGCCGCTCACTTGGAATGCCGACGATATGAGCGCGAACGGCCAGATGATCGGTTATTTCACGAGGAGTTCCTCCGTACAGCCCGAGGACCGGCCGCTCGAATTGCATGAAAACACCCTCAATCTCCATGCGTGGCTGCGCCGTGCGGCGTCCAAGGTGACCGTCGCATACGACGGCAGCGGGTTGAAGGAGGGCGTTTTCATCTATCTACGGTCGGTGCAGATCAAGGATATGCCGCGGCAGTGCTATCTGGGAAAGGACAACAAGGTGGGGGAGGCCGGCTATGCGCTGGAAGTTCCCGCGGACGGTGCGGAGATGCCCGACGGCGAGATCATCCGTTATCATGATGGAGAGCATGCCGACGATTTCGATTGCGATGACGGCTGCAAGGGGCATTGCATCATGGTGGGCGCTCCCTATCTGGGCTCCCATGGCGAGACGGATGCCGCGTTGTTCTTTTACGAGAACATGCAGGGCACAGGAAAGGACAAACGGCAGGATGCCGACGGCGACGGCGTGCTGGATGCTCCGGGGCTGCCCGGCAGCCCCGACAAATATCCGGATTACAAGTTGAAGGACGACAAGCCCTACGGCACCTACATAGAAGTCAAGGGGCACTACATCTCCAACAATCCCGATAAGCTGGGCAACGGCCCCATCACCTATCGGTTCATGCTGGGGCAGGACGAGAAGAAGGATTACAACGCCAGACGCAACTGCCATTACAAACTGACGCTGAAATTCAAGAATTTCGCCAACGAGGCCGACTGGCACATCGAGTACGAGGAGCCCGAACCGGGCGTGATGACTCCCGAGCCTTACTATATCTCCTATCTCTACAATCACTCCATGATGTATCCCATCAAGGTGGCCACCGGAGGCAGGAAGATCGAATACATGAAGGCGGAGATTCTCGACAACCGCTGGGCGCCCCACAATGCCGATCCGGACGTTTATTACCATGCGATGGACCTGCCCGGGCAGAATCCGTGGAACGGTTTTCTGTCGTTGCATCAAACGACACAGACCGTGATCTCGGCAAGCACGAACGAGGAGTATTACAACCAGGCTCCCAAGCGCGGCGAGCGCGAGTACCGGAATTTCGAGGAGGGCGAATTCACGACGGAGGGTTCCGAGAGCACCGACAAATACCGCGTCGAGAAGCATCCGACCGAGCAGAGCACCTACAATGTGTACATACCCATGTACACGCGCGCCAAGCAGCTCATCAAGACCACGGGCTACACAGGGAACAATCCCTATGTGGCGCACCAGCGCAAGGCGCTGGTGAAGATTACCACCAAGCTGGAGGGATTGGAGCCTCCTTTCGAGAACATCGTGCACATCTACCAGGTGCGCCGTATCGTGAATCCCAAGGGGATCTACCGCAGCATCGATAACAACAAGTCGTTCCATGTGATGCTGAAGCGGCTGCCCGAAGAAAACGCGGAGCTTTTCGAGACCTTCCAGTCCGACGGTCCGTGGAAAGCCTATGTTCTATGCAGCCACAACGGAGACGGAATTACGCTTTCGGGGCGTCCGGGGAAATCGGAACTGGTCAAGGGCGAAGACCCCCGGTACGGCGACGTCGTGCACGGCAAGACCGGCAGCGTGATCGATTTCAACGTGGATTTCAAGCCCGGTACGCCGGGGGCTAATCACTACGCCATTATCCGGGTGGAGTATCACAACTACACGTGCCAGCACCTGATCTTCGTAAGGCAGGGCAACGAACCGGACAATCTGCTCGACAACGGGGCGCTGTGGTATGCCGAAAACATGAGGACCCGCACCGAACGGACGCACAGCCCCCTGGAGGAGGGTTCGATGTTCAAATTCGGGAATTGGGACGATCCGATCGATGCGTTGAACAACAAGAATTCCAAGGATCCCTGGATCCATGTGGAACCGCAGGACTTCAAGCTGCATCCGGCGAACGGCTTTACCATCGCCGGGACGGATCGGACGGAGAAATGGGCCGACATCCCTTTCTTGGAGATGACGCAGACCTTTGCGGATCCCACCTCCGACATGCGGGTGGCCCAGGATGCCGATTACCGGCTTCTCTTCGAGGGCGAAGAGATAGAGCAGGGCTACGGCACCCTCTACGGCGACGACGCAGAGATGACCGCCGACCATATCGACGATGTATACGGCTACGACTACCTTCACAGCAGCGAGGGCTGCGGAATGAGAGGTTGTTTCGTCTATAACAAGGTAACGGGCAAGAACCTCTTTTTCCCGATAGGCGCTTCGGGCTACGGGCACAGAAGAAATGCCGAACAGGGCATATTGAGGTACTCCTCCAACCGCCAGAGTTACTATCCTGCGCCCGGCGTCAACGACTGCCCGCTGTTCTACGACATCTTCAGGCGCCCGGGCGGGGTGTATTGGTGCCGTAACAAGGTAGGCGACAACCTGGGCTGGGACATCAATTATTTCACTTTCGATTTCCACAGCATCGGCTACGCCAACGTGGGAAGCGGTATGGACGCTTGTTTTGTGCGGTGTATCAAGAAATAGCTTCGGGACCGCATTGTCGAGATGACGGAATGTCGAATTTGCAGAATCGTTCGGAACAAGAGGATGCGCCAATCGGATAGCGACTCGCGCAGGGCCTTTGCTGGCACTGAAATGAAGCCCCGCAACTTTACAAGTGCGGGGCTTGTTGCAAACGGCGGTTATGCTTTATTTTGGGGGCGAATGCTGCCTGTTGTTCGTTGAGGATTGCGGAGTCTGTCGTAGATGAAGCGTCTTTCAACAGGAAACGGCAGAACCTTTCGGCTCTGCCGTTTCCTGTCGGGGAGACTGGATTCGAACCAGCGACCCCCTGCTCCCAAAGCAGGTGCGCTAACCGGACTGCGCTACACCCCGTCGCGTTCTTTGCATGCTTGAAAATTCCGGCTGCAAATACAATCTGCGCCTTTCTGGCGCAGGCACAAAGATACCGTTTTTTTTGTTTCCGGCAAACTTTTTTGGGCCCCGCCCGGCAGGCCGCTTTCTTGAAACCGAGGGGCGATTCGGGTTCGGGCGCTGTAAAATGGCTATGTGGCTGCAAAGTCCGTCGGGTCGGCGATGTTCGATGCCCGGATGACATGTCGGGCGACGTGCCGGCCGTGCAAACAGAGGCGCCCGGCGTATAAATAAAGGACAGCGCCTGCATTGAGCCTGCGCTGTCCGTCCGATCCGCTCCGGCCCGGGTGGCGGCGCGTGTCGCGGGGAAGGTCCCTGAAAATTCGGTCGCCGTTACCGGCCGCGAGGAAGCGCCTGTCGGGGCGTTGCGGAAAATGGAATACGTTACCGCGAGGTGCCGGTCGCACCCGGTGCGGTCGCAGGATGGATGCCTGCACGAATTGTGCCGGAAAGTCGCGGCTGCGGAATTTTTCGCTCACGCGTGAAGTGCGTTTCCGTCCGGAAGCGTGCTGTTCGGTCCGGGTCGGCTTTTCCGGGGCGGGCTGACGGCTTCTATTGCTGAGCCTGCTCCGACGGGGCGGTCTCCTGCGATGGCTGCGCCCTGCGCGGTCCGGGAGCCGCCCGAAAACGACAGCGGGGTATTTTCGCGAACCCATCTATATACTTTGATGTACCGGCGTCCTCGGACCGGCATCCCGAATCCGACCGCTGCAACTCGCGGCTATGGCCGCGTATTCAAGTTCTGCCCCCCCCCAAAAAAAAACTCCTGCCTCAGGCAGGGGCTTCTGGCGGAAATCTACAGCATTGTTGATACAACAAGGTATATAATCGTGCTTTCTTTTTGTTCGGAACGTTTGGTTTTTCGGGTGAAAATGGGTAGGTTTGACCCGTCGAAATCGAGCATAACATGAAGAAGATCGTGGTTTTCAGCGGTGCGGGTGTGAGCGCCGACAGCGGCCTGGCGACTTTCCGCGATGCCGACGGCCTGTGGGCCGAATATCGGATCGAGGATGTCTGCACTCCCGAAGCGCTGGCCCGCAACCGGGCGTTGGTCGTCGGATTCTACAACAAGCGCCGCCGCGAAATGCTCGCTGCGGAGCCCAATGCGGGCCATCGGGCTATCGCCGGGCTGGAACGCTGTTTCGATGTTGAGGTGGTGACGCAGAACGTCGACAATCTCCACGAGCGGGCCGGCTCGTCGCGCGTACTGCACCTTCACGGTGAACTTACGTGCCTGCGCTCGGAGCGCGATCCGGAGTCGGTCGTGCCCTTGGAGAGGTGGGAGCAACCGCTCGATGCCCGCGCGGACGACGGAGCGCTGCTGCGTCCGCACATCGTCTTCTTCGGCGAGGCGGTGCCGATGTTCGACCGTGCGTCGCGCGTGGCCGCCGGAGCCGACATCATGGTGGTGGTCGGCACGTCGCTGGCGGTCTATCCGGCGGCTTCGCTGGTGCGCTTCGTGCGGCCCGACATTCCGATTTTCGTGGTCGATCCGGGTACGCCCGATACTTCGTGGATCCGCAATCCGCTGACCTTGGTCCGCAAGCGGGCCGCCGAGGGCATGCCCGAACTGGCCGATCTGTTGTTGAAAGAATTTGTTTAGGATATGACGTTTTTTACCTTTATCGAGATTCTGGGTACGCTGGCTTTCGCCATCAGCGGCATCCGCCTGGCTTCGGCCAAGCGCTTCGACTGGTTCGGAGCCTACGTGGTGGGCTTCACCACGGCCATCGGCGGCGGTACGGTGCGCGACCTGATGCTGTCGCTCACGCCTTTCTGGATGTTGGACCCGACCTATCTGGTGGTCACGGCCGTAGCGCTGCTCTCCGTCATCGTGTTCGGCCGGTACGTGATCCGGTTCAACAACACGTTCTTCATCTTCGATGCCATCGGACTCGGTCTTTTCACGGTCGTGGGCATCGAGAAGACTTTGTCGGCGGGTTTCCCGCTGTGGGTGGGCGTCATCATGGGGACGATCACGGGTGCTGCCGGCGGTGTGTTGCGCGACATACTGATCAACGAGGAGCCGCTGATCTTCCGCAAGGAGATTTATGCGTTGGCCTGCGTCTTCGGAGGCCTGGTTTTCTGGTTGTGCCAGTTGATCGGTCTGGGTGTCGGTGCCACGGAGGTCGCCACCGCATCAAGCGTCATCCTTGCGCGCATCGTGGCCGTGCACTACGGTCTGAAGTTGCCGATTCTGAAGTAGCCGGCCGGCTGTATTGATTCCCCAAAACAACGATTCGGCCCATGCGAAGCAATACTTCGCATGGGCCGAATCATTTTGTTGGCACTTAGTCTTTTGTGCCTTCCGAATGGAAGTAAAGGTGCAGCAGCTCCTTGGCGGCGATGAACGAAGAGATGCGGTCGCTCAGCACGCGTGCTTCGAAGTCGCCGATCCGTGCTTCGACTTCGGGGTTGCGGTAGAACGAGTTGCGCAGCGCTTCGTCGATCGATTCGTACATCCAGTATTTGTTCTGAGCATTGCGGTGCTGCTTGAAATAACCGTTCTTAACGATGTGGTCCAGAAACTCTTCCACTCCTTCCCACACCTCGGTCAGACCGCTTCGCTCTACGGACGAACACGTGTAGACCTTGGGGCGCCGGCCCGATTCGGGTATGGGGAAGAGCCGCAGGGCGCTCTGGAACTGCGTGCGGGCCAGTTCGGCCTTGTGTACGTTCTCGCCGTCGGCTTTGGTGATGACCATCAGGTCGGCCATCTCCATGATGCCCCGCTTGATGCCCTGCAGCTCGTCGCCGGCGCCCGAAATCTGCAGCAGCATGAAGAGGTCGACCATCGAGTGGACGGCCGTTTCGGACTGTCCGACTCCGACGGTTTCGATGAAGACGACGTCGAATCCGGCGGCTTCGCACAGCACGATGGTCTCGCGCGTCTTGCGCGCCACGCCGCCCAGCGAGCCGGCCGACGGCGAAGGGCGGATGAAGACGTCGGGATTGTGGCAGATGCTCTCCATGCGGGTCTTGTCGCCGAGAATCGAACCGCCGCTCCGCTCCGACGAGGGGTCGATGGCCAGCACGGCGAGCCGGTGGCCCAGCGAGACCACCGTATTGCCTATGGCTTCGATGAAGGTGGATTTGCCGGCTCCCGGTACGCCCGTTATGCCGATGCGCACGGATTTGCCGGCATGGGGCAGGCACCGCTCGATGATCTCCTGCGCCTGGGCGTAGTGGTCGGGATTGCTCGACTCGATGAGCGTGATGGCCTGCGAGAGGGTGGTGATGTTGCCGGCGAGGATTCCTTCGACATATTCTTCGGTGGTGAGGCTGCGTTTCCTGCGTCGGGTGAAATAGGGATTGACGATGGGTTGTTCGTCGACGCCCTGCGCCACGTTGAGCGCCGTGTCGCGGTGGGCGGCGGCGTACTCCTTTTCGTAGTGGTCGATCTTGGTGGATGACATCGCGAAAGTTATTTGGATCGGTCGATGATTGCGGGGGTGAGTTGCTGGGCGTTGCCCATCCACAGCGCGCGGTTGCGGGCGCCGAGCAGTACGCCGAACGGCACGTAGGTGACGCCGTAGGCGGCGAAGTTGCGGCCCGTGGGGTCGAATCCCACGCCGAGGCGTTCGGAGACGAAGGGCGCGAGCAGGCGGGCGACCTTCTCCTGGGGCTCGTGCACGAGCACGACGATCCGCAGCCGGTCGCCGCATTGCGCCGAGAGCTTTTGCAGCCGCTCGACGGACGCCAGCGACGATTGGTTGGACGAATGGAAGAATTCGACGTAGGTCAGGGGTGCCGGTGCGGGCTCGCGGCTGTCGAGCCAGCTCTGAATCCGGAGCTCGGGGGCGCGTTCGTCCAGAGCGATGTTCTGCGCCGAAACGGTCGAGGTTGTCGCCCAAAGGGCGGCGAGTGCAAGAAGTAATTTTTTCATGAGCACGAGCCTTTGTTCGAACGAAGGTACGAATAATTTGGGACAAGACCAATTTTTTTGTGTCCTCTCCCTGCCGATTCCGCATTCGGTCTGTCGGCGGGCTGCAGAGCGTAGCCGACGGTGCCCGCCCGCAGGCAGCAGGCTATTTATGGGTCTCTGCGGTCTGTGCGGTTCCGGGGGCCTCCCGGAACCGCAGAGGGGCATTTCGCGGATAGACATATTTTCTGCCAAAACGTTCTCTCGGTTGAACAGCAAACGATGAAAAGTCCCCGTTTCGTATCATCATCGGGCGGGATATGCCGGTGCTGCACGGCTTAATTTTGCATTCATCTTTCGGGGTTTTCAGTCGCAATTCAGCGTTGTTGTGCTTTTGAGAACGTTCGTGTTGTAATTGCTGCTGTCTCCATTTTGCGGCGTCTCCGGTCTTCCGGACGCCATGTCGGCTGCCCGGTCTGTGTCTGTTTGTTGTGGCCTTACTGCCGGTGCGGCCCTTTGCGATCGCTGATTGTTGCGCCGGAAGGGCTCCGTCTTTTCCTGTCGCGCGGGCGGCGGGCCGCAGCAGATTCGGCATGCCTTTTCGGAGCGTTGCGATGCCGTGCGCGGTCCGGAGTCCGCCGCAGAAAAGAGGCTGAAAATAAATGCAAAAAATCGTTGCAAAAATTGGCATTTCCCGAAGATTCGCCTATCTTTGTGTGCGCAAAGGAGCCTCCGCGGCTACGAATCGTAACGAATAGGATCAAAACACAATAAAACTCTTAATTTCTTTTATCATGAAAGTATCTCACATCGAGCACTTGGGTATCGCCGTGAAGAGCCTCGACGAAGCGATTCCCTACTGGGAGGGCGTATTGGGTCTGAAGTGCTACGCCATCGAGGAAGTGGCCGACCAGAAGGTCCGCACGGCCTTCTTCATGCTGGGCCAGACGAAGATCGAACTGCTGGAGCCTACTTCCGAAGAGTCGACCATCGCCAAGTATATCGAGAACCGCGGCGTGGGCATCCACCACATGGCCCTGGCCTGCGAGAACATCGAGGAGCAGCTGGCCGATGCCGAAGCCAAGGGTATCCGTCTGATCGACAAGACCCCGCGCAAGGGCGCCGAGGGCATGACGATCGCTTTCCTGCACCCCAAGTCGACGCAGGGCATTCTGACGGAGTTGTGCGAGAACAAGAACAAATAATCGGGACAGAACCATGAGCGAAATTCAGAACAAGATCAACAAGCTCATCGAGAACCGCGAAACCGCGCGTCTCGGCGGCGGTCAGAAGCGTATCGACGCCCAGCACGCCAAGGGCAAGTACACGGCCCGCGAGCGTATCCGGATGTTGCTGGACGAGGGCAGTTTCGAGGAGTTCGACATGTTCGTCACGCACCGTTGCTACGACTTCGGCATGGACAAGAGCCATGCGTTCGGCGACGGCGTGGTGACGGGTTACGGTACCATCGGCGGGCGGTTGGTTTACGTCTTCGCACAGGATTTCACCGTCACGGCAGGTTCGCTGTCGCTGTCCATGTCCGATAAGATTTGCAAGGTCATGGACATGGCCATGCGCAACGGTGCCCCCTGCATCGGCATGAACGATTCGGGCGGCGCACGTATCCAGGAGGGTGTCAACGCCCTGGCCGGCTATGCCAATATCTTCCAGCGCAACGTCATGGCTTCGGGCGTCATCCCGCAGATTTCGGCCATCTTCGGCCCCTGCGCCGGCGGTGCCGTCTATTCGCCCGCGCTGACCGACTTCATCATCATGAAGAAGGAGACTTCCAACATGTTCCTCACGGGTCCCAAGGTCGTCAAGACCGTGACTGGCGAGGACGTGACGCAGGAGCAGTTGGGCGGTGCCATGATGCACACCACCAAGTCCGGCGTCGCCCAGTTCGCCGTCAACACCGAGGAGGAGGGTATCGAGCTTATCAAGAAGCTGCTTTCCTACATGCCGCAGAACAACATGGAGGATGCTCCGCTGGCCGTCTGCACCGATAAGATCGACCGTTTGGAGGATTCGCTCAACGAAATCATCCCCGACCGTGCCAACAAGCCCTACGACATGGCCGAAGTCATTCGCGCCATCGTCGACAACGGCGAGTTCCTCGAATCGGCTGCAAGCTACGCCAAGAACATCATCACCTGCTTCGCCCGCTTCAACGGCCAGTCGGTCGGCATCATCGCCAACCAGCCCAAGTTCATGGCAGGTGTGCTCGACATCAACGCCAGCCGCAAGGCCGCCCGTTTCGTGCGGTTCTGCGACGCGTTCAACATCCCCATCGTGACGCTCGTCGACGTGCCGGGCTTCCTGCCGGGTACCACGCAGGAGTACGGCGGGGTCATCACCCACGGTGCCAAGCTGCTCTTCGCCTACTGCGAGGCTACGGTTCCCAAGATCACCGTCACTCTGCGCAAGGCCTACGGCGGCGCCTACATCGTGATGTCGTCGAAGCACATCCGCGGCGACGTCAACTACGCCTGGCCTTCGGCCGAGATCGCCGTGATGGGCGCCAGCGGTGCCGTCGAGGTGCTCTACGGCAAGGAGCTCAAGGAGCTGGCCGACAAGCCCGAGGAGAAGGCGGCCTTCATCGCCGAGAAGGAGAAGGAGTACAACGACAAGTTCTCCAACCCTTACAACGCGGCCCGCTACGGCTACATCGACGACGTGATCGAACCGCGCAACACGCGTTTCCGCATCATCCGCGCCTTGCAGTCGCTCTCGACCAAGCGCTTGCAGAATCCGCCCAAGAAGCACTCGAACATTCCTCTGTAATCCAACCCTACGACCATGAAAATGTTGATAGCAACGGACTGGGGCTGGTCCGAAATGTTGTGGGTGGCGCTGATCAGTATCTGCCTGGTCTTCTTCGTCCTGGTGCTGTTGGTGGGCGTCATGAAACTTTTCGGTTGCGTCTTCACGGCCCGGCAGGCCGCCGAACGACCGGCCGCCGCCGCTACGGGGCGGGTCGTCGTCCAGGGACAGTTGCACGAGGAGGAGATCGCGGCCATCGCCACGGCGCTCAATATCTATTGCAGCGCCATGCACGACCGCGAGTCGGAGGTGCTGACCATTCTGAGCATCAAGCGCGCCTACTCGCCCTGGAATTCGAAAATCCACGGTTTAACCCAGATGCCTGACCGAAAATAGCTTAAAATCATGAAAGATTATTCATTGAAAATCAACGGACAGAATTATAACGTGCAGATCGACGAGGTCAACGAGACTTCCACGATGGCGCATGTGACCGTCAACGGTACGCCTTACGAGGTGGAGATCGCCGGCGCTTCGGCGGCCTCCTCGTCCAAGCCCCAGGTGGCTCCCGCTCCCCGCGAGGCCAACAGCGGCATGATCACGCCCACGACGGCGGCTCCCGCACCGCGTATCGCGCCTTCCGCTCCTTCGGCCGGTTCGGCCATCAAGTGCCCGCTGCCGGGCACGGTGCTGGCCGTCAAGGTGGCCGTGGGCGATAGCGTGACGGCCGGACAGACGTTGGTGGTCCTCGAAGCGATGAAGATGGAGAACAACATCGACGCCGACCGCAGCGGTGTGGTCAAGCAGATTTTCGTGCAGCAGGGCGCCACCGTCATGGAGGGCGACAACTTAATCGTCATCGAGTAGCCTTATGTGGAATCTGTTGACCGCAGGCTCCGATTTCGTGTCGGACAGTCTGCTCAAGTTCGCCGAATCGACCGGCGTCGCCGGCTTCTTCACCCAGATGGGGTGGGGCAGCCTGGCCATGATCGGCGTCGCATTCTTCCTGATGTACCTGGCCATCCGGCACAAGTTCGAACCGCTGCTGCTCTTCACCATCGCGTTCGGCATGCTGCTCACCAACCTGCCCGGTGCGAACCTCTACCATACGGAGCTCTTCGCCGGCGGACATGTCCATTGGGACATCTTCGTGGCCAATGCCGGTTTGCTCGACTACCTCTATCTGGGTGTCAAGCTGGGCATCTATCCCTGCCTGATCTTCGTGGGCGTGGGCGCCATGACCGATTTCGGTCCGTTGATCGCCAACCCCAAAAGTTTCTTGCTGGGAGCTGCCGCCCAGATCGGTATCTTCGCCACGTTCCTCGGTGCCTATGCACTGGGCTTCACGCCGACCCAGGCCGGTTCGATCGGCATCATCGGCGGCGCCGACGGTCCTACGGCCATCTACCTCACGTCGATGCTCTCGCCCGAGTTGCTGGGCCCCATCGCCGTGGCCGCCTATTCCTATATGGCTCTCGTGCCGGTCATCCAGCCGCCCATCATGCGGTTGCTGACCACCGAGAAGGAGCGCAAGATCAAGATGCAGACGCTGCGCCCCGTCTCCAAGCTGGAGCGCATCCTCTTTCCGCTCGTCATCGCCGTGATCATTTCGTTGCTCCTGCCGAGCGCCGCTCCGTTGATCGGCTGTCTGATGCTGGGCAACCTCATGAAGGAGTGCGGCGTGGTGGACCGTCTGAGCAAGACCGTGCAGAATGAGTTGATGAACATCGTGGTCATCTTCCTGGGTCTGACGGTCGGCGCTACGGCTACGGCCGAGGCTTTCTTGAATTTCAAGACGTTGGGAATCCTCGTGCTGGGCGTCGTCGCTTTCTGCATGGGTACCGCCGGCGGTCTGTTGCTGGCCAAATTGATGAACTGCTTCTGCAAGGAGGGCAACAAGATCAATCCGTTGATCGGTTCGGCCGGCGTTTCGGCCGTGCCGATGGCCGCCCGCGTCTCGCAGACCGAGGGTCAGAAAGCCGATCCATCGAATTACCTGCTGATGCACGCTATGGGCCCCAATGTGGCCGGTGTCGTGGGTTCGGCCGTGGCCGCGGGCATTCTGCTTTCGTTCCTGGGTTAGAAGAACCCCAAAATATGGAAAAGAGCCGGAATAGCTTCCGGCTCTTTTCGTTTTCGCCCGGTTCTTCGTGTCGTCGGACCGGGCGCAGGGTCCGGGAAAGCGGCCCCGGCAGATGCTGGACGCAGCGCACGGCGCGTGCGTAAGCGCGACTGCCCCCGTACAGCGGGTCGACAAAGCCGGCATTGAACCACAGACAACCCACGTAGATGCTGCCGGTGGCGTAGGACGACGACGAGTAGCAGTCGCCATTGGCGCCGACAGCGTTCAAGGCTCCGTCCGTACGGTCGCGGACGCCCGCAGCAGGAGCCTGTGGCAATCGCTGGGATGAATGCAGCGGAGAGGGAACAAAACAATTCAGAATGCAAAATTCACAATTAATGGATTCTCTTCGAGAGTTCGATTCCAGCGTTGTCATTCTGAGGAGCAGAGCGACGAAGAATCCGTATTCGTGTTTTTTCACGGTTCCCGCCTTTCAGGCGTGCGGGCCGCAGCCTCCCCCGGCGGAGGCCCGCAAACATCCGGCTGGCACCGGGCGTGCCCCACAGCTGCGTCCGAATCCCCGACAGACTTACTTTGTCATTCTGAGCGAAGCGAAGAATCTTTTCCCTTGCGAACCAAAGGCCGCGTGCGGACTATGCCTCGCAAGGAGGAGAACGACAAACGAAGTGCAGTCAAACATCTGTATCGTCAGCATACAGATTCTTCGTCGCTCTGCTCCTCAGAATGACAAACTACTGAATTGTTCGCAAGCTCCGCAGCAGACTGGAATGTACAGCTGGCGGCAACGCTCTTGGGAAAGAGGAATCGTTGTCGATCGGCTGGCAAAGGTCCGAATCGCGAATCTCCCGCTTTAGCCGGGCGAACCGAAGCCCCGCTCCGCGGGAGGCTCTCAAAACTCGCCCCGCCGGCTTCGGCACGAGACATCATGGCTGCCTGGCGAACCCGGACCTTCATAAAAAACGGACTCGGATGCGGTTCGCGCAATTCATCGGATCACTAAAACGCAGCACAAATAAACGGCGCAAAACAACCGCAAACAACGAACTCCTTTACCCTCCTGTGTTAGCGCCTCCAGCGGATTGCTGAATCTGCCGCCTCTCTGACAGAAGCCTTAACCCCTGTCACTCCGGGTCGGAAGTTGCCGCTGCGAAGATAGCGAATCCGATTCATATCGGACGAATTCGCCGGGTCGGAAATTCGCGAAACTGCGTTTTCAACGGGCGGAATCCGATCAAGACGGAGCAATGACCGCTCAAAAAATCTATGGAACGGAACAATCAACGGGGAAAAGAGGTACATTTGCCCCGAAAAACAGCAATGCGATGAATTGGAACCGTTTGAAAATTTGGCTGATTGCGGGTTGCGTTCTCGTCTTCCTGCTTTACCTGGGCCATGCGATCTGGCTGAACCACCGTTTCGAGAAGGACGGGGTAGCAGCCATGGGCATTGTGACCCGGGTCTATTCGAAGATCGAGAGCCATTCAGAGCGCGGGTCGAGCTACCGTACGCAGCGACGTGTCAAACGCAAGATTTACTACCTGGATTATCGTTTCACGGTCGGCGGCCGCGATTTTGCGCGTTCCCAGCGGCTGGGTCGCGATCCCGAGGCTATCCGCAAAGGCGATTCGATTCTGATTTGTTATCTGCCCGACAATCCGGAGCGCAGCCGTCTGGCTTTCGACGAGGAGGGCGAGCATATCGTGAAGCGGAACGGACGCCCGCATTGAGACCCGGAACCTGTTTCCGGCGGGGTGCGATGTTTTTTTCGATTTTCGCTTGACCGCTTCCCTGAATTCCGGAGTTTTTATGTCGGCAAACGTCCGAATCGGGTAGCCGGAGCCTGTCCGATCCTCCTGCCGGAGTCGCTTTTTTGCATCCGAAGTCTTAATTTTTCATCCGGCGGTTTGCCGGGTGGATTTTTTTTCGTACCTTTGCGCACCCGCGAAGTGCGGGAAACGGATTACAAACAAGTTAAACTAAACGTAAAACAGTGGATTCATTAAGCTACAAGACTATCTCGGCCAATGCTTCGACCGTCGCCAAGGAATGGGTGGTGATCGACGCTACGAACGAGGTATTGGGACGTCTTGCTTCGCAGGTGGCCAAGATCCTCCGCGGCAAGAACAAGCCCAGCTACACGCCCCACGTCGATTGCGGTGACTACGTCATCGTCATCAATGCGGAGAAGGTGAAGCTCACGGGCAAGAAGATGACCGACAAGGTCTACACGCGTCACACGGGTTATCCCGGCGGTCAGCGTTTCGCTACCCCGGCCGATTACCTGGCCAAGAAGCCGACCTTCCTGGTCGAGAAGGCCGTCAAGGGCATGCTGCCCCGTACGCGCCTGGGTGCCGCCGTGTTGAAAAATCTGAAGGTGTATGCCGGCGCCGAGCATCCGCACGCCGCGCAGAACCCCAAGAGCATTAAGTTGAACGAGATCAAGTAAGAGTTATGGAAGTTGTAAACACCGTAGGTCGTCGCAAGGCCGCTGTGGCTCGCGTATACGTGAAGCCGGGCAAGGGTCAGATTACCATCAACCGCAAGGAACTCGCCGCTTATTTCCCCCTCGAAATTCTCCAGTTCCAGGTGAAGCAGCCCCTGTTGGCTACCAACACCGCCGAGAATTACGACATCACCATCAACCTCGATGGCGGTGGCATCAAGGGTCAGGCCGAGGCCGCACGTCTGGGTATCGCTCGCGCATTGTGCGAGATCGACGCCGAGATGCGTCCCACGCTCAAGAAGGCAGGTTTCCTCACCCGCGATCCCCGCGAGGTTGAGCGTAAGAAGCCCGGTCAGCCCGGAGCACGCCGCAAGTTCCAGTTCAGCAAGCGTTAGTACGACCGGAATTTCGGCATGTACGGCGTCGGTTTCAAACCGCAGGGATTGCCTTGGTTATGTCATTCTGAAGCACAGCGAAGAATCTTATATAATAAATAGGTACTGCCTCTCGGTTGCCGCGCCGCGGAAAACTCCGGGGACCGGCCCTAAGGACCGCTACTCGCGGAGTTGTTGAAAAGAGAATTAGAATCAGTTTTAATTACGAATCGAAAATGTCACGTACAGATTTTAATACATTGTTGGAGGCCGGCGCCCATTTCGGTCACCTGAAGCGTAAGTGGAACCCCAAAATGGCTCCCTACATCTTCATGGAGAAGAACGGCATCCACATCATCGACCTGCACAAGACCGTGCTCAAGATCGATGAGGCTGCCGCAGCCATCAAGCAGATCGCCAAGAGCGGTCGCCGCGTGCTGTTCGTCGCCACCAAGAAACAAGCCAAGGAAATCGTTGCCGAAAAGGTTGCGACCGTCGGTATGCCTTACGTCACCGAGCGTTGGGCCGGCGGTATGCTCACCAACTTCCCCACCATACGTAAAGCCGTCAAGAAGATGGCGACCATCGACAAGATGACCGCCGACGGCACGTTCGATAACTTCTCCAAGCGCGAGAAGCTCCAGATCGCACGTCAGCGTGCGAAGCTCGAAAAGAACCTCGGCTCCATCGCCGACCTCACGCGTCTGCCCGCCGCCCTGTTCGTCGTCGACGTTCAGAAGGAGGCCAACGCCGTCAAGGAGGCCAAGCGTCTGAGCATCCCCGTATTTGCAATGGTAGATACTTGTTGTGATCCGACCGACATTGATTACGTTATCCCTGCAAATGACGATGCTACCAAGTCGATCGCCGTGGTCGTAGAGGCCATGTGCGCCGCTGTCGCCGAGGGTCTCGAGGAACGCAAGCTCGAGAAGGAGAAAGAGGCTCAGGAGACCGAGGCTGCCGGCGATGCCGCCAAGAAGGAGTCCAAGCCCCGCATCAAGAAGGCCGTCAAGGCTTCGATCGATGCCGAGGAGGAGACCGTCAAGGAGGTCGTTGCCGCCGTCGAAACTCCCAGCGAGGAGCCCGCAGCCGCCGACGCTGCTTCGGAGCAGTAACAGGTGCTTTTTCCCGGGTCGGGTGCAAACCCAGGTTGGCTTGAGTTTTGCCGGGACGGGGGAGAGTGCTTGCAAATGAACGCAAAATCTTTAAAACACTGAAAACTATGGAAATCAAAGCTGCAGATGTAATGAAGCTCCGTAAGATGACCGGTGCCGGCATGATGGATTGCAAGAAGGCGCTGATCGAGGCGGAGGGCGATTACAACCGCGCGCAGGATATTATCCGCGAGAAGGGCAAGCTCGTCGTCGCCAAGCGTGCCGACCGTTCGGCAACCGAGGGCGTCGTCGTGACGAAGATCGTGGGCAACAAGGCTTATATCCTCTGTCTGGCTTGCGAAACCGACTTCGTGGCTCAGAACGCCGAGTATTCCGCTTCGGCCAATGCCATGTTGGAGGTCGCCGTCGCTGCCGACGCTGCCGACCGCGATGCGCTGCTCGCTACCAAGAACGCAGAGGGCCACACCGTCGAGGAGATGGTGACCGAGAAATCGGGCCAGACCGGCGAGAAGATCGAGTTGGCCTACTACGCTCGTATCGAGGCTCCGTATTGTGCCGCCTATGTCCACTTCAACAAGAAGTTGGGCACCATCCTCGGCTTCAACAAGGAGGTTCCCGAGGAGGTGGCTCATGCCGTTGCCATGCAGGCAACCGCCATGGCGCCCATCTCGATCGACGTTGCCGACTGCCCCGCCGATGTCGTGGCGCACGAGCGTCAGATCGCCGTCGAGGCCATGAAGCAGGATCCCAAGAACGCCAACAAGCCCGACGAGATTCTTGAGAAGATCGCCGAGGGCAAGATGCGCAAGTTCTTCGAGGAGAACACGCTTCTGAACCAGTGCGTCGTAGGTGAGAAGGAGACGATCGCCGAGTACATCCGCAAGGCCAACAAGGAGGCTACGATCGTTGCTTACAAGCGTTTCGCTTTGGGCGAGTAGCCGTCTTGCATTTTGTAAATACCGGAGCTCTTTTCGAGTTCCGGTATTTTTTTGTCTTGTCGGATTCTTACAATTCTTTGCCGACGCTTGTATTTTGGATGGATGATAGTTTTATCTGTTTTAAGGTCGGCAGGGGAGTGGTGCGTTCATCGGCAATTTGCCGTCTTTGTCGTTCGGGAATTTATCGGTATCTTCGCTCTACAGCAACTTCACACCCGGAGTGACAAGGGGTTATGGCTTTTGTCAGCGTGGTTTGTGTAGATTCAGCAGTCCGCTGGCAGCGTAATGGCGCGGGAGGATTGATAAGGAATAGTTGTTTGCGGACGGTTGTTCGATCGCCGTTTTTTGTCGTTCTGCGGTTTTTGCAATTCGTAGAATTGCGCGAGCCGCAGCCTCCCGGCACGGAAGTTCGCCGCTTCGGCTTTCGCCGGGATCCCCCCCCCTCCACAGGCTTCGTTCAGAGAGAGCGTACGTTGTAAGTTCGCAAGCTCTGCTTCGGTCGGCGCTGTGTTGTTTTCGTGCCGAAGCCCGCGGGGCGAGTTTTGCGAGCCTCCGCGTGGCGGGGCTTCGGCTCGCACGGCTGAAGCCGGTGTTTAGCTCTGTAAGCTGCGGCCGCCCCGAACATCTTTTCCCTCCATCCTTTCTGCGTTGCCGCCAGTTGCATATTCCAGTCTGCCGCGGAGTTTGCGAACAATTCAGTAGTTCGTCATTCTGAGGAGCAGAGCGACGAAGAATCTGTATCATCAGCATACAGATGTTTGACTGCACTGCGTTTGTCTTTCTCCTCCTTGCTCGGCATAGTCCGCAAGCGGTCTCTGCACTCGCTGCGTTCGTCGATCCACTTCGTTCAGAATGACAAAGGGCTTGATATTCGGGGCACGCTTGCGGGCCGCAGCCTTGGCCGGCGGAGGCCCACAAGCCTGAAAGGCAGGAATCGTGAAAAAACACGAATACGGATTCTTCGTCGCTCTGCTCCTCAGAATGACAACAGTGGAATCGAACTCTCGAAGAGAACTCTATTAATTGTGAATTTTGCATTCTGAATTAATCCCCTACGGGGCTTGACTTTACTCTTGCTCGGTAAAGCCCGTGAACGGTCTTTACTCTCGCTTAATCGTAAAGTTGTGAATTCTGAATTGTTTTGTTCCCTCTCCGCTGCATTCATCCCAGCGATTGCCCGGAAACTCCTGCTGCGGGCGCCCGCAGCCGTGACACGGGAACCTTGGCGGAAGTCGGCATGAGCGGCTACGTGTGGGCTTCGTCGTCGTGGGTTTCGGGCGACCTGCATGCCGGTCTCTTTGCCTGTGGAGCGGATGGTACACATCCGCTCACCGGGGGCCACCGGGTTGCGGCCCGCCCCGTGCGCTGCGTCCAAGCATCTGCAGAAGTTGTTGAAAAATGAAGAATGAAGCCAAAGAGACGGGCCGACGTGTACCGGACGGCCTTTTAACGTTTGCAGATGGTGTTGAAATCGCAATACTGGCAGGTTTTGACATCCTCGCATTGCCGGAAAGGCGTTGCAGCGTCATAGAGTTCCGCCAGCGTGGTGCGCAAAAGTTCTTCGAAAGTCTCCGCATACACCGAATAGGGTGCACCGCGGCGTCCCAGCTCCTTGTCGTCCAGTTCCGGTGAATAATCCTCGCGGTGCATGTGGCGGACATAGTAGAGCGTGGGGAGAGCGTCGCAGCCACGCGTGCGGTAGAGCATCATCGAGTAGAGCAGCGTCTGTATCACGTTGGAGAGGCGCTCCCTGCCCTCGCCGCAGAAAAGACGCTCCACCCCCGGGAACTCAAGATGGGGCATCCCCGTCTTGTAGTCCACAACGCGCAGCGTCCCGTCGTCCAGCCGGTCGATGCGGTCGGCGATGCCCGCGAACTTGAGCCGCATGGTGCGTCCGCACGCTTCGAACGGGAAGGCATGGGCCACTTCTTCCTCCAGCCCCAGGGTCGTGAATGCGTCGTGGGCCGCATCGTGGCGCATCACGCCGTCGCGCAGGTAACGCGTCACGATGTCTTTGACCAGGAGCAAATTGCCCGTGTAGTCGTCGGGGGTGGCATGCGCATCATGGAGGTAATTTTCGTTGATGGCGTCGGCCACGGCCCGCATCACCTCGTCGGTCCGGCGCAGGGCCTGCAAGGTCTGTCCGGGGTGTGTTCCGCCCACGATGCGGCCGTAGAGTTTTTGGGCCGCCGCATGCAGGATAGTGCCGAACATCGGGGCGTCCACCTCCTCGCTCACCTCGTCGTCCGCCACCAGACGGGCCACCGAATGGAAGTAGAAGCGCAGCGGGCAGGCGACGTAGCGGAACAGCGCCGTGGGAGAAAGGGTTGCCGGATGCTCCGGATCGACGAAACGTTCGAGTCGCTCCATCACCCGCTCGTCCTTGGCCACTTCGATGGGTTGCGTCCGGGCAAGGTTGACATCCACGCCCACTTCGATCCGCCGCACCGGGATGCCGCTCTCATAATCGAGCTGGTAGATATAGCGGCTCGGTTCGCCGGTCGACTTCTCGTCGGCGTGCGAGCAGTAGAGCATGTGCACGCGCCGGGCTCGTTGGATCAGGCGATAGAAATAGTAGGCATAGACTCCCTCGTGGTGTTCGGGCGTGGGCAGCGCGAAGGCCGCACGCAGGTTGTAGGGCACGAACGAAGCCTGCGCCATGCGGTTGCCGGGGAAGTTGTCGTCGTTCATCGAGAGGATGACGACGTTGTCGAAATCGAGGTTGCGGGTCTCCAGAATACCCATCACCTGCACTCCTTCCAGCGGCTCGCCCTCGAACGGGATGCGGATCGTCTGGAGGTGGCGGCGCAGCAGCGAGGTGTAGACATCCGCTTCGATCGACAGGTCGCAGGCGTCGAGCGAGTTGCGCAGTTTGACGATCTCTTCGGAGATCACCGCCAGGAATTCGCTCCGCTGGCCGGCATCGTCGCCGGCATAGGGCGTGCGGGCCACGGCATCCACCACCGCCAGCAGCCACTGCGAGAACTCCTGCCAGCTGTCGACCGCCGTGAAGATGCGCGACAACAATGCGTTGCGGCCCAGCCACGACGCTTCGACCGAGATGCGCCGTTCGCGCACGATCTCCTCCGCCAGCGTGCGGGTCATTGCCGCGTCGCACCCCGTCACGTAGGGATGGTGCAGCAGTCCCGTAACGTCGGCGTGGTAGAAGGTGCAGGCTGCACCTTTCGTTCGGCGTCGGGATTGCAGCGACAACAGACGTTCCACGAACGTATAGGCCAGGGTCTGCTTGAGCGGATAGCCCATCGTCACGTTCACCTTGCCGATCTCCTCGGGCAGGGCGTAGAGCAGCGGCAGGAGCAGGTTTTCGTCGGTCAGCACTATGGCGGTCCGCTTGTCGAGGGGACCCTGCTTGGCATATTCGCGCAGAATCTCAGCCGCATATTTGCATTGTACGGCGTTCGAGACGGCCGACACGACGGTCAGTTCCTTTTCGCGGGTCATGTTGTCGTGCGAGAGACGGGTGCGCGGCGGGAAAAGTTCCGTATTCTCGCGCACGAACATGCCGGCTTCCTGCTCGGGGTTGTCCTTATAGTAAGTATCGTAGTCCCAGTAGAAATCGGTCTGCGCGTTGGTCGAGAGAAAGCGGAAAAGAATTTTTTCGCACTCCGAAAGCGCATTGAACCCGGCCACGACGTATCGCCGCGGTTCGGGGAAGACGTATTCGCCCGCCAGGATGCGGTCGGCGGCGGCCCGCTGCACCATGCCGCCATAGGCGATGCCCAACCGGCTCAGCCGCTCGCGGTAGCGTTCGTAGATGGGGCCCAGCGTCTTCCAGATCGCCAGGAACCGGCGTTTCTCCTCCGACAGATCGGCTTCGGGCCCCAGCGACGACCAGAAACTCAGAATGCGGAGCTGCGCCGGCGTGAGGTAGGAGATGTCGGCCTCCATCTCCTTGATTTCCGACAGGTTGCGGAAAAGCTGCGAGGCATCGATGCGGTATTTGTCGATCGTGTCGAAGTCCGTCAGCAGCATCTCGCCCCAGAAGTAGAACCGGTCGAACGGCTCGGCATGGAACTGCGAGTAGACTTTGTAGAGTTCGGTTATCAGACGCAGGCGGTCGCCCGTCGTGAGACCCGAAATCTCGGACGTCAGCTCGTCGATCGTGCACCACGTGGGCTGCCACATGGGCCGTTCGGCTATCCGGCTCAGCGCATCGGTGAAGAAAAGCCTTGCGCGCCGCGAGGCGAAGAGCACGGACCGCTCCGAGAGCTCCTCGCCGTAGCGTGCATAGAGATCGCGCGCCACCTCTTCCAGAAATCCCGCCGTCGCCATGGCTCTACTCTTGTTCGATCCGGCCGATAGTTCCCGCCAGCAGGCTTTGCGACGTGCGCAGCAGGACCGGCATTCGCTTGTAGAAGATCGAGCCGCTGGTGACCGCTTTGGCTTCGAGCCGGTCGGCAACGTCGACCGTCACCTCGGCCTTGTTCTTGGCCGTCACGACCGCCGATTCGCACCGCAGGTCGAGCGCGTCCACCCGGCCCGTCGAGACGCTGAGGGTCAGGTAACGCACCGCTCCCGTGAGTTTGGCGCGGCTGTCGCCCGAGAGTTCCATCATCAGGTCCTGAATGTCCGCATGGATGTCCACGCTCGAACGGGCGCCCACCGTCAGGTCGAACATGGGTGCTGCGAGCGTATTGGCAAACGTTGCATTGGCATCGGTTATCGTCAGCGAGCGCAGCGTGTTATAGCTCACGGTCACCTGCGTGCGTGCGGTGCGGTGCATGTCGGCCCGTTCGCGGATGTGCAGCACGCCGTTGCGCACCTCCGCGCGGAATTTGGTGTTGTCGTCGCCTTTCGTATCGTAGACGATGCGGGGAGCTTCCGTAGCCGGCACTTCCACAAAGCGGATGTCCACCGTCGCGTCGACTTCCACCGCATCGAACGGTGCCAGCCATTCGCTGCGACGGGCAGGAAGCGCTTCGGATGCCGGCGCAACCGTCGCAGCGGTCGTGCCGGCCGTACGGGCAGCATTGTCGTCCGTCGTCGGCGAGGTCACCGAAATCTGCGTCCCGAATCCCGTCTGTGCCTGACCGGCCGCCACCGCAAGAAGCGCCGCGGCGCTCAAAATCGTTTTCCTCATGGTCGTTTCGTTTATGGGTCGCTAAATTACGAATATTTATCGGGAATACAGCCGCTAAAGCGGCCAAACTCGCCGGATCGCTGCTATTCTCCGCCCGGAACCGTGTTCCGGTCCGGCTTGCAACCCTTCGCGGCCGGCTTCCGTGCCGTCTTCCCGTTGCAGATCCGGCCGGCGAATCTTCCTCCGGACGGTCGCTGCCTGCACTCCGCATCCGTTCACCCGCCCGGCCGCGCATTTTTAGCTGCGAATTCTTTCCAGTTCCCGATTTGTTTCGTACTTTTACGATTCCGGAACAAAATCACTTCGATGCGGGCCAAGATTCTCAATGCGAGCGCCGGGTCGGGCAAGACCTACCAGCTCGCCTACAAATATGTCCACGACGTGGTGCAGCAGCCCACGCTCTACCGGCATATCCTCGCCGTGACCTTCACCAACAAGGCAACCGAGGAGATGAAGTCGCGCATCCTCAAGGAGATCCATCTGCTCGCCTCGGGCGGCGAAAGCGCCTACCTCGACGATCTCTGCCGCGAACTGGAGCTGGACGCCGCCACCGTGCGCCGCCGCGCTGCCGAAGCCCGCGCGCGCATTCTTCACGACTACTCGCGTTTCACGGTGCTGACGATCGACACCTTCTTCCAGCGCATCCTCCGGGCTTTCATCAAGGAACTGGGCATCGATCTCGACTACAACATCGAGATCGAAACCGCCTCCGTACTCGCCAAGAGCGCCGATACGCTGGTCGAGGCCATCGCCACCGACCGCGACCTGCTGCGCTGGATGACCGGATTCGTCGAAGAACGCATCGCCGAAGGGCGCAAGTGGGACGTCCGGGAAGGTATCCTGTCGCTGGGCGGCGAGCTGTTCAAGGAGAAGAACCGCGAGACGCTCTCCTCGCCCCGCTCGAAGGAGGAGCTGCGGCGGATCGTTCAGGAAGCCGCCGCCCACGCCGAAGCGACCCGACGGCAGATGACCGACGCCGCGGTCCGGGCCGTGGAGATCATCGGGGCTGCCGGACTTTCGGCCGCCGACTTCAGCGGCAAGAGCCGCAGTTTTGCCCACTATTTCTATTCCGTCGCCGCCGGCGAAACGAAGGCGCCCACCGCCACCGTGCTGAAGATGAGCGCCACCGACGAGGGGTGGTGTACCAAAAATTCGCCGGCCGAAGTCCTCGTGCCGCAGCTCCGGCCGCTTCTCGCGGCGATGTGCGAACTCTACGAAAGCAACATCCGTTCGTGGAACACCAGCGCGCTGCTGCGCGAGAACTACCGCAGCTTCGCCCTGCTGTCGGACCTCTATGCCAAGGTGCAGCAACTCTGCGACGAGCAGAACATGATGCTGCTCTCGGAGACCAAATACCTCCTCGCCGAATTCATCGGCCACAACGATGCGCCGTTCATCTACGAGAAAGTCGGCAACCGTTTCGAACGCTTCATGATCGACGAGTTCCAGGACACCTCCGTGCGTGAGTGGGAGAACTTCCTGCCGCTTCTGCAGAACGCCATGGCGCAGTGCGAGGATACTTCGGTGCTGATCGTGGGCGACATCAAGCAGTCGATCTACCGCTGGCGCGGCGGCGACTGGCGCATTCTGCACGAAGGAGCCCGCCGGGCGCTGGGCCCCGAAAATACGGAAGTCAGGAACCTCGAAGAGAACTGGCGCAGCCTGCCCGTCATCGTCGAGTTCAACAACCGCATCATCGAACGCGTGGTCGAAGCCGACAATGCGGCTCTCGACATCCGGCTCGACGAAGCCGCCGCCCGCCGGGAAATCGCTCCGGACATCGCGGCGCAGCTCCACGGCACGTTGTGCAACGCCTATCGCGGACACGCCCAGAAGCCCCGCCGCAAAGCCTCCGTTTCCGGTTATGTCTCCGTCGAGACGTTCGACGAACAGCCCCCGATCGTCGGGCGCATCTGCGAACTGCTCGACCGCGGGTTCCGCCCCTCCGACATCATGATTCTTGTGCGGGGAGGTGCCGACGGCGCCAAAATCGCCGCCGAACTGCTCGACTTCAAGGCGCGCAACAGCGATCCGCGCTACCGCTTCGACGTCATGACGCAGGAAGCGCTGGTCATCGGCAATGCGCCCGTCGCTACGTTCGTCGCCGCGGCCCTGCGGCTGGCGCTCAACCCCGACGATTCGCTCAGCCGCGCCATCTACAACCGCTATCTCGGTCATCCGTTCGACCGTCGTTTCTCCGACGGCGAGCGGTCGTTTTTCCGCTCGATCCGCCTCTTCTCGCCCGAAGAAGCCTTCGAACGGATCGTCATGGAGTACGACCTTCGGCAGGACCGCCTGCAGACGGCCTATCTTCAGGCCATTCACGAACAGATCATCGCGTTCTGCGCCAGCCGGATCGCCGACATATCGCTGTTTCTGACCTGGTGGGACGAGCAGGGCTCCGCACGGTCGCTCTCCGTCGAGCGGAACGAGCAGGCCGTCGAAATCCTCACCATCCACAAGGCCAAGGGGTTGGAAAACCGCGCCGTGCTGATTCCCTATTGTTCGTGGCAGCTGGAACCCAAGTCGGGCGGCGTACAAAACATCGTGTGGGCCGAAGCGCAGGGCGAGACCGCCGAAGTCGGGCGTTTTCCCGTACGGTTCAAGAAGGACATGGCCGAGTCGGATTTTTCCGAGGAGTTCCACCGCGAAACCCTCTACTCCCACATCGACAACATCAATCTGCTTTACGTAGCCCTTACCCGCGCTGCCGAATCGCTCCATCTGTTCATCCCCCGTCGGGGAAGCGGCCACATCGGTTCGTTGCTGCTCCGGCATCTTGCGGTCGACGGCGAGCGGGCCGTTTTGGGCGATCTTGTCGGACGTTACGTCTGCTCGGAAAACTCCGAACGGTTCGAATTCGGCGAATTTGCCGGCCCGGCCGGCTCCCACCGCCAGAGCGGGGCGCAGCATGTCGTGCTGGAGACCTACTCCACCTCCCGGGCTGACCTGCGGTTGCGGCTTCCGTCGCAACGCTACTTCGAAGATTCCGCCGATCCGGGGCTTTCGCCCCGCGACTTCGGCATTCTGATGCACCGGGCGTTCGAGCATGCCGATACCGAAAAGGAGATCGCAGAGGCCGTCACGCAGATGGAAGCCGACGCCAGTCTTTCGTCCGACGATGCCGTCAGGCTCCGACGTATGATTGCCGACGCGCTGGCCGATCCGGTCGCGCGCGAGTGGTTCGACGGCTCCTGGCAGCGCGTGCGCAACGAGCAGGAGATCGTCATTCCGGGCTCTTCATCGCTCCGGCGCCCCGACCGCGTCATGATCGACGGAGAACGCGCCGTGGTCGTCGATTACAAGTTCGGCGAGCACGATCCGGCCCGCTATCGGCGTCAGATCGCCGACTATTGCGCCCTCCTGCGGCAGATGGGCCACCCCCGGACCGAAGGTTATCTGTGGTTCGTCCGGCTCGGCAGGATCGAGCGGGTGGAGTAGACCGGTCGACTCTTGTTTGGGTTCTCGTTCTGCGGTTTCCGGAATCTTTATCTTCTATATCAAAAGCAACTTCTGCAGATGCTTGGACGCAGCGCACGGGGCGGGCCGCAACCCGGTGGCCCCCGGTGAGCGGATGTGTACCATCCGCTCCACAGGCAAAGAGACCGGCATGCAGGTCGCCCGAAACCCACGACGACGAAGCCCACACGTAGCCGCTCATGCCGACTTCCGCCAAGGTTCCCGTGTCACGGCTGCGGGCGCCCGCAGCAGGAGTTTCCGGGCAATCGCTGGGATGAATGCAGCGGAGAGGGAACAAAACAATTCAGAATTCACAACTTTACGATTAAGCGAGAGTAAAGACCGTTCACGGGCTTTACCGAGCAAGAGTGATGATGGTGCAAGCCGAGAGTCATTCCGAACTTGTTCGAGCATGACCGAGGCGCAGCCCATCCAAGGCACAGCCAAAGTCAAGCCCCGTAGGGGATTAATTCAGAATGCAAAATTCACAATTAATGGATTCTCTTCGAGAGTTCGATTCCAGCGTTGTCATTCTGAGGAGCAGAGCGACGAAGAATCCGTATTCGTGTCTTTTTCACGGTTTCCGCCTTTCAGGCTTGCGGGCCGCAGCCTCCCCCGGCGCAGGCCCGCAAGCGTGCCCCGCAGGCTGCGTCCGAATCCCAAGCCCTTTGTCATTCTGAGCAAGGTTACTGATGTTTCGCTGCGCTCAACATGACGGTTGCAGCGGCTCTTCGCAAAGAAGTGAACGACAAACGAAGTGCAGTCAAACATCTGTATGCTGATGATACAGATTCTTCGTCGCTCTGCTCCTCAGAATGACGAACTGCTTCTTAATTGTGAATTGTGAATTGTGCATTTTGAATTGTTCTCGACTCCGCGGCAGACTGGAATATGCAACTGGCGGCAACGTGGGTAGGTGGAAGGAAAAGATGTGCGATTTGTTCGCAAATCTACCAACGTCGAATGCAAGCCGAATTCATAGAATCCGGAGCTCTTAGACGGGTAATTGCAGTTTACAGAGCTAAACACCGGCTTCAGCCGGGCGAGCCGAAGCCCCGCCCTGCGGAGGCTCGCAAAACTCGCCCCGCTGGCTTCGGCACGAGAACAACACAGCGCCGACCGAAGCAGAGCTTGCGAACTTACAACGTACGCTCTTTCTGAACGAAGCGAACGCTGCCTGCGGAGCAGCGAGTCCGGCGACAACCGAAGTGACGATCCACCGTGCCGGGAGGCTGCGGCCCGCGCAACACTGCAAGTTGCAAAAAACAATCTCCAAAAAAAACGACTGCAAACAACCGCAAACGAACAACGATTTTCTTTACCCACCACGTCATTACGCCGCCAGCGGACTGCTGAATCTACCAACCACACTGACAAAAGCCGTAACCCCTGTCACTCCGGGTGTGAAGTTGCTGTAGAGCGAAGATACCGATAAATTCCCGAACGACAAAGAAGGCAAATTGCCGATGAACGGGATGGAGAACGAGGAAAATTGAAAAGGCGAATCCACAAGGAGTGCGACCCGTCGAACGAAAGAATGCTATAACGAAACTTTGAAGTAGGCGGCACCCGAGCGCCGGGCGGCTTCGAGTCCGACCGCCGAATCCTCGAAAATGACGGTTTCGCGAGGCGAAACGCCTTCGCGCCGCATGGCTTCGAGGAAGCAGTCGGGTGCGGGTTTGCTGCGGGGAATGTCGGACCCGGCGAGGATGCCGTCGACCTTTCCCTCCGGAGCATCGTCTGCTGGAGTATCGGGACCTCCGATGCCCAGATGCTGCATGACATGGTCGATGTTGGCGCGGCTGCCCGTGGAGACGATCCACACCTTGCCGCCTTGCCGGCGGAATTGCTGGCAGAACTCCCACAAAGGCCGGTTGAGACGCACCGAGTCGAAAAAGGCAGGGTAGAGTTCGATTTTCCGCAGCCGCAGCCGTTCGCGTTCGGCGGGGTCGTCGATCCCGTAGGTGCGGAGGAATTCGTCGCACCGCACACCGAAATAACGGGCGACGTATTCTTCTTCGGACAACGGATGCCCCGCTTCGGTGAATGCGGCAACATAAGCCAAGGCGTTGGCCCGGCGGGTGTCGGCCAGCGTGCCGTCGAAGTCGAGCAGGATGAGTTTGACCGCGGTTTCCATGGGATCAGTCGAACGACTGCATGCCCGACTGCGCGATGCGGATCATGCGCTGGTATTCGGAGGGCGTGAGCTCCATGAAGAAGTAGTGGATAGGGTCGATGCGCATGCCGTTGTAGCGCACCTCGTAGTGGAGGTGGGGCGCCAGCGAAAGGCCCGTGTCGCCCGAACGGGCGATGATGTCGCCGCGGCGCACGTGTTCTCCCTTCTTGACATGAATCTGCGACAGATGGCTGTAGGAGGTTTCGTAGCCGTTGCCGTGGTCGATGACGACGGTCCGGCCCGACGTGGAGTTGCGGTCGGAGAGGTCGCGCACCGTGCCGTCGGCCGTGGCGAAGACGCGCGAACCCTCGGGAATGGTGTAGTCGACGCCCTGGTGGGACTTCAGCGTGCGGTAGAAGGGATGGATGCGCATGCCGTAGGAGGCCGTCAGCAGCGTTAGCTGCTTGTTGATGACCGGCTGGATGGCGGGAATGTTGTTGCATTGCAGGCCGATCGAGTCGATCCGGGTCTGCAGGGAAAGATAGGTGTCGTTGAGCTCGGTGAGCCGTTTTTCGAGTTGATCGATGCGCTGGCGCAGGTCATGCTTGAGTTGGCGCGAGGAGCGGCCGATGAGTTCTTCGTAGCTGGCGACATGCTTGTTGTTGGCTTCGCTCTCGGACTCGTAGGGATCCGATTCGAACAGGGTGCGGAAGACGTTGCGGTCGCGCTCCGAAAGGTTGTTCAGAACCAGTGCGAGCGAATCGTAGCGTTGCGAGAGTACGGTGTATTCGCGGCGCAGGTCGTCGGTGGAGTGTTTGAGCATGTATTCCACCGGCGTGTCGAAAAAGAGCGAGAATCCCAGGTAGTAGAGCACGGCGATACCGGTCCACACGAAGAACTGGGCCGTGAGCCGGACGAGCTTCTGTCTGCGCTGCTTGCGCCGTTGCAGTTTTTCCCGTATTTCCTTCTTGTCGGTCATGCTACAAAGTTTCGAAGTTGGTTTCGCGGATGTGCTCCATGAACTTGTTGTATTCCTCGTTGGTCATGTTGCGGTTGAAGTAGTTGATCGGGTTGACGGGCGTGCCCTTGTGGATCACTTCGTAGTGGAGGTGGGGCGATGTGGAGCCGCCCGTGTTGCCGGCTTCGCCGATGATCTGCCCGCGCACGACCTTATCGCCGGGTTTGACCAGTATTTTGCTCAGGTGGGCGTAGCGCGTCTGGTAGCCGAATTCGTGGTTCAGCAGCACCTGCTGTCCGTAGCCGCGCAGCGGTTCGCCTCGGTCGATTTTCTGCACCACGGCGTCACCCGTGGCATAGATCGGCGTGCCGCGGTCGCATCCCAGGTCGACGCCCTGGTGGGCGATGATGCGGTGGTAGATGGGGTGCATGCGCCGGGGATTGAAAGCGCCGATATGGTTGCCGTGCAGCTCCTTGCGGTCGATGGGCCAGATGGCCGGAATGGCCGACGCCAGGCGGGCCTTGTCCTTGGAGAGGGTCTGCAGCTCGTCGAACGACACCGATTCCTGGTAGAGCGTCCGGGCCAGTTCGTCGAGCTGTTTCCAGGTGCCGATCATCAGCGGTGCGAATTCGTCGTCGGCCAGGGCGGCGTATTTCGAGTCGGGGTAGGGCTGCCATACGCCGGGGATCGAAAGCGTGTCGGCCGAAAAGAGCGAACGATAGACATATTGGTCGCGATGGCGGATCTCCTCCACCTCCTCGCGGGCCGTGCGTATGCGCTCCTGGAGAATCCGGTAGCGGATCATCAGCTCGCGGTTCTCGCGGTTGATGCGGTACATCTTCGGGGTGTAGAAGAACTGCGAGAAAAGTACGTTGGCGATCGACACGAGGATGAATCCGATGAGAATCTTGCGCACGAAGCGGTAGAATCTCAACCGGAAGGGCGCACGTGCGGGCTCGCGTGCCGGTTTCCTGCCGTCGGGGGCGGTGGCCGGCGTGTCGAACAAAGTCATCTGTTTTTGCGTCATCCTCTAAAAAACTGCGGTTTGTAGGATGCAAATTTAAGTTTAATTGTGTAATTTTGCAACCCGACAAGTATAACGACAGAATCGGATAAAACAATATATATGGAATCTGCAAAAATTCGACAGGCTTTTCTCGACTTCTTCGAACGCAAGGGCCATGCCATCGTTCCGTCGGCGCCGATGGTCGTCAAGGGCGACCCCACGCTGATGTTCACCAACGCCGGCATGAACCAGTTCAAGGATATTTTCCTGGGCAATGCGCCGCGCAAGTATCCGCGTGCGGCCGATACGCAGAAGTGCCTGCGCGTTTCGGGCAAGCACAACGACCTGGAGGAGGTGGGTCACGACACCTACCACCACACCATGTTCGAGATGCTGGGCAACTGGTCCTACGGCGACTATTTCAAGAAGGAGGCCATCGAGTGGGCCTGGGAGTTGCTGCACGACGTCTACGGACTGCCTGCCGAGCGGATGTACGCCACCGTCTTCGAGGGGTCGGAGGAGGACGGCGTGCCTTTCGACCAGGAGGCCTACGATTATTGGAAGCGTTTCCTGCCCGAGGACCACATCATCCGCGGCAACAAGCACGATAACTTCTGGGAGATGGGCGAGACGGGTCCCTGCGGCCCCTGTTCCGAAATCCACTTCGACCTGCGCGACGAAAAGGAGATCGCCGCCGTACCCGGCCGCGAGATGGTCAACCGGAGCCATCCGCAGGTCATCGAGATTTGGAATCTCGTCTTCATGCAGTTCAACCGCAAGGCCAACGGTTCGTTGGAGGAGCTGCCCGCGCGCAATGTCGACACGGGCATGGGCTTCGAGCGTCTCTGCATGATCTTGCAGGGTAAGAAATCGAACTACGATACCGACGTTTTCCAGCCTACGATCAGCCGCATTGCAGCCCTGTCGGGCAAGCAGTACGGTGCCGATGCCAAGGCCGACGTGGCCATGCGCGTCATCGCCGACCACCTGCGCGCCATCGCGTTCTCCATCGCCGACGGACAGCTGCCGTCGAACGTCAAGGCCGGCTATGTCATCCGCCGCATCCTGCGCCGTGCCGTGCGCTACGGCTATACCTACCTCGGATTCACCGAGCCGACTCTGTGCCGCCTGGTTCCCGGACTGGTCGGGCAGATGGGCGGCCAGTTCCCCGAGCTCAAGGCCCAGCAGGGGTTGATCGAGAAGGTCATCGAGGAGGAGGAGGCTTCGTTCCTGCGCACGCTGGCTACGGGCATCAACCTGCTGGACGGCGTCATCGCGCGCACCAAGAGCGAGGGCCGCAAGGCTATTTCGGGCACCGACGCCTTCGAGTTGTACGATACGTTCGGATTCCCGATCGATCTTACGGAGCTCATCGCCCGCGAGCAGGGCGTGGAAGTCGACCTCGATGCCTTCGACAAGGAGTTGCAGGCTCAGAAGGAGCGTTCGCGCAACGCCGCGGCCGTCGATACCGACGACTGGGTGGAGCTGTTCCCCTTGCGCGAAAGTGTCTTCACAGGTTACGACACGCTCACCGACGAGGTGCGCATAGCCCGTTATCGCCGCGTCGCTTCCAAGGGCAAGACTTCCTACCAGCTGGTCTTCGACCGCACGCCGTTCTACGGCAATTCGGGCGGTCAGATCGGCGACATCGGCACCATCGAGAGCGCCAACGAGCGTATCGAGGTGGTAGCTACCGAAAAGGAGAACGGACTGATCATCCATATCGTCGGGCGGTTGCCCGAGAATCCGGCGGCTGTTTTCACGGCCCGTGTCGATGCCGCAAAACGGCAGTCGGCGGCCAACAACCACTCGGCCACCCACCTCATGCACGCCGCATTGCGCAAGGTGCTGGGCGACCACGTCGAGCAGAAGGGTTCGATGGTGACGCCCGAGTTGCTGCGTTTCGACTTCTCGCACTTCCAGAAAGTCACGCGCGAGGAGCTGCGCGAGGTGGAGCGGCTGGTCAACAAGGCCATCCGTGCCAACCATCCGCTCGAGGAGAAGCGCGATGCCACCAAGGAGGAGGCCGCCGCAGCCGGGGCCATGATGCTTTTCGGCGAGAAGTACGGCGACCGCGTGCGCATGGTGCGCTTCGGCGATTCGGTCGAGTTGTGCGGCGGTACGCATACGGGCGCTACGGGCAACATCGGCTTCTTCAAGATTCTCAACGAGAGCGCCATCTCGGCCGGCGTACGCCGCATCGAGGCCGTCACGGGCGAGCAGGCCGAAAAGATGCTTTACGTGGCGGAGGATACGATCCGCAGCGTGGGCGAGTACCTGAACAACACGCAGATCGTGCAGGCTGTCAAGAAGATGATCGAAAGCAACGAGACCCTTTCCAAGGAGGTCGAGCAGATGCGCCGCGAGCAGGTGTCGCAATGGGCCGAGAAGCTGAGCGCCTCGGTGCCCGAGCGCAACGGCATGCAGCTCATCGCTATGCAGGTCGGCCATCGTCCCGACCTTGTCAAGGACCTGGCCTACAACCTGCGGGCGCGTTCTTCGAAGCTGGTGCTGGTCGTCGGTTCGGTGTGCGACGGCAAACCTTCGCTGACCATCATGCTGGGCGACGAGATCGCCGCCCGGGGCATCAATGCTGCAACGGTGGTCCGCGAGGCCGCCAAACTGATGCAGGGCGGCGGCGGCGGTCAGGCGTTCTTCGCCACGGCCGGCGGCAAGAACCCCGACGGGCTGCAGGCGGCCATCGACAAGGCCGTGGAACTGATTCTCGCCCAACTCAAGTAGACAACGTTATCGTATTGTCATTCCCAACGCAGTGAAGAATCCGGTTTTTCGGCAGATTTCCCGCATTGTTCGGCATGGCATCTATTAACTAATTACGACTATGGCAAACAAAGTTCTGTTGATGATTCTCGACGGCTGGGGCAACGGCCGCCACGACAAGGCGGACGTCATTTCGACGGTCCATCCCGCCTATATCTCGGCCATGACCGAAAAATATCCCCATGCGCAGCTGCGCACCGACGGCGAGAATGTCGGTCTGCCCGACGGCCAGATGGGCAATTCGGAGGTGGGCCACCTCAATATCGGCGCCGGGCGCGTCGTCTACCAGGACCTGGTGAAGATCAACCGCGCCTGCCGCGACAATTCGATCATGGAGAATCCCGAGGTCGTCCGCGCGTTCGAGTACGCCAGGCAGAACGGCGTCGGCATCCACTTCATGGGTCTTACGTCCGACGGCGGCGTGCACTCGTCGCTGGAGCATCTTTTCAAGTTGTGCGACATTGCCGCCGAGTACAAGATCGACAACACGTTCGTCCATTGCTTCATGGACGGCCGCGACACCGACCCGCGCAGCGGCAAGGGATTCATCGGGCAGCTGGAGAAGCATCTGGCCGCTTCGACGGGCAAGATCGCTACGGTCGTCGGCCGTTATTACGCCATGGACCGCGACAAGCGTTGGGAGCGCGTGAAGGTCGCCTACGACGCCTTGGTCGACGGCATCGGCGAGCACGCTGCCGACATGGCCGCCGCCGTGCAGAAATCCTATGACGCCGATGTCACCGACGAGTTCATCAAGCCCATCGTGCGGGTCGACGCCGACGGCAAGCCCGTGGGCACGATCCGGCCCAACGACGTGGTGATCTTCTTCAACTACCGCAACGACCGCGCGAAGGAGCTTACCGTCGTGCTGACGCAGGAGGATATGCCCGAGGCCGGCATGCACACCCTGCCGCTCTACTATTGCTGCATGACTCCCTACGACGCCAAGTTCACGGGGCTGCACATCCTCTTCGACAAGGAGAACGTGCCCGACACCATCGGCGAGTGGGTGTCGAAGCAGGGGCTCAGGCAGCTGCGCATCGCCGAGACCGAGAAGTATGCCCACGTCACGTTTTTCCTGAACGGCGGGCGCGAGGAGGTCTTCGAGGGCGAGGAGCGCATTCTGGTCGCTTCGCCCAAGGTGGCGACCTACGACCTGCAGCCCGAGATGTCGGCGCCCGAGGTGGCCGACAAGCTGGTAGCGGCGCTCGATGAGCAGAAGTTCGACTTCATCTGTCTCAACTTCGCCAACGGCGACATGGTGGGCCACACGGGCGTCTACGATGCCATCGTCAAGGCCGTCAAGGCGGTCGACAGCTGTGTGGAGAAGGTCGTCGAGGCGGCCCGCCGCAACGGCTACGAGGTGGTGCAGATCGCCGACCACGGCAACGCCGACAACGCCGTCAATGCCGACGGCACGCCCAATACGGCCCATTCGCTCAATCCGGTGCCCATCGTGGTGGTTTCCGACCGCGTGAAGGCCGTGCACGACGGCATTCTGGCCGACGTGGCACCTACCGTGCTGGAACTGATGGGCGTGGCGCAGCCTGCCGGCATGACCGGCCAATCGCTGGTGGAACTGAAATAACGAACCTTTTCCTAAGCCGAGTGCAGAGCCAAGCTTGCTTGAGCTATGCCGAGGCGGGAAAAGCTGCAAGAAATTGAACCTTTTCCTAAGCCGAGTGCAGAGCCAAGCTTGCTTGAGCTATGCCGAGGCGGGAAAAGCTGCAAGAAATTGAACCTTAAAACCGAACACTATGAAAAAATTGTTGTTCTTTGCGGCCTGCACGGCGATCTTCGCTTCGTGTACGTCGAAGAAGCCCTACACCATCACGGGCGAAGTCGATCCGTCGATGAACGGGAAGACGGTCTATCTCTACGATTTCCACAACGCTCGGATGACCGACAGCGTGGTCGTCGCCGAGGGCCGTTTCAGCTTCAGCGGCACCATGGCCGGCGATTCGTTGCGTCGTGTCGCTTTGGACCGCAACTACGTCGATGTGATCGTGGAGGGCGGCGACTATACGGTCGACCTGGCCGCACGTACGGCAGCGGGTTCGAAGCTCACCGAGGAAAAAGGCCGTTTCGACGCCCAGTACGATTCGATCCGGGGTGCCTTCTACGAGCGTTACCGCGCTTTGATGGCCGATGCGTCGCTGAGCGAGGAGACGCGCGAGGAGAAGGCCGACGCTTTGGTCGGGGAGATCAATGAAGCGTTGGGCGAGGCGGCCCGTCCGGTTGTCGAGGCCAACAACAATGCGCTGGGCGCCTATGTCTTCTGGCGGTGGAGCTCCGATCTGGAAACTCCCGAGGAGTTCGACGCAGCCTTGGCCCTGGCCGGCGACTACGTCCGCAACTTCGCTCCCGTGAAGAAGAGCATCGCCACGAACGAGGCGCTGAAGAAAACGGCCGAGGGGATGCCTTTCGTCGATTTCACCATCGAGAACGGCAATGCCGACGGTACGGCCGTCAGCCTCTCCGACTACGTGGGCAAGGGCAAATACGTGCTGGTCGACTTCTGGGCTTCGTGGTGCGGTCCCTGCCGTCGCGAGATTCCCAACATCCGCGAGGTGTGGGAGAAGTACCGCGGCGATAAGTTCGAGGTGCTGGGCGTAGCCGTGTGGGACGAGCGCGAGGAGACCCGCAAAGCGGCCGAGCAGCTCGGCATCGAGTGGCCCGAGATCGTCGATGCGCAGGCCGTTCCGACCGAACTCTACGGTATCGCCGGCATTCCCCACATCATTCTCTTCGGCCCCGACGGTACGATCGTTGCCCGCGGGCTGCGCGGCGCGGCTCTCAAGGAGAAGGTCGCCGAAGTGCTGGCCGAATAGGCTGAGCCGGCCGACAATCGAAGCGGGTTGCGATTTCTGGAATCGCAACCCGCTCTTTTTGTGCGCGGACCGAGGCCGGTGGAGCAGGCACCGGACGGGTTCGCTTTTCCGGCGATCAGTAGAGATCGATGTATTCGCGGCTGTTTCCCACGATCCGAAGATATTCGTCGAACGCCTCCCGGCCGATGACTACCGTAGCCCGGTTGTCGTTGGGGTGGAACGCCAGCACGGGCCAGTCGCGCATCCGGCGGTCGAAGAACAGATGCACATGGTGCGCCGTGTCGTTGATAAGTCCGAATGGCGACACCGAGCCGGGTTTGACGCCGAGCCATCGCTGCAGCCGTTCGGGCGATGCGAACGAGAGCCGGCCCTGGCCGAGCCGGTGTTCCAGTTCGCGGACGGCCAGCTGCCGCCGTGCATCGAAACAGACCAGATAGTGGCGGTCGCCCTTGTGGTTGCGCAGAAAGAGGTTCTTGCAGTGCTGTGCCCCGTCGTTGCGGCAGTATTGCAGGGCAAGTTCGCATGTGGGGGCTTCGGGGTGTTCGTACCACGTGTAGCCGATGCCGTGCGCTTCGAGAAAGTCGAATACCCGCTGTCGTTGTTCCATGGCGTGCGTGTCAGCAGGTCGTTTCGCCGATCAGCCCGCGGACGACGACCGAGGCGCAGCCTATGCCGAACAGGGCGGGCATGTAGGAGATGGTCCCTACGTTCGACTTCTTGTTCTGTTCCTCGCACACGATCATCGCCCCTTTGCGAATGGGTTCGGGCGAGAAAACGGCCTGGAACCCCCGCCGCACACCCGCCTTGTGGAGCCGTTTGCGCAGCATGTGGGCCAGCGGGCAGTGGTGGGTCTTCGAGATGTCGGCTATCTCGAGCTGCGTGGGGTCGGTCTTGGCTCCGGCGCCCATCGAGCTGACAAGCGGAACGCCCCGTTCGAGTGTCGCGAGGATGAGCGCCAGTTTGGGCGAGAGGGTGTCGATGGCGTCGACGACATAGTCGTATTTCGCGGCATCGAGCAGCGCGTAGGTTTCGTCGTCCTTGATGTAGCGTTCGACCGCCGTAAGCCGGAGTTCCGGGTTGATGTCGCGGAGCCGTTCGGCCATCACGGCGGCCTTGGGACGCCCCACGGTCGAGTGCAGCGCTATCAGCTGGCGGTTGATGTTGGTTGCCGACACCGTGTCGGCATCGGCTATGGTCATGCTCCCCACGCCTGCCCGGGCGATCATCTCGGCGGCGTAGGCTCCCACGCCGCCGACTCCTACGACCAGCACGTGAGCACGGCGCAGCATGTCGAGTTTCTCTTCGCCCAGCAGCAGGGCGGTGCGTTCCAGCCAGTTATCCATGAATGAAAATACGTTCGTAGTTTTCGGTCGTCGCCCGTTGCAGTTCGCCGGTCGTCACTCGCAGGAGCGCCGCCGCGCGGGCATAGATCGTCTCGATGGGCGTTTCGCTCTCGTCGGTTTCCAGAAAGAGTTGCGACAGCGGTGTGTTCTGTATGGCTCCGATCGTCCGCGGCGAGGCGAAGGTCCGTTCGCCGAACGAAAGACAATACCCCTTTTCCCACGCCTGGCGGGCTTGTTCGGGCGAACCGATGAAGCCGTGGAAGATGACGGCGCGCGGTTCTTGTTCGCGCAGCAGGCGCATCGTCTCCGCGAATGCCCGCACGCAATGGAGCACCACGGGCAGCCGTCGTTCGCAGGCCAGCGTCAGTTGGGCGCGGAAAAGCTCGATCTGCGCCTGACGCGTGCCGTTGTCGGCCGCCCGCACGAAGTCGAGTCCGATTTCGCCTACGGCCTGCGCGTCGCCCCGGTCCAGTTCCGCAGCCAGTCGGTCCCATTCGTCCGGACCGATTCTGCCCGCTTCCCACGGATGGATGCCGGCCGTGCGCAATTCGATGCCGCAACCGGTGGGCCGGTGGGTGTGTATGTTGACGTAGGCGGGATTCACGGCGGATTCGGTTTGTCCAAGCGTAGCGGTTCGGAGAAACAAAGATATGAATAAGCGAGGGCAAAAGCAAGCTCGCTTGCATTTTGCCGAGCGGGAGTATCTTCGGCGAAGCCAAAGTCGGATAAGCCGAGCCCGATGCCAAATTTATGCGAGCATTGTCGAGGCGCGAGTATCTAAGACGGGGTCAGAGATATGAATTATTGAAATTATTCGGTGTTGCGACGGCAAATTTGAAGATGCAGACCTGCTGTTCAGCGATTCTCCGTTGCCCGGTTCGCGCTCTGCCCCTGTCCGGCCGGGCAACGAGGGAACAGATGTTAAACGAATGTCGGGCTGCCGTGCTTGGAATGAGGAACAAATAAAGATTTTAAGGTAATTTAAAAATAATATTCGTTACGTACGGTTTTCCGGAAAAAAATTCGTACTTTCGCACGCGGTTCGGACTGTTAGCATGCTAACAACGGGCCGGAAGTGTGCCGATACGTGCGGAATGCGCGGTTTTGCGGGCTGCGGACCGGAAGCGGCGGCGGCCGAAAAGTGAGGCGGCAGATCCGAAAAAGGATGTGCGGGGAAAGATGGCCGGAAACGAAAGGACGACTGCCGGAACAGGTCCGGGCCGGCGGGCAGCGGCCGGGAACGGCCGAAGCAGACACGGACCGCCGGAACGACGAAGCGATAATCGACGAAAAAACATATTCAATCTAATCATTTCAACCATGTCGAAAGTCATTACATTACGCAAGGGTCTCGACATCAATCTCCAGGGCAAACCCTGCGCGGAGGCGGCCGCGGCGCCGCAGGCTGCGCTGTATGCGGTTTCGCCGCTGGATTTCGAGGGCGTGACTCCCAAGTTGCTGGTGAAAGCGGGCGACAAGGTGAAGGCGGGTACGCCGTTGTTCTTCAACAAGAACGACGAGCGCGTGCTCTTCACATCGCCGGTCAGCGGCGAAGTGGCGGCCATCAACCGCGGCGAGAAGCGCAAGGTGCTCTCCGTGACGGTGACGCCCGATGCCGAGCAGGCCTACGAGCTCTTCGCCTGCCCCGATCCGGCCGCCGCTTCGCGCGACGAGATCGTCGGGCTGCTGCTGCGCAGCGGTCTGTGGCCCATGATCATGCAGCGCCCCTACGGCATCATCGCCGATCCCTCGGCCATGCCGAAAGCCATCTTCGTCTCGGCGTTCGATTCGGCGCCGCTGGCTCCCGATTACAACTTCGCGCTCCGCGACGAGATGAAGAACCTGCAGACCGGTATCCGCGTGCTCGGCAAGCTCACCGAGGGCAAGGTGCACCTGTCGGTGCGCGCCAAGGCTGAGGGCAGCATGGCATCGCTGGCCGGCGCCGAGCTGCACACCTTCGCAGGCAAGCACCCCGTGGGCAATGTCGGCGTGCAGATCCACCACATCGATCCTGTCAACCGGGGCGAGACGGTCTGGACGGTCAACATTCAGGACGTGGCCATCATCGGCCGCCTGTTCAACGAGGGACGCGTCGACATGACGCGTACCGTCGCCGTGACCGGTTCGGAGGTCGAAAAGCCCGCCTACGTGCGTACGATCGCCGGGGCCCGCGTCGATTCGATCCTGGGCGGCAACGTCAAGGCGCAGAAGGAGGGCGACAGCGTCCGCATCATCTCGGGCAACGTGCTCACGGGCACCAAAACCGCGATGGACGGCTTCTTGGGCTACTATGCCAACCAGTTGACCGTGATCCCCGAGGGCGACAAGTACGAGCTGCTGGGCTGGGCGATGCCTCGCTTCAAGAAATTCTCCGTTTCGCGCGCCTATTTCTCGTGGCTCTGCCCCAAGAAGGCTTACAAACTGGATACCAACATGAACGGCGGCGAACGTCCTTTCGTGGTGACGGGGCTCTACGAGCGCTATCTGCCCATGGACATCTATCCGATGTATCTGTTGAAGGCCTGCCTGGCCGGCGACATCGACAAGATGGAGAACCTCGGCATCTACGAGGTGGTCGAGGAGGATTTCGCGTTGTGCGAGTTCGTCGATCCCTCGAAGATCGGGATCCAGCAGATCATTCGCGACGGTATTAACTTAATGATCAAGGAGGCATAACGATGGGACTGCGTAAAATAGTGGACAACCTCAAGCCCACCTTCTCCAAGGGAGGCAAGCTGGGCTTCCTGGCCTCGACGTTCGATGCGTTCGAGACTTTCCTCTTCGTGCCGAACACCACCACTTCGCGTGGCGCGCACATCCGCGACTGCAACGACATGAAACGTACGATGATCGTCGTCGTCATGGCGCTGATGCCCGCTCTGCTGTTCGGTTTCTACAACACCGGTTATCAGCACTTCCTCTCGCAGGGCGTCGTGCCCGCGTTCTGGGAGTCGCTGTGGTTCGGTTTCCTGAAGGTGCTGCCCATCATCGTCGTGTCGTACGTCGTGGGTCTCGGCATCGAGTTCGGTTTCGCCCAGGCCCGCGGCCATGAGGTCAACGAGGGTTTCCTCGTCACGGGTCTGCTGATTCCGATGATCATGCCGGTGGACATTCCGCTGTGGATGGTCGCCGTCGCCACGGCTTTCGCCGTCGTCTTCGGCAAGGAGGTCTTCGGCGGTACGGGCATGAACGTCTTCAACCCCGCCTTGCTGGCGCGCGCCTTCGTCTTCTTCGCCTATACGCCCTCGATTTCGGGCGCCGAGGTGTGGATCGCCGGCCTCGGGTCGGGCGAGGGCGTCGTCGACGGTTTCTCGGGCGCTACGGCGCTGGAGCACATGGCCGTCGACGGTACGCTGGGCTATTCGGCTCTCGATGCTTTCCTCGGATTCATCCCCGGTTCCATCGGCGAGACCTCGACCGTGGCCATCCTGCTGGGTGCCGCCGTGCTGCTCTTCACGGGCATCGCTTCGTGGCGCACGATGTTCTCCGTCTTCGCCGGAGGTCTGCTGATGGGCTACGTGTTCCAATGGACGGGCGTCACGGCCTATCCGGCTTGGTGGCACCTGATCGTCGGCGGTTTCGCTTTCGGTGCGGTCTTCATGGCCACCGATCCCGTCACTTCGGCGCAGACCGATGCCGGCAAGTACATCGTCGGCTTCATGACGGGCGCCATCGCCGTGTTGATCCGTGTGGTCAACCCCGCCTATCCGGAGGGTATGATGCTCTCGATCCTCTTTATGAACGCGCTGGCTCCGCTGGTCGACTACTACGTCGTCGAGGCCAATATCCGGCGCAGAAACAAACGTGTCAAACCGGCTAAATAGGGGAGGTGCAATCATGAAAAAAATCAATACGAACAGTAACCTCTATATCGTCGTTTACTCGACGGTGATGGTCGTCGTCGTGGCGTTGGTGCTGGCCGTGGCCGCACTCTCGCTGCAGGAGCGGCAGTATGCCAACGAGCTGGGCGAGAAGAAGCAGTCGATCCTGGCGTCGCTTTCGGCTGCGGACGAAAACTACGACGAATTCATCGCAGCCCGCGTGCTGGATGCCAACGGCGATACGGTCGAGGGCGGCGATGTCTTCGCCATGCTCAACGACCTGCAGGGCTCTTTCGATAAGGGCCGCTTCCCGGTTTTCGAGGCCAAGGACGGCCGGGTGGTCATTCCGGTGACCGGCTCGGGACTGTGGGGCCCCATCTGGGGATATGTCGCCCTGGAGAACGACATGAACACCGTGGCCGGCATCGTCATGGCCCATAAGGGCGAGACCCCGGGTCTCGGCGCCGAGATAGCGACGGTGAAATACCAGTCGAAGTTCGTGGGCAAAACCATCTTCGAGGGCGACGAATTCGTCTCCGTGTCGCTGCGCAAGGGCGGCGCCAAGGACCCGGCCCACGAGGTCGACGCCATCACGGGCGGTACGAAGACTTCCGACGGCGTGACGGCCATGCTCCGCACGAGCATCGGCCATTACCTGCCGCTGCTGCGTGCACGCCGTGCCGCCGCAGAGACGGGAGCCGAAGTTGCGGACCGGCATGAAGTGTCTAACGAAGAAAATGTAGGAGACAATGAGTAAGATGGAAAAAGAGCCTTTGTTTTCGGCCAAAAATCTGAAATATCTGACGGGTCCCTTCTCGGCGAACAACCCGGTCATCGTGCAGATCCTGGGTATCTGCTCGGCGCTGGCCGTCACCGTGCAGCTCAAGCCCGCCATCGTCATGGCCCTGTCGGTGACCGTCGTCACGGCGTTCTCCAACCTTGTCATGTCGTTGTTGCGCAACGGCGTTCCGGCGCGTATCCGCATCATCGTCCAGCTCGTGGTCATCGCCGCGCTGGTGATCCTCGTCGATCAGGTGCTCAAGGCCTATCTTTACGAGGTCTCCAAGCAGTTGTCGGTCTACGTGGGTCTGATCATCACCAACTGCATCGTCATGGGACGCATCGAGGCTTTCGCCTTGGCCAACAAGCCCTGGCCCGCCTTGCTCGACGGTATCGGCAACGGTCTGGGCTACGGTCTGATCCTCGTCGTCGTGGCGTTCTTCCGCGAGTTGCTCGGTTCGGGTTCGCTGCTGGGTTACCCCATCGTTCCCGAAAGCTGGTACATCGCCGAGGGCGGTTTCTATTCCAACTGCGGTCTGATGCTCTTCCCGCCCATGGCGCTCATCATCGTGGGCTGCATCATCTGGGTGCATCGTTCGCGCAACAAGGATTTACAAGAAAAATAGGAGGATAGCATATGGAAATGTTGAACATATTCATCCGGTCGATCTTCATCGACAACATGGTCTTCGCCTTCTTCTTCGGCATGTGTTCCTACATCGCCGTGTCGAAGAGCGTCAAGACGGCTCTCGGCCTGGGTGCCGCCGTCACGTTCGTCATGGTCATGACCGTGCCGCTGAACTACCTCTTGTACCAGTTCGTGCTCAAGAGCGGGGCGCTGGCCTGGGCCGGTTTCCCCGAGGTGAACCTCAGCTTCCTCTCGTTCATCGTCTTCATCGCCACCATCGCCGCCTTCGTGCAGCTCGTGGAGATGATCGTCGAGAAGTTCTCGCCGACGTTGTACAGCCAGCTGGGCATCTTCCTGCCGCTGATCGCCGTGAACTGCGCCATCATGGGCGGTTCGCTCTTCATGCAGCAGAAGGTCGACGCCATGCAGCTGACTTCCGTGTGGGAGTCGGTCATCTACGGTCTCGGTTCCGGTCTGGGCTGGTGGCTGGCGATCGTCATGATGGCGGCTATCCGCGAGAAGACGACCTATTCGCACATTCCCGCGGCGCTGAAGGGTCCCGGCATCGCCTTCATCATCACGGGGCTGATGGGCATCGCTTTCATGATCTTCTCGGGCATTCAGTTCTAACCTTTAAAAAGAGAGTCTGAAAATGGAATTGACAATCATAGTTGCAATCGTAGCTTTCTTGGTCGTCACCCTCTCGCTGGTGGGATTGCTTCTCTTTGCGAAGGCGAAGCTCACCTCGTCGGGCGATGTGACGATCGACATCAACAACGGTGAGAAAGTCATCACGGCCGAGAGCGGCGGCACGCTGCTTTCGACGCTGGCCAACAACAAGGTGTTCTTGCCTTCGGCTTGCGGCGGCGGCGGTTCGTGCGGCATGTGCAAGTGCCAGGTCCTGGAGGGCGGCGGCGACATCCTGCCTACCGAAACGGGCTTCATCTCGCGCAAGATGGCCAAGGACCACTGGCGTCTGGGCTGCCAGGTCAAGGTCAAGGAAAATCTGAAAATCAAGGTTCCCGAAGCCGTTCTCGGCGTCAAGAAGTGGGAGTGCACGGTGGTCTCCAACCGCAATATCTCGACCTTCCTCAAGGAGTTCGTCGTGAAGCTGCCCGAGGGTGAAAACCTCAGGTTCCGCAGCGGCGGCTACATCCAGATCGACATCCCGAAGTACGACGCCATCAAGTTCTCCGACATGGAGATCGACGAGCGTTTCCGCGAGGACTGGGACAAGATGAAGATGTGGGACCTGGTGACTACCAACCCCGAGCCGACGTTCCGCGCCTACTCCATGGCCAACCACCCGGCCGAGGGCAACATCATCATGCTGAACATCCGTATCGCCACGCCGCCGTTCGACCGCGCCGCCGGTGCGTTCATGAAGGTGAACCCCGGTATCTGTTCGTCGTACATCTTCTCCCGCAAGCCGGGCGACAAGGTGACGATCTCGGGTCCTTACGGCGAGTTCTTCCTGCCCGACAACCTGCCCGATTCGCAGGAACTGATCTTCATTGGCGGCGGTGCCGGCATGGCGCCCATGCGCAGCCACATCATGCACCTTTTCAAGACGGAGAAGACCAAGCGTCCCGTGTCGTTCTGGTATGGTGCCCGCGCCTTGAAGGAGGCGCCTTATCTCGACGAGTTCCACCAGATCGAGAAGGATTTCCCCAATTTCAAGATGAACCTGGCGCTCGACCGTCCCGATCCCGAGGCGGATGCCGCAGGCGTGAAGTATACGGCCGGTTTCGTGCACAACGTGCTCTTCGAAAACTACCTCAAGAACCACGAGGAGCCCGAAGGCTGCATCTACCTCATGTGCGGACCTCCGATGATGATCGCTTCGGTCGTCAAGATGCTCGACAGCCTCGGCGTGCCGCCGGAGAATATCCTCTACGACAACTTCGGCAGTTAGCATGATTCGAATCGCCTGCGGGCGATTGCACGGGAGCGGATAAGGTGCAAGTCTGTTTGCAGTCTTGTCCGCTCCCTTTTTGTCGGAATATGGCTGAGGTTCGCATTCGGTGATGAACCCGCGGTTTTCCGGCCGGAATTTCAACTCAGAAACTTCAAAAAGGACAAGTTATGATAGGTACGATTGCAACCATAAGCGGTTTTTTAGGCGTGGTGATGCTGGTTGCCGGTGTTTTGCCGGTTATTCTGTTTTTCAAGGTCTGGCGTATGACGAACGATGTGCAGGAGATCAAACGACGTTTGCTGGCGGCATCGCCATCGTCGGAGTGCGACCTGGTAAAGGAGATTTACAAGAAGAATCCGCAGATCGCATCCCTGCTTTTCGATGCGGTTTATGCTGAGATGCGCCGGGCTTATATCGACGGGGCGGCCGATTATGACCGGATTGTGGCCCGATACCGTCCTCTGTATGTCATGGCGGGTTTGTCTGTGCCGGAAGTCTTCGAAGCGATCCACGACAGCGGAGAGTGGCACGATCGGTTCGAATCGTTCGAATAATGGAAACCGGCCGGAGTCGAACTCCGGCCGGTTTCGTTCGGCGAGCGACGCCGAAGGCTTATTTCTTGCTGGCGCCGCTTTCGAGGATCGAAACGATGGAATAAAGCGTGAAGCAGATGGCGCCGAAGCCCGTCAGTACGCGTGCAGGAACGTAATATTTGTGGGCGAAATCGGTGGCCTCGAAGAGGAACGCCGCCAGGAAGAGGCAGGCGAGCGCCGTGATGACCGGAATGATCGGAATGCGGTTGGCCAGCGGGAACTCGGTGTGCCAGATTTTGGCCAGCAGGATCACTTTGCTCGAAATGCTCCAGCATATCAGTGCCAGTCCGAACAGCACGAAACCCACGAAGTTGATCGTCTGGCTGCGCAGAACGATAAGCAGTACGATGCCCAGGATGAATGCCAGAGAGCCCATCGTGATGACCAGGCTCGACCATTTCGATTTTTCGCGCATCGAGTAGCTGCCGCGGATCTGGCGGGCGATGCTTGCCACTAGGGCGATGAGCGAGGTGCAGATGCAGGCGATGCCGAACATGACGCTGCCGGCGACGATATGGGCCGGGAGCGTGCCTCTGACGAAGAGCAGGATGCACCACACCCATGCTGCCAGGGCCGTGGCGCTGACGATGCCGATCAGCGTGACCGATTGGCCGATGGTGAATCCCTGCGGGTTGATCGAGAACGATGCGTCGGCCGAGTTGCGGGGAATCAGGCTGAAGCGCGACGAAGCCGTGGCGGCCGTGGCGACGCAGACGGTGATAAGCCCGAGACCGCATACCACGTGTCCCGTGACCAGCGAACCGGAGGTCTGCGACGTGAGGATGAAGACTCCGCAGATGATCGTGGCCAGCGCAAAGGAGTAGCCGATGGCCGGGAAGATATATTTGGCCGTTTCGGTGTAGGTGCCGACGATCTGGCGGATGATGGTGGCAGCGGTGCAGTAGAGCGCCATGCAGATCGAACCGAGGAAGAAGACGACCGGTCCGGCCGTCAGGCGCAGGGGATCGTCACCGGCCGTGTAGACATAGGCCCCGTAGGCAAAACAGAAGGCGGCCATCGCAAGCGGAATGGCACGGAAAAGAACGCTGATGCCGTGATTCATGGTGGTAGGTTTTTGGCGCCCCGTCGCAAATCCCGTACCACGCGGCGAAGCGGGCGGGAATGGAGCGTTTGCCGTCATGCAAATTAAATTTGATACTGCGCCCGGCTTGCGTTATCTTTGCAGAAGAAATTGCCGTCTATGAAAAATATCGTTTTTGATCTGGGAGGCGTGCTGTTCGCGCGCGACGTAGCGAAATGTACGCAGGAGTTCGTCGATTTCTTCGCGTTCGTACGCTCCGACCCGATGCCCCGGTTCTGGGAAGAGTACGACCGCGGTGCTTCGACGTTGGACGAGGTGACCGATACGCTGTGCGACATGCACGGCTGCCCGCGTGTCAAGTGCGAGGAGTTTCTGCGCAGGTCGATCGAGATGCAGGAGCCCGTGCAGCCGACAGAACGGCTCATCGGCGATCTCAAGGCGGCGGGCTACAAACTTTACGTGTTGTCGAACATGTCGTGCGAGTTCATCGACTTCCTGCGCCGGTTTCCGGTCTACCGCTTGTTCGACGGCGAGGTGGTCTCCTGCGAGGAGCACACCGTCAAGCCCGAGCCGCAGATTTATGAAATCCTGCTCGAACGTTACGGGCTCGATCCTCGTGAAACGCTTTTTGTCGACGATCGCCCGGCCAACATCGCTGCCGCCGAACGGCTCGGCATCCGCGGCAAACTTTTCGATGCGCGCCGCCCCGAGGTCACCTGTGCGGAACTGCGGGAGATGCTTTTGAAAGGCGAGAAGTGAGAAGTGAAAGGTGAAAAGTGAGACTTGCCGAAATGTCGGTTCGTGACGGAATAGCGATTCCGTGACCTCTGTTTAGGTTTTCTGACAAAAAAGACCTGCCCCTTGGGGCAGGTCTCTCTTTTTGGCTGTTTCGCAGGATCAGTTGAACCGGTAGCGCAGGCTGAACTGCACCGAGAAGGTCGAACCGAAGCTGTTGTAGTTCTGGAAGGTCTCCGTCACGCGCTTGCCGTTGTACTGCTGATAGGTGATCTTTCCCTTGTTGTACTTGAGCAGCTGCGAGTTGACTACCTGCTTGTAGAGACCCCAGTCCTTGTTGAGCAGGTTGGCCACGTTGACGATGTCGACACCGAAGGTGAGCGTGTTGCGCTTGCCGTTCTTCATGGTGAGGTAGAAGTCCTGGGCGAACTTGAAGTCCACGCGATGATGCCACGGCATCTTGGCGCCGCCGCGCTCGGCATACTTGCCCTTGCGCGTTTTCAGATAGCTGTCCTGGTTGATGAAAGCCCAGAAGTCGTCTTTCTGCTGCTCGGCCGAATAGTCCTTGTCGTCAACGAAATTCCAGCCGTCGAGCGCTTCGCGCGATTCGGGCACGAAGATCAGCGAGTTGGCACCGTAGTCGTTCACGACATTGCCGCTGTAAGTGTAGGAGTAGCGCGAGTAGGAGTAGCCGCCTGCATAACCCAGCTGGCCGCCGTCGTAGAAGAGCGAAACCGTCGTGCCGAAGTGTTTGGCGTAGTCGCGGTGGAAGCCGATCGAGGCCATCACGCGGTCGGGAGCGATGTAGGTGCCGTAGCCGAGTTCATGTTCGTTGTTGCCGTTCACCGAGTAGGTGTTGGTTTTGTAGGCCGACGAAACCTGGTCGCCGATGCCGTCTCCATAGCTTTTACCACCGGAGTGGGTGTAGGCTACCGAAAGGTCGAGGCCGAAGCGGAAGCGCTTGTGCAACTGGGCCGATACGGAGTAGTAGTAGGCGTCGCCGCCGGTGTTCGTAATATAATAAATATTTTGTTTATTATGATACATGGTGCCGTAATAGTGGCGTACGTCGCCCGGAACCACCTCGATCGTCTGGTCTTTCTCGGGCTTGCTCGGATCGTTCCAAGGTTTGTAGCCTCGGTTTTCTACTACAGCGGGGTGGAAGTCCTTGTTATAGATGCCTTCGACCGTGAGGTTGATGTCGCCCGGCAGCTTGGCGTCGAAAGCCAGCGAACTTTTCCACGTGGCCGGCATCTTCAGGTCGGTGTCGATGATCGTCGGCGACGAGGGCGTGGAGATCTCGGGGGTCAGCCCGAGGTCGGCGACCATGTCGCTGACGTTGGTGTGGAACTTAAGACTTGCGGGTACATTCTGATCCCAGTAACGGGTGGTTTGGCCTACGCCCGAGTTGCCCACGGCCGAAACGAGCCAGACGAAAGGCAGACGGCCCACGAAGTATCCCGTACCGCCGCGCAGGATGTACTTGCGGTCGCCCGTGATGTCCCAGTTGAAGCCCAGACGGGGCGAAACCGTCAGACGGGTGCCGGGGAGCTGGTCGGTGGAGTAGTGCACGCCGCCGAAGTCGAGGTTGGCGAATTTCTCGTTGTAGTTGCCCGAGAGCGAAGGATAGATCGGCACCTCGAAGCGCAGACCGGCCGTCAGCTTGAAGTTCTTGTGCAGGTCGAGTTCATCCTGAAGATAGACCGATACCTGCTCGTACTGCATCTGAGCCAGGAACTGCGAGCCGTCGGGGTTGTTGGAGAAGGTCACGCCGAATGCCGCCGGGGTCTTGTCCTGCATGAAGTCCTCCATCGACGAGTAGACATAGTAGCCCGCACCGCACTGCATGTAGCCGTTGGTGGCCTTGTTGTGCTCGAACTGCACGCCGGCCATGAAATTGTTGATGCCGGCGCGGAGGTTGAATTCGTCGGTCACGACGAACGTCGAGACTTGGCGCAGATTGCCTTCGGAGAAGATCTCGGTGCCGAGCGATGCGTAGACATCGCCGTCCTTGAGGATGTCGACCGTCGGGAAGAGACCGCCGTCATAGGTGCGGGGCTCGTCCTGGTAGGAGTAGGTGAAACGCAGGGCGTTGTTGCCCTTGCCGTTGAACAGACGCGAGTTCCACTCGGCTGCCACCGAGGTGAAGTCCTGGTCCTGGTAGTAGCGCGAATTCTTGAAATAGAAGCCGTATTGAGAGGTGCGACCCCCCCCCGAACCATGACCCGGGTAGATCGTTTTATTGTAGAGCGGAGAAACCGATGACGTGGGCGGGTTGGCGTTCTGGTTGTGGGTGTGCGAAACGCGCAGGTTCACCGTGTTGTTGTCGTTGATGTTCCAGTCCAGACGGGCCATGATCTTGTAGTCGGGCGCCGAGATGTCGTAGCCCGTATAGGGGCCCGTGACGTAGCCGTACTTATCCTTGACGAAGTTGCTGATCATCTCCATGTCGGAAGCCAGCGGACGGTTGTAGTTGGTGTTCGAACCCCAGTCGGTACCATCGTCGGGACGTGCCTGGCGGGTCATGCCTCCGACGGTCTCGTCCTGGTATTCGGCATTGACGAAGAAGAAGAGCTTGTTCTTGACGATCGGACCGCCCAGCGTGATGCCGTAGGTGTAGTCCGAAGCCTTCGACCGCGTGAGGTCGAAGTCGCCGGCGTGGATGCCCTTCAGGTTGTTGTTGGTCAGGTAGGTGTAGAACGACCCCGTGAAATCGTTGCCGCCCGAACGGGTCACGGCGTTGATGGCGCCGCCCGTGAAGCCGCTCTGGCGAACGTCGTAGGGCGTTACGGCCACCGATACCTGCTCCAGAGCGTCGAGCGAGATGGGCGTGCCGCCGGCGGGCAGGTTGCCGCCGATGCCGAAGGCGTTGTTGAACGCGGCGCCGTCGACCGTCACGAACGACTGGCGGTAGTTGCCGCCGCCCACGGCGAAGCCGTTCGACGTGGTGTTCGACTGCGGCGAGAGACGCATGATGTCGTTCATGCTGCGGCTCACCGTAGGCATGAGGTTCATGGCTGCGCGGTCGACGTTGACGATGGCGCCGGCGCGGCTGCTGTTCATCGAGCTGTTCTTGCCGTCGCCCGAAACGACCACGGCCTCCAGACCGATGGCGTCCTCGTTCAGATAGGCGTCGGTTACGTTGTTCTCGGCCAGAGCCAGCTGGATGCCCGTTTTCTCGACGGTCTGGTAGCCGATCATCGAGAAGGTGATCGTGTAGGGACCGCCCGGACGGACGTTGTAGATGCGGTAGTTGCCTTTCGCATCGGCCGCAGCTCCGTACTGGGTGCCCGACGGAGTGTGGGTCGCAATGACGGTCGTACCGACCAGCGGAGCGCCGCTGGCGTCGGTCACGTTGCCGCTGATGCTCGAAGTCGTCACCTGGGCGGAGATCGCCGTGGCAGCGAAAAGAGCCAGCATAGAGAGCAAAAGTTTCTTCATACGCTTTGAATTTAGTGAATAATGTGGATTGGGTTATGTTGTGTAAATTCGTTCGTCCTTGGTGTTGTTTTCTGCTTTGTCAACGTCCGGGCCATCCTGGCGCTGTCTTCGGCCCGAAAATTCCTTCGTCAGTCGGCTTTCCCGCTTGGGCAACGTCTTGCCCGAGTTCGGGCGCCGCCGCCGCTTTAAGGCAATCTTCATCGTCTGTCGGTTTCCCTGCTCCGCCAGCTTTTCCACAGCCTTTTGCAGGTCTTTCGTCCGCTCTTTCGTCAGGCTCCGGAACCGTCCGGAGACCATCGGGGTGTCATCGGTCCGGCGTGCGGCTCGACCAAGCCTTCGGCCAGCGGTCCGGACGTGAAAAAACCGGTTTGTATAAAGCCGCAGGAGGACAACTCCTTTCATGGAATCGCCCTCCTGCACGTCATATTCTTTCGTCGGCGGATACCCCCCCCCGATACATTTGCCGTCGGACATGGGATGCCTCTGCTCCAAGGAACGATCGGAGTTTGCGGCGGACCGAACGACGAAGGGAAATACCCGAAATCTTCATACTGCAAAGATAGAACAATTATTCGTAAGACGGATGGGAATATCGGCGAATTATCAACAATTTATCGCCAATTTAGTGCCGATTCTGCCGTTTTGTCGGCCGGGAAGCTGCCGGAAGCCTGCCGCCGGGGCCTGTTCCGTTCTCAGCGGCGTGCGGCGGCACGTTCCTTGCGGGCGGTGGCGGCAATGTCGTTTCAGGAAAAATACTGGCAATATTCGCTTTTCGTGCTGATCGTCGGTCTGGGCGTCACGATCGTCGCCAAGCTGACTCCGTTTCTGGGCGGTCTGCTCGGTGCGGCGACGATCTATGTGCTGCTCCGGGGGCAGATGTGGTATCTTACCGAGCGGAAGCGTTGGCGCCGCAGTCTGGCGGCTTCGCTGCTGATGGCCGAGGCGGTTTTCCTCTTTCTGGTTCCGGTGAGTCTGGTGATCTGGATGCTCGTGGCCCGCATCCAGGACATCGCGCTCGATCCGCAGTCGGTCGTCGCACCGCTTCGGCATGCCGCCGAACTGCTGCAGGAGCGTTTCGGCTACGACTTGTGGCAGGAAAGCAACCTTCAGTCGGCGTTGGCCATGCTGCCCAAAGTGGGGCAGTGGATCGTGGCCGGCATCGCCGATTTTGCGCTCAACCTCGTGGTGCTGTTGTTCGTGCTCTACTTTATGTTGATCGGGGGCACGCGCATGGAGGCCTACGTGCGGGACATGCTGCCCTTCAATCGGTCGACGGGGCGGCAGGTTATGCGCGAAATCCACATGATCGTACGTTCCAACGCCATCGGCATTCCGCTGCTGGCCATCGTGCAGGGCATCGTCGCGTATGCGGGTTACCTGCTGTTCGGTGCGCCGAGTCCGTTGTTCTGGGGCGTCGTCACCTGCTTCGCCACCATCATTCCCATCATCGGAACCGGTCTGGTGTGGGTGCCGTTGTCCGCCTACATGGCGCTCGACGGCCGTTGGGGCGCCGCAATCGGGCTGTGTCTGTTCGGCATGCTCGTCGTTACGCATGTCGACAACGTGGTGCGCTTCGTCATGCAGAAGAAGCTGGCCGACACCCACCCGTTGGTAACGATCTTCGGCGTATTCGTCGGGCTTTCGCTCTTCGGCTTCATGGGGGTGATCTTCGGTCCCCTGATGCTCGCCATGTTCATCTTCTGCGTCGATCTTTTCAAGCGCAGGTATCTCGAGCAGGATTATAAGCCATCGTAGCAGGCATTCGGTCGTGGAGCGGCCTGCGCGCAAACGCAAATCGCAAAGAAAAAAAGCACCTGCATTACTGCAAGTGCTTGATTTTTAATTCGTAGCGGGAGAGAGACTTGAACTCTCGACCTCATGATTATGAATCATGCGCTCTAACCAGCTGAGCTATCCCGCCATTGCTCGAAAGCGAGTGCAAAGATAACGGAAAAATCCGAACGTGCAAAATCTTTTGCCGGAAAATTCGTCCGGCGGGTCGTTTTTGGCTTTGGCACCGATTTTGTCCTGCGGCCTCTGCCGGCGGATTCGCGGTCCGGCAGCGATAAAAAAATTGCAGTCATCATGTACAGAAAGAACAAGTTGCCCCATTCGTCCGAACACAACGAGGGGCTCCGCAGCGCGATGGAGGTGTTGGCCGTCATCGCCGGCATCGTATTGCTCGCGGCCTTGTCGTGGGAGATCATCGGCGGCAGCGGCACCCGTTTCTCGGCCTTCTACCTCAATGTCCAGCTGGCGGTCTGCGTGGTTTTCCTGCTCGATTTCTTCGTCCTGTGGAGCGCCGCCCAGCGCAAGATGCGTTATTTGGGGCGCAATCTGCTTTTCCTGCTGATTTCCATTCCGTGGCTGAACATCCTCGGTTGGTGCGGCGTCTCGGTCACGCGCGACTGGGGCGTGGTCGTGGGGTTGCTGCCGGTGCTGCGGGCCTTTCTGGCCATGGTCATCATCGTGCGGTGGCTCACCAGCGACAACAAGATGCGGCGCATGCTCGTCGCCTACGTCTTCACGGTCGTGATCTTCACTTATATCTCGGGGCTGGTCTTCTTCGAGTATGAAGCAGGCGTCAATCCCAAGCTCCACGGATTCGGCAATGCGCTGTGGTGGGCCTGGATGAACGTAACGACCGTCGGGGCCGAGATTTTCCCCGTCACTGCCATCGGCAAGGTCTTCTGCATCATGCTGCCGTCGCTGGGCATGATGTTCTTCCCGATATTCACCACCTATGTTTTGCAAGAGTACACCCATAAGAAAGAGGCCGATCAGTAGACCGGTCTCTTTTTCTTGTTTTGCCTCGGGGCGGACGGTCCGCTTGCCGGGGCTTATTCTTTTGTCCGCTCCCTGAGAAGGTCGCGGATTTCGCGCAGGAGCAGCTCCTCTTTGGTCGGTGCGGGTTCGGGAGCCGGAACGGAGTCTCTTTTCTTTATCAGTTTGTTCATCAACTTGACCATCAGGAAGACGCACAGGGCCAGGATCGTGAAGTCGACGCATTGCTGGATGAAGGCGCCGTAGTTCCAGTAGATAGGGTCGGCCGCAGGTTCGGCAATGATTCCGCTGCCGCCTCCGACCATCTTGCCAACGCCCTGCACGGCTCCGGAGGTCACGTCGCGGACTTTCGAGATGTCGACGCGCAGGTGCGAGAAGTCGGTGTTGCCGAGCAGGGCGCCGATCGGGGGCATCAGAATGTCGTTGACCAGCGACGACACGATCTTGCCGAACGCACCGCCGATGATTACGCCGACGGCCATGTCCATCACGTTGCCTTTGAGGGCGAATTCCTTGAATTCCTTGAAGAATGCCATAATCGTTTGGTTTTGGATGTTTCGTTGGTGGGACGACAATGCCAGTTGCGTGCCAATGACGGGCATGCGGCCGGTTGTGCATAAAAAAACGACCGGTCCGCAAGGACCGGTCGCAGGGTATGGCTGTTCGGGTTACTCGATCTCCACCAGCACGCCGTCGGTCGGTACGATCTGACCCGGTTCCACGAGGATCCGTTTCACCGTTCCGGCGTAGTCGGTGGTGATGGAGTTCTCCATCTTCATGGCTTCGAGGATCACTACTTCGTCCTCGGCGTTCACCTTGTCGCCGACCTTGACCAGCACCTCGATGATGCGGCCCGGCAGCGGAGCGTTCACCGTATTGCCCGTGATGACGGGAGCCGGCTTGGCCTCGGCCTTGGGAGCTTCGGGTTTCGGCTCGGTAGCTTTCTTGGCTTCGTATTCCTTGACTTTCAGGTCGGTGAGGAATTTCTTGGCCACCAGCGGGAAGAGCTCCAGCAGCAGAACCTCTTTCTCCGTCGCAGCCAGTTTTGCGCCGCCGGCTTCCGGCAGTTCGGGGTTGGGCTGCATGCTGTATTTGGAGGTGTCGTAGGGCGTCTCTTCGCGCACGCCGCAGATCTTGAAGCGGAATTCCGGATCGATCTCCACGGGTGTCTTGCCGTATTCGCCCTTCACCAGCCCGACGAACTGCGAGCTCTTGTTGGTGTACATCGGGCGGCCCGCCTTCTCGTCCATTGCGCAGTTGACGGCCTGGGCGCCCACGATCTGCGAAGTGGGGGTCACCAGGGGCGGCAGACCTGCGGCCAGGCGCACCGACGGGATCAGTTCCATGGCGCGGGGCAGAATCTCTTCGGCCTTGAGCTGCTGGAGCTGGGCCACCATGTTGGAGTACATGCCGCCGGGGATTTCGGCCTTTTGCACCAGTTCGTTGGGTGCCGGGAATCCGAAGTAGGCTTCGATCTTGCGGCATGCGTCGATCGTCGCGGTCTCATCGTCGGCCTGTGCGGCGCGGATCGCTTCGTCGAACAGTGCGTCGATCTCGGCGGGCAGTTTGTCGGTCAGCGGGTTGAACGGCTTCGGCTCGGGCTTCTCGGTGCCGAATACCGACTGGTTCAGCTCCTTGCGGATTCCACGTAGTTCGCCGTTGATCTTCGCCACGGCTTCCATGTTGACGCCCAGGTCGATGCCCAGTTTCTTGCAGAAGACGTATACGAGTTCGAGCGCCGGAGCGCCCGTGCCCTCGGCGAAGTACCAGCAGTTGGTGTCGACGACGTCCACGCCGGCCACGATGGCTGCCAGCACCGAAGCCAGGCCGTAGCCCGGGGTGCAGTGGGTGTGGAAATCGACCGGAATCGAAAGATTCTGCTTGAGCAGCTTCACGAGCGTCGCTACGCGGCGCGGCGGAATGAGACCCGACATGTCCTTGATGGTGATCATGTCGGCGCCCAGATCGGCCATTTGCCTGGCCTTGTCCAGGAAGTAGGCGTCGGTGAAGACCGGAGCGGGCTTCTTCTTGCCCATGAGCTTCTGAAGGAAGCCCGGTTCGGGATATTTGGGGTCGACCGTGTAGCATACGGCGCAGTCGGCGATGCCGCCGTATTGCTTCACATATTTAATCGTCGACTTCACGTTGTCCACGTCGTTCAGCGCATCGAAGATACGCATGATCCCCAGACCGCTCTCGATGGCGTTGCGGCAGAATCCGTCGATGATCTCGTCCGTGTAGGGCGAGTAGCCGAAGAGGTTGCGGCCGCGCGAGAGGGCGGTGAGTTTCGAAACATTGCCTACGGCTTTGTGTATCGTCTCCAGACGGGTCCAGGGATTTTCATTCAGGTAGCGCATGACCGAGTCGGGCACGGCACCGCCCCATACCTCCATGGCATAGAAATTCGCGTCCTTGTAGTAGGGCAGGCAGCGGTCGATCTGCGCCTGGGTCATGCGGGTGGCAAACGACGATTGCTGGCCGTCGCGCAACGTTAGGTCTCTGATTTTGAGTTTTTTGGCCATAACTGTCTATGGGTTGAATGTTTTTTGTCCGGCGGCGCGGTAGGTCGCCGGACGGCGCAAAAATACACAAACGGCCGTAACTTTCCAATTAATCGCCGCGCTTTTTCGTGCGCGGACCGCCGCATCGTCTTGAAATTCTTGGCTCCGACCCGTTTTTCAGTTTGCGGCATCTATTTATTGTTATTGCTTGTCCGTGAGAGTGCTCCGTCGCTTCTGTTTTCGGGTTGTCGGGGCGGGCTTTTTTCGGACCGCAGCCTGCGGGGCACGCCCGGCACCAGCCGGATTCTGCGGGCCTCCGTTGGGGGAGGCTGCGGCCCGCGCGGCTCCGAGAGCCGCCAAAAAACGGCAGAGGGGCATTTTGCGGATAAGCATATGTTTCTATATCTTTGCCCACCGGCCGGTTGGCGCTGCTGTTCCCGGCCCGGAAATACCGGATGTTTAATTGCTGATCGAGTCCGTCCATGTCCCCATCCGCCGTCATATTCACCGTTCTGGCATATATTGCCATATTGTTCGTCGTGGCCTGGTTTTCCGGCCGCCGCACCGACAACGCCGGTTTTTTCACCGGCAACCGCCGCACCCCGTGGTATATGGCCGCTCTGGCCATGATCGGCGCCGCCATGTCGGGCGTCACCTTCATCTCCGTACCCGGTTCGGTCGCCGCCGATTCGTTTTCCTACATGCAGATGGTCGCCGGCTTCACCGTCGGTCAGCTGATCGTCGCTTTCGGGCTGGTGCCGATGTTCTATCGGTTGAAGGTCGTGTCGCTCTACCAGTATCTCGACGAGCGCTTCGGCATCGTCTCCCACCGTGCCGGCGCCTGTTTCTTCATCCTCTCCAAAATGCTGGGCGCCGCCTTGCGCGTCTACGTCGTCTGCGCCGTCATGCAGCTGCTCGTCTTCGAGCCTTGCGGACTGCCTTTCTGGAGCAATGCTGTCGTCACCGTCGCCCTCGTGTGGCTCTATACGCAGCAGGGCGGCGTCAAATCGCTGATATGGACCGATACGCTCAAAACCCTTTGCCTGGTCGGCAGTCTCGTCCTCACCATCGTGTTCGTCGCCCGTGCGTTGGGACTCGGCGGCGGCGGCCTGGTCCGCGAGGTCTCCGCATCGCCCATGTCGCAGGTTTTCTTTTTCGACGATCCCTCGTCCGACCGCTATTTCTGGAAAATGTTCGTCGCAGGCATTGTCGTGCTGGTCGCCATGACGGGCCTCGACCAGGACATGATGCAATGCAATCTCTCGTGCCGCACTCCGCGCGATGCCCGGCGCAATATCATTCTGACCGCATTGTGTCAGATCGTCGTCATTCTGCTGTTCCTCGTCCTGGGAGTGCTCCTCTATCTTTATGTCGGGCGTGCCGGACTGGCTTTGCCGCCCAAGAGCGACCAGCTTTTTTCGTTGGTGGCCGTCGACGGCGGACTGCCCGGCGCGGTGGGGGTCGTCTTCGTCCTCGGACTCGTCTCCAGCACCTATTCGGCCGCAGGTTCGGCCATGACGGCTTTGACCACATCCTTTACGGTCGATCTGCTCGACGGCCCGGCTCGTTACGACGAGCGGCGGCTTACCCGTGTGCGGCGGCGCGTCCATCTCGCGATGGCCGCTTGCATGACGCTCGTCATCCTCGGGGTGGGGTACCTGGCCGACGACAACGCCATCAACCTCTTTTTCCGCATCGTGAGTTATACCTACGGTCCGATTCTGGGGCTCTTTCTTTTCGGCATCTTCTCGCGCCGCCGCCCCCGCGACCGCTGGGTGCCTCTCGCGGCACTCGCCGGTCCCGTGCTCAGCGCCCTGCTCCAGCATGTCGCCGCCGGCTGCTGGGGTTACCGCATCGGCTTCGAACTGTTGGTCTACAATGCGCTTTTCGTGATCGCCGGGCTCTTTCTGCTCTCCGTCGGAGGGAAGGATGCGGACAATGTCGCGGAAAAATCGTAACTTTGACGTCGTAAAACCATTTTTCGCCATGTCACTCGAACAACAGATTTCCAAGGGCATCATGGATGCCATGAAGGCCAAGGACGCCGTGCGTCTGAGCGCTTTGCGCAACGCCAAAAAGTATATCATCGAAGCCAAGACCTCCGGGCCTGGAATTACGGAGCTGCCCGACGCCGACGTGCTGAAAATCCTTTCGAAACTCGCCAAGCAGGGCGCCGATTCCGCCGCCATCTTCACCGGGCAGAACCGGCCCGATCTGGCGGAGGAGGAGTTGGCGCAGGTCGCCGTTTTCCAGGAGTTCCTGCCCCGGCAGCTCTCGCCCGAGGAACTGACCGCCGAGGTCAAGGCCGTCATCGCCGAAGTCGGCGCCACCTCCATGAAGGAGATGGGCAAGGTCATGGGCGTCGCTTCGAAGCGGCTCGCAGGCCGGGCCGACGGCAAGGAGATTTCGGACAAGGTCAAGGAGTTGTTGGGGTAGAATGCTCGCAGCACGACGGTTGTTGCCGCTTCTCTGCGCGCTGTTCGCGGTGCAGGCGCTTTCCGCCCGCCGCCCGGCCGGCCGCTTCGACGTGCCCTGCCGGATCGAATACGGCAAATATGTCGTGGAGGTGGGAACCCCCGCCGGTCCGCGCCGGTTTATCTTCGATACGGGGGCTTCGCGCACGACCGTCAGCGAAAAACTCTGCCGCGAGTTGGGACTTCCGGCCGTCGGACAGAAAATGACCGGCGATTTCGAGGGCTACCGCGAACGATTGCTTCTCGCGCGGATTCCTTTCTTGCAGTTGGGCGAAGCGCGTTTCGACGACTGGCCCGTCGCCGTGGTGCCCGACACTTCCTATGTGTGGTGCCTGGGTGTCGACGGCATCGTGGGCAGCGACCTGCTCCGCCGGTTCGTCGTTCGTTTCTCGGCCGGTGGCGATTCGCTTCTCGTATTGGCCCGCAGCTGCCGTCAGTTCGGCGGGCTCGACCGTCGGCAGGCCGTGCGGCTCTATCGGTCCGGCACACGGCCTTTCGTGCATCTCCATGCGGGCAACGGCACGGACAGCATGGATTTCTATGCGCTGTTCGATACGGGTTCTTCCGGTTATTTCGATTGCCGTTATCGCGAGTGCGAGGCTTTGATCGACCGGGGCATCCTGCGCAGCGTGCGCCGTGCTTCGGGCCGCCCGGGGCGCTTGGGCTGGACCAACCGTTCGGCCGTGCGCGAAGCCGTTCGCGGCACCGTTCCCCGATTCGACATAGCCGGGAGCTCGCTGGAGGATATTCCCCTCCAGGAGACCTACGGCAACACCAATAAAATTGGCTGCGGCCTGCTTCGCTACGGCACGGTCGTCGTCGACTATCCGGGGCGCCGCTTCTGGCTGCTGCCCTGCGGCGATGTGCCCGACAAGCCCGATGCCTCGGTGCGCAGCGTGAGCGTTGCCATCGACGGCGGCCGCCTGGTCGTCGGCGAGGTGTGGGACGAGTCGCTCGCCGGAGTCGTTGCCCCGGGCGACCGCATCGTGCGGATCGGTACGGCCGATGTCACGCAGGTCGATCCTTGTGCCGTCATTTGCGGTGAGATACGCGGCGACCGGCCGCAGCTGACCGTCGAGCGCAGCGACGGTTCGCGCGTGACCGTTTCCGTTAAAAATATGTGACATGCACTTGCCCGAATCCTTTCATCGCAATCTGAAAAGCATCGCCATGCCCGCGGCTATGGTCGTCGGCGCCCTGCTGTGCCGTCCCGTCGCGGCGCTGGAGGAGTGGTCGGGGCGGATGATTACGCCGACGCTCATCTTTCTGATGCTTTTCGTCACTTTCTGCCGCGTCAAGCCCCGCGAAATGCGTTTTTCGATGCTTCACGTGTGGCTGCTGCTCTTTCAGATCGCAGCGTGCGCCGCGGTCTATTTCGCCTTGCTGCCGTTCGACGTCACGGTGGCGCAGGGCGCCATGATCTGCATCCTCACGCCCGTAGCCATGGCCGCCGTCGTTATCGCCGGCATGCTCGGGGCCAACGTCGTCACGGTGGCGACCTACAGCTTGCTGTGCAACATGGCGATCGCATTGGCGGCGCCCGGAATCCTCACTTTCGCCGGCACCGGGGTCTGCACCTTCGGGCAGATCTTCGCCCGCATCGCACCGCTCCTGATCATGCCTTTCGCCGCCGCTCAGTGCTGCCGGTTCGTTGTGCCCCGATTCGCCGGGTGGGTGGGGGCCCACGGGCAGATTTCGTTCTACATGTGGCTTGCGGCTCTGATCGTCACCATCGGCCGTACCACGGCCTTCATCATCGACCTGCACGATGTCTCGCGGTCGGTCGAGGTGTGGCTCGCTCTGGCAGCGTTGGTCATCTGCCTCGTCCAGTTCGCCGTCGGCCGGCGCATCGGGCGCAGGTTCGGCGATCCCGCCGCCGGGGGGCAGTCCCTCGGGCAGAAGAACACGGTTCTCGCCGTGTGGATGGCCCAGTCGTTCCTCGACCCCATCTCCTCCATCGCCCCCACGGCCTACATCGT
>CASPAC010000006.1 GCA_949419965.1 Bacteroidales bacterium
CGAAGCCCCGCCCTGCGGAGGCTCGCAAAACTCGCCCCGCTGGCTTCGGCACGAAAACAACAACAGCGCCGACCGAAGCAGAGCTTGCGAACTTACAACCTGCGCTCTTTCTGAATAAAGCGAACGCAGCCTGCGGAGTAGCGAGTCCGGCGACAACCGAAGCGGCGAGCCTTCGCGCCGGGAGGCTGCGGCTCACGCAACACTGCGAATTGCAAAACCGCAGAACGACAAAAAACGGCGATCGAACAATCGTCCGCAAACAACTATTCCTTATCAATCCTCCAACGCCATTACGCCGCCAGCGGACTGCTGAATCTACACAAACCACACTGACAAGAGCCGTAACCCCTATCACTCCGGGTCAGCTGTTTTCGGATGCAAAGATAGCCGATTCCGCCGCCGGTTGTCGTTATCGGTACATTTTCTGCACAGTTGCTACCATGTATCCCGGGCTGTCGGCCCACACATCCGAACTCCGGAACAGACGCAGCCACGCAATCCGCGGCCGGAGCATACCCGCTGAAAACCGACACCTCACCGCTACAAACGACCAAAAGAAACACGTTGCCACACCGGCAGGCGGCCTCACCGAAAAAGCAATCCGCCACCGCCGAACGAAAATAAATCATTATCTTCGCGCCGCATACACCCCAATCAAGCCATCATGCTCGAATACGATCTCATAGTCATCGGCGGCGGACACGCCGGATGCGAAGCGGCCGCGGCCGCGGCCCGGCTGGGAACCCGCACGCTGCTGCTGACGATGGACATGACCAAAATGGCATCCATGTCATGCAATCCGGCCATCGGAGGAATAGCCAAAGGTCAGATTGTCAGAGAAATAGATGCTCTCGGAGGACAAACCGGCCGCATCGCCGACCTCACGGCCGTGCAGTTCCGCATGCTCAACCGCTCGAAAGGCGCCGCCATGTGGAGTCCGCGTGCACAGTGCGACAAAACGCGCTTCTCGGAGGTTTGGCGCCGTACGCTGGAGAACACCCCCAACCTCTACATCTGGCAGGACACCGCCACTGAGCTGCTTGTCGATACGACGGCCGGCCCGACTCCCCGCATCCGCGGCGTCAAAACCCGCATGGGGGTGGAGTTCGCCTGCCGCGCTGTTGTGCTCACGGCCGGCACTTTCCTCGACGGGGTCATGCACTGCGGCTCCTCCAACGCCGAAGGGGGTAGGGCAGGGGATGCCGCCTCGCACGGAATCACGCAATGTCTCTCCGCCCTGGGATTCGAAACGGGCCGCATGAAGACCGGCACCCCGGCACGCCTCGATGCCCGAACGATCGACTTCGAAGCGCTCGAGCTCCAGGAGGGCGACGCGAAGCCCGAAAAATTCTCTTTTTCCAACGACACGCACCCCGTCGAAGACCAATTGCCCTGCTTTCTGGTCTACACTTCGCCCGAAGTTCATGACATCCTGCGCCGGGGTTTCGACCGGTCGCCGCTCTTCAACGGCACCATCCGGGGCATCGGCCCGCGCTATTGCCCGAGCATCGAAGATAAGTTGCGGACTTTCGCCGAAAAGGAACAGCACCAGCTCTTTCTCGAACCCGAAGGCCGCACCACCAACGAATATTATCTCAACGGGTTCTCCTCCTCGCTGCCCTGGGAAATCCAATTGGAAGCGCTTCATAAGATACGCGGACTGGAGGATGTACACGTTTTCCGCCCGGGCTACGCCATCGAATACGACTATTTTCCGCCCACGCAGCTGCACCATTCGCTCGAAACCAAACTCGTAAAAGGGCTTTATTTTGCCGGCCAGGTCAACGGCACTACCGGTTACGAGGAGGCTGCGGCGCAGGGTTTGATGGCAGGTATCAATGCCCATCGGGCCTTGAAAGGAGAGGAACCCGTCGTGTTGAAGCGCGACGAAGCCTACATCGGCGTGCTGATCGACGATCTGGTGACCAAGGGCGTCGACGAGCCCTACCGGATGTTCACCTCGCGGGCCGAGTATCGCATTCTGCTCCGGCAGGACAACGCCGACCTGCGCCTAACGCCGCTGGGACACGAAATCGGGTTAGTCACACGAAAGAATTATGAAACTTTCCTACGAAAAAAATCTGCTGTCAAGGCCCTCGTATCTTTCGCAAAAGAACAGAGTGTCAAGGCCGATGAAGTGAACGATTATCTCCGTTCCGTCGGTTCCGACCCGCTCACTCAAGGCCGGAAGCTCAACGACATGCTGATGCGTAATGGCGTAACGTTCGAATCGTTGCGAAAGGTACTTCCGAAACTCGAACGGTTCATCGCCTCCAACCAAATCCCGGCCGACGCCATCGAGGAAGCGGAGATACAGATCAAGTATCGCGGGTATATCGAGCGTGAAAAATTCATCGCCGAAAAGTTGCATCGGCTCGAAAACATCGCCATTCCCGAAGATTTCGATTACGCCCGAATGAACGCTCTTACCATCGAAGCGCGCCAGAAACTGGATCGAATCCGTCCCGCAACCATCGGTCAGGCATCCCGCATCCCGGGAGTTTCACCCGCCGACGTAAACGTTTTGCTTGTTAAATTCGGACGCTAAATAGCTCTCGTAGTACCGCCCGCAATCCAAAAGAATCCACACATTAAGCGAGTATTTGCACACTCACTCCGGTGCTCAACAGGGGTTGTTCCACGTGGAACAACCCCTATATTTTAGAATGCATCCGCCGCGCGCAATCAACATATTATATTGAATAACAACACATTAAACTAAATATCGCATTCATAATTCTCTGCTCATAACATCGCCCAATACTTGATTTCCACCCGCCCCAATGCTACTCAGCAAAATAACATTTCGTCAGTCACAAAACCGACAATAATCAACCAAAATTCGACCAGACACAGAAGTCCGTTTCTCAAAATCATACAAATTCAGCCGCTTCGATTACATCGAAAATCGCACTCTTTTTCTCCGAATTTTATGTAAAATTCAAATAAAATACATCCCCGAAAATAGTTTAAAGACTCACCTCCGGATCAAATTACAGCTTCAAATAATTTTCTTACCACGAAACTCCGATAGGATTACAGGCATAACCGGAAAATATTTTGATTTTGCAGCGAAAACCAGTGTCAAAACATAGGAAAAACAAAAATTTTAACAAAAAAAATATCAGTCAAAATTCAGTATGTATTGACAGCAACACGGCAAGATAAATTTTACGCCAAAAATTTCGCGAGTTTTTTCAACGAAAAAATCTATAATTCCCAAAAGTTTAGCTGCAATTCAACCTGCAAAAGCAACCATCCACTAAAAAAGGAGAGAAAAGGGAAGAGAAATAGGGTGGGGTGGTAGAAGAAAGTGCAAAAAAACAGAAAATAAAAGCGGATATAGCATGAGATAAGATAGAGACAGAATAGAACGGAGAATAATAGGATAAAATTAGCCGGAAAAACTATTGAAAATTTGCCTATTATAAGAGCGAAGGAGCAATCAAAAAAAGGTCGACTAAAACTGAGCAGAAATCACAATTAATAATAACTCACAAAAAACGGACGCTCCAAAGAAGCGCCCGGTAATAAAACAGAAGTGTAAGAACTACAAAACTTCGGTACACCAACCGTGTTTATCCTCAGCTCTACCGTACTGAATATCCTGCAAAAGATTGAAAAGTTTCATCAACATCGGACCGACCTCCTCGCCATACTCGTAAACCTGATTGGTCTGCATGTCGAAAATCTTAGAAACCGGCGAGATGACGGCAGCCGTCCCGCAGGCTCCGACTTCCTCGAAAGTAGAGAGCTCCTCAACGGGAACCTCGCGCTCCTCGACCGATAAGCCCAGGTCGGATGCAAGCTGGCGCAAACTCATATTGGTAATAGATGGCAAAATCGAGGGCGATTTCGGAGTCACATATTTACCGTCCTTGATACCGAAGAAATTAGCTGCTCCGAATTCCTCGATGTGCGTATGGGTTGCAGCATCGAGATAGAGCACATTGGAATAACCCAGCTCATGGGCATGCTGGCCGGAATAGATGCTGGCCGCATAGTTGCCACCGACTTTCACATCGCCTGTTCCACGTGGAGCAGCGCGATCCTGTTCACGGTCGAGAGCCACCTTGATAGGTTTGATCCCCTCCTTGAAATAAGCGCCGACGGGCGAAGCGTAGATAATCAGCATCGCCTCCTTGGCCGGTTTCACACCCAGACCGACCGACGTGCCGAACATAACCGGGCGCAGATAGAGCGAGGCACCCGTTCCGTAGGGCGGGATGTAAGCCTCGTTGCGACGCACGACTTCCTTGCAACCCTCGACGATCATCTCCACGGTCGGAACCGGAAGACACAACCGCTCGGCCGAAGTACGCAGACGACGGGCATTGTCGGCCACCCGGAAAATCCGGACCTTGCCGTCCGCGCCGCGGAAAGCTTTCAGTCCTTCGAATAGTTCGAGTCCGTAATGCAGACAGAAAGACGACATGTGCATCCGGATGTACTCGTCGTCGGAGAACTCCATCGGGCTCCACTTTCCGTCGGAAAAAGTATAGCGGACGTTGCAGTCGGTCTTATGGTAGTCGAAGCCCAATGAGCTCCAGTCGATATTGGCCATGATGATATAGAGTTAAGATTATTCGGATTATCCCACGATCGCACCGTCGGCCGTCTTGGCATCGGGTCCGAGCAGGCGCAGTTTTCCGTCGGCATCTTCGGCCATCAGGATCATGCCGCGCGACAGGGTGCCCTTGAGTTCGCGGGGTTCGAGGTTGACAAGCACCAGCACCTGACGTCCGATCAGTTCCTCGGGCGTGAAATGCTCGGCGATACCCGACACGATCTCGCGCTGGTCGATGCCGGTGTCGACCGTCAATTTGAGCAATTTTTTGGTTTTAGCCACTTTTTCGGCCGTCAGAATGGTCGAAACTCGGATGTCCATCTTCTGAAAAGCATCGAAAGTCACCGAATCTTTCTGTTTTGCGACATTTTGCGACGCTTCGGCCGCCAGGTTGGCAGCCTTGGTGGCTTGCAACTTGTCGAGCTGGCGCTGGATGACATCGTCCTCGATCTTCTCGAAGAGAAGCGCCAGTTCGCCGATACGGTGACCGGCCGCGATCAGGTCGACCGCACCGAGACGCTCCCAATCGAACTTGTCGACCGCAAGCATGGCAAGAATCTTGGCCGCAGAGAAAGGCATGAAAGGCTCGATGGCCAGAGCGGTATTGGCCGTGATCTGCAAAGCGATGCTGAGAATGGTCTTGACCCGCCCGGGATCTGTCTTGATGACCTTCCAGGGCTCAGTATCAGCAAGATAGCGATTTCCGATGCGGGCAATATTCATCGCATCCTTCAACGCTTCGCGGAAGTGGTAATGCTCGATGTTGTTTTCGAGCGACTCCTTGACGGCCGCCATCTCAGCGATGGTCTCGCGGTCGTAGTCGGTCAACTCGCCGCAAGCGGGGACGATGCCGTCGAAATACTTCTGTGTCAATACCAAAGCACGATTGACGAAATTGCCCAGCACAGCCACCAATTCGTTGTTGTTGCGGGCCTGGAAATCCTTCCACGTAAAATCGTTGTCCTTGGTCTCGGGCGCATTGGCGCAGAGCACGTAACGCAGAACGTCCTCCTTGCCCGGGAAGTCGTCGAGGTACTCGTGCAGCCACACGGCCCAGTTGCGCGACGTGGAAATCTTGTCGCCCTCGAGGTTGAGAAACTCGTTGGAGGGAACGTTTTCGGGCAGAATATAACCTCCATGCGCCTTGAGCATCGACGGAAAAACGATGCAATGGAAGACGATGTTGTCTTTGCCGATGAAGTGCACCATTTTGGTGTCATCGGACTTCCAATATTTTTCCCAATCGGGCGTAAGGTCCTTGGTAGCAGATATATAACCGATCGGAGCATCGAACCACACGTAGAGCACCTTACCCTCGGCCCCCTCCACGGGAACGGGAATGCCCCAGTCGAGGTCGCGGCTCACGGCACGCGGCTGCAGACCGCCGTCGAGCCAGCTTTTACACTGCCCGTAGACGTTGGTTTTCCACTCCTTGTGACCGTCGAGAATCCATTCGCGCAAGAAAGTTTCATACTGATCCAAAGGCAGATACCAGTGTTTGGTCTCCTTCATCACGGGCACCGAACCCGACACGGCGCTGTGGGGCTCGATCAGCTCCTCGGGCGAGAGGGTGGAACCGCACTTCTCGCACTGGTCGCCGTAGGCACGGTCGTTGCCGCACTTGGGGCAGGTGCCGACGATGTAGCGGTCGGCCAAAAAAGTCCTGGCCTCCTCGTCGTAGTACTGCATCGACGTTTTCTCGATGAACTTGCCCTCGTCGTAGAGCTTGCGGAAAAAAGCCGACGCCGTTGCGGCATGGGTTGCGGACGAAGTGCGCGAATAGATGTCGAACGACATGCCCAGCCGCCGGAACGACTCCTTGATAAGGTTGTGGTAACGATCGACGATCTCCTGCGGCGTGACGCCCTCCTTGCGGGCCTTGATGGTGATGGGCACGCCGTGCTCGTCCGATCCGCAGACCGAGACGACGTCGCGGCCCCGCAGACGCAGGTAACGCGTGTAGATGTCCGAAGGTATGTAGACTCCCGCCAGGTGACCGATGTGCACGGGTCCGTTGGCATAGGGGAGTGCCGAAGTCACCAGATAGCGTTTGAATTCTTTTGCCATGATGTAACGAATGCTTCTTTCCAATGTCAAAAATACGAATTTTTACGATAATCCGAAACTTATTCGTGCTTTTTGTCATCGGACGGCAAGAGAAGCCCCGGCGGGGACAGCAAAGTCAACTTCGGTGAAGCAACGGTCTATCGGCAGTAAAGACCGCAAGACCTCCAACGCCCGAAACAAACCGCCTCAACCGTTCCGAACCCGTATCAATCTTTGCCCGAACCGGAAGAAGTTCCCGCCTACCGGCCAAGAAAACGTTCCTTTAGCCAACGCCGGACGGGCTCGTCATAGAGCTTGAGGGCGGCATGCGCCACGGCGATACTTATGAGGAAAATGGAGACGGCGACGAAAACATGCGTGCCCAACGGCGCATCGGGATGTTCGGCCGCCCATTTGAGCTGAACATAAATCCACGGATAATGCGTGATGTAGAGCGGATAACTTATCGCCCCCAACCAGCGGCATACGGCCGTCGTCCTGGCGTCGGTCATCTTGCTGCCGGCACCGACGACAACCAACAAAGGAAAGACGAACAGAACGGCTACGGCATTATATAACCCGTTCATCCACAACGAATCGGGCGCTCCGGGACACGGAAGAACCAACACGGCGGCAAGCAAGGCCGAACACCACCAGAAACCTCCGCGCAGGTCGATGCGCCGGCCCAACCGGTACATGAGCAACCCGCAGAAGAAAGGATAGCACAGACGGCCGAAACCGACATACAACTGGTCGGGCGTGAGACCGAAACCACCGATGAGCGTATACCGGGCATAACTGCGGGCCTCCAGCAACGAAAAGGTGTCGATGTTGAAGGCGATGTCGAGCGTAAAAAATGCCGAAACGGCTACCAACACGACAAGAAGCGGTCTGGAAAAACGTCTTATGACGGTGGCATAGAGGATGTTGGCTACATATTCCCACGTCAGCGACCAAGTCGCCCCGTTGAGCGGGTTCATCTCCTGCCAGCCCCGGATGTCGGCGCCCGGAGGAGCCGGAATCATCAAACAAGCCAACAACAGCATCAGAACGACCCGCCACCACGGCGTCTGCGCCACGAGCGGGAACATCGGAGCATCGCCGAAGAAGAAGAACAGGACTCCGATAACACAACCCAGCACCACCAACGGCTGCAGGCGGATCAGACGGCGCTTGAAGAAACTCCACGTGCTCATCTGCGGCCAACGGTCGTCGTAGGCATAGCCAATGACGAAACCGGAGAGCACGAAAAAGAAATCCACGGCGAGGTAACCATGGTTGAGAATCTGAAACACGGGGCCGGCCGAATAAGTCTCGAACAGATGGAACGCCACCACGATCATGGCGGCGACACCGCGAAGTCCGTCGAGAATCTCGTAGCGCGGTTTCGATGCGTCGATTTGCAGAGCCATTGCGTCAGGATTGTTCGGGAAGTGCAAAGTTAACAATAAAAGACGACTGCCGACACCTCCCGCGAAAAAAGCCGGGGTTGATGCCCCGGCTTTCTACTTATCGTATAATACCTATTTCTTCCCGCCGACAAGCGTCATTTCGTCGAGCAGCCAACCGGCACCGGCGAACTTGTCGATGATGAAGAGCACGTAACGGACATCGACGGAGATGGTACGCTGCAACTCGGGCTCGAACGCCACGTCGCCCGACATGGCCTCCCAGTTGCCGTCGAACGCCAGGCCAACCAGCTCGCCGCGGGCATTCATCACCGGCGAACCGGAGTTGCCGCCCGTGATGTCGCAGTCGGCGAGGAAAGCGACGGGCAGCTCGCCCTGCTTGTTGGCATAACGGCCGAAGTCGCGCACAGCATAGAGTTCCTTGAGTTTCGCAGGCACGGTGAACTCGGCGGGGTTCTTCGGGTCCTCCTTCTCCATCACGCCCTTGAGCGTCGTATAATGGTTGTAGCGGATTCCGTCGGCCGGATTGTAGGGCAGCACGCGGCCGTAGGTCAGACGCAGCGTGAAGTTGGCGTCCGAAGCCCACGCTTTGGCAGGATTCTGCAACATCAGACCGGCCACATACTTACGGCTGCCCTCGGAGAGGCGGTCGTAGGCATCGCCCCGGGCATCCGACAACTCCTTGTAGAGCTCCCGCACCGAATTGGCCAGCACGACGGCCGGATCGGCCGCCACCTTCTCGGGCGAATAATCGTCGATCAACGCCATGACCCGCTCCTCCGAAGCGAAGATCGAATTGTCGTAGAGCCAATCGACATAAGCATCGGTGTCGCCGCCGAACTGCTTGTCCACGATCCCGGCATAGAACGACGGCAGCTTCGCCATGTTCTCGCGTGCGATCTGCAACATGCGTTTGGCCACCTTGCGGTCGGTCGGCGCATTGTAATCCTTGTACCACTTGGCCATCGCCTTGCGGGCATTTTCGGGTTCCTTGATTTCGGGCATGGGAGCCGACTGCCGCGTGAAGGAGAGTGCGGGCGTCAGCAACTCGATACCGCGCAGGAAAGCCTCGGAAAGGTACTGCAGGCCGGCCGAAGGAACCTCCAGCGTCTCGTAGGCACCGCGGATTTTTGACAAGGCATCCATATATCCCTCCTCGGGCAGCGTATGCTGCCGGGCCCAAGCCTGGAAAGCGGCCTCCTGCTCCTGCTTGCGCTCCTTGACGCGGAGTTTCTCGATGCCGCGCGACATGCCGATCGAATTCTTCCAGTAGTTGGACGAACCGGCGTACTTCGAAGCATACTGGATGCGCACCTTGTCGCTGGCCAGCATGTCTTCCCACAAGATGGCCTGGCGCTCGCCGCGGATGAAGATGCGCTGCGGATTGGAGATGCGCAGCATGTTGTCGATCTCGTAAGAAGTGGCATAGCGCTGCGTAGAACCGGGGAAGCCCATGATCATGGCGAAATCGCCCTCGTCGACGCCGTCGAGCGACACCTTCAGATATTTGTCGGCCTTATAGGGGCGGTTTTCGGGCGAATAGTCGGCCGGTTTGTTGTCGGGACCCGCATAGACGCGGAAAATCGAGAAATCGCCCGTATGTCGGGGCCACATCCAGTTGTCGGTGTCGCCGCCGAACTTGCCGATCGACTGGGGAGGAGTTCCCACCAGACGCACGTCGCGGAACTGCTCGACCACGAAAGCGAAAAACTGGTTGCCCTCGAAGAAAGGTTCGATCTGGATCTGCATGCCGGGATTCTCCTCGGAGAGCCGGTCGGCCAACGCCTTGATGTTCTCCGACGTGATTTCCTCGTACTCCTTCTGTCCGGCGATCGACGGCACGTTGCCGATGACCTCGGACGTAACGTCCATGATCTTGCGGATGAAACGCACGCTCAACCCGGGCGCCGGCAGCTCCTCGGCCTGCGACATGGCCCAGAAACCGTTCTTCAGGTAGTCGTGCTCGACGGACGAAAGAGCCTGGATCGACCCGAAGCCGCAGTGGTGGTTGGTGAACAGAAGTCCTTCGGCCGAGACGATCTCGCCCGTGCAACCGCCGCCGAAGATGACGATCGCATCCTTCAACGACGACTTGTTGATGCTGTAGATCTCCTCGGCGGAGAGTTTGCACCCGCGTTCCTTCATGTTTCTGATGTTCATTTTCTGAAGGTAGGGCAGCATCCACATACCCTCGTCGGCCAAGGCCGAAGCCGACACGCACAGTGCGGCGAAAAGCATAAAGAGTCTCTTCATGGTTCGGAAATATTTTTGAATCTTGTTTTTCGTTATCCCGTTCTTGCCGGAAGTCCGTTTGCGGGCCGCCGGCTCGGAATGTACGGCCGGTCGGAATCCGGAAAAGACCGGCCCGCAACCCGCGCTTTCCATCGGTTCCGAATCTAACAACGGAATAGCGGGCCTTCCTATTATATTATCGGATCGCGATCATGTTCAATATGGAGCGCTCGGCCTTGCGGCGCACCTCCTCGTCGAGCACGATTTCGGGCGATTCGTTTTCCAGACACGCGATGATGTTTTCCAATGTCACCATCTTCATATAACGGCAATTGTTGCAGCCGCAACTCTCGTCGTCCGGTGGCGCCGGGATGAAATGCTTTTCAGGATAGCGCCGCTGCATCTCCGCCAGGATTCCGGCTTCCGTCACCACAATGAATTCTTGGGCGCCGCTCTTGCCGCAATAGTCGAGAATAGCCGCCGTGGAACCCACGAAATCGGCCGTCTCAACGATATAGGCCCGGCACTCGGGATGGGCCACCACCCGGGCCTCGGGATGCTCCCGCTTGAGAGCCAGCAGCCGTTCGAGCGAAAACTCCTCGTGAACATGGCAGGCACCGTCCCACAACACCATGTTTTCCCGGCCGGTCAGCTTCCGGATGTAGGAACCCAGGTTCCGGTCGGGAGCGAAGATGATCGGCTGCTCCTCGGGAATCGAGCGCACGACCTGCAGCGCGTTGGACGAAGTGCAGCAGACATCTGTCAAAGCCTTGACTTCCACCGTAGTATTGACATAGGAAACCACCTTGTGGCCCGGATATTTCGCCTTGAAAGCGGCCAATGCGGCGGCATCGCACGACTCGGCCAGCGAGCAGCCCGCCTCGCGACACGGGATCAGCACCTTCTTGTCGGGGCAGAGCACCTTGGCCGTCTCGGCCATGAAGTGGACACCGGCGAAAAGGATGATTTCGGCATCGACCGACTGTGCTTCGATCGCCAGCGCCAGCGAATCGCCGAGGAAGTCGGCTGCGCGCTGTACTTCGGGCAACGTATAGTAGTGCGCGAGGATCACCGCCTTTTTCTTGCGCTTCAGCTCTTCGATGCGATGACTTAACGCTTCCGTCTTATCGGCATTCATGTTTTTATTTTTTAATTTAATATATGAATTAATTAAATATAATGAATATATAATAGCTGTTCATGATGTTGACAACTCGGAGCTGTTTGCCTTTATCTACAATTTATTTTTTTATTGTTTATTACTTACGTTCATTTTTATCTGAAAATCAGATGGATGAAAAAGAAATAAATAGTTGTTGAAAGCTGTTTTCAACAAATCGACAACTCAAAATTATTCACATTCCGACCTGTTTCCGGGGGTGTTCCGCTGCCGATAAAAAGGCAGAACTATTTTTGGAAAAAGCGGAATTTTGTATACGGGTTCTGCGGAAGCGGAAAACAAAATTCCGGAGCGTGAAGTTTTAAAGATTTATGAAAGAGTTATCGACCGTTCGGCAGCGGGTTTTTCAACTGCTTTTCATCACTTTTTCAACAATCCGTTCGGCGATGCTGCGATAGGATGCTTCCACCCGCGGATCGATGGCCGCGGCGGGGTGTCCCTCGTCGGAACCCTCCATGATGGAGCGTACGATGGGTATTTCGCCCAGGAAGTCCACGCCGTTTTCCTCGGCGAATTTCCGGGCTCCGCCTTTGCCGAAAAGATAGTAGCGGTTGTCGGGCAGTTCTTCGGGCGTGAACCAGGCCATGTTTTCGATGACGCCGGCCACCGGGATGTTCACATTGGGGTTGCGGAACATCTCCACGCCGCGCAGCACGTCGGCCACGGCCACCTGCTGGGGCGTCGAAACGATCACCGCCGAATCGATTTTGAGTTCGCCGATGATCGAAAGGTGGATGTCGCCCGTGCCCGGGGGCAGGTCGGCCAGCAGAAAGTCGAGCGTGCCCCAACGGGTCTGGTGGATCATCTGCTTGAGGGCGTTCACCGCCATGGCACCGCGCCACAGCAGGGCGTCGGTCGGTTTGATGAAGAAGCCGATCGACATCAGCGCTATGTCCATCGACCCGGCCGGAACGATGCGGTCCTGACCCTCTTCCTGCACGGCATCCGGCAGATAATCTTCCACACCGAACATCTTGGGTTGCGAGGGGCCGTAGATGTCGGCGTCGAGAATGCCTACCCGGAAGCCCATGTTTCGCAGTGCGACGGCCAGGTTGGCCGTCACGGTCGACTTGCCTACGCCGCCTTTGCCCGAAGCGACGGCGATTACGTGGGCGATGCCGCCCGTGGTGGTGGTCTCCTTGGGTTCGGGACGCGGCGGACGCCCGCCTTCCTTGATGGTCACAAGAATTTCAGCTTGCGGAAAGCGTTCTTTAAGAAGGGCCTCCGCCTGGTTTTTGATTTTCGTTGCAAAGGGGTCGCGTGTCTTCGCGAAGCGCAGTACCACGGTAGCTTTGTCGGGCGTCGCCGCGATGTGTTCGATGAAGCCGCACGTCACGATGTCTTCGCCGGTTTCGGGATGGACCACAGCGGCGAGCAGCCGTTTGATTTCGTTTTCCATGATTTGAGAGTCTTCTTCCGCATAGATAACCCGCCGATGGCAAGTCCGAACGCATTCGTGCTTTGCCGCGGCGAAGTTTATCTTCTGCAAAGATAGCGCATGTAGGAGGCAGTAGCAAATTTATTCGCCGTCGTACGATCTATCTTTTACAAAGGTAGCGTAAGCCGGGCGCAATGCCAAATTTATTTGGGCCGGGACCGATTTGTCGGTCGGATTGGTGCCGGACGGCGGATCGGGCTCTGTTTTCATGCTGCACGTCGCCGCAATGTTGCCGATTATTGTTATCTTTGACTCCGTCTTAGATACTCCCGCCTCGGGAATGCTCAAATAAATTTGGTATTCCACTCGGCTTATTCGTATCTTTGTTCAAATATAGATATGTACCGTATTAAAATCAGCCGATATTTTTGTTGTTTGTGGACGGGTCTGACCGTCGCGACGACCGCCACCGCTGCGGAACCCGATCTGAAACTGCATTACGACGCTCCGGCCCGGGTATGGGAGGAGGCTTTGCCGCTGGGCAACGGCCGGTTGGGCGCCATGGTCTTCGGCGATCCGCAGCACGAGCGGTTCCAGCTCAACGAGGAGACCGTCTGGGGCGGTTCGCCCTACAACAACACCAATCCCGCGGCCCGCGAGGCGCTGCCGGAGATCCGCCGCCTGATTTTCGAGGGCCGCAACCGCGAGGCGCAGGCGCTGTGCGGGCCCGCCATCTGTTCGCCGACCGGCGCCAACGGCATGCCCTATCAGACGGTGGGGTCGTTGTGCCTCGATTTCGACATTATCGGCGATTGCCACGACTATTATCGCGAGTTGGATATCGACAGAGCCGTGGCCACCACCCGTTTTTCGGCCGGGGGCGTCACCTATCTCCGCCAGGCGTTCGTCTCTTTCGATGAGCAGCTGTTGATCGTGCGGCTTACGGCCTCGAAACGGGGAAGCATTTCGTTTTCGGCCCGTTACGATACGCCTTTCACCTCCGGAGTCTCCCGTTTTTCGGCCGGCAGCGAACTTCGGCTCGACGGCCGGGCCGACGATCACGAGGGCATCGAGGGCAAGGTGCGTTTCACGGCCATCGCCCGCATCGAGTCCGCGGGCGGCAAGATCGCTGCGTCGGCTGACGGTTCCGTGCAGGTCCGCCATGCCGACGAGGTGATTCTGCGTGTGTCGATCGGCACCAATTTCCGCAACTACAAGGATGTTTCGGGCGATGCCGTGGCAACGGCACGCGCATATCTGGACCATGCGACGGCTTCGTTCCCTGCGTCGCTGCGCCGTCACGAAGCGTGCTATCGGCGTTATTTCCGCCGGGTTTCGCTCGACTTGGGGCGTACGCCGCAGGCCGACAAGCCCACCGATGTGCGGATCGGCGAGTTCGCCGCCGAGTCCGATCCGCACCTGGCAGCGCTCTATTTCCAGTTCGGGCGTTATCTGCTCATCTGTTCTTCGCAGCCGGGCGGACAGGCGGCCAACCTGCAAGGTATCTGGAACGAGCGGCGCCTTGCCCCGTGGGACGGGAAATACACCACCGACATCAACGTGGAGATGAACTACTGGCCTGCCGAGACCACCAACCTGGCCGAGATGCACGAGCCGTTCATCGACCTCGTCGCCCGTACCGCCGAGCAGGGCCGGGCTTCGGCGGCCATGTACGGCTGCCGGGGCTGGACGCTCCACCACAATACCGACATCTGGTGTTCGACCGGCGCCGTCGACGGACCCAAATACGGCATATGGCCCACCTGCAACGCCTGGTTCTGCCAGCATCTGTGGGACCGTTATCTCTTTTCCGGCGACGAACGGTATCTGGCGCAGGTCTATCCCTTGATGCGCGACGCCTGCCGGTTCTATTTCGATTTTCTGGTGACCGATCCCCGCTTCGGCTATCTCGTGGCGGCACCTTCCTACTCGCCCGAGAACGCTCCTCGGGTCGACGGCCGGCGCGACTTCGTGATCGTAGCCGGCGCTACGATGGACAACATGCTGCTGCACGATCTGTTCAGCAATACGTTGGAGGCTGCCGCGGTCGTGGGCGAAACGCCCGCTTTCGCCGACAGCCTGCGGTCGGTACTCGGACGCCTGGCTCCCATGCGGGTGGGGCGTTGGGGCCAGTTGCAGGAGTGGCTCGAAGACTGGGACGACCCGCAGGACCGCCACCGTCATACGTCGCATCTGTGGGGTCTCTATCCCGGACGGCAGATTACCGATGCTTCGCCGGCGCTGATGGAAGCGGCCCGCACTACGCTGCACGGCCGCGGCGACCACTCGACGGGATGGTCCATGGGGTGGAAAGTCTGTTTCTGGGCCCGGCTGCTCGACGGCAATCATGCCGCCGGGTTGATTGCCGAACAGCTGCGTCCCGCCACCGATGCGCGCGGTCAGAACGGCGGCACCTATCCCAACCTTTTCGACGCCCATCCGCCGTTCCAGATCGACGGCAATTTCGGTTGTACGGCCGGCATCGCCGAGATGCTGGTGCAGAGCCATGCCGGAGCGGTGCACCTCTTGCCGGCCTTGCCCGATGCGTGGGCGCAGGGTTCGGTCGGGGGGCTGCGATGCCGGGGCGGTTTCGTGCTGGACAACATGACCTGGTGCGACGGTCGCCTCCGCAGTGCCGTGCTGACGTCGACTTCGGGCGGTGTGCTGCGTATCCGCTCGTCCGTGCCGCTGAGTCTGGGCGGCAAGCGGTTGCAGCCGGTAGCGGGCGACAGCGAATCTCCCAATCCGTTGTTGAGGGCGCAGGCCGTGGCCTTGCCGCTGATCTCCCCGGAGGCTCCCCGCTGCACGGCGGAGCACCGACCGGCAGATCGGTTTTACGACGTGCCGACCGTTGCCGGCCGATCCTATCGCTTCGACAGCATCGAAGAGTGACGGAGTTTCTGTCCGCTTTGTCCGTTCCGCCGCGGCCGGAAAAAAGCTTGCCGGACTTCAGAGCGGTTCGCGCACCCACGGCGTTGGCAGGCTGCGGCTCCGGAAACCGTAAGCGCTTCGGTGCGCGAATGCTGCGGATTCGGAGAAGATATCATTTCTCATCTATATACTTTGATGTACCGGCGTCCTTGGCCGGCATGCTGAATCCGTCCGCTGCAACTCGCGGCTATGGCCGCGTATTCAAGTTCCGACCCACCCCCGAACCCCCGCCTCAGGCAGGGGGCTTCTGGCGGAAATCCGACAGAAACGAAATTACAGCATTGTTGGTACGACAAGGTATATAATCGTGTATCGTTTTATCGAAAAACGATAAATTTTATTTGTTTTTCGTAAAATCTCACTATCTTTGTCTTACCGAAAGGATTTTACGCCGATTCGCGCGGTTGCGGATCAGCTGCGGAGCACGAAACAAACGAATGCTTTAATATAATAGGTATCATGAACTTTTTCAAAACATTTCTCGCATGCGTCCTCGCGTTTTTCGTGGGTTCGTTCATCTCTTCGTTCATGTGGTTCTTCATGGTGATCGTCATGGCGCTCTCCATGGACACCAACACCGTCTCCGTGCGCGACGGTTCGATTCTCAAGATCGACCTCAGCGAGCAGATCGTCGATTCGCCCGCCTCCGATCCTTTGGCCGACTTCGATTTCCTCTCCATGCAGTCGACCAGAAAGCTCCCGCTCATGAAGGCCCTGCGCGCCATCGAGGCTGCCAAAGACGACAAGCGCATCGAAGGCATCTACCTGCGCATGAACGGCGGCGGGGGAGTCGAGGGTTCGGCCCTGCTCGAAGAGCTGCGCGAGGGAATCGTCGATTTCAAGCAGAGCGGCAAGTTCGTCGTTGCCTACGACGAGGTCTATTCCCAGGGCCGCTACTATCTTGCTTCGGCCGCCGACAGCATCTACCTCCAGCCCCAGGGCGGAATGGACTGGATGGGTCTCTCGTCCAACGTCATGTTCTTCAAGGGGTTGTTCGACAAGCTCGATGTCCGGGCCGAGGTTTTCCGCCCCACGGCATGCCGCTACAAGTCGGCCGTCGAGCCCTACATCCTCGACAAGATGTCGTCCGCCAACCGCGAGCAGATGCAGCAGCTCGTCAATTCGTTGTGGAAAACCATCGCCGGCAGCGTTGCCGAGTCGCGCGGCATCGGGCTCGCCGAGCTGAACCGTCTCGCCGACAACCTCGCGGTCACTTTGCCCGAGGAGGCGTTGGAGAAGCATTTCGTCGACGGACTGCTCTATGAGGATCAGATGGACGATGTGTTCGCCTCGTTGGGCGTCGAGGCCGGCAAGGACGGCGACTTCCGGTTCGTGTCGTTGGGCGACTATGCTTCGCAGCTCTCCGCTTCCGGCAGCTCGTCCGCTTCCAAGATCGCCATCGTCTATGCCGAAGGCGAGATCGTCGACGGCGAGGCATCCGCCGGCTCGATCGGGGGCAATTCGCTGGCCCGCGAACTCGCCGAGGTCCGCGAGGACGACTCCATCGAGGCTGTCGTGCTGCGTGTCAATTCGCCCGGCGGCAGCGCCCTGGCTTCCGACGTCATCTGGCGCGAGATGGAGCTTCTGAAAGCCGAAAAGCCCGTCGTCGTTTCGATGGGTTCCTATGCGGCCAGCGGCGGCTACTACATCTCGGCTCCGGCCGACGTTATCGTCGCCGACCGGATGACCCTCACCGGTTCGATCGGGGTCTTCGGCATGTTCCTCGATTACAGCGGTGCCCTGAAGAACAAGCTCGGCATCACCGTCGACGGCGTGCAGTCCAATGCTTCGGCCGGCATGGGCGAATTCAAGCCGCTCACTCCTGCCGAGCGCGCATGTATCATGCGCGGCGTCGACAAGGTCTACGATACCTTTACGTCCTATGTCGCCAAGGGCCGCAACCTGCCGATCGAAAAGGTGCTCGACATCGCCGGCGGCCGCGTATGGTCGGGCGAGGATGCCCTCGGCATCGGACTTATCGACACCTACGGCGGTCTGAAGACGGCCATTGCCGTCGCTGCCGACAAAGCCGGGTTGGGCGAGGAGTACCGTGTCGTGGAGAAGATCGAGCAGCCTACGGGTTTCGCCGCTTTCATCGCTGCACTCGATGCCAAGGTGCGGGCCGCGGTCGCCGCTTCGGGTGCGGGCATCGCAGTCGAGGATTACGGCCGTATCCGCAAGGCTTTGGGCCGGCAGGGTGTCGTCATGTATTCGCCCTACTGCGTCGAATTGCAGTAGGCTCCGGCAGACACCGGATTCCGAATCATTTGCGGGGCGTTTCCTTTCGGAGGGAGCGCCCCGTTCGTTTTCGGATTGGGCGGAAAGCCGGAAAAAAGCGAATGACAAAATGTTTGTTCGGAGCCCGGCTTATTCGTACATTACCGTCGCTTTGCTCCGGTTTAGGCAGGCTTCGGTTCGGCAATGCACGAATTCGGATTCGGCAGTGCACTCACCTTGCACTGCCTTTGGCTTCGCCCAAGATACTCCCGCTCGGCAAAACAAGCAAGCTTGCTTTTGCCCTCGCTTATTCGTATCTTTGCCCTATGGCAACAATCAGACTGACCAAAGAATTCTCGTTCGAAACGGCCCACGCGCTCGACGGCTACGACGGTCCGTGCCGCGAGATACACGGCCACTCCTACCGACTTTTCGTTACGGTAAAGGGGCGTCCCTCCACCGAGCCCGCCGACCCCAAGTGCGGCATGGTGATGGATTTCGGCCTTTTGAAACGCATCGTCGGCGAGGAGATCGTCGCGCGGCTCGACCACGCCCTTGTTTTGCGCGCCATGCCGGGCAACCGGACCTTGCGCGAGACTCTCGCCCGGCAGTTTTCCAACATCGTGGAGGTCGACTACCAGCCCACGTGCGAAAACATGCTCGACGACTTTGCGCGGCGCATCGCCGCCCGTCTGCCGCAGGGGGTCGAGCTCTGGTCGCTGCGTCTCCACGAGACGGCCACCTCCTTCGCCGAATGGTTCGCCGAAGACAACCGCGGGTCGGGCCGATAGAGAGCCTGCCGCAATTTCCCCGCACCTCCGAAAAAATGAAAAAACTCTTTCTGGTCGACGCCTATGCGTTGATGTTCAAGTACTACTACGCCTTTCTGGGGCGCCCCATGCGCAACCGCACGGGCATGAACACCTCCGTGGTGTTCGGTTTCGTGAAGTTCCTGCGCGACATTCTCAAGCGCGAGCACCCCGATCTGCTGGGTGTCGCTTTCGACCCCAAGGGAGGCAGTTTCCGGCGCGAAATCTTCACCGACTACAAGGCCAACCGGGCCGAGACGCCCGAAGACATCATCCTCTCGGTGCCCTACGTCAAACGGGTGCTGGAGGCGATGTGCATCCCCGTTCTGGAGGTTGCCGGCTACGAAGCCGACGACGTCATCGGCACCCTCTCGCAGAAAGGCGCCGCGGCCGGCTACGAGGTCTTCATGGTGACGCCCGACAAGGACTACGGTCAGCTCGTGCGCGACAACTGCAAGATATACAAGCAGAAAGGCACCGACGGCATCGAAATCGTCGACTGCGAGGCCATCCGCGAAAAATACGGCATCGACGACCCGGTGCTCGTGCGCGACATTCTCGCCCTGTGGGGCGACGCCTCGGACAACATCCCCGGTGTGCCCGGCATCGGCGAAAAGAGCGCCTGCAAGCTGGTCCGGGAGTGGGGCCCGGTCGAAAACATCCTCGACAACGCGGACAAGATACCCGGCAAGCAGGGCGAGAAGATCGCCGCCTGGGGCGACAAACTGCGCCTGGCCAAGCGGCTGACGACCATCTGCCTCGATGTGCCCATCGAGTTCCGCGAGGAGGAGCTGACCATGTGCGAACCCCATCTCGACGATCTGCGGGCCTTGTTCGCCGAGCTCGATTTCAAACTCTTCCTCAACGACCTGACCAACCTTGCGCCGGCCGATCCGCTCACCGATGTTCCCCGGCAGGAGGCGCAGCGGCAGCTGGCCGAAATGGCGCGCGCCAAGTCGGCGGCGGCCAAAAAGGCGGCTCTGGCAGGCCAGGGCGATCTCTTCGGCGGCCCGACGGAACCCGCTCCGACGACGGTCGAAATGCTCGTGCCGGTCGAACCCGAAGTGCCGCAGTTCCGCACGGCACTCGACACGCCCCATGTTTATACGCTCGTCGAGACGGCCGACCATCTGCGCGAGGTGGTGGCCGAGGTGGCGAAGTATCCCGAATTCTGTTTCGATACCGAGACTACGGGTCTCGACATCTTCACCGACCGCATCGTGGGGCTCTCGCTTGCCGTCAAACCCCATGAAGCATGGTACGTCTCCTTCACGGAGGAGCGTACGGCCGAGTTCGCCGCCATTGTCAAGCCGCTGTTCGAGAACGAGAAGATCGCCAAGATCGGTCAGAACATCAAGTTCGACTGGATGGTGCTGCGGCGCCTGGGCATCGTGGTGCGGGGCCGCAAGTACGACACCATGATCCTCCACTACCTGCTCGACCCCGAGTCGCGCCACGGCATGAACGCCCTGTCGGAGCGCTATCTGGAGTACCGGCCCATCGAGATCGAAACGCTCATCGGCAAGGGCTCCAAGCAGCTCACGATGGACTTGGTGAACATCGAGCGCGTCAAGGAATATGCCGCCGAGGACGCCGACGTGACCCTGCAGCTCAAGCACAAGCTCTTTCCGATGATCGAAGAGATGGGGCTCACGCAGCTCTATTTCGAGGTCGAGGAGCCGATGATCGAGGTGCTGGCCGACATCGAGATGGCCGGCGTGCGCATCGACACCCCGGCGCTGGAGGAGTTCGGCGTGGAGCTGAGCCGGCGTCTGGCCGAGCTGGAGAACGAGATACGCACCGAAGCGGGCGAAGCGTCGCTCAACGTCAATTCGGCGCGGCAGCTGGGCGAGGTGCTTTTCGGCAAGATGCGCATCGCCGAGAAACCCAAGATGACGCGCACCAAGCAGTTCTGTACCGACGAGGAGTATCTTCAGACGTTCGCGCGCAAACACCGCATCGTCGATCTGATCCTCGAATACCGCGGTGTCAAGAAACTGCTTTCTACCTATGTCGAGGCACTGCCCCAGCTGGTCAACCGTGTCACGGGGCGCATCCACACCTCGTTCAACCAGGCCGTCACGGCCACCGGGCGTCTCTCGTCGGCCAATCCCAACCTGCAGAACATTCCGGTGCGCGAGGAGATGGGCCGCCGCATCCGCAAGGCCTTCATCCCGACGGACAGCGATCATGTGCTGCTCTCGGCCGACTACAGCCAGGTGGAGCTGCGTCTGATGGCCCATCTGGCGGACGACGAGTCGCTTATTTCGGCTTTCGAGCACGGCGAGGACATCCATGCCGCCACGGCCGCCCGTCTCTTCGGCAAGACGCTCGACGAGGTGACCCCCGAGGAGCGCCGCCGCGCCAAGACGGCCAATTTCGGCATCATCTACGGCATTTCGGCCTTCGGTCTGAGCCAGCGGCTCGAAATCCCCCGCAAGGAGGCCAAGGAGATCATCGAGGGTTACTTCGCTTCGTATCCCAAGGTGCACGAATACATGGAACGGGTCGTCGAAAAGGCCAAGGAGGAGGGTTTCGTTTCCACCATCCTGGGCCGCCGCCGCTACCTCAACGACATTGCGTCGCACAATGCCGTGGCCCGCGGTCTGGCCGAGCGCAACGCCGTCAACGCGCCGATCCAGGGTTCGGCCGCCGACATCATGAAGATCGCCATGATCGAAGTGCACCGCCGGTTCGCCGCCGAGGGCATCCGTTCGCGCGTCATCCTGCAGGTGCACGACGAACTGGTCGTCGACACGCTCCGCTCCGAGCAGGAGCAGGTGGTGCGCATCGTCACCGAGAGCATGGAGCACGCCGCCGACCTCCGGGTGCGCCTCCTGGTCGACTACGGCATCGGCAACAACTGGCTCGAAGCACACTGAGTATAAAGTGAAAAGTATAAGGTGAAAGGTGAAAAGCGAAAGGGATTTTTACAAGCATCATCCATGTTTCTCCGTAGCGATACTCTTTGTCGGCAAGACTTGCCGGCCGGTGCCGAAACAGACTTCATGATAGCCTGCGGCGGCTTCCATTCTCACTTGCTCGCAAGGTTGCCTTGACTTTGCTCCCGCTCGGCATACCCTGCAAGCAGTCTCTGCCCTCGCTTACTCGCAAAGTTCACCTTTAACTTTTCACCTCTCACCTTTCACCTCCCAACAAGATGTCCCGCCAACTGACCCTCATCCTCACGCCCCGCGAAGCGGCCGACGCGAAGACCTATACCACGCTCGCGGCCCGGCGCATGGGTGTCGCCGAGCGCGACATCGCCCTGGTGCGGGTCGTCAAACGCTCGATCGACGCACGAAGGGGTGCGCCCAAGGTCAACCTTACGCTCGAAATCTACGTGGACGGCGAACCCGAACCGGCCCCCGTCCGGTTCGACTACCCCTCGGTCGCGGGCCGTACGCCCGTGGTTATCGTGGGTGCCGGACCTGCCGGACTGTTCGCTGCTCTGCGGCTGATCGAGCTGGGCCTGCGCCCCGTGCTGCTGGAGCGCGGCCGCGACGTTTCGGCCCGCAAGGTCGACATTGCGCAGATCAACCGCAACGGACGCGTCGACCCCGATTCCAACTACGCTTTCGGCGAGGGCGGCGCCGGCACTTTTTCCGACGGCAAGCTCTTCACCCGCAGCAAGAAGCGCGGCGACTACAACAAGGCGCTGCAAACGCTGGTTTTCCACGGCGCCACGCCCGAGATCCTCTACGAGGCCCATCCGCACATCGGCACCGACAAACTCCCGGGTATCATCCGCAACATCCGCCGCACGATCGTCGATGCCGGCGGCGAAGTGCTTTTCGGCCGCCGCGTCACCGGTCTGGAGATCAAGGGCGACCGCATCGTCGGCGTACGGTGCGGCGACGAACCGATCGAGGGTGCCGCCGTGGTGCTGGCAACGGGCCATTCGGCCCGCGACATCTACGAGCTGCTGCATCGTTGCGGCGTGGAGATCGAGGCCAAGCCGTTCGCCATGGGCGTGCGCATCGAGCATCCGCAGGCGCTTATCGACTCGATCCAGTATCGTTGCGAGCGGCGCGGCGACTATCTTCCCGCGGCCTCCTATTCGCTTGTCAGCCAGGAGGGCGGACGCGGCGTCTACTCGTTCTGCATGTGTCCCGGCGGCTTCATCGTGCCGGCCATGACCGACGCCGCACAGTCGGTGGTCAACGGCATGTCGCCCAGCGGCCGGACTTCGCCCTATGCCAATTCGGGCATCGTGACCGAGGTGCGGCCGGCCGATTTCGAACATCTGCGCGCCGAGTGGGGCGAGCTGGCCGGTCTGAAGTTCCAGCAGCAGTTCGAGGAGCTTGCGCGGCAGAACGGCGGCGAGCATCAGATCGCCCCGGCACAGCGCGTCGCCGACTTCGTCGCCGGCCGGGCCAGCGCCACGCTTCCGGCCACGTCCTACATTCCGGGCATCGTTTCCTCGCGGCTCGACCGCTGGATGCCGGCGTTCATCGCCGACGGCCTGCGTGCCGGGCTGGCTACCTTCGGGCGCCGCATGCGGGGCTTCGTCACGTCGGACGCCGTGGTCGTGGGCGTCGAGTCGCGCACATCGTCGCCCGTGCGCGTGCCGCGTGATCCGCAGACGCTCATGCACCCGCGTGTCGCCGGACTTTTCCCCTCGGGCGAGGGGGCCGGTTACGCCGGCGGCATCATCTCCGCCGCCCTCGACGGCGAACGCATCGCCGAAGCCATCAGAAACTACATTCGCTGAACAATATGCAACCCAAAGTCAGTGTCATCGTTCCGGTCTACAACGTCGAATGCCATGTCGGGGCCTGCCTGGAATCGCTTCACCATTGCGCAAAAAAGAGATGATTATGGATGCTCGTTTTCCGATATTTCAGATTTTCGCCTCCGCGACATGGGGCGGCGGCGAGCAGTTCGTCGCCGATCTTTCGCGCCGTCTGTTGGCCGACGGCCGTCCGGTGGTTTTCGTCTCGCGCCGCAGCCGAGCAATCGCCGAGCATACGGCCGACATCGGTGCCCCGCTTCACTGCTTGCCGCTCAAGGGGATGCCCGATTTGGTGTCTGCGCTGTTGCTGGCCCGACTGCTATTGCGCTATCGGCCCGAAACAATCCATGTCCACCACTTCAAAGATGCCTTCACGGCGCTTTATGCGCGGGCTCTTGTCCGGCTTTTCGGCTTTCGGCCGCAGATCGTTCTCACTCGCCATCTTGTCCGTCCGGCCAAAAGCGGGCGGCTCCACCGGTGGATGTACCGGCGGCTCGACCGGGTGGCGTTCGTTTCGGAGCTGGCCCGGCGTGAGTTCTTTTCGTCGGGCCCGGTACTCGATCGGAGCCGGACCACCGTCATCCCCAACAGTTCGCCTGCCGCCCGTACGGAGGGCGAAGCTCCCGACCTGCGGGAACGTTACGGTTTGACACCCGAGATGCCGGTGTTGCTTTTCTGCGGACGGCTGGCTCCGGAAAAAGGGTGCGACGTACTGCTTCGGGCTTGTGCCCGGCTCGGGGAGGAGCGGCTTTTTGCGTTGTTCTTTGCCGGTGCGGCTGCCGATACGGGATACCTTGCCGCACTGCGTGCGCAGGCCGCTGCGCTGCCGTCCGGAATGCGGATCGAATTTCTCGGTTTCGTGCAGCAGGTCGGCGCGCTGCTCGCCCAAGCCGATATTTGCGTGCAGCCCTCCGTGGTGGCCGAAGCGGGAAGTCTGACCGTCATCGAAGCGATGCAGGCGGGTTGTGCCGTGGTGGCGTCGGACAACGGTTCGCAACCCGAGTATGTCGAGGCAGGAAGTACCGGGCTGCTCGTGCCGCCCGGCGATGAAGAGGCGCTTGCCGATGCTCTGGCCCGGCTTATGGACGATATATCACTGCGCCGGACGATGGGCAAAGCGGCCCGCCGCCGTTTCGACGAAGAGTTTTCCTACGAACGTTTCTATGCCAAATACCTTGCGCTCTATGATGAATGAACCTCTTGTAATCGCTTACGATGCCAAGCGCATCACGCATAACGCCACGGGTCTGGGAAACTACGGGCGCATGATGGTGGAGGCACTGGTGCGTTTCGCACCGCAGAACCGCTATCTGCTTTGCTCGCCCGATCCTGGACGGACCGACTTGCGCGAACGTCTGCCGCGGGTGGAACAAATCGAATTTCTCTTTCCGAATCCGCCGCGCCGCGGGTTGGGCAAAGCGCTGTGGCGTTCGTTCGGCATCCGGCGCGAACTGCCTCCGGAAACGGCCCTTTTCCACGGTCTGGCGGCCGAACTTCCGTGCGGATTGCGCAAGGCGGGCGTGAAGTCGGTCGTGACGATTCACGATCTGATCTTCCTCCGTTATCCGGCCTATTACAAATGGATCGACCGCAAGATTTATACTTATAAATACAAAAAAGCCTGTCGCGAAGCCGACCGTGTCATCGCTATCAGCGAAGCGACCAAGCGCGACATCGTGAAGTTCTTCGGCATTGCGCCTGAAAAAATCGACGTAGTTTATCAGGGCTGCGACGAGCAGTTCAAACGCGAGGTTCCGCAGACCGCGCTGCAGTCCGTGCGGGCAAAATACGCGTTGCCGCAGCACTATGTATTGACGGTGGGCAGCATCGAGCAGCGCAAAAACTTGCTGCTTGTTGTGCAGGCGGCGGCCCGGATGGCGGAACCGCCCCATATTGTGGCCGTTGGCCGGCGCACGCCTTACACGGCGCTCGTAGAACGCTACGCCGTCGAGCATGGGCTTTCGGAGCGGCTGCACATCCATGACAAGGTGGAGTTTGCAGACCTGCCGGCTGTCTATCGCATGGCCGACGCGTTCGTCTATCCTTCGCGTTTCGAAGGGTTCGGTATTCCGATGATCGAGGCGGCCTGCTGCGGCGTGCCGACCGTTGGAGCCACGGGCTCGTGTCTTGAAGAAGCGGGCGGACCCGGTGCGGCCTATGTCGACCCTGACGATCCGCAGGCGTTGGCCGACCGGTTGACGGAAATCCTCTCCGACGAATCGCTGCGCCGCCGCATGGTCGACGCGGGCCGCGAATATGTCGCCCGTTTCGAACCCGAACGAATCACGGCCGACCTGCTGCGGGTTTATCAACGCGTGCTGACTTCCGAATAAATTGCGGCCATGAAAATCACTGCCATCCCCGGAAAAATATGCCGCGAACTGGCCCATGCCTACGAAGGGCTGGGCCGGCTGGTCATGCGGCCGCTCTTCGCCGCATGCGGCAGAAACGCGGTGTTCTTTCCTGCGTCGTCCCATTTCAGCTACAAGCATGTTTCGCTCGGGAACAATGTCTATATTGGTCCGGGAGCCTTCATGCTGGCCCATCTGAGTTGCATCCGCATCGGCAGCAACACGGCTATCGGGCCCCATGTCACGATCATCGGGGGCGACCACCGTTTCGATCAGGTGGGACGTGCCGTCAACGGATTTCCTCCGCCCGACAAACTGCCGGAAAACGACCTCGACGTGGAGATCGGCGATGATGTTTGGATCGGCTGCAATGTGACGATTCTCAAAGGGGTGACCGTCGCGCGCGGTACGGTGGTGGCGGCCGGGGCGGTGGTGACGAAGAGTTATCCGCCCTATTCGATTTTGGGCGGCGTGCCGGCCCGGGTCATCGGGCGCCGTTTTACCGACGAACAGATCGTCCGGCACGAACGGGTTCAGTATGATGGTAATTAATTGGTTACCATCATGTTGATATTCTTGATGAAGCAGTTTCGGAATAGCGTATATTAAATTTTATCAAAAAAATTTGAAAAAATTTTAATAAAAACTTGCGCGGTATGATTTTTCGCCTTATCTTTGCAGTGAAGTTTTAAGGTTCATTTAGGTTAGTAGTTTTAGGTTGGTTGAGGAGATCGGCAGGTTGTGACGGAAATCCGTTACTAAGACTTCGAGGACGGTGCTCGTCCAGAAAGTCGAATACCTCCGATTGACCCTCGTTTTTCGACGGGGTGGTTCCCGAAGAAAAAAGGTCCGAGTCTCGTGAGACTCAGGACCTTTTTTGTTGTCCGTACCCTGTGCCGGCAGGGCGGTGCGGCGGTTGCCGCTGCGGTTTACAACGCTTCCAGTTCCTTGCGGGCGATCTCCACCTCGACGGCGCCGGTGGCGTAGCAGGCGATCTCGTAGGGATTGTAGATGAAGACCGCACCGTCGGGCGTGATCTTGAAGTTGTCCGTCACGAAGAACATGTCGGGGAAGAATCCCTGCTCAGAGAGCCCCTCGTCGTCGGAGACATCGTATTTCTCGTAGAGCTTCTGCCGGATCAGTTGGCCCAGGGCCTCCATCTTGTCCTCGCCGAAGAAGTCGCCGGCCGTGTATTCGAAGCCGCTGGCGATCGAATAGAGGTGGTATTCGGTCGAATAGTTGCCGTGGGCGCCGCCCATGTAGTCCGAGCGGTAGATCGAGTAGCAGAGCAGCGAATCGATCACGTAGCCCTCGCTCTCGGTCGAAGTGTCGTACTCCATGTCGTGCACCGACGTATAGTCGGGGTCGCCGATCCGCAGTTCCTTGGCGAGCTGTGCGAGCGATTCGTCCATGCCCTTTTCGGCCGGACCCTCGAAATCCTCCAGATGGAAGAAGTAGTTCGTATTGCTCTGCTCGATGATGCGCAGGGCCTCCGACTTGTCCGCATTGGCGATCGAGGCGAAACGGTATTCCACCTGGCACGTGCCCAGCGGATGGTTCAGCAGCGTGTCCAGGGTCAGTTGTTCGAAGCGGGGTTTCACGGGGCCGTTGCAGGCCGTCAGCGCTCCGGCCGCGAGAATCGTCAGGAGAATGCGGGTCGTTTTCATGGTTGCGAATGTGTGTATGGGTGCATCGTGTGTTTGCGTTTTCGGGGCTCGTGCGCCGGTATCTGCGGCCGGCCGGTCTGCTGCGGGGTGCGTCGCTTGATCCCGGATTTTCCGTCCGTCACGCCGGCGATTCGTACCTGCCGTGCGACTTTACGGCGCAGCCCCGGCGTCCGGATGTCGGACTGCGGTGTCCGGACAAGAGACCGTTTCCTTATGTAAATATAGGCAAAAAGCGGGGAAAAAGGGTCGGTTGCAGAATTTTTTTGCAGTTTTAACCGATTTTTTTTGCAGATTCGCCAAAACTGCCCTATCTTTGCACCACAAAACTTACTTGGTGGATTCATCTAAGGGTTAGGATACATGCCTCTCACGCATGACATAGGGGTTCGAATCCCCTATCCACTACAGGCAGCCGACGGAATACGGAAGTATGACCGTCGGTTTTTGCAAAACGGTGGGGGGGGATGAGAACCCCGGGTTCGGACGAACGGAGCAGCAAGGGCAGAGCGGACGAAGTTCGTTTTGCCGAGTCGCGACGTTCAAAGGCAAGCGAAGCGCCGCCAATCCCCTATCCACTACTCAAAACCTCGCAATTACTTGTCAGTCAGTAATTTGCGAGGTTTTTTGCAGAACGGCCGGGACAGAAACGGGACAAAATTTTTACCGTTTTTGCTTGGATTTATGTCTTGAAAATCAACGTCCTGCATTTTTGCCGCGCTCGACGTCGTGTGCGAAAATGTAAAAAAATGTTGCCTGTCAAAACCGCGCGAAATAAAGCGCTGGACGAAATTCTATCCACTGCGAGCGGTCCGGTCATAATCGATATGACCGGATTTTTATATGCTTTCCTTGAAATCCCTCTTTGTCGATTCTCTATTCGCTCGGTCGCGTAGCTGGGTTTGGTCCGGAAGGTGCGCCGAGGCTTGCTATGAGCAGTGTTTTGTGCCGGATTCAGGGACACGCTTTGCTGCGTACGCCGGGCGTGCCGGATCGTTGCGGACTTCCGTTGGGGAAGACTGCGGTCCGCGCGGTTCTGCGAGTGGTCCCAAAACGATCAAGGCATCTGGTTGCGACGGGTTCGGGTTGCGAAGCGTGCCGATTGGATCAAGGTGCGAAAGTCTGTTTGGATAGGGACTTGCATCCGGTCCGCCGAACTGCGGGGAAAACAAAAACGAGGAGAACATGTTCTCCCCGTTTTTTGTTGAAGACCGGAAAAGGCTTATTTTTCGAAGCCTTTGCCGATGGCCAGGAAGTCGTCGGCCTTGAGGGCGGCACCGCCGATCAGACCGCCGTCGACGTCCTCCTTGGCGAAGATTTCGGCCGCGTTCGACGGTTTGCACGAACCGCCGTAGAGGATGGCGCACTCGTCGGCTGCGGCGCCGAACTTGGTGGCCAGCACCTTGCGGATGTGGGCGTGGATCTCCTGTGCCTGGTCGGCCGTGGCGGTCTTGCCCGTACCGATGGCCCATACGGGCTCGTAGGCGATGACCAGGTTCTTGAACTGCTCGGCCGAGAGGTTGTAGACGACCTCCTCGATCTGCTGTTTCACCACGTCGAAGTGCTTGCCTGCCTCGCGCTCGTCGAGGTTCTCGCCCACGCAGTAGATCGGGGTGAGGTTGTTGGCGTAGGCCTGCTCCATCTTCTTGTTGAGGGTCGCCGAGGTCTCGCCGTAGTACTGGCGGCGCTCCGAGTGGCCCAGGATCACATACTTGCAGCCCAGCGCCGCGATCATCGAGGCTGCCACTTCGCCCGTGTAGGCGCCTTTGGCTTCGGCGGCGCAGTCCTGCGCGCCCAGCGCGATGTCCGAGCCCTTGAGCGCTTCGGCCACCATCGAGAGGTGGGTGAACGGCGGGCAGACGATGAAGTCTACGCACCTGCACACTTCGCCGCGGCCTGCGACGACACCCTTGGCCAGTTCCACACCTTCGGCCGGAAGCGTGTTCATCTTCCAGTTGCCGGCTACGATTTTCTTTCTCATGTTCGGTTTGTTTTTATAGGTTATGTTGTATACGATTGCAATCAGCAGCACCCATGCGAGCAGGAGGAGCAGTTTCAGCATAAACCGCTTGCCGGGATGCCCTGCATCGTCCGCGAGCGGAAGGAGCGGCCCCGCGAGAAGGGGTACGGCATAGGTCCATAACAGCATCCGGTTCCGGCGCTTCGGTGTCATTCGGGGCAGCACCCGCCGCAACGACAGCCACCAGACGAAAATCAGGAGAGCCGCAGCGAGCGCCATCCACACCGTGCCGAGCGTCGCACCGTCGATCGTGGGCATAGGCTACTCCTCGCACCACTTCTTGACCTCCTCCATCGAGGGGGCTTTCAGACCGAATTTGTTCTTCTTGTTGAACCCGCAGAGGTCGTTGAAGAACTTGCCCGCCGAGAGCTTGCGCAGCGAATCGACCGTCAGATAGCCCATTTTCTGGATGACGGGCACCCATTCCTCGGGCACGCCGATTTCGATGTACTTCTCGGCCGGGTCGCTGACGGCTTTCTTTTCGGGACGCATCTGCGGGAAGAACAGCACGTCCTGGATCGACGTCTGGCCCGTCATGAACATCGTCAGACGGTCGATGCCGATACCCATGCCCGAGCACGAGGGCATGCCGTACTCCAGCGCGCGGACGAAGTCCATGTCGATGAACATCGCTTCGTCGTCGCCCTTTTCCGAGAGGCGCAGCTGCTCCTGGAAGCGTTCGAGCTGGTCGATCGGGTCGTTCAGCTCGGAGTAGGCGTTGCAGAGCTCCTTGCCGTTGACGAAGAGTTCGAAGCGCTCGGTCAGATCGGGGTTTTCGCGGTGACGCTTGCAGAGGGGCGACATTTCGATGGGGTAGTCGGTCACGAACGTAGGCTGGATCAGCTCTGCTTCGCAGTATTGCCCGAAAATGGCGTCGATGAGCTTGCCTTTGCCCATCGTGTCGTCGATTTCGACGTTGAGCCGCTTGCAGGCTTCGCGCAGCTGTTCTTCGCTTTGGCCCGTGATGTCGTAGCCCGTCTTTTCGCGGATGAGGTCGGTCATCGTCACACGGCGGAACGGCGCCTTGAACGACACGGCCTTGCCGTCGACGGAGAGTTCCGTGGTGCCGTTGGTGGCCATAGCCACCCGTTCGAGCATCTGTTCGGTGAACTCCATCATCCACAGGTAGTCCTTGTAGGCCACATAAATCTCCATGCACGTGAACTCGGGGTTGTGCGTGCGGTCCATGCCCTCGTTGCGGAAGTTCTTGCCGAATTCGTAGACGCCGTCGAAGCCCCCGACAATCAGTTTTTTAAGGTAGAGTTCGGTGGCGATGCGCAGGTAGAGGTCGATGTCCAGCGAGTTGTGGTGCGTGATGAACGGCCGGGCCGACGCTCCGCCCGGAATGGGCTGGAGGATGGGGGTCTCGACTTCGATGTAGCCGCGTTCGTTGAAGAAGTCGCGCATCGTGGCCATGATTTTGGCCCGCTTGACAAACGTGTCCTTGACCTGCGGATTGACGATCAGGTCGAGGTAGCGCTGGCGGTAGCGGATTTCGGGGTCGGTGAAGGCGTCGAAGGTCTTGCCGTCCTTCTCCTTGACCACCGGCAGCGGCCGCACCGACTTCGACAGCACGGTGAACTTCCGGCAGTGGACCGACAATTCGCCCGTGTTGGTGCGGAAGGCGAAGCCCTCGACACCCACGAAGTCGCCGATGTCGAGCAGTTTCTTGAAAACGGTGTTGTAGAGCGTCGGATCGCCTTCGGGGCAGATGTCGTCGCGGCGGATGTAGACCTGGATGCGGCCCGTGTGGTCCTGCAGCTCGAAGAACGACGCGCTGCCCATGATGCGGCGCGACATGATGCGGCCCGCGATGCGGATGTCGCCGAAAGCGGCCTGGTCGGCATCGTTGTAGTTGTCGGCTATCCCGCGTGCCGTGGCCGTCACTTCATAGCGGGCGGCGGGGTAGGGTTCGATGCCCAGCTCGCGCAGAGCCGCGAGCGACTGCCGCCGGAGCTGTTCCTGTTCACTGAGTTCGATGGTCATGCGTATGCTGTTTTTTATGTTGTCGGTTTATCCCTGCAAAAATAATAAAAAACAATGAAAAACGGGCGCGTCGGAGTTATTATCGGCGTCGGCCGGGAATGCCGGTCCGCGTTCGGCATGCGGAATTTTGCGATGGCGGGATAAATTCGTATATTCGCCGAAATGGCCTGCGGGCCTTAACCGAATGATTTATGAAAGGATGGAGTGGAAGCGTCGGTATCCTGCCCCTCGGTTTGCGAGGCTTGCTGGCGGGATTGCTGGTTCTGTGCGCGGCGGCGTGCGGCGGTGACGGAAAAGAGGAGGAGCCGCCCTATGTGCGGATCGTCAGCGAAGGGTTCGTGTTCGACGAAAACGATCCGGAGGCCAACCGCGTGGAGGTGATTTCCAACACGCAATGGCGGGTGACCGCCACGCCGGCCGATGCGGCGGTGGTGTTCGAGCCTGCGTCGGGTGCGGGCGACGGTTCGTTCCGCATTGCCGACATGCCGCAGGGCAAGGCGATCCGGGTCAACGTGCAACCGTTGTCGAATGCGTCCCGGGGCGAATCGATCGTGGTGACGCGTGCCCCAAAAGAACCCGATGCACCCGACCCCGGCCCAGCACCCGGGCCGGAACCCGATCCGGTCGGTGGCTACCGTTTTCCGGAGCTCCCGTCCAACTGGACGGAACCGACGGGCAGCAAGGCAACCATCAAGGGCAACTATGCTTTCTTCACGCACTGGTCGCAGAGCGTGGAATCGAAGAAGCGCGTGCGCAACTACTCCTATTGCTACGACACGCGGCGCCACAACCCTGTGTGGGTGGCCTATCCGCTGCATCCGGTCTACCGTGAGGGCGGCACTGGACGCACCGACCCCGATCCGTGGGCGCCCGACCCGGCGTTGGACGAAAAGTACCAGTCGAAGATATACAAGAGCGCCAATGAAGGCGGAGGCAGCTACGAAGGCTTCCAGTTCTGGGGCACTGCGCTGCTCGAATCGATGGGCAGGGAAGGCTATTGGTCGAAAGGCCACCTCTGCATGTCGAGCGAGCGAGGCGGCAAGGATGCTCCGATCAACATACAGACGTTCTATCCGACCAACATAGCGCCGCAGTCGAGCAACAAGGCTTCCGACTTCGCCACGGTGTGGAGCTACGTAGAGTCGCTTTTTTCGGGCACGAACAACTACAAGAAGACCGACTTCACGGCCGACGACGGGACGCAGAACATCAACATCGTATCCGACACGCTGTACCTTGTTGCGGGATGCTATTACGCGCACGACAACTGGGCCGACTACGACGCGTCGAACTACAACGAGACGCCGCCGACAAGCGGCTTGTCGAAAAAGTGCATCATGCCTACCCACCAGTTCAAGATAGCGCTGCGTACCAAGAAAGGCAACACGGGCAAGAAGATTTCGGAATGCTCGGCCGACGAGTTGCAGGCCATCGCGTTCTGGATCGAGGCGTTCCCCACGCTTTCGGGTACGAGCGCCACGGCCGAGCTCAGGAAGATCGTCAAGCCTGTTTCGTTCGTCGAGCAGCAGCTGGGTTTCGAGTTCTTCCCGGATGTGCCGGCCTCGGTCAAGGAGAGTTTCAACGCGGCCGACTGGGGATTCTGACGGTGCGGCAGATACCGTCCGGCAAGTCCCGGTTCGAATGGTTTCACCCCTGTCAGAACACGTTCTGACAGGGGCGATTTTCAATTTCGGGAGGTTGCCGGTTCGTCTTTTTGCAGCCGGGCGAAGCGCCGGAAAAGCACGAACGCACCCCAGCCGAGCAGGGCGCCGACCAGCGTACCCCAAAAGAGGTCCATGGGGAAGTGCTTGGCCAGATAGATGCGCGAGTAGCAGATGAGCAGGGTGCTGGCGACCATCAGCCAGGCGAACCACCGGCGGCGGATGGCTGCGATCGAGAGCACGGCCAGCGCCACCACCGTTGCCGCATGGGCCGAGACGGTGCCGTAGCGTCCGCTCACGGCCTCGACGGGTACGTGCACCGCCCAGTCGCCCGGCAGGCCGGCTCGGCGGATCGCAGCCAGCGAATCGGGCGTGATGGCCAGTCCCTCCAATTCGGGAGTGAACATCGGGCGCCAGCGCGGTTCGAAATCGGGCAGCAGGCCGCCCAGCACTCCGTTGTGCTTGAAGATGCCCGACACCATGTCGGAAAGCCCCAGAGCGGCAGCCATCAGAACGATGAACAGCAACGTGTTGCGCCATCCGTAGCGACGCTGCACGAGCCATAGGATCAATGCGTAGAGGGGCAGCCACATGGCCGTGCCCGAGATGGTCAGCATGACTCGGTCGAGCGTCTCGCCCCCGTCGAAGTTGAGGGCCAGAAAAAGGGTGTGGTCGAAGTCGTACATTTATCGAAGTGAAAGGTAGAAGGTGAAAAGTGAAAGGTGAACTTTGCGGGTAAGCGAGGGCAGAGACAGCTTGCAGGGTGTGCCGAGCGGGAGCAAAGTCAAGGCAACTTTGCGGGTAAGCGAGGGCAGAGACAGCTTGCAGGGTATGCCGAGCGGGAGCAAAGTCAAGGCAACTTTGCGGGTAAGTGAGGGCAGAGACTGCTTGCAGGGTATGCCGAGCGGGAGCAAAGTCAAGGCAACTTTGCGAGTAAGGGAGGGCAGATGCTGCCGCAGGCGGATTTCGCCGGGAGAGAGCGATGATGGTGCAGGCGGCATTCAGAACTGAAAATAGATGAAGGGTTGGATGTCGCTCGACTTGATCTGCATGACGCTCCAGATCATGGCGGCCATCAACAGCACTTGCAGCGCCATGGGCGCCTGCGTGACGCCGCTGCGGATGCGCTCGTCGATGCGTGCCGGCACGAAGTGGAGCACATAGCCGGCGGCGATGAAGGCGAAGACCGCGGTGTAGCCCGTCAGCACCTGCGGGATGACCGGAGCGTTGAAGTCGAAGAAGATCTGGTGGAGCATCAGCGTGACGGTCTGCATCGACTCGGCGCGGAACATCAGCCAGCTGAAGCACACCAGGTTGAACGTCAGGAAGATGCCTGCTATGCGCCAGCCGCGCTTCATTTCGCTGCCTGCGGCCTTGGCGCCCGGCACGACGGAGAGCCACAGCTTGTGCAGCGCCAGGGCCATGCCGTGGATGCCTCCCCACAGCACGAAACGCAGTGCGGCGCCGTGCCACAGACCGCCCAGCACCATGGTGACCATCAGGTTGAAGTAGGTGCGCACGCGTCCCTTGCGGTTGCCGCCCAGCGAGATGTAGAGGTAGTCGCGCAGCCACGACGAGAGCGAGATGTGCCAGCGGCGCCAGAACTCGGTGATGGTGGCCGACTTGTAGGGGGCGTCGAAATTCTTGGGAAAGCGGAAGCCCAGGAGCAGGGCGATGCCGATGGCCATGTCGGAGTAGCCCGAGAAGTCGCAGTAGATCTGCAGGGCGTAGCCGTAGACGCCCATGAGGCACTCGAAGCCGGTGTAGAGCAGCGGTTCGTCGAAGACGCGGTCGACGAAGTTGAGCGAGATGAAGTCCGAGATGACGGCTTTCTTGAAGAGGCCCGTCAGAATGAGGAAGACCCCCGTGCCGAACATCTCGCGCGTGACGACGACCGGATTGCTGCGGATCTGCGGAATGAAGTCGCGGGCGCGGACGATGGGCCCGGCCACCAGCTGGGGGAAGAACGAGAGGTAGAAAAGGTAGTCGATCCACCGGTCGAGGGGGCGCAGCTGTCCGCGGTAGATGTCGATGGTGTAGCTCATCGACTGGAAGACGAAGAACGAGATGCCCACCGGCAGGAAGATGTTCTGGAATTCGAGGAAACCCTGCCCGAAAAGGCGGTTGCCCATGTCCACCAGGAAGTTGGTGTACTTGAAGTAGCCCAGCATGCCGAGGTTGACCGCCACGCTCAGCAACACGAGCAGGCGGCGGATCCACCGCCTGTCGGCGCGGCAGATGCCTCGGGCGATGAGGTAGTCGCTCGCGGCGGCGAAGATCAGCAGCAGAAAGTAGATGCCGCTCGACTTGTAGTAGAAATAGAGCGAGAAAAGGATGACGTAGACGATGCGGGCCGTGGGCGTGCGGTGCAGGGCGGCATAGAAAAGCAGGAATCCCGTGAAGAGAAACAGGAACAGCCCGCTGCTGAAGATCAGCGGCGACGAAGCATCGTAGGCCAGCAGTCCGGCGATGCGGGCCGTTATCGTGTCCGCTGCGGGCATCATGGCATCATCGGGTTGAGGTGGATGGGAGCGAGGATCAGCGGGTCGCGCAGCGGTTTCAGATGCAGCGAGTCGGGGAGCACGGGGTCGAAGCAGACCCTGCGGCGGCGGAGTTCGTGGGCCGCACGGATGCGGTCGTTGAGTGCATCGAAGAGGGCCCGGCCGATGCGCCTGCCGCCCGAGTAGTTGATGTGGGTGAAGTCCTTGCCGGCCCAGCCGCTGCGCACGAAGTGGCCCATGCCGCCCAGGTTGTGCATGGCGTCGGCCGTGGGCCAGAAGGCCGCCTGCACGTTGCTGGCCGCCAGACGTTGGTAGGCGGTCATGTAGGGCACGGCCGCCATCGGTGCGAATCCCGCGTCGGTGCGCACCGAGCGGTCGCTCACGCCCATGACCAGTACGGCAGCCCCGGGGAAGCACTCGCGCACGAAGGTCACCATCTTCTCGATCTGCGCCGCGTAGTTGGTGTAGTTGTAGACGCCGTTCTGCATGATGTTGAGCCCGTATTGCAGGATCACCAGGTCGTAGTCCAGCATGGCGTCGATCTGGGCGTCGATCGAGGGATTGGTCCAGAACATGGCCTGGCCGTTGTTGCTGCGGATGGAGTAGTTGTCGACCGAGACGCCGTCGCTTTCGAGCACCGCGCCGTAGCCGATGAAGCCCCGCGTGCCCGACACCACGCGGAAGGCGAGCGACCCGATGCGGGGCGCCCGCACGGCGATCTGCCGCACCGAGGGGTCGCCCTCGACGCTGAATTCGCGGCGCAGCGAGTCGTTGACCGTCACTTCGATGCGGCTGCTGTCGGGCGAAAGGAAGAAGATGCGGCCGCAGCTGCATTCGTCGAGCTTGCGGCGGTAGGCGGTGGTTTCCCAGCGTGTCGAGGCTCCTTCGACGGGCTGGCACACCCATCCCGAGACGTAGAACTTGTCGCGCAGCGTCTGCGGGGTTTTCTTGCGCTGCATGATGTTGTAGGAGGTCCAGCCCTTGGAGACGGTCTTCACCGTGCGTCGGAACGCCGTGAGCGGCGAAGCCATCGGTGCGAATCCCGTACCGCCGCCGCCGTAGGTCTCCTGGAGCCGTTCGCGCAGGTCGGCCGTGAGGATGTCGCCCTCGATGAAGGAGTCGCCCAGCACGGCGATGCGCACCGGACGTCGCGCCAGCAGCACCGTGTCGTAGAAAGCCCGCATGCCGTCGGGGCGCAACGAGTCGTACTCCTCGATGGCTACGATGCGCCGCGTGCAGGCGGTGTCGGGCAGCACTTCGGCGCGCAGCGTCGTGTCGCGGCCGATTTCCCATTCGAAGAGCGTCTGCACGCGCGGCGGCAGGGTGTCGGCATCGATGCGCTCGGCCACTTCGGTCATGTCGACCTGGAACTCCTCTTCGTTGAAGACGGCCGACTCGGGGCTCCGGGCCGGGGTGTCGTCGAAGTCGAAGATGTCCGAAAGGATGTTGGCACGGCGGATCTTCACGCCGCCCAGCGTGCGGGGCGGTATGAAGCTCACGGCCACGAGCACTCCGACGAGCGCCGCGGCCGCGATCCATCCGTTGAAGGTGTAGTTTTCGGACCTCTTCGCCATGCGTCAGTCGCGGCGGTTGCCGAGGATCAGGAGAACATAGTAGAGCATGGCCGCGATGGCGCTCAGTGCGGCTACCAGGTAGGTGCGGGCCGCCCAGCGGAGCGCTTCGCGGGCCTGGTCGGCCTGCACGCCCGTGAGGGTGCGGCTGGAGGTCAGCCATGCCATGGCGCGCTCCGAGGCGTTGTATTCGACGGGCAGCGTCACGATCGAGAAGAGCGCCGAGACGCCCACCATGCCCACGCCGATCCAGCAGAGCAGTTCGTTGTTCGTCGCCGTCATGAGGAGCAGACCGGCGAGGATCACGCCCATGGCTATTTTCGACGAATAGTAGGTGACGGGCACCAGCTGCGAACGCAGCTTGAGCGGTCCGTACTCCTGGGCGTGCTGGATGGCATGGCCGCATTCGTGCGCCGCGACGGCTGCGGCCGCCACGCTGCGCGACGAGTAGACCGAGTCGCTGAGGTTGACGGTCTTGGTCGCCGGGTTGTAGTGGTCGGTGAGCTGGCCCTTGACATGGGTCACGACCACGTCGTGGATGCGGTTGTCGCGCAGCATCTTCTCGGCGACTTCGGCGCCTGTGAGTCCGCCGGGGAACTCCACTTTCGAATATTTGGCGAAGACCTTCTCGAGCCTGGCGTGGACCAGGTGGCCGATGATGCCGATAACGATGATGAGGACCCACATGCCCAGGGTGGAGGCCGGGTAGTTCGCCGTTCCCGGAAGTCCTGCGTAGAGCAGGACGAAGAGGGGTTGGATTGCCATAATTTGTCGGTTTTGTGACGGTTTGCCGGCGCCGCTGCGTGCGCGCGGCACGAAAAACAGCGTTCGGTGGGGCAAAAGTACGAAATTTTATGTTACTTTGCATGGCGATTCCATAATAATATGTATCATGGATCGCAGGCTTCCGGTCCGGGCGGCTCCTTGCCGGCGCAGACCCGGTTGCCGCTACCGAACCAACAGCACGCATTCGTGAATCTCGCCTTTTTCATCGCCCGCCGCACCGCACGGCCGCTCCCCGGAGAACGGCCCGGGGTCATGGAACGCATTGCGGTCATCTCCGTGGCGCTGAGCCTCGCGGTGATGATCTTGTCGCTGGCCGTCATGATGGGATTCAAGAGCGAGGTGACGCGCAAGATCGCCGGCTTTGCGGCGCATGTCGTCCTTACGGACATCCGCAGCGTCGACGCCCTCGACTCGCAGCCCGTACGGCGCAGCGGGCAGCTCGAAAATCTGATCCGCAGCACCGAAGGGTTCGTCTCGATGACCCCCTACGCCGCGCGCGGCGGCATCGTCCGCACCGACGAGGCTGTCGAGGGCGTGCTGCTCAAGGGGGTGGATGGGGCCGGCTACGACCGGCGCATCTTCGGCGAGTGGCTCGAGGAAGGTTCGCTGCCCCGCATCGGCGATTCGATCCGCACCAAGGACGTGCTCTTGTCGCGCAACCTCGCCCGGCGGCTGAAACTGGGCGTCGGCGACCGCGTGGAGATGTTTTTCGTCGAGCACGGCGAGCTGCCGCGCCGCGACCGGTTCAAGGTGGCGGGCATCTACTCCTCGGGCATGGACGAGATGGACGACAAACTCGTGCTGACCGACATCCGCAACGTACAGCGCCTTTCCGACCGGGCGGCCGACGAAATCACGGGCTACGAGATTCTGACCCGCGACCTGGCGTCGGCCGACGACTTCGCCCGCCGGCTCGACCGGGCGCTTTTCGACGACGAAACCGGTGCGGGCGACAACCTTACGGCCACGAGCGTCGGGAGCCGCTATGCCCATGTCTTCGACTGGCTGAACGCCCACGACATCAACACGGCCGTCATCATCGGCATCATGCTTGCGGTCGCATTCTTCAACATGACCTCCGCGCTGCTGATTCTTGTCATGGAGCGCATCCGCATGATCGGGCTGCTCAAGTCGTTCGGCATGCGCAACGCCACCCTGCGGGGCATTTTTCTCTATCGGGCCGCTTTCGTGGCCCTGCGCGGCATGCTGTGGGGCAACGGCATCGGGCTGGCGCTCTGCCTGTTGCAGAAACATACGGGCGTCTTCAAGCTCGATGCCGAGGGCTACCTGCTTTCTCAGGTGCCGATCGCCCTGGAGTGGGAGTGGCTGCTGCTGCTCAACGGCGGCGTGCTGGCGGCCATCGTCCTGCTGCTGCTGGTTCCGGCCAGCATCGTCTCCACCGTCAAACCCAACGAAGTGATCCGATACGAATGACCGTAAAACCCTACAACGCACACGATTCCAAGAAGGAGCAGGTGCGCGCCATGTTCGACAACATCGCGCCGCACTACGACCTGCTGAACCACACGCTTTCGTTCAGCATCGACCGCTGGTGGCGCCGCCGCACGGTGAAGATGGTGGCCGGAAGCCGTCCCGCACGGATTCTGGACGTGGCCACCGGCACGGGCGATCTGGCCCTCGACCTGGCACGGCGGATTCCGGCCGCTGCGGTCACGGGCGTCGATCTTTCGGAGAAGATGCTGGCCGTGGCGCGGTGCAAGGTGGAGGCGCGCGGCCTGGGAGAACGCATCGCTCTGCAGCAGGGCGACGCCGAGCATCTCGCTTTCGGGACGGGGTCGTTCGATGCCGTGACGGTCGCATTCGGAGTCCGCAATTTCGGCGATCTCGACGCCGGGCTGCGCGAACTGGCCCGGGTGCTGCGGCCGGGCGGCAAGGTCTTCATTCTGGAGTTCTCGCGCCCCCGCAACCGCGTGTTCCGGGCGCTCTACGAGTTCTACACGTTCCGGATTCTGCCGTTGGTCGGCGGCGCCGTCTCGCGCGACCGGCGGGCCTACGCCTATCTTCCGGCTTCGGTGGGCGGTTTCCCGGCTCCCGAGGCGTTCGTCGAGCGGCTTTCGCGTGCGGGTTTCTCGGCCACGCGCGCCCGGAGTCTGAGCGGCGGCATCGCACATGTATACACGGGGGAGATTCATTGATGCAACATTCGGAATCCATGATTGATATTCACTCTTTCTTCGGGACGACGGTTCGACCGAAGATCAGAAACCTCGGTCTTATTCTGTCGCTTTTTCTCTGTGTCGGCATGACGTCGTGCCGACGTGCGGCGGAGAAGGCGCGCGAACAGATCCGGATCGAAGCGGTCGAAGCGGTCGAGATGCGCGGATTTGCGGGTTTGGACCTTGTTTTGCGGGTGCGCAACGATACGGGCTACAAGCTCAAGATGGAGAAGGTCTCGTTCGACCTTTTTCTCGCTTCGAAGCGCGTGGTCGGCGCGGCGTTGAGCGAACCGGTGGTGATCGGGCGCCGCAGCGTCGGGAGTCATGCGATGCGGTGGCGCGTGCGCGTCTCCGACCCGTTTGCGCTTCATGCGCTGTTGCGGCGGCTGGGCGACAACGACCTTTCGGAAGTCGCCGTTTCGTTCGCCGTCAAGGGCCGCGGCGGTCCGAAAGCGATAAATATTTCGCGCGAAAGGGTGCCGTTGTCCGAATTTTTGAATACCTTTGGAATCGATTTGCACGATCTGAAAAACAATTTCGAACAATGATTCGCCATTACATAGCCGCCCTTTTCGCCCTTGCGGCGATCATCGGAGCGCGCCCTGCGGCGGCCCAGTCGCTCGAGGCGTTCAAACAGCGCCTGGCGCGGGCCCAGGTCTGCGCGGAGTCGGAGACCCCGGCCAGCGTGACCGTCACGGAGTACGGCGATGCCGCCGAGGCCATTGCCGAAGCCGTGCGCAACGTCCGCCGGCCGGTCCTCAAGGCCTACAGGGTATGTATCTACACGGACAACGGTCCGGATGCCCGCTCCGGTGCCGCGGCGGCCAAGTCGCTCTTCGAGGAGACCTTTCCCGGCACGCCGGTCTACATGTTCTACGAGAATCCCTATTTTCGGGTTACGGTAGGAAACTGCCTGACGCTCGAAGAAGCCATCATTCTCAAGGGCCGCGTCTCGGGGACTTTCCCCAAGGCTTTTCCCAAAAGCGAGCAGCTGGCTTTGGGTGATTTCCGGAAATAAGGGGACGACCGTTTTGAAATTATTTTAAAATTTTTCTTGCATTTTCCGCTCGATTACCTAACTTTGCAACGTTGTAAAACAACTGAACTCAAACGTTTGAAGTTATGAAAAAGTTTTTTTCTTTTGCTGTGATGCTGGCTGCTGCCGCCATGGTAAGCTGCTGCGGTAACGCCAACACGAAGTCTGCCGAGGCCCAGGCCGAAGGTGCCGTTGTCGAGGCTGCCGCCGAGGAGAACGCATGCTGCGGCAAGTGCGAGGAGAATTGCGATTCGACCGCTTGCAGCAAGTGCGCCGAGACCGCTGAGGTTGCAACCGAAGCTGCTGCCGAATAATTCCCGGTCAGGCATGAAAAAAGAGGGTTCCCCGTCGGGGAACCCTCTTTTTTTAGGTGAAAGGTACAAGGTGAAAAGTGAAGAGGCCGGAGCGGCAGCAAAGTTCACCCCCTCCCTCCTTAGAATGAAATACCGACGCGTACGCCGAAGTTGCTGAGGTTGTTGATCTTGTAGGTCAGCAAGCTGCCGCTGTTGGTGGCGTAGCTGTAGTAGAGCGCCAGATGGAGTCCGAAGCGGTAGGTGGGGTTGGGGAAGATCGAGACCCCGAGCTCGGGCGACATGTAGAAACCCCACGAATCGTCGTACTGCTTGATAACGTAGTAATAGGACGAGAACTCCGAGTAGGAGGCACCCAACTTCAGACCTATGTAGGGCTGCAGCACGCTGTTGTTGCACCAGCTGTAACGGCCCGTCACACCGAACGGCAGCTGGAAGACGGCGTGTTTCTGGTTGGTGGTCAGCGCCGAACCGTTGTTCAGAATCAAGGTCTGGCGGTCGATGTTCTGCAGGTTGGTGTGGTACGAGACGAACGGACCCACCGCCACGGCCGGCGTGATGCGGTAGCCGCCTTCGAAGTTCATGCCCCAGCCCGAAGCCTTGTCGGCGAAGCTGTTGCCGAGCGGCACGTTCATCTGCCAGTCGATGTTGATGTAGGAATTGGGGAAAATCTGCGCCTTGCCCGGCAGGGCGGCGGCCAGCAGCAGCGCGCAGAGCGCGACGACGCGGATATGTTTGGTCGATTTCATGGTCGTTGGAAATGTGTTGGTTGAACGTTTATTTGAGGTAGGGCGACTGGGCGAATGCCTGTTCGATGGCTTCGATCGTGCGCTGCTGGTTGAGGGACTCGTTCGACGTCAGCAGGCCTCCGATGAAGGTGTCCCACACGACGGGCAGCCGCTTGCCTTCGGTCTGCGGAGCCTGGAGGTCGAGCATCTCGATGAGCAGCGATCCGGCCGTGTAGCCGTAGTAGACGCGGTAGGGGTAGTGCCAGCCGAGCCAGTCGCCCCAGTAGCCGGGAGTCCAGTAGTAGGGGTAGTACCACCACCAGTAGGGGTTGTTGTAGCCTACGAAGTAGGTTTCGCGCTCGACATAGCTGAGCTGCATGCCCAGGTTGGCCGCAGCCTTGTCTTCGGTGCGCGTGAAGCCGGCGTTCTGCATCTTCGCAACGACGGTGGCGACGATCTCCTGGGCTTTTTCGTCTTTCCAGTAGAGGGTTTGCTTGTTGTCGCCGATGATCAGAATGCTGTCGGGCACATAGAAGGTTTCGAACGCCGCGAAGTCGGCCTTCGTGTCGTGGTCGGTGTAGACCAGGTAATCGCGGTGCAGACTCGACGTCGAGGGGTCTTTCTGGCACGAGCAGACCGCAGCCGCAAGCAGCGCGATCGCAAGGTAGTGAATGGTTTTGACGGTCATGGTTTTCGGATTTTTGGTTTGCTGTCGTGTGCGGGAGTTCAAAATTCGTTCCGCAAGCGCCGGCGGAGCGACAAAAATCTTCATGGCCGATAAAAAAAGACGCTCTCTTTCAAGAAAGCGTCCGAACGTAAAAGCGGTGAAACGGTGGTGCGGGTTTACCGGTAGCGGTGCGAGATGAGGGTCATGAACTCCTCGCGCGTGCGGTGGTCGGAGAGGAAGATGCCCGTGAAGGCCGACGTGGTGGTGGCCGACTGCTGCTTCTCGACGCCGCGCATGCGCATGCACATGTGGCTGGCTTCGACGACCACGGCCACGCCCATGGGCTGGAGCGCTTCCTGGATGCAGTCGCGGATCTGCACCGTCAGCCGCTCCTGCACCTGCAGGCGCCGGGCGAAACACTCGACTACACGGGCGATCTTCGAGAGTCCGGTGATGCGCCCGTCGGGGATGTAGGCCACGTGGGCCTTGCCGTAGAAAGGCAGCATGTGGTGCTCGCAGAGCGAGTAGAGCTCGATGTCCTTGACCAGCACCATCTGCTTGTACTCCTCGCGGAACATGGCCGAGCGGATGATTTCGAGCGGGTTTTCGTCGTAGCCCTTGGTGAGGAACGACATCGCCTTGGCCACCCGTTCGGGCGTCTTCAGAAGCCCCTCGCGCGCCGGGTCCTCGCCCAGCAGACGCAGGATCTCGCTATAATGGTGTTTGAGCGCTTCGACGGTCGCCGCGTCGAAACGTTCTTCTTTTTCGTAGTTTTTCGTCTCCATAGGACCGCGAAGATAGGCTATTTCTCGATGGAATGCAAATAGGCCGCAAGCCGGCGCACGGCTCGGCCGCGGTGCGACACGGCGTTCTTCTCCTCGGCGCTCATCTCGGCGAAGGTCTTGTCGCCGCCGTCGGGAATGAAGAGCGGGTCGTAGCCGAAACCTTCGGCTCCGCGTTCGGCGTCGATGATGCGGCCCTCGACGATCCCTTCGAAAAGATGTTCTTCTCCGTTGAGTATCAATGCGATGACCGTGCGGAAGCGGGCCCGGCGGTCGGTCGTCCCCTCCAGGTTTTTCAGCAGCAGGCGGTTGTTGGCTGCGAAGTCGTGACCGTCGGTGGCGTAGCGGGCCGAGCGGACGCCGGGCGCTCCGCCCAGAGCGGCGACTTCGAGCCCCGTGTCGTCGGCGAAGCAGTCGAGCCCGGTGCGTTCGTGCAGGTAGCGGGCTTTCTGGAGGGCGTTGCCTTCGAGGGTGGGCTGCGTTTCGGGAATCTCTTCCGTCACGCCGCAGTCGCGCGGCGTCAGGAGGCGGAACCCGTCGCCCAGCACCTCGCTTACTTCGCTCAGTTTGTGGGCGTTGTTGGTGGCAAAAAGAATCTTCATCGTATCAGTGCCAATAATAATCGTTTTCGTAGGGGCCGCTTGCGATCGTGATGCGGTTGTCGGGGAGATATTGGGCCGTGGCTTCCAGCTCGTCGCCGTCGATTCGCCCCGTCAGCTCCAGCTGGCCCAGCTCGAAGCGCTGCGGCGCTGTCGAGATGTATTTCAGCGTTTCGGTTATCCGATAGCGGAGTTCGTCGAATCCGTAGAGGTCTTTCTCTGCGGGACATGCGCCCGAACCCGTGAGCGACAGTTCGCACCAATAGCGGGTGGCGCCGTCTTCCTGCGTCCGGCCGGGGAAGACGGCCGTGAACGTCAGCTCGCCGCCTCCGTCGGGCAGCCGGAGGTCGTAGGCGGTTTCGTCGCCGTTCGTGCGGCAGGCGATCGTTGTCTCGGCATAGGTCGGCGAGAGGCAGAAATATCGCCAGACGGCACCGTCGGTGGCGAGCGGTTGCCCGCCGGTGAGGATGACCAGTTCGCCGTCGCGGTCGATGATGCGCCATTCGCCGTTGCCCGAATCGACGATGCGCGAGGTGTAGAAATAGCGGTCGTGCAGCGTCTTGCGCTCCTCGTCGGAAGCCGAGTAGTAGAGATTGAAAAGTATCGCGCGCGACGCGGCGGCCGCTGCTTCCGTGAGGTGGCGGTTCGCCGACTGCAACATGCGGTAGCCGTCGGCCGTGGGGTCGAAATATTCGGCCTCCTGGATTTTGCAGCCCGTCAGCACCACTGCGGCCGCCAGCAGGATCAGTATCCGTCTCATTTTGCACGCTTGTTTTTTGGGTTGAACCGGTATCCTACGCCCATCATCAGCGCTCCCTGCGCTCCCAGTCCGATCTCGGCGAACCCGAAGAACGACCGGCCGACCGAAATCCCCACCGGTGTGACCTGGAAGGCGATCATTGCATTTTCGGGGCGCGAACCCTCCGTGTCGAAACGTCCGTATCCGAACGTTGCGCCCAGACCGAGCGACGAATACATGCGCACCCACCTGCGGTTCAGCCACGTGAAGCGGGCCATGGGCATGACGGTGACGGCGTGGGCGCGGTTGCGGCCGACGAGCGATGAATCCCGGTTGCTGTACGAATTGCTGTATTCGCCGTAGTAGCCGAGCGTCAGACCCAGGTCGAACCACCTTCTGAACCGGTAGTCGTAGGAGAGCGACCAGACGCCGCTCGTGTAGACGGGTCCGAGATGGGTGCGGCTGGAGATGAACGGAAAGGAGGCATCGAAGCTCCGACCATCCGTATAAGGCATCAGCGGGTAGGCTCCGGCCGTCAGGCGCAGTTCGTGCTGCGGTGTGAACGGCCTGCGCACTCGGACGACGGCGGGTTCCTCCTGTGCGAAGACTCCTGCGGGCATGGCCGACAGCAGGAACAGCAAGAGCAGTTTCTTCATGGGTTCGGGGTTTGCGCGTTTCGGTTGCAAATACAAATATAAGATGATCTTCCTCGAAAAACCGGCGGATTATTTGCCGTCGGGCTCCGGAATCTCGGTTTGCGTTTGCCGGGGCCGGGTCAGAGGACGGCCTCGCGCCGTTCCAGCCGGTCGTCGAGGTCGATCTTGTCGATGATCATCTTAACGATGGTGTCGATTTCGGAGCCGTCGGTGTAGTCGGCCGGGCAGACGTGGTTGACGCGGTTGTCCTGGATGAGCGACGCCATCTCGCGGTAGGCGCTTTTCTGCTCGGGGTTGTAGACGGCGATGGAGTGGCCGCCGTAGTTCTTGACCAGGCGCATGCAGGGGATGTCGGTGGTGCCGTCGCCGACGTAGATCATGCGGCTGAACGGCACGGGCCGCTCGTTCTCGGGGATGTAGCGGTTGACCTGCGTGGAGTCCGACACCGATTCGACGCCCTTGTTGATCTTGAAGATGAACTGCGTCTTGTTGGTGTAGTTGACCGCCACGGCAGGCCAGTAGGCGATGCCGTCGACATCGTAGAGGAACGAGCAGGCGTAGATCTTGCGGAATTCGCGGGCGATTTCGGTGCCCTCGATGATCTCTTTCAGTCCGGAGGAGTTGATGTAGTGGAAGATGCGGATGCCGCGCTCGGCGCCGTAGCGGTTGATGCGCCCGAACCACTCTTTCACGCCCCGGAAGAAGGCCACTTTGCGGCCCGACTCCTGGAACGCTTCGCGGCGCAGCGACAACCCTTTCGACCGGGCGCCCTGGATCATGCGGGCCATGTAGGTGAGGACCATGTCGGCGTCCTGCTCCTCGGCCAGCGAATTGGCCTCGGTCCAGAACTCCTTGTTGCTCTTGCCCACCGTGGGGATGAAGTCGTATTCCTGCATGTTGCCCGGGGCCAGCGTGCCGTCGAAGTCGTAGATCAGCGCTATGGTGAAACGGTGTTTGTCGTTCATGGGGATGAAGTTTTAATCTCTCAAAAATAGGGTTTTTTCATTATCTTTGCAAAAAGCGCAGCAAAAACCCCTTATAAGGATAGCCCCTCTGTTTTTTGAGCGGCTCCGGGAGCCGCGCGGGCTGCAATCTTCCTCGGCGACCTGCAACTGCCCGGCGCGGGGCGTGCATTGCAGGCTGCGGCCCGGAAACAATCCGAAACCGTGGGAACGAGGGTATTTTTGCGGATAAAAACTAAATCTTATCGATATGGAATTCAAGGAGATGATCGCTCGGCGCCGTTCGGTGCGCAAGTTTACGGAGCGGACGGTATCCCGCGAGGTTGTCGACCGCATCGTCGGCGCCGCCCTTACGGCGCCGTCGTCGCGCAACAGCCGTTCGACGCGGTTTCTGCTTGTCGACGATCCCGCCGTGGTGGCCCGCATGGCCGGCATGCGCGACTACGGAGCCGGTTTTCTGAAAGGTGCGCCGTGTGCCGTCGTGGTGCTGGGCGATAGGGCGAAGACCGATCTGTGGCGCGAGAATGCCGCTATCGCCGCGACGATCTTGCAGCTGGCGTGCGTCGACGAGGGGCTGGCTTCGTGCTGGGTGCACGTCGACGGTCGTCCGTGCGTCAAGGATGCCCCCGACGGTGAAAAGGCAGCCGATTATCTGCGGACTTTCCTGCCCATGCCCGAGGGTTGCGACCCTCTGTGCGTCATTGCGCTGGGTTACTCCGATTTCGTGCCGGCCCCGCTCCCCGAAGCCGACGACGCGGCGCGTGCGATGTGGCTGAAGTGAGCGATTGAAAGTGAAAAGTGCGGCTGAGCGGAATTGAAACTCGCTGCACGATTGAAAAAGAAAAGGTGAAAGGGCTTTAACTCCTTTCACCTTTTTCAGTCGGATGCAGCAGGCGAAAAGCATTCGGATACGCTTTTCAGCTTCTACCTTTCACTTTTCACTTTTAACCTTTCACCTTATTTAACCACGGGCTTGATGTCCTTGATCCGCAGCTGGGTGGTGATGTTGCCGCGGTAGTGGTTCTCGACGATCTGGTAGCAGACGTCGATGGGCCGCCCGGCCTTGACCCACTCGTAGTGCGTGGGCTGCTGGAACGCGATGGACTGGATGCGCGTGTTGGGCTTCTGCCGCTGGATGAGGTCCATTCGCAGGTGCTCGCACTCCATGCCCACCAACTTGGCATCGCCGTGGCTGCTGACGCCGTAGGTGACGAAGACCGGCGCCGCGTTGCCCGGCCCGAAGGGCTGGAAGCGGTTGAGGTGGTCGCGGAACTTGGGCGTGATGTCGGAGAAGAGCAGCTCGCTGTCGATGTCGACCTGCGGAACGAGCATCTGCGGGTCGATGTGCTCCTCGACGAAGTCGTTGAAGCGGCGCGTGAACTCCTCGATGTTCTCGGGACGCATGGTCAGACCGGCGGCGTACATGTGCCCGCCGAAGTTCTCCAGCAGGTCGGAACACGACTCGACGGCCTGGTAGAGGTCGAATCCCGGGACGGAGCGCGCCGACCCGGTGACGAATCCGTTGCTCATGGTCAGCACGACGGTGGGCCGGTAGTAACTCTCGATGAGCCGCGAGGCGACGATGCCGACGATGCCCTTCATCCATTTGGGATTGTAGATGACGGTGCTTTTGCGGCTCTTGAGCTCGGGGTTGCTCTCGATGTAGTTGTGGGCCTCCTGCGTGACGGAGCGGTCGATCGACTTGCGGTCCTGGTTGTAGGCGTCGATGACGTTGCCGAACTCCTCGGCGACGCTCTCGTTGCCCTCGATCAGCAGTTCGACGGCGGCATGGCCTCCCGACGGCGAAGCGTTCTCGTCGTTCTCGTCCATGCGCATGCGCCCGGCGGCGTTGATGCGGGGGCCGATCTTGAAGACGATATCGTCGATGGTGATGTTGTGCTTGTCCAATCCGCAGATCTTGATGATCGACAACAGACCTTTCGACGGCTCGCGGTTGAGGCTTTTCAGACCGAAGTAGGCCAGAATGCGGTTCTCGTCGACCAACGGCACGATGTCCGACGCGATGCTGACGACCAACAGGTCGAGCAGGTCGAGAATCTGTTCCGACGGGATGCCGTTCTTCTGGGCATAGGCCTGCACGAGCTTGAAGCCCACGCCGCACCCCGACAACTCGTCGAACGGATAGGAACAATCGACCCGCTTGGGGTCCAGAACGGCTACGGCGCGGGGGATCTCCTCGGCCGGGAGGTGATGGTCGCAGATGATGAAATCCACGCCTTTCTCTTTCGCATAGACGACCTTTTCCATGGCCTTGATGCCGCAGTCGAGGGCGATGATCAACCCCACGCCCTTGCGGGCGGCGAGGTCGATGCCCTTGACCGAGATACCGTAACCCTCGGTGTAGCGGTCGGGGATGTAGAAGGTCAGGTTTTTGTGCCCGATCCGGCGCAGGAACTTGTAGACCAGCGCGACGGCCGTACAACCGTCGACGTCGTAGTCGCCGTAAACCATGATTTTCTCATTGTTCGCGACGGCCTGCTCCACCCGCTCGACCGCCTTCTCCATGTCCTTCATCAGGAACGGATCGTGGAGGTCGGCGAGGCTGGGCCTAAAGAACTTCTCCGCCTTTTCTACGGTGTCTATGCCTCTCTGTACGAGTAGATTCGCCAGCACGGGCGAGAGCTTCAGCGCAGCCGACAGCGCGGCCACCGCTCCGGCATCGCCTTGCGGTTTCACTACCCAACGTTTTTCTATGGGCATACGAACTGTTATTTATATATTTTAACATTTACTTTTTCTCTTTTTGGCGAACGGCTGTGTTTTCGCCGGCCGTTCGGTCTTGCGGGCCGGAACCCGCCATGTGAAGCCCGCAGGTGTGCTGCGGGTTCAGCCCGCAAGTCAGGGCTTCATTTCAAGGCTCAGCCGGTTTCCCAATTCGTCGAGAACCAGCCGTTTCACTTCTTCCATTGCGACCTCGCGGCCCGTTTCGCGAGCGATCGAGGTCACGCCGCGGTCGCTGAATCCGCACGGGTTGATCCGCGAGAACCACGCAAGATCTGTGGTGACGTTCAACGCGAATCCGTGCATCGTCACGAAACGCGACGACCGCACGCCCAGGGCGCAAATCTTGCGGGGCACGGGTCCGCCGGGATCGATCCACACGCCTGAAGCACCGGCGATGCGGCCCGCCGCGATGCCGTAGCGGGCGACGGTGCGGATGACGGCTTCTTCGAGCCGGTCGATGTACTCCCGCAATCCGATCCCGATGCGTTCGAGGTCGAGGATGGGGTAGCAGACCAGCTGCCCCGGGCCGTGGAACGTGATGTCCCCGCCGCGGTCTATGTGAAAGAACTGTGCTCCGAGCCGCTCCAGCGCCGTGCGGTCGACCAGCAGGTTTTCCGTGCGGCCGCTCTTGCCCAACGTGTAGACCGGCGGATGCTCGACAAGCAACACCGTGCCGGCTTCGTCGGAAACTGTGCCGCCGTCTGCGCCGCCGTCTGCGCCGTTCTGCCGCTGCCGCTCCTTCTTGGCGAGGAGCTCCTCGAAAAGCGACCGCTGCAGTTCCCAGCAGGCGGCGTAGTCCATCTTTCCGAGGTCGCGGCAACGGGCTTTCATTGCTGCGGGACTTTCGTGCTGCGGAGCGCCTCTTCGGCCATGTACGACGAACGCACCAACGGAGCGCTGGCACAATAGCCGAAGCCCATCTCCAGGGCCCGGAGCCGGTACCTTTCGAATTTTTCGGGAGTGATGTACGCCGCAACGGGGTAGTGCTCCAGAGTAGGCCGAAGGTACTGGCCGAGTGTCACGATCCCGACGCCCGCTTCGCGCAGGTCGCCCAGGGTCTGCAATACTTCGTCATCGTTCTCGCCGAGACCGACCATCAGGCCGCTTTTCGTGGCGACGCCCCGGCTGCTCAGGTAACGCAGCGTTTCCAGGCTGGTGCGGTACCTGGCCCGGGAACGCACTTCGGGGGTCAGCCGCTCGACGGTTTCGATGTTGTGCCCGATGATGTCGGGCTTCGATGCGATGACCGTGTCCAGCAGGTCGGGCCGCGCATCGAAATCGGGAATAAGGAGCTCAATTGCGGCGTCGGGATTCCGTCGGCGGATCGCCTCCACGGTGGCGGCCCAATGGCGGGCGCCTCCGTCGGGCAGATCGTCGCGCGTGACGGAAGTCACGACGACATACCTCAGTTTCATCAGTGCGACGCTCTCGGCGACCCGCCGCGGCTCGTCGGGATCGGGGGCGAGGGGCCTGCCCGTCTGCGTGGCGCAGAAACGGCAGCCGCGGGTACAGATGTCGCCCAGGATCATGAAAGTTGCGGTCCTCCGGCTCCAGCATTCGGCCTGGTTGGGACAACGGCCGCTGCTGCAAATGGTGTGCAACTTGTGTTTTTCGACGATCCGCTGCACGTCGGCATAGTCGGCCGTGCGATGCAGCCGGATCTTCAGCCATCCGGGTTTTCCGAGTACGTCTACCTTGTCATGCAACTTCGGCATTCAAGTTCATTATTTTCCAATTGACGCAAAAATACGAAAAAGAATTGAGAATTCTTAGTCTTTTCCCATATTTCTGTGACGGATCGCCGCGCGCCACCCTCCTGCGCCGTTCGCGGGCGAAATATCCGGTTTTTGCGCCGGCTCCGGTCCGGATTCTTGTTTTTCGCTCTCTATACTGCGGTGGTCCGGATGTTGGGTCTGCTCGAATTTTACTTGGCGCTGCTGTCCGCATGACTGCTTTTCGTTATTTTGCAGGCAGATTCTTGACTGCTTTGCGTTTGTTGTTCTCCTCCTTTCTCTTTTAACTTTTCATTTTTATCTTCGTTCCCGGCAACTTCACACCCGGAGTGACAGGGGTCACGGCTCTTGTCAGCGTGGTTTGTGTAGATTCAGCAGTCCGCTGGCGGCGTAATGGCGCGGGAGGATTGATAAGGAATAGTTGTTTGTTTTTGGGGTTGGTTTTGGGGCGGTTATTTTGCGCCGTTTTTTGTCGTTCTGCGGTTTTGCAACTCGCAGTGTTGCGCGAGCCGCAGCCTTACGGCGCGGAGGCTCGCCGCTTCGGCTTTCGCCGGGCGTGCTCCGCAGGCTGCGTACGCTCTGTTCAGAAAGAGCGCAGGTTGTAAGTTCGCAAGCTCTGCTTCGGTCGGCGCTGTGTTGTTTTCGGGCCGAAGCCCGCGGGGCGAGCTTTGCGAGCCTCCGCAGTGCGGGGCTTCGGCTCGCACGGCTGAAGCCGGCTTTTATGAATTCGGCTTGCACCTGAAGCTGGCACACTCGCGAACAATCCGAACAGCCATTCCCATTTTCCACCCCGCGTTGCCGCCAGTTGCATATTCCAGTCTGCCGCGGAGTTTGCGAATAATGAATAGTTTGGTTCCAACGCGTTGTGCGGATCGCAGTTCTTCCTGTTTTGTCATTCTGAGGAGCAGAGCGACGAAGAATCTGTATGGACAGTATACAGATGTTTGACTGCACTTCGTTTGTCTTTCTCCTCCTTGCTCGGCATAGTCCGTCCGCAGCCTTTGGTTCGCAAGGGAAAAGATTCTTCACTTCGTTCAGAATGACAAAGTAGGGTTGGGATTCGGGACGCAGCTGGCCCGGGCGAACGCTTTGCAAGAAAATGCGTTGCGATTAATTTCGGACGCAGCCTGCGGGGCACGCTTGCGGGCCTCCGCCGGCCAAGGCTGCGGCCCGCACGGCTCAAAAGAGCCGCACGATGCAACGACATTCGTACAGAAACCATTGTTCCGCACCCTCCGCTGTATTCCTCATAGCGACTGCTTACAACGCCTGCTGCGGGCTTCCGCGGCCGTGTGAACGGAGCCTTGGAGAGCGTCGGCGTGAATGGCGAGTATTTCTCTTCGTCTCCGTTCATGGCCGGTCACTATTATGGTGGCATCTTGTATTTCACGGCCAGGACGGTGTATCCGCTTTGTTCGTCAGCAGGTGCCCGCTCGGTAGCGCGCGCCGTGCGCTGCGTCCAGCATCTGCGGAAGTTGCCGCCGGGGCGAACGCACCGGATGCTTGCTCGCCCGAATGAACAAAGAAGAATCCCGAAGACTGGAAAGTCTTCGGGATTCTCGGTTAGGTTGGTTAGGTTGATGAGAATGGGGATTTCTCCCCGCTCTTGCTATACAAAGATAATCGGAATTTTATGAAAAACAAAATAATTTTGTCTTGTTTTTGGCTTTTTTCCTTCGGTTTTTGTAAAGTCGCTATCGGCGGGTCGGCGCGGGATGCCCATTATTAAGATTTTGATTAAAGGGCTTCGCGCACCTCTTCTGCCGTGGCGGCGGGTTGGGCTTCCATGGCGCTCATGTGCCGGTTGCGATAGGTGGCGGGCGTCACGGAATACTCTTTCTTGAAAAGTTTGATGAAGTGCGACGTGTTGGGGAAGGTGCATTCGTTGCCGATCTCGGAGATCGATTTCGAGGTGGAGATCAGCAGCAGACGCGAGTGCATGAGCCGCTGGCGGATATACCACTTGTGGGGAGGCATCTGGAAATGGCGGCGGAACTCCTTCTTGAACGAAGTGAGCGAACGGTTGGTCAGCCGCGCGAGCTCGTCGATGGAGATGTCCTTGAAGATGTGGTCGTAGACGATCTGTTCGAAGTTCTCCTTGGCTGCGTCGACATTGCTCAGCAGCTTGCTTTTGATGCAGCAGTCCTCGTGCGAAGCGATCAGATAGATCAATTCGGTCATCTTGATGTTTTCGGCCGTCTCGTCGTGGCGGAAATCATCGTCGCGGAGGTAGTTGTTGGTATTGAGGAAAAAGTTGCGGATGGCGTTCCATGCAGGCATGGTCACGTGCATGCGGCTGTTGCAGTTGTCGCACGAATGGGAGTTGGAGATGGTCAGTCCGTAGGTGATGTTCAGATGGAGCAGAATGCGCTGCAGATCGGTGGGCGTGTAGTACACCAGAATCTGCTCGAAGGGCTGGCCGTTCTCCGGGAAGTGCTCGATATAGTGGTGGCCGATACCGAGATAGAAGACATCGCCGCGCGTGAGCTTGCGGCGTTTGTCCCCATCGTAAATGTACATCGTGCCGCGCAGCACATATCCGATGGCATAGCGCGACAGAGTTTGCGATTGGATGCCCGTGTGAAGCGTTTCGACATACTTCACAATCATCGGCTGCTGAGCCGACGAATTCAATGAATCTTTCATCGTGTGATTGTTAATTTTTGTTTTTGCAAACAACGTGTTGCGTCACTTTTGTTGCACTCCAAAATTACAATCTAAACTTCGATTTGTAAAATTAAAAATGGTAAATACGGACGCGAGAGTTGATATTGAGCCAAATTTACCAATATTAAGTCCAAATATTTTATTGTAAGTAAACGTTTGCCAGCGCTCCGCCGAGCAGCAGCAGGTAGGCCGGTTGGGCCACAATGGGGTGGGTGCGGATGAAGAACCACGGTGCGATCACGGCGGCCGGGACGGCGGCCAGCGCGAAGACGGCTGTCGGGGCGCTGGGCAATGCCGCGGCGACGGCGATGAGCAGCATGGCTTCGATATGGAAGGCAAGGATGCGCTTGGCCTTGACGCTGATGGCATAGAGCTCGGCCTGGAAAGCGGAGATGCCCAGCACGAAGCTGAACAGGAGCGCGCCGCCGAGGAATTGCGACAACAGCGTCCGTCCGAAGAAGACGCTGAAAAGTTCGCCCCGTATGATTTCGTGGCCGAGTGCGATCATCGGGTCGAGGAACGGATGTCCGGCGCCCCAGTTGACATAGCAGAGCGTGAGTGCCGGGAGCAGGACCCCGGCGAGGGCGATGATCAGCTCGCGGACCGTGCGGTGGAACTGGATGAGGGCCAGCGGCAGGAGCAGGAGCAGCGGCGAGGCCTTGGGGCAGACGATGACCAATGTTCCGAGGTAGAGAGAGCCTCTGAATATGGCGTCGAACGCATAGTTGGGCGAGTAGGAGCGGCAGAAGTTGCGGATCGAGAGCACCAGCAGCAGAACGGCGACGAACGTGAAGAGGTCGGCGAGTCCGGCCGTGAGTCCGCAGGCGACGATGCCGAAGAAGGGGATGGCCAGGCAGGTGTTGGCGGTGTAGAGGTTGTAGTGTACGGGAAGGTATCCTGCGCGCGTGCCTGCGATGACGATCAGCAGGCAGGTGAGGGCCTGGGCCCATTGCGGAAATGCGGCCTGGAAGCGTTGCAGGAGCTCGCCGGGCAACCATAGTACGCTGTCGGAGGCGGAAGCGGCGGCCGTGGCGGCCGTTTCGCCTGCGTGCGGAGCGTAGACAGCGGTGGCAGCCAACGCGGCCAGCGTGAAGAAGGCCGGGAAGAAAGATTGGCGGGCAAGGTTGAATTTCATGCGGGCGAAATGGTTGGGAAGACAAAAATAGCGAAAAAGTTCGTAATTTTGCCATATGCTCGAAACGCAATATCAGTATGAACTCCTGGAAGCCGGCTGCGACGAGGCGGGCCGGGGGTGTCTGGCTGGGCCGGTTTTTGCGGCGGCGGTGATTCTTCCGCCCGATTTCAGCGACCCGCTGCTCGACGATTCGAAGCGGATGACCGAACGCAACCGCGACCGGCTGCGCGAGGTGATCGAGCGCGAAGCGGTGTCCTGGGCCGTCGAGGCGGTGTCGCCGGCGCGCATCGACGAGATCAACATTCTGAATGCGTCGTTCGAGGGCATGTCGCTGGCCGTGGCGCGGCTCGCTCCGCAGCCCGGGTTCCTGGCCATCGACGGCAACCGTTTCCGTTCGACGCTGGAGATTCCGTTTTGCTGCATCGTGAAGGGCGACGGCAAGTATGCCGATATTGCGGCTGCTTCGGTCCTGGCCAAGACGCACCGCGATGAATATATGCGTCGTCTGGCCGATGAATATCCCGAGTACGGATGGCGGACGAACAAGGGGTATCCTACGCGTGAGCACCGCCTTGCCGTTCGCGAGTTCGGCGTCACGCCTTACCATCGGCTCACGTTCAATCACGAGATCGATCAGCTGGAGCTGCCTTTCGGTGAGTGATCTCCGGGAAGCCGGTTGTGGATGCGGTGGCCGCCCGGGGCAGGATGTGCGATTTTTCGATTTTTAATGCCCGTTTTTTTTGTGTCCGGCGCCGACTTCCGATACTTGACTTCTGACGTCGGTGCTCGGTCCGAGTGACGGGACATCTTAACATACAGCCTTTCATGACCCGGAGCGGTGCGGACTACGGTCTGTTTTCACGATCTTTTACTGTTGCGGCAGAGTTCCGAATAAGTTCGGTTCCGCGTGCAGCTTATCCAAAGGTCGCACCGGAGCGGTCGGCAGATTCAGCAGTCCGCTGGCGGCGTAATGGCGCGGGTAGGTTAAGGGATTGTTTGTTTTTGGGCCGGTTTTTGGGCCGGTTTTTCGGAGGTTTTGCAATTCAAATAATTGCGCGAGCCGCAGCCAGCTTGCGGTTTTGGTTCGGCAGAGATACCGGCACCGGCTTTTTGTCCGACGCGGTCGACCGGTGGCGCAAATGTTCTCGTGCCGAAGTCCGCGGGGCGAGCCCCGTTAAGAACGGGGATTTATAAATTCTGCGAGCCTCCGCGTGGCGGGGCTTCGGCTCGCATGGCTGAAGCCGGTGTTTAGCTCTGTAAGCCATGGCCGGCCCGAACACCTTTTCCCTCCACCTTTCCGCGTTGCCACCAGTTGCATATTCCAGTTTGCCGCGGAGCCGGGACAAGGTCAATTCACAATTCAAAATGCACAATTCACAATTGATTGTTTGCAGACTTTGGCTCCCGCTCGGTAAAGACCGTTCACGGGCTTTACCCTCGCTTACTCGCAAAGTTGTGAATTGACCTTGTCCCCTCTCCGCCTCATTCCCCTTAGTGATTGCTTCCAGCGCCTGCTGCGGGCAGCCGCCACAATGCGACGGGTACCTTGGATAGTGTCGGTACGGGCGGTCTCTTTTTCGTTTCGTCCGTCTATGCCGCGGGCCACTTCGGCGGCGGTTGTATGCACTTCGGTGCGGGGACCGTGTTTCCGTTGGGTAGTCCGGCCCGGGCTTTCGGTTTCCCCGTGCGCTGCGTCCAAGCATCTGCAAGGCTGTTTTTCTTTTGGGTGAAAGTCGCAAGAGTCGGTGCGTGGGTTTCGAAAGAAACCCGCCCCTCCGACCGTCTGCCATCTGCGCTGTCTTGCCGGCTGTCCTGATTGCAGCGCCGGATGTCGCCGAACGTTAACGTTGCCGAACAACAGAATCGGAACCTCCCCGATATATCATTCCGGGCAAGAACAAAGTGGCCCAAGCGAATAAAAAAAACGACGGACCCCGCAGAGGGCCCGTCGAGAGAGAGCGGAAGGTCGGATTAGTATCCGAGCGACTTGGAAGCCGCATAGGAGATCTTCAGCGCGTTGGCGCGTCGCAGCTCCTGCTTGACGTCGGTGATGATACCCATTTTGGTGGTGCCGTCGGCCTTGAGGCAGATGGTCATCAGGGCACGGTCCGACTCGCTGAGCTTGTCGCGCTCGGCGGCGCAGAAGTCGAGGATGTCCTTGGCGGTCTTGTAGGAGTCGTTGAGCTGGATACGCGGAGCCGTACCGAACTTGGCCTGCATGGCCAGCGACGGCTGTCCGATATGGATGTAGCTGACGAGCGACTTCTTTTCGAGTTTCTGCACCTCGGTAGCCTCGGGGAGCTTGTAACGCACCAGGAGCTCCTGGTCGCGCATGGTCGTGGAGACCATGAAGAAGAAGAGGATCATGAAGATCACGTCGGGGAGCGACGCTGTCGAAATGGGGGGCAAGCCTTTGTTGCCCTTCTTTTTCATTACTGCCATAATCTTACTTCTTGATGTTACGCGGCTCAGCCTCGGAGATTTTCAGAGGAACGGCCTTGGTGATGATGTCGCGCTGTTCCGAGTTCAGCGACTCGAACTTGTCGCCGAACTTCTTGAGGGCCACTTCATCGCGGATCTCATTGAAAGCGCGCGCCAGTTCGTTCTGCACCATGATGTAGGGCTGGTAGCCCGTATCGCGGGTGGTCTGCAGCGAAACGACGCCCAAACTTACCGGATAGGTCCACTTGCTGCCGTCGGGAAGATCGAAGACGGTCTCTTCCTTTTCGGGCAGGTCTTCGTCTTCCAGGGGGTTGAGCACGAACTCCCGGGTTTTGTTCTTGAGGTCGCGAAGCTCGATGAACTCCTGCTTGCCGGGCTGTCCCGCCATGATCTGACCGCTACCGTTGATGAGCACAAGGAAAAGATTGCGTTCCTTGACCTTGACTTCCTCCTGCTGTTGGTCCTCGGGAGGAATGGGCGGGAGCATGCGAGCAAGACCCGTGTCGGTGTTCATGGTAGTGGCGACCAGGAAGAAAATCAGCAGCAAGAAGGCAATGTCGGCCATCGAGCCGGCGTTGATTTCCTGTACTTTTCTTTTATCCGTTGCCATTTGGTTTCGATTATTTGAGGGCGCCCCGGATTTCCGTAACGATGGCCGTCAGGAAGGCGGCGACGAAAGCGACGTAGGTCACCAGGATGCTCGTTTCGGTAATTACGGTTTCGCCGTGGCCGAAGAACCCGTTGTTCTGCAGGTCGATGATGTTCACCGTATGGCTGGCCGAATAGAAGTACGACACGCCCACGACGATCAGAATCAACGCTACGGAGAGGATGGTCCCCTTGATGCCTGCCGGGTTCTTGATCATTCCGAAGACGGCGCAGAAGAGAGCGGCGGCGATGGCGAACACGAAGAGGAAGTATCCCCAGATCAGGTTCGCGCCGATCGCTGCTTCCGAGCCTCCGGTAGCCATCGCGTAGACCAGAAGGACTGCGGTGATGGCCATCATAACGCCCAGCAATATGTTAAGAATCTTTTTCATGATGGTTTGTGACTAACGTTAACCGTGATTATTTCTTGTTGTAGGCCGTCAGGATGTCCATCAGCGTAATGGACGAATCCTCCATATCGTTCACGAGCGAGTCGATCTTCGAAACGATATAGTTGTAGAACAGCTGAAGAATAACCGCGGCGATAAGACCCATGAGGGTAGTCAGCAGGGCGACCTTGATACCGCCTGCAACGAGCGTCGGGCTGATGTCGCCGGCAGCCTGGATGGCGTCGAACGCGCCGATCATACCTACGACCGTACCCATGAAGCCCAACATCGGCGAGAGGGCGATGAACAGACCGATCCACGACAGACCCGACTCCATCTGGCCGGTCTGTACCGAACCGTAGGAAACGACGGCCTTCTCGACAGCGTCGAGACCCTGCTGGTAGCGGTCGAGACCCTGGTAGTAGATCGAGGCGATCGGACCGCGCTTGTTGCGGCATACGTCCTTGGCAGCCTCGACGCCGCCGTTGCGGAGAGCCTCCTCGACTTCCTCGACGAACTTCTTGGTGTTGATGGTCGAGAGCGACAGGAAGAGGATGCGCTCGATGGCTACGGCCAGACCGATCACGAGGCAGAGCAGCACGGGAAGCATCCAGCCCCAGCCGCCTTCGAGGAACTTCTGCATCAGAATGTGGTGCATGCTTTCGCCGGCAATTTCGGTTTCAGCGGCAACGACCGTCTCCTCGACGGCTGCGGCAGCCTCCTGCGCGAAGGCATTCACGGTGCCCAGGGTGAAGAGGGCCACCGACAGAATCTTAAAAAGATTTTTCATAGTGGTGTTTGATAATTGATTTGATTAGGTTGTATTCAGTCATTCGTTTTCGCTTGCTCTTTCCGGCGGGCCGATTTTTTTGCGGAAAAAGGCCGCTTTTTTCTCTTCCGGTCGGCATCGGCGCTCCGTTTCCGACTGCAAGGACGGTTGCGGACACCTGCGCACGAAAGCGTACTCCGGGAAAGGCGCTTTTGTCTAATCGGTTGGTTATTAATATCTTAATTCGCCGATCCGGCCTCCCTGCCCGGGGTTTCGGGGCGGAAAGGATGGATTAGCAGTGCGAAATATAAGAAAAAAAATCGTTTTGTGCAACGGCTCATGCGCTGAATTCTCCGCGCAGGGGTTTGCGCAGCAGCGCGCGGGTCTCGTCCTCGGACAGCCCGAGCCCCAGGACATACATCAGTTTGGTGACGGCCGCTTCGGTGGTCATGTCGTAGCCGCACAGCACGCCGGCTTTCTGCAGGCGCAGCCCCGTTTCGTAGAGTTCCATCGAGACCTTGCCGCCGCCGCACTGGGTGATGTTGAGCACGATGACGCCGCGTCCGATCGCCTCTTGCAGCGTGCGGATGAACCATTCGCTCGTGGGGGCGTTGCCGGCGCCGAAGGTCTCCAGCACCACGGCCCGCACGCCGGGTGCCGAAAGCATGGCGTTGAAGACCCGCTGGTCCATGCCGGGGAAGAGTTTGATCACGACGATGCCGTCGGCCAGCCGTTCGGCGCACCGCAGTTCGGGGCCGCCGCTCTCCGGACGGAGAATGGCCGGCAGGTTGTAGGCGATGTTGACGCCCACCTCGGCCAGGGGCGGGTAGTTGTAGGAGCGGAAGGCGTTGAGCGCTTCGGCGCTGCGCTTGGTGGTGCGGTTGGCGCGGAACAGCCGGTTCTGGAAGTAGAGCGACACCTCGGGCACCGCGGGGCGGCCGTCGATGCGGGCGCCGGCGATCTCGATGGCCGTGATGAGGTTCTCGCGGCCGTCGGTGCGCAGCACGCCGATGGGAATCTGGCTGCCGGTGAAGACCACGGGTTTGGCGAGGTTCTCGAACAGGAAACTCAGGGCCGAAGCGGTGTAGGACATGGTGTCGGTGCCGTGCAGGACGACGAATCCGTCGTAGCGCGCATAGTTGTCGCGGATGAGTGCGGCCAGGGCCAGCCAGTTGGCCGGCGATACGTTCGACGAATCGATGACGGGCGACATGGTCTGCACATCGATGTCGATGTTGAGCCGTTTGAGCGAGGGGAACTCGTCGTAGATGCCGCTGAAGTCGAACGGCACGAGAGCTCCCGTTGCAGCGTCGGTCTTCATGCCGATGGTGCCGCCCGTGTAGATGATCAGAATCGAGGATTTCGGGTTATTCATGGTGTTCCGTTTGGCTGGGGCAGAGGCCGAACATGCGTTCGGCGTTGGCGGTAGTGGCTGCGGCGACGGTTGCGGGCGTCGTGCCTTGCAACTCCGCTATTTTTGCGCAGACAAATTGCGTGTAGGCCGGTTCGTTGCGCTGGCCGCGGTGGGGTGCCGGTGTGAGGTAGGGGCAGTCGGTCTCGAGCAGGATGTCGTCGAGGTCCATTTCGCGTACGGTCTCGGCTGCCCGGCTGTTCTTGAAGGTGACGACTCCGCCGATGCCGAAGAGAAAATCGCCGCAGGCTTTCAGACGGCGGTAGGTTGCTGCGTCTTCGCTGAAAGCGTGGAAGACGCCCCGGAGTCCCGTGCCGCGGAACGCTTCGATGACGGCCGTCATTTCGGGCCAGGCATTGCGCGTGTGTACGGCGATGGGAAGGTCCAGGTCGACGGCCAGGCGGCATTGGCGGCGGAAAGCCTCGGTCTGCTCGTCGCGGAAATCGGCCGACCAATAGAAATCGAGCCCGATTTCGCCTACGGCGCAGAAACGCGCGATTCCGTCGGGCGGCGTTCGGAGCAATTGCTCCACCAGCTCCAGCTCCTCGCGCCAGCGGGGATTGTCGTTGACCGACGTGGGGTGGAGCCCCATCATCGGGATGCAGCGGCGGGGATGGCGGCGGCAGAGGTCGAAAAGACGGCCGTGGCTCTGCGAGTCGATGGCGGGGCAGAGCATCCGCCCGACCCCGGCGTCGACGGCTCGGGCGAGGGCCTCCTCGCGGTCGGCATCGAACTCGGGTTCGTAGAGGTGGCAATGGGTGTCGACGATCTGCATCTTCGGGGGTGTTTCGCAGGAGCAAATGTAATGAAAAATATGCAAATGTCGTGCTGCGGAACCGAAGATCGTTCCGGGGTGTTGCGACTCCGCAGCCTGTTGGTATGAACGGTGCTTCAGGTCGTGCGGAAAACGGGCGGGCGGCTACGGTTTCATGTAGCGGTTGCCGGGGAGCTGGCGCAGGAGTCCGGCCAATTCGAGCGAGAGGAGCGACGTGGCCAACCGCCCGGGGTCGAATCCGGTGGCGGTTTGCAGGGCGTCGATTGCGATCGGATCGGACGACCGGAAAAGAGCCAGCAGGGCGGTTTCGTCGGACGTGAGGTCGGGCGTTTCGCTATGGGGCCGCCGTGCTGCGGGTTCGGCTTCGAGGTCCCAACCCATCTCTGCGATGATGTCTTCGGCCGAGAGGACGAGCTGCGCCTTGCGGTGGCGGATCAGATGATTGGTGCCGGCAGCCGAGCGGTCGGTGGCGCGGCCGGGCAACGCCATGACCGTGCGGTTGTATTCGTCGGCGAAGCGGGCCGTGAGCAGCGAACCGCCGTTGTCGGGCGATTCGACGACCAGGCACCCGGCGCTCAGCGCGGCGATGATGCGGTTGCGGGCGGTGTAGGCGGTGCCGTTCTGGCGGGTCTGGCTGTGCATTTCCGTCACGAGGGCTCCTCCGTGGTCGAGGATGTCGCGGGCAAGGGCCGTATGCTGGGTGGGAAGGACGCCGGGAAGCGGACAGGGCAGAACCGCGGCGGTGGGGATCTTGCAGTCCAGTGCGGCGCGGTGGGCGGCCGCATCGATGCCGAAGGCCAGGCCGCTGACTATGACCAGACGTGGCACGCGTTCGGCCAGGCGTTCGACGAGCTTGTGGCATATGCTCTGTCCGTAGGGCGTCATTTCGCGCGTACCGACGATCGACAGGGTGCGTGCTGCGAGCGTCTGCGGATCGCCTTTCACATAGATGACATGGGGATAGTCCGGAATTTCGCGCAGCAGGGCCGGATAGTCGGGGTCGGTCGAGGCGATGGCTTTGATGTCGTGCTTGCGGCAGTATTTCGCTTCTTTTTCTGCTGCGGCGAACCCCGTGCGGCGGACGATCTGCCGGGCCGGTTCGGGGCGCAGTTCCGCGCGGCCGATCAGTTCCGGCTCCGAGGCTTCGAAAATCCGTTCTGCCGTTCCGAAGCACTCCAGCAGATGCACGGCTCCCTTGATGCCGATGCCCGGGGTCATCTGCAGGGCGATGTCTTCGATGGTCATGACGGAGTTTTCGTTATGGATTGCTGCTGGGACAATGTATTCCGGCTTAAGTTGCGAGCAAGACCGTGCGCCGGATTTTCGTTCTGATCTGCGTCAGCCGCAAGTCGCCCCGGTCGTTTCTTGGGTGGTTTGCGTGTTCGTTTGCGTGTTCGTTTGCGTGTTCGTTTGCGTGTTCGTTTGCTGTCGGTCCAGTCGGTCCAGTCGGTCCAGTCGGTCCAGTCGGTCCAGTCGGTCCAGTCGGTCCAG
>CASPAC010000007.1 GCA_949419965.1 Bacteroidales bacterium
ACCTTACACTTCGATGCTTCGACAGCAGAGGAACGGCATCTCCGATCCGGGCGCAACCGTCCGCCCCGTCATTCTGCCGAAAGCCAGGTTCGGAGAACAGATGTTGCGGGGAGCAGCCGTTCCGGATGTTTGCGTTCCGGACTACTCCTCGCCGTGCGAATGGTGCAGCGCACCGGCCGTCTGCTTGCTTGCGGCAACGGACTGGAGCGCCAGGTACTCCTCGCCGTAGTCGGTGAGGTTCTGCAACTCGGTGCGGAACGTATCGAGGTGCGACTCCTCCTCGGCGATGATGTCCTGGAACATCTTGTGCGTGACGGCGTCGTTGTGCTCCGAAGCCACGCGCGAAGCCTCATTGTAGGAATCGATCGTGCTCTGCTCCAGCTGCACGGCGAAAGCCAACATCTCCTTGACGTCGGTGATCTGCCGCGTGCGGAACGCCGCGTTCATGTCGACGTCGCCCTCCAGAAAGAGGATGCGGTCGGAAAACTCCTCGATATGACGCATCTCGGCGATCGAAATCTCGCGCATGATGCGCGACAGATAACGATAGCGGGCATCTTCGAAATGGGTGTGGAAATACATGTACTGGAGCGACGCGGCGATCTCCTTGCCGACGGCGTCGTTCAGCAGGTCGATGCTGACCTGATGTTTGGTTTTGAGTTCGGTGGTCTCCATGGATGAAAAGGGATTTTGCAGGCGCAGTGCAAAACCCGTTCCAGCCGCTTCGCCCCGACGACTATTTCCACTCGATCGCAGCGCGAACGGCCACGGCGCCCTCGTCGCTCACAATCTCGAAAAGGGCCCCGTCGTCGCGGAATTCGGCCCCGACGGCGAGCGTCTGCCCGTAGCGGCACTCCTTCATGAAATGGATGTCGAAGCGCATGGGCGCCCCGTCGGTGAGCCGTTCGATGGGCAGCATGTCGAGCATCATTTCGATGTAACGCATCGTGTTGACATGGCGGTTGAAGTCGATGTCGCTGTAGACCACGCGGTGCTCGTACCGCTCGGAGGGAGTCACGGACCGTATCTTGCGCGGCTTTTCGGCGGGAGGCGGCACGTCGACGATGGCGTCGGCATGCGCGTCGCCCACCCACGAAAGGTCGACGGCCGCGCGGCTCCCGAGGTCGATCATCGCCCATTGCGACACGGCGCGGCCGAACTCGCGGCCTGCCGCATCGCAGAGCGTGAAGTTGCGGGTGGAGAGCAGACGACCGTAATCGCTGATCCAGGTGGCGATGGTATAGTCGTCGTACTGCCGGGGGCGGCTGTCGAACTCGAAAGCGATGCGCGAGAGCACCCACGAACGGTTGCCGGCATTGAGCGCATCGACTCCGAAGCCTTTTCCGTGCGCGTCGGTTCCGGCAGTATTCAGAACCACGCTCCCCAGCGCAGGAATCGTGGCCCGCAAGGTGAAGTCGACCTCGTGCGGCTCGACGCGATAGCGATACAACGTTTTTTCAGCTTTCATAGATTCCGGTTTCAAAGGATAGAAGAAAGTAGGCCGGGCCGCAGGCGCATCCGGTGCGGAATTGCCGCAACGCAGCCTCCCTCTCCTTCTGCAAAGATAGGCAATTTAGCCGGATTCAGAACGTTTCGCGGAACACTTTTGCTGGATTGCCCCGCTCAAGCCGGTTGCGGTTGTTCCACACGGCCTGCTCGCGGGCCTGCCGCCGCTCCTTTTCCAGCGACCGGAGCCGGAGAAAGGCATCGACACCCGCGAACCGGTTCTTGCGGGGATGGTGCGGCGGACAACCGCGCCGCTGCCGATGAGGAGAACGAAACGGACCGGGACCGGGAGCGATGCAACGGTAAAAACAGCATGTTTTATCGTAGAACGATAAATATTATTTGTTTTTCAGAAAGTAAATCGTACCTTTGTCATGTAACGAATGCCGCTGCGGCCCGACGGGGAGACGGAGAAGCTCCCCGAAAGGCAGGCACGGCGACAAACGAACCAACGGAGATGCAAAACAAAAGACCGTTTTTACAGCGGCTGCTGATCATCTACATCGCATTCTTCGGTGCGCTGGTAGCCGGGCTCGCACTGGAATTCCTGCCCGGATTCAGCCAGGGCTATGCCGACGGCGACGAAATCAGCATGGACCTGGCCAAGAACTGGGGCTCGGGAACGCCCCGCCTGATCTACATGCTCGAAAACATCCGGGTGAAAGAAGGACCCCAAACGAGCATCGAACTGCCGACGGCACCCGACATGAAGATCGGCACCAAAATCCGCAACATCGGGATGGTGGTCGAGCAGGAAGCGCCCGGAGCCTCGATCGTCGGACTGGCGTTCCGCTCGCTGGGCGGCAGCGGCTGGATCTATGCGTCGGTGATGCTGACGCTGGTGGCCTACCTGACCATCGTGGCGCTGATGTTCCTGATCATCAACTCGGTGCGCCGCTCGATACGCGAAGAACGCACGCTCGGCAAACGCAACATCTGGTACCTGCGCGCCATCGGCGGACTGGCCATCGTCACAGAACTGACCGACAGCATCGTCGACTGGACGATGAATTCGCGCGCCGCCGAACTGCTGGCCGGAAGCGAATACACCGTCGACACCGCGTTCCACCTCTCCTACTCGACGATCATCATCGGCATCCTGATCATCTTCGCAGCCGAGGTGTTCGCCATCGGACGGAACCTGAGCGAAGAACAGAAACTGACCATCTGAAAGCAACATGACAACTGCAACTTATACTATTACGAAAGGGGGGGGGCGATGGCTATAATCATCAACATCGACGTCATGATGGCCCGCCGCAAGGTGTCGCTCGGCGAACTGGCCGAACGCGTGGACATCACGCCCGCCAACCTTTCGATCCTCAAGAACGGCAAGGCCAAGGCCATCCGTTTTTCGACGCTCGAAGCGATCTGCCGCGAGCTGGAATGCCAACCGGGCGACATCATCGAATACCGCCCCGAAGCTCCCGAAGCCGACAACCGGTAATACAAACAAATAATGCGTATGAAAAAACTGATGTTATTGTTCCTGGCGGCGATCGTCGCAGGGAGCACGGCGGCACAGCCGATGATGCCGATTCCGGCCGACGAAGCGGTACGCACGGGCACGCTGGAGAACGGCATGACCTACTACATCCGCCACAACGAAAAGCCCAAGGGGCAGGCCGACTTCTACATCCTGCACGACGTGGGCGCCATCCAGGAGGACGACAACCAGCAGGGACTGGCCCACTTCCTGGAACACATGGCCTTCAACGGCACGAAGAACCTGCCGGGCAAGATGCTCACCGAATACCTGGAGACCGTAGGCGTGAAGTTCGGCTACAACCTCAACGCATCGACCGGCTGGGACCAGACGACCTACCAGATCAAGGACGTGCCGACGGCCCGCGAAGGGGTGATCGACTCGGCGCTGCTGATCCTGCACGACTGGTCGCACTTCATCGCCCTGGAGGGCGACGAGATCGACGCCGAGCGCGGAGTGATCTGCGAGGAGCTGCGCACGCGCGACGGTGCTTCGTGGCGCTCGACGATGGCCCTGATCAAGGCTCTGGGCAAAGACTCGAAGTATGAACACCGCAACCTGATCGGCTACCTCGATTACCTGAAGAGCTTCGACCATCAGGCATTGCGCGACTTCTACCACCAGTGGTATCGTCCCGACTATCAGGCCGTCATCATCGTGGGCGACATCGACGTCGACACGATCGAAGCGAAGGTGAAGAAACTCATGAGCGACATCCCCGCACCGGCGGCCGACGCCTCGCACAAGGAGATGATCGTCGTGCCCGACAACGAGAAACCCATCGTCAGCATTCTGTCCGATCCCGAGATGCAGGGTTCGCGCACCCAGATCTTTATCAAGCGCCCGGCGCTGCCCAAGGAGATGAACAACACCGTGCAGGCCGAAACGCTCGATGTGATCCAAGCCTACATATCGGCTATGGAGGACGCCCGTCTGCAAGAAATCGCCATGCAGCCCGACGCTCCGTTCCTGGGTGCCGGCATGGACTGCGGCGACATTCTGGGCGTCATCCCGACGATGAACCTCACGGCCTTCATCGCCGTGACGCAGGACGGCAAACTCCCGCGGGGCTTCGAAGCGCTCTGCACCGAGATGGAGAAAGTCCGTCGCTTCGGCTTCACGCAGGGCGAATTCGAACGTGCGCAGACCGACCTGCTGCGTCGCGCCGAACGCAAATACACCAACCGCAACGACCGCACCAACAACGAATTCGTGCGCAGCTACCTCTCGAACTTCAGCAAGAACACGCCGATCCCCTCCGCCGAAACGGAGTGGCAGATCGACAGCATGCTGATCGTGTCGGTGGACCTCAATTCGGTCAACGCCGTGGCCCGGCAGCTGATCACCCCGAACAACCAGGTAATCACGGTCACCGTACCGGAGAAGGAGGGCATCGAGACGCCGACCGAGGAGGAGATTCTGGCCATCCGCGACAAGGTGACGGCCGCCGAACTGCAGCCCTACGAAGACACCACCGTGAAGGAACCCCTGCTGCCCGAAGGACTCAAGCTGAAGGGATCGCCGGTGAAGAAGACGGTAGAGGACGCAGCCTACGGCACGACGGTCTGGACGCTGAAGAACGGCGTGAAGGTCGTCGTGAAGCCCACGACTTTCAAGGCTGACGAAATACGCATGAACGCCATTGCCGAAGGCGGCCTTTCGGTGCTCTCCGACGAAGAGGTGCCCGTAGCCGAATTCCTCCCGGTCATCCGTTCGATGTCGGGCGCCGGCAAATTCTCGTCGACCGAGCTGCGCAAACAGCTGGCCGGCATCACGGCCTCGGTGAACATCGATGTCGACAACTACTTCAGCACGGTCAACGCTGCGTGCTCGCCCAAAGACATCGAGACGATGCTCCAGCTGCTCTACCTCAACTTCGCGCAGCCCCGCTTCGACGAGGCCGACTACAACACGCTCATGAAGATGATCCGCTCGCAGCTGGAGAACGCCAAGACGAACCCCGACTTCGTCATGGAGGAGCACTTCGTCGATGCGGCCTACGGCCATAACCCGCGCCGCCGGATGACGACGGCCGAAATGACCGACGAATTCCGCTTCGAAACCCTGCCCGCCATCCACGAGAAACTCTTCCCGGGGGCCGACAGCTTCACGTTCATATTCGTTGGCAATGTGAACCTCGACACGCTCAAGCCGCTGGTGGAAAAATACATCGGTTCGCTGCCCGTAACGGGCAAGAAGATGCAGGCCGTCGATGACAAAGCCGCTCCCGTCAAGGGCGAAGTGACGGAAAACTTCCGGTTCGCCATGCAGCAGCCCAAGGTTTCGGTGCACTATCTCTTCTCGGGCGACATGCCCTACAACTTCACCAACCGCCTGGCCCTCACGTTCCTCACGCAGGCGCTCGATTCGCGCTACCTGGTTTCGATCCGCGAGGAGAAGGGCGGCACCTACGGCGTAAGCACCTACGGCTCTGCGGAGTACCTGCCCAACGAGACCTACAAGATGCACATCGTCTTCGACACCAACGAGGAGATGGCCGACGAACTGCTGGCGATCGTGATGAAGGAGATCGAGAAGATCGCCGAGGAAGGCCCGTTGACCGAAGACATCGAGAAGAACCGCGAATTCATGCTCAAGAGCTGGAAGAACAGCCTGGAGCAGAACAACAGCTGGATGCGCTACGTACAGACGAAGTACACGAACGGCGCCGACTACCTCGCCGACTACGAAAAGGCCCTGCGCGAGCTCACCAACGCCGATGTACAGGCTTTGGCCAAGAAGATGCTCGACGACGGCAACCTGGTGAAGGTCGTCATGCGTCCCGCACAGGCGGAATAAACATCGGCTCCGCCGCATACGATACGGCCGCCCCAAGGGGCGGCCGTACTTTTTGCCGCAACTTCTCTTCGGCGCAACCCGCCCGGAAACCCCGAAAAGAAACGCTTCGTACCGCTGCCTGCACGCCCCAACCAATCGCCGCCCACCACCGCATGCCAAACGCAACTATCTGCAGGCAACCGACTCCCGCACCGACTTTGAACAAAACCCGATGCAAGAGCACACCGCCTGGAGTTCCCGTCTGCACGAAATCGCACGAACGCCGAGCAAGAGCAACGAGGCGACAAGCCCCGGTTAAAGATACCGGACCCGAGCTGCCGGGACACACTACCGATCCGTAGAGCTACTCAGACACAGAGGAACCTACATGCTTAGCACCTTCGACGGAGCTTAGGGAGGGTCTTGTCCTGCATGTCGCAAGCATTCCTGCCAAACACAGCACACCCCGAACTTTGGTTCGGAGTGTGCTGCTATCATCTGTGGGGTGCCGGACCGGCTCACTTGGTCACGATCTCGCGGAAAGTCATGAAAATCAACTTGAGATCGTACCAGAACGAATGGCGGGCGACATACTCCAGGTTGATGCGCAACTTGTCCGGCATGATGACCTCGACATAATACCGGTCGGGATCATCGGCCTGCGCCAACAACTCGTTCTCGTTGCGATAACGGATCGATGCCAGATCGGTGATGCCGGGACGCACATCCAGCACGTGAAGCTGCTCGGGCGTATAGAGATCGACATACTTGCGCACCTCCGGCCGCGGCCCCACGAGACTCATGTGGCCCCAGAACACGTTGACGAGCTGCGGCAGTTCGTCGAGCTTGTATTTGCGGATGAAGTAACCCGAACGGGTCACGCGCGGATCGCGGCCGCCGACCGTGATGAGCCCCTTTTTGTCGGCGCCGACCACCATCGACCGGAACTTCAGCAACCCGAAATCCTTGTTATGGCGCCCTACCCTCGTCTGACGATAGAACACCGGACCGCGCGAATCGAACTTGATCCAGAGCGCAACGATCGCGAACACAGGGCTCAACACGAGGAGTCCCGCTCCGCTTGCCAAGATGTCGAAAATCCGTTTCACGGGCGCCTATTCGGAGATGATCTCCACGAAGTTGGAGATGACGTATTCCACATCCTCATCGCTCAGACGCGTGTGCAACGGCAGCGTAACCTCGTTGCGATACTGGTCGTAGGCGTTGGGAAAATCCGCGATGTCGAAACCCAAAGCCTTGTAGGCGGTCATCATGGGCAGCGGCTTATAGTGGACGTTGCAGGCGATGCCGCGCTCGGCCATCCGCTCGATGACCGCATTGCGCTGAGCGACGTCGCGGCCGAGCAGTCGCACAAGATAGAGGTGGCCGCTCGAAGCGTGTTTCGGGCCATAATGGCTCAGAACCTGCACGTTACAGCCATCCAAAGCCCGGTCGTAGGTCTCGATGATCTGCCGGCGCCGGCGCAGCAGCTCCGGATAACGGTCGAGCTGCACCAAACCGAGCGCTGCCATGATGTCGGTCATGTTGCACTTGAAGTTGGGCGCGATGATGTCGTATTCCCAGGCACCGAGTTTCGTTTTGGCCAACGCATCCTTGTTCTGACCGTGAAGCGACAGCAGCTGCAACTCCTTGTAGATGCGTTCGTCGTCGATCCCCTCGACAGGCAGCCATGTCAGTGCACCGCCCTCGGCCGTAGTGAGGTTCTTGACGGCGTGGAACGAAAAAGAGGTGAAATCGGCGATCGCACCGCACGGCCGTCCGCCGCGCTCGGCCCCGAAAGCATGGGCCGCATCGGCCAGAACGACGATACGGCCGAAAGCCTGCTGTATGTCGTTGGCAGGACGGAAAAGAGGACGTTTGCTCTCGACGACGGCGAAAATCCGGTCGTAATCGCACACCACGCCGCCCAGGTCGACCGGAATGATGACCTTCGTACGCTCGGTGACGGCATCCGCCAAACGGTCGTAGTTCATTTCGAACGAACCGGGCGCCGTGTCGACCATTACGATCCGGGCACCGACGTGGTGCACGACGCTGGCCGTCGCTGTGTAGGTGTAAGCCGGGACGATGACCTCGTCACCGGGACCGACGCCCAACACCCGCAGGGCCAGCTCCATGCAGGCAGTCGCCGAATTGAGACACACGGCCCGCGAAGTGCCGCACCGGGCGGCGATCTGCTTTTCGAACTCTTTGGTGCGGGGGCCGGTGGTGATCCAGCCCGAACGCAATGCTTCGCCGACCTCGGCGATCTCCGCCTCCGTAATGTCCGGCGGCGAGAAAGGAATATTACGCATATTCATTTCCAATATTTAAATAAACATCATTTCAAAAATCTTTAATGCTTCGCCAAACCGACGATCGTACCACATCCATAAGAGAAATGAACGACAAAGAACAACCATGGAAGAACGAGAACGTACTTAAAGCCGAATTTCCTGCAAATCGACAGGGTTGCTATCGTAGCTGCAATAAAATAAACCAAAAGAATTCCGCCTGCGAACCACCATATCGGCAACCAAATGAAGCCGAACACGAACGACAGCAACAAGCATAAGACGAAACACAAAGGGACCAAATGTCTCAACCCGATCGACGTCCGGTCGATGTAAACCAACCTGCCTATCGATTTTCCATTCGCATACATCTGTCGGACACTCCCCGTAACCGTGTCACGAGCATAATAGGTACATTCGATTTGCGGATCGAAAAGAATCTTGTAACCGGCCTTTCTGATTCTCGAATTATACTCATTGTCTTCGCCTCGGATCAAATCCTCACGCATGCCTCCAATCTGTTCGATCACCGTTCGCGGAAAAGCGCCGAAAGGCACCGTATCCACATAAGCAGCCTTTTTACCCACTCGGAATGCCGCACCGCCGATTCCGAAAGGAACTTGATTGAGGATGGCATTGGATTCCGCAATGATATGTGAAACGGGCGGAATTATTTTACAAATACCGCCGACATTACCCAACTCCGGACATCTCATAAGATATGAAATACACAATTCCACATATCGAATGTCATACGAAACATGTGCATCCAGACGAATCACATACGGCGCATCCGACCCGCGGCATCCGATGTTGAATGCAACAGACTGTATACGCCCCGGATTGTCGAGCAAACGGATATTATCGTATTGTCGGCCGAATTCTTCAACGATTGCACGCGTACGATCCTTGCTTCCGCCGTCAATGACCATTACGTCCATCCGACCGAACGGATATGTCTGTCGAACGACAGAATCGAGACATCCCGCAATAAACCGTTCTTCATTCAAGGTCGGGATAATAACGGCAACCTGATACCGAGTCGAATCAACCATGGGCTAATCAATCAGTTGGCAATTGAAACTTACCGATAAAGTGCCGCTCACGCTTTTCAACAGGAGGCAACTGCATATAATCATGATAGAGATTGGTCAGATAACGATCGTATTCTGCCGGAATATAGGCAGGCAAACCTTCGAAAATCGCTCGCCGAGGAGGCAGAAAGACCGAACGCTCGAAAATCTCTCCGTTATAATACTTCCGCCCCGTAGGGATCCCCAATTTGCGATTCGGAGCGTCACTCGCCACGAATCGATCAAACCAATATACCCACCACCGATGGGATACCAAGGAGAACAAGCGACCGAAAAACATCTTCAACCGGAACCGTCTTCTCAGAGAAACATCCAGTGCCATGAACTCCTTCAACGACCGACTGGGATACTGCGCATATAAAACCATGATGGCAATGAACTGGAATACATTAGCAAAAAATCCCTTGATTAATCGAAACAATCTGCCCGCCGGTACGGCATCGAGAGCGAATATATCTATATAGATTCCTTTAGGAAAAGGCGTCGACTCATCACACAATTCAACATTGAGCGAATTTTTCCGATATATTTTCAAAAACACAGTCTTCGAATCAGTTTTTCCGTTGGGATAATCGATTTCGTACTTGTTTCCCAAAGCACCGTCATTGCAAAGTTTGATCAACCTCTCATAATCGGCCCGCGGCATCATCAGATCGAGATCATCGTCCCAAGGGATGAATCCTTGATGACGCACTGCTCCCAGGCAACTACCTCCACATAACATGTAAGTCAATCCATATTGCTCGCAAACATTCGCTACATCATGGTAAATTTCCAAAAGGACCCGCTTCATACCTGCAGATTCGTCAGCTGTCAGCTCTCGAAGATAAGCCACATGATGGGCCAATTCATTCATCAATGCACTATCCGATTTCATACTATTCTCGTCTTACGTCGACCACCTCGCCGGTCATGGATGAAAAAATACTATTTATGGCGGCTGTAGCCACGACGCCCGACTCCAACAAAGTGCCCTCGGGCTCGTTGCCGAAACTACGGACGCGCATGGGAGTTTTGGTACGCTCGGGATTGATGCAGTTGATGCGGATGCCGCAGTCGTACCACTCCTCGCTCAGCGCCTGCACAAAGTTGACGATAGCGGCCTTCGAAGACGAATAGAGGCTGTAGAGGGAGCGTCCCCGGGTATAGGAACTGGAGGTAAAGAGCAACAAAGCGCCCTTGCTTGCCCTGAGGTAGGGGTAGGCCTCCTTGGAAACGATGACCGAACCGAGGTAATTGATATTTATGCTCTTGCAAATATCCTCGTAGGACATCGTAGCCAGCGGCTCCTTGTCGAGAATGCCGGCCGTGTTGATGACGGCATCGATCCGGCCCTCCTTCTCGAAAACCGATTTCAGTGCAGCGGCGACCAACTTTGCATCGGAGACGTCGACGCCGTTCTGCGAACGGCTGAACGAATGTACGCACGCTCCGTACTCCCTGCAGATATTCACGATGTCGAGACCTATGCCGTAGCTGCCGCCGAAGACCACGACCACCGCCTGGGGCAACCGCTCGACGATCTCCGGGAGAATCGACTCGTTTTGCTGAGCGGCGGTTTTGAGCTGAAAGAGCTTGTCGAGCAAGAAAAGGTCCTCCTTGTAGGTGAGCTTGATATTGAAATGCTCACCCTCGACCACGTGGACGGGCTCATCGGGCAGGTATCTGAGGACAACGCCGCAATCGTCCGTAGTTTTGAACTCCGGGTCCTGCAAGGCGAGGTCATAGGCCTTTTTGATCGTCGAGAGCTTGAAAGCCTGCGGGGTCTGCCCGTTGCGCAGCACCGCACGCGTGGGGATGCCGGTTATGTGCTCCCGATCGTCGACCTGGATGATGGTGTCGGTGGTTTTGATGGCCACGTCGACGGCCTTGTAACTCTCCAGAGCCCGGATGCAATCGGAGATGATCCGCTCGTTGACCAACGGACGCACGGCATCGTGGAAAATGAGGTTCACGTCCTGCAGAGCGTCGTAAGCCCGGATGGCCGCCAGGCTCGACTCGTAACGCTCCTGCCCGCCGTGGAGAATCTTCTTGAGCTTCGAATAATTGTTCTTCACGGCGATATTTTCCATGTGCCCCACGAAATCGGAGTGACAGACGACCGCGATCTCATCGATCTGCGGATGGTTCTGGAACGCATCCAGCGTATGCTCGATCACCTGCTTTCCGGCGACCTTGAGAAACTGTTTGGGTACCGTGTCGCCCAAACGCCGGCCGACACCTCCGGCCAGTATGACGGCGATATTTTTCATCGGAAAATATTTTTGAATTTGTAAAAGCCGTAGATCAGAACGACGAAGAGCGGATAGCAATGCAGCGCCAGCCAAGCCGACAAGCGCCACTTGAATTCAGCCCGGGACGAGCCTGCGAAGTAACGCACGTATTTCCGGTAACGCTCGTCATGGAGAATATCTTTCACGATGCGGTTGGCCCGGCGGCTGAAAGGTTTTTTCTGCGGATACTTGAAACACACGGCATTGGCGACCCAACCATAGATCAACAATTTGAAACTATGCTCCTCCAACAGCCCAGGATCGACAGCTGCAACATGATTCTCCAGCAACCCGATCGTTTTCAGCACATCCTTGTCACGCTCCTTGATCGAACTGATGATGCTGCCCGCCCGGTTCTGCCGATAGAAATAACAGGGTTCCTCCAACAAACCGATGCACCCGGTCTGCAACAGACACTGGAACGTAAAATAAAGGTCTTCGTAAAGAATGCCCTGCTGGAAGCGGAACGCATGCTCCCGCACCATGGCTGTACGGACCACCTTGTTGCAAGCCGAAGCAGTGAAGATGCCCCGTGTCACGGCCTCTGTTAGGTAGGTGCGGCCCTCGAGCACGGACTCGCCCCAAGAAACCCGGTCGTAAACCTTAGAACCATCCTCCCAAAACCGGTAACGCCCCAAAATCAACAGATCGCAGGGCTTTGACTGCAAAACCTCAGCAATACGCTCGCAGGCGTCAAGCGCTATGTAATCATCGCTGTCCACGAACCATAGGAAGTCGCCCGAGGCCAGTTCCATGCCTGCATTCCTGGCGGCGCTCAGCCCCTGGTTGGGCTGGTCGACGACGCGGATACGGGTATCTTGGGCCTCGTAGGAACGAACGATTTCCAGCGAACCGTCGGTGGAACCGTCGTTCACGACGATTATGTCGAGATTGCGGTAACTTTGGCCGACGATGCTGTCGAGGCACTGCGCCGCATAGGCCTCAACGTTGTAAACCGGAACGATGATCGAAATCTTGAAATCCGTCATGGCTGCATATCGTTTAACGAAGAAATCGAGCCATCTAGCGACTGTTTCCGATTTCTATTTAGGAAAATTATCACCACCCAATAAAATATCAAATAAAGTAAAATCTGCTGCAACGGAGGGAAAAAAGCGGATCGCGGCATGAATACAATTGAGGGGACCAGAATAAATGATAGAAACATAACAGTTCTATAACGTCTGACAGCCTTTTCGAAATAGCGGATTCCGTAACCCAACAACAGACACATCAGAACAGCGCCTAACCACCCCAAGTCCCAAAGTTCCGCTACATAACTCGAACCGGTGCCCTCGCCGCCCAAATAAGCGGCCGGCGACAAAAAATAAGACAGCCGGTGAGCCAGACTTATCGTATGCTGTGCATACTCAACCGTTTGCCCATTGAAAACATTCCAGAAGACAAGCGGATAGAGAATATAAGGCGCACCATGATTGACGAAAAGCGTCTCATAATGAACCATGTACCCCAGTACCAACAACGAAACACCCTGTTGCGCGAAAAAGATGGTTATCAGCCCTCCCATATCGTCGAGAATGACACTATCACCCCGCAACTGTGCCAACACCTGCGACAGAAAGATTCCGATCAAACCGAAAAACGCGACTTTTTTGAAAGAAACAGACGAACTATTTTTAAAAAATGAGTAGTAATACCATGCAACAAAGATGATTGGCAGAAATAATCTCGCCCTTCCGCCTTTCATTACGTCGACAATTTTCAAGACAAAGAAAATCGAAGAAATGATAAAAAACTTTTTCTTTGTCGGTCGCGACGCCAAAAACAAGGAATAGGCAGCCTCTATCAGTACACCTGTCCCCATGGTCCAGACAGGATATGTAATATTATTCAACGAACCATCATAAACAGCCAGATACCCCCGCGACAATATGAACTTCAATTCAATCAGATATTTGGTAAAAGCTCCGGGAAATGCCAGAAAAAAAAGAATGGTAGAACATTTGTCCAAGGCGGGAGAATGAGAAAATTCTATCCAGTCATATGACAAATAACGTTTCCCGAATAAAGCTCCCAAATGAGTGAACAGCAACGTCCATATCAGAAACGAAAGAATCCGGTATCTTGTATGTATCGAAAAATAAAAATCAGACCATTTAGTCGCCCAATACCACTCAAACATACCGAAAATATCGAGGATAATACGCGAGTAGAGAAACAAACCCAATGTCAGCAAAAACATGACATACAGGTTAAAAAATCCACTCTCTTTAGATGCAGACCACAATGACCATAGATAAATGGCCAGCAACTCATACTGCAATAACGTCACATACGAATCCTCTACCCCTGCGAGCCGGAAAAGGATGCTTTGAAATGCATATATCAGTATGCCAATCAACTGAACAAATGCATTGCGAGAAACGCAGAGTTTGACCATTAGACAATTCGTTAATATTATATAAGGTGGTATTTACGACAATAATAGCTTCTGTGCCAAGCTTCGAAAATAACAGGAAATACCATGCACAATGAGAGCGTATATATATTCAGACAACCTCCTATCCCAAATAAAGCGACTGCACATAAATAAACGAGCAAACTATAAAACATATTTACAATCACTTCTTTCACATAATTATTACTGATTAAAACAACCGTTCCCAAGAACGCACTTACATGACGAGCCAGAAACGTTATACCCATAATCCAGTAGACGGGAATGGCGTTCAGCATTTCCGAAGAGAAAAACAGCAGAACGAACGGTTTCAGAAAAGCGCCGACACCGAAATAGATCAGCACTCCGGCGCCCGACGTCACCAGCAAGAGCTTACGGATAAATCCCCGGTTCTTGTTACGGTTGTAATAAGGGAACAGCACGTTGCTTATCGTGTAGAAGACGGTGGAGAGTACATTCACGATCTTGTCGACGAAGTCGTAATAGGTCACCTCGGACATGCCGAGGACGCTGCCGATGATTACGGTGTTGGTGCGGTCCTTGACGATGCCGGTGATGGAAGTCATCAGCAGTTTGGTCGACTCTTTCGTATAGAAGAACAACGCCCGCCACGACGGCCAGCGGAAAGAGACGGAGAACTTATGCACGACGATATAAATAGCAGCCAGGGAGGTGATGATCGCCCCCACGCCGTTGATTACCGGTACCCACAGGTAATCGTCGGCGGTCTTTACCAGGAAGAAAATGAACGCGATGAAAATGAGGCGCCCGACGAACGAAAAAATGGCGATGTATTTCATCCGCTCGACGCCCTGAAAGAACCAGACGGGGAACAACCACTCGTAGACGCACATCCACATCGAAAGCAGGTAGAGCAACTTGTAGCGCCCGATGTTCGGAATCAGGAACAACAGCCACAGCACGCCGAAGACGAGCAGCAGGAAGAACGTTTTGGCAATGTAGACCGAACTGAAAATCCGGTCGACCTTCGCCGGGTTGTCGCGGTGGATGCTGATGCTTTTGGTAGCGGAGATGTTGAAGCCCCAGTTGACGAAGATGGCCAGATATGCCACGATGGCCTGGGCATAGACGACCGTTCCGTAAGTCTCCTCGCCCAGGACACGGACCAGGTAGGGATAGGTGATCAACGGAATGACCAGGTTGCATAACTGCAACAGGCTCAGATAACCGAAGTTATCGACCAACACCCTGTATCGTTTGATATATTCCCTGATGGATTCCACGCTGTTCAAGCCAAATGACGTTCATCGTTCCGGCCGTTGGGCCGCCTGCCGCTTCTCTGCCCCGGATCCGGCCCCGCTCACTGCTGCATCAACTCCTGGTCGTATTGTTCGAAAGCAGAGTTCTCGGACTTGTACTCGGGAACGGTGCGCTTCATCAGACGGACCATTTCGGGGATATTGACGTCGCGGCCGAGCTCCTCCAGCCGGCACACAGCCTTGAGCGCATCGGCGTAATCGTACTCGCGGATTTTGGCGATGCGGATGCGGTCATGCGACGTGGGCAGCGTATTTTCCTTGCTGGCGAGGACCTCCTCATAGAGCTTTTCGCCCGGACGCAGGCCGACATACTCGATCCGGATGTCCTTGCCGACTTCGAAACCGGCCAGGTGGATCATCTGCTCGGCCAGATGGACGATCTTGACGGGTTCGCCCATGTCGAAGACGAAAATCTGGTTGCCCGAAGAGATGGTCGCCGCCTCCATGACCAGTCGGCAGGCCTCGGGAATGGTCATGAAGAAACGCTCGATCTCGGGGTCGGTGACCTTAACGGGACCGCCCGCAGCGATCTGCTCGCGGAAGCGGGGAATGACCGAACCGTTGGAACCCAGCACGTTGCCGAAACGCGTGGTGACGAACTTGGTGCAACCCTTGACGACACCCTTCTCGACGGCCAAGCCCAGCGACTGGATGTAGATTTCGGCCAGCCGCTTGGTGCAGCCCATGATATTGGTCGGATTGACGGCCTTGTCGGTGGAGATCATCACCATGCTCTCCACGCCGTATTCGATACACTTGTCGGCCACGTTGCGCGAACCGGCCACGTTGACCAGCACCGCTTCGCACGGGTTCTCCTCCATGAGCGGCACATGCTTGTAGGCCGCCGCGTGGAACACCACCTGCGGATGGTAGGTGCGGAAGACGTAGTCCAACCGCGTGGGGATGCGGACATCGCCGATGACGGGCACGAAATGGAGGTCGGAGTGCTCGTCCTCGAACTCGAGACGCAGGTTGTGCAAGGGAGTTTCGGCGTTGTCGAAGAGAATCAGCCGGCGGATCCCGAACTTCACCAGCTGGCGGCACAGTTCCGAACCGATCGACCCGGCCGCACCGGTCACCAACACGACCTTGTCCTTGAAGTTGGCGACGATCTCCTTCATCGAGATTTCGATCTCGGGACGCCCCAGCAGATCTTCGATCTTGATTTTGCGGATGCTCGACAGATTCAGCAGCTTGCCGCCCTCGATCTCGTCGATCACGGGAGCGATCAGCATCTTGATGTTGTACTGCTGGCAATACTTGACCAGGCGCTGCTGCTCGGACTGCGCATCGGTATGGTAGGCGAACAACACGGCGTCGATGTCATAACGCTTGCACAGATAATCGAGGTTTTCGCCCGTATTGAAATAGTAGATCGGACGTCCCGAAGCCGTATGCCCTTTGAGATGCTTGCCATAGGTGAGAAAACCGGCCACATGGTAGTGGCTGGAGTGGCTCAGACGCGTTACGAGGCCCACCGACTTGTCGCTGTTGCCGTAGATGAGCACGCGGCACAGCGAGTTCTGCTCCTTGACGCGCTTTTTCAGGATGTCGTAGACGAGGATCATCGCCACGCGAAGAAGCACCAGGAGGAAGATCGTGATGGCCACGTCGCAGAACAGAATTCCGATGAAAATCGGCATTGCCATGTCGATGGAACCGGTCAGCCACAAGAACAGGCCCAACAGCGCATCCTTGCCGAAAACAGCCAGGCAGATCGCGCCGATGTCGCGCAACGTCGAATAACGGATGATGGTGCGGTAAGTCCTGAAAGCCACGAACGTCAACAGCGAAAAGAGCGCGGCGCCGAGCATCCACAGCAACATGAACCGCCGGCCGAAACTATGATAGGTCCACAAGTCGCACACCAGCAGCACCGTCAACGACGATGCGATCGATGCAGCCACGTCGCAGCCCAATATCAGCCACGCGTTGAGATAGCGATCCGCCAGAAATTTTCGAAAAAAGGCATCCCTGTTTATCATAAAATCCATATCGACGTCTTCTGTTTTTAAAACTTTTCCCGCAACGGCTGCCAAACAAAAGCCGTTCCCGAAAAAGCATTTTTCAGTTGTTTCTTACCGATACGCATATCGGCCTGTCTGCCCTCGGCGGGCACCGAAAGCCGCGCTTCACAGCGCTGCAGCCGGATTTTCCTGCTCCCATACGTTTCTTCGGACGGTTGGAGCGAACCCGAACCGCACTGCGGGCCGGACACCCGACCTCCGAGCGAGCGACCGAAACGGATTCGCGTTGCACCAAAACGCACGGCCTAAACATGGGTCTTATACCCTTTCAAGCACGATCGGAGCCTCTTTTCCCGAGCTCGGCAGGCACGTACGGCGAAACGTCACGAAACCGATCCGCCACGCTACGGCCGACGGATTCCGCTTCATTTACCCGAGTCCCGACACGAAGCCCGGGCATCCGCCGGATTGCTCCCGAGCAACGCAAAATATTGGGAATCAACCGGTGACAGACGGATTCCTTTACGCATCATTTCGCAAACCCATCCGTACCGAACTGCGGGTAAAAGTTTGAATTAACGAGTGTAAAGGTATGAAAAAGCTACGATAATAGCAAACGACGGAGGAATGTTTTTCTACCCCCCCCCATAAAATATACAAATATCTACAGACCAATAATTTACGCCAATAAATACAATGAAAAGATTTTTATCTGCTCTTTTCCGATCCGCCGAACGGACCGGGAAATAGTTATTTTAATATTTTAAAATAGTGATTCTTGAATCGAATTATTTAATATATTATCGCATTATAAATAAAAATCAATATTAATCCAAATAAGAAAGGTGTGTTGTTCGAAGAACCGAAACACGTTCAGAAACTCCGAATCGGGCATGCGTCCAATGCGCATAATTTGGCAGACTTGGCAGTTATAACAACAACGAGGATACACGACCTTTCCGACCGGGTGAGTACATGTCCGGTTCGAGTTTTTCCCATCTTGGGGTTAAGTTCATTTGCCCCGCAAACGGCGGAAAAGATTTCCGCGCCCGGGCGGTCAGCACCCGGGCGCTTCGGGACGGGGGGGGGCTGGGGCCCCGAAACATATTAGCGAGAGAGGAAGAGGAAGAGGAAGAGGAAGAGGAAGAGGAAGAGGAAGAGGAAGAGGAAGAGGTGTGGCAGCATGGGCAGCTCGCGCGATATAAGCGGCCGGGGGGGGGCAAGCGATACAGGTGGCGGACAATGGGCAATGGGCAAATGGGCAATGGGCAAATGGGCAATGGGCAAATGGGCAAATGGGCAAATGGGCAAAAAAACGGCCCGGCAAAGGGCCGGGCCGGAAACGCGAACCGGAATCCGCCGGTGCCGGACAGGCACCGGGGAAACCGGAAACGGTTCGGACTACTCGTCGTACTCGCCGCTGCCGTCCTTGACAGGCGGATTGTAGGAAGCGTCGGGCGTATTGTGGTCGATCCACTCCTGCGTGAGCAACGAATCCTTGGGGAAATCGAGGTCCTCGATGCGGTTCACCGTAATCTGGTACTGGGCGTACTGGTTCAGACGGGTGGAATAGATGCTGTAGATGCCCAACACGTTGCCGACCGTACCGTGGCGCGGAACGGGCTGCATGGCAAAACGCGCGTAACCGCTCGTACGGATGGAATAGACGCCCGGATCGGCCGATCCGGAAGCGCTGTCGTTGAGCGTCATCAGCACGGCACCGTAGAGACTGGCATTATCGCGGCTGTAAGCCCAGTAGAACCACTTGCCGAAAACCGGCGAACCCGAATCGGTGACGATCCAGTTGGGGAAAGGATCGCCGTTGGTGCCGAAAGACGGAGCCTTCTGCTCGGGCCCCCACACGATATTGCCCTCGGCGTCGCGCACGATATTGCCCTCGGCATCGCGCTCCTCATCCTGGTAGGTGATGTTGGCGTAACGGATTTTCACCCCCTTGAAACGCATCAGACGGCCGTAGTCGTCGCGGCCCAGCTGGCTGTAGTTGGAAGCATCGACCTCCTTGACGTTGGTTGCGTCCAACTTGCAGGGCTCGCCCGGAAGCACGCGGTTGTAGGCGGGATTCGTCAGACTGCACCACAGATCGGGGCTCTCGAAGTTGGAATTGGCATAGTAACGGTCGCGCAGGCCCGCATTGAGGGCGTTGGAGGGCGCATCGCCCAGCGAAAGCATCATGCGGTAGTTACCCAGGTAGAAATCCTTGAGCTTGACGTAGACCCACATGCTGTCGAACGTGTCGAGGTTGACGTCGAACGTGGTGTAGAGCGTACCGCAGAGCTTGAGCTCGATGGCGGCCGTGCCGTCGTCGATGTAGAGCGACTTGTAGATGTTGCCCTGCGAATCGGTCGAGATGACCTTGCCCTTGATATAGTAGCCGGCGGCTTCCTTCCAGAACTTCAGGTTGCCGGGATCGGTCTCGAACTCCGCCTCGACGGCCGATATGGGAGCACCCAGCTTGACGGTCTTGGTGTCCGACCAACTGTTGTTGGAACCGGTATTCTCCAACGAACCGAAATATTCGGAAGAGATGAACTTGTCCTTCACCTCCTTGATGGTTATGGGCTGGAGTCCCTCCAACTGCATGTCCTCGTCGGTCCATATCTTGGCCGGCGCCGGCGTATCGAAGTCGTTGTAGCACCCGGCCATGAAGAACGCGAGCGCTGCGAACAGAAGTATCTTATTGGTTTTCATAGTAAGTAGAATCGCTTTTCGGGGTTAGAAACGGAAATAGACGTTCAGATAGTAGGTAGTCCCGAGCATGTAGAAATACTTGGAATCGAAGCGCGAGAACTTCACGCCCTCCGGCGTGCGCACGCGGCGCAGACGCATCTGCTCGTAACCGCCGGTGCGGATGTCCTGGTTATTGAGGATGTTCTTCACTTCGAGGCTGAATCCGAGCATGTAGACACGGTGGATATACCAGTTCTTGCCCACGTTGGCGCTCAACGTACAGTAACCGCCGAACTTCTCCTGCGCGCGCATATCGCGAATGCCGCGGGCCGCCGCCTTCATCGCCTCGACGTTCATGTCGGAACCCTTCTGGCTCTCGTTGATAATGATGTTGGCATAGTACTGCGTGGCCTGCGAAGTGCGGTAGTAGGGATTCATCGAGAGATAGAGCTTGTCGTAGTAGTTGAAATTCAATCCTGCGAACCAGTTGCGCGGACCGCGGTAGTCGAGACCCACGTTGAGAGCCAGCTGCGGCGAACTCTCGACGTGGAGGCCGTCCCACAGCACCTTGTCGCCGCGGGCGATCTTCTCGCTGTTGTCGATCGTCTGCACGAAGTCGGGATTGGAGGTGTAGGTGTAATCGCCCCAGTTGATCGCACCGACGACCGAAATGCCGTTCCACACGGGCACCGAGACGGCGGCCTCGACGCCGTAGTAACGCTTGTCGATGCCGCTCATGGCGAAGTTGGTGAACGAACGCTCGACGTCGTCATAGAACGAGATGACCTTCGTCTGGTTGTGCATCGACGTGTAGTAACCCGAAACGCGGGCCTTGATGTAGGGCAGATTGAGATTGTAGGTCAGATCGGCACCGAAAATCTGCTCGGCCGAAACGCCCGGCGTGGTCGTGTTGCGCGTACGGGGCGAGACGAAGGCATTGGCGAACTTGGGCGCGTTCTGCATGTAAACGACGCCCGCTTCGAGCGAATGGGCGCCCGAGAAACGGTACGACAGATTGAGCTTGCCGCTGTAGACGAGGTAGTCGAGCTTCTTGGAATCGCCCAGCGAATTGTTGGGGAAGAGACCCTTGCGCCACAGACCCTCGCGGTGCATGGTCGAATAACCGACCTTGCCGGCCACGTTCATCGAGAAACCGCCGACGCCGTAGGTGTAGACGGCCCAGGCGTTGCTCTCGAGCAGGTGTGCGCGGTAGTTGTAGCTGATCTTGTCGCCGACGCGGGCCACGCGGGCGTGCCCGGTCTTGAGGTAGTAATCGAGGTCGTTCTGGTAGTTGAGCGCGCTCTGCGACATGTCGCGCTCTGCAAACTTGTCGACATCGTACCAATAGTCGCCGCCCAGGAGGTCTTTCACCTCGTCGTAGTACCAGGTGCGGTTGATGCGCAGGTTGGCACCGCCGACGATGCGCATGTTGTTGCGGATCTGATGCGAAACGTCCACGGCCAGGTTATAGTCGAGCTGGTCGGTATGGCGCTCCTCGATCATGAGGTTGGAACGATGCTGCGTGGCGAGCGTCTCCTTGAACTCCTCGTCGGTGCTGTCGGCGAACTGATCGATCAACGTATTGTCGATCAACTGGTTCTGATGATAGAAACGGTCATACTGCAACATACCGGTGAAGTTGCGTGCCAGCTCGCGGGCGCGGAAGATGTATTCCATCTTCGTCTCCTCGCTGGTCACGCCCGGCTCGATCTGGCTCAACAGCGACGACGGCAGATAACGGTAGTAGTCGCCGCGGGGATCGCTCGCGTCCTTCCAGGTGAGGGCCGAATAACCGTTCTTGCCGAAACGGAGCGCCGTGGCGGCGTTCAGACGCGTGCGGTCGTCGATGTCCCACGTATAGTTGAGCATGGCGATCGGCTCGTGGGTGTTGCGCACGCGCGAATTGCGGAGTTTGCCGGCCTGGTAACCCACATTGGGGTTATAGTAATGGTTGCCGAAGAGGTCGTAGGCTTCGTCGGTCGATGCCTGCTGGGCGCCGCGCTCCGAAGGCGACGCGAAGAAAGTCAGAGCCAGGCGATGCTTGTCGCCGAAGAGCTTCTCGGCCGAGAGGAAGTAGGAATAGGAATTATAGTAGACTCCGTCCACATAGCCGTTGCCGCCCTGACGCGTACCGACCGAGAGGCCGTACGACCAACCGTTGTCGAGCTGGCCCGAAGCGTAGGTGACCAATGCGCGGAAACGGTACATCTGGTTGCCGTTGGCGACGCTCACACGCAATCCCTTGCGCATCTGCGAAGCGCGGGCGTTGACGTTGGTCATGCCGCCGATGCCGCCCACGCCGAAGTCGGAAGCGGCCAGACCGGGCAGCGTATTCTGGCTGCGCGTAGCGTCGTTGAGACCGCTCCACAACGACCAGGGGCCGTAGCCGGTCATGGCGTCGTTGAAACGGATGCCGTTGAGATAGATGTCGGAATACTGCGAATCGTAACCGCGGACGTTGAAACGCATCTCGCTGAAACGATACGACGCGACGCTGTTGTAAAGGTCCTTCGACGAAGAGAGCGACGACGGCAGCGACTGCTCGTCGGACGACGACGAATCGCTGTCGAACTCGGCGAAGAGCGAATCGTCGAAACCGGCCGAAGAAGCCAGCGGCGAAACGACCACGGCGTTCAGGTCGCGCATGTTCTGCCCTACCCTCACGCGGAGCTCGAGCTCTTCGAGATCGGGTGCGTCGAAAGCCACGCGGTAGTCGCCGGCCGGCAGATTCTCGAAAAGGAAGTTGCCGTCCTTGTCGGTCACGGCGGAGAGACCCGTCGATTCGAGCGTCACCTTGACGTTGCTCAACGCTTCGCGGCTGCCGCGCGCAACCACCTTGCCGCGGATACCGCCCTCCTGCGCGTAGGACACGGAGAAGGTCGCCAGAGCAAACAGAAAAAGAAGTAGAGATTTCAGTTTCATAGGAAAGTATTGTTAGCTTTTATTTGCCGATATAGATGAACACGGGGAAGTGGTCGCTGAAACCTCCCTGGAAGTTATTGCCCACGAACGTACGCAGCGGATAGCCCTTGTACTGTCCCTCTTTCTGCAACATGTAGGAACGTTGGAAAATACCGCCGTAGAATTTCGACTTGCCGGCGGCGAGAATGCGCAGCGAACCCTCCGGAGCGAAGACCAGGTTGTAGGAGACGATGATGTTGTCGAAGAGGTTCCAGGCATCGCGGTAAGCCAGCGTACCGTAACCGGCCTTCAACATGGGGATGAACGGATTGAACATGTCGCCCGGGCACATATCCTTGGGCCGGCCCTTGGCGCTCAGCCCCACGACGATGCTGTCGTCCGTGGCGTCGTCGTTCAGGTCGCCCATGACCACGACCTTCGTGGCGGGATTGGCCTGCTGCACCGAGTCGACGATGGCGCGCACCTGACGGGCGGCGGCCATCCGCTTGGGATCGGAAGCCTCCTTGCCGCCCAGACGCGACGGCCAATGGCTGACCAGGAAGAAGAAAGGTTCGCCGTCGATCGTACCCCACATCGTCACGAAGTCGCGCGTGCGGAAGTTGGGCAACTCAGCCATCTTGAAAGGAATGGGGGCGCTGCCCTCGATCTTGAAGACATCGGGACGATAGTAGAAACCCACGTCCACGCCGCGGGCATCGGGCGAATCGTAGTGCACGATGCGATAGTTGGCAGGCAGCAGCCGCGGCCGGCCGATGACGTCCTCCATGACGTTGCGGTTCTCGATCTCGGAAACGCCGATCACGGCCGGAAAGTCGCGGTCCTCGGCGGCGAGGTCGAAGAGCACGTGCTCGAGGTTGGCGATCTTCTTGTTGTACTTGGTCGAATTCCAACGCTTGGGACCCTCGGGCGTGAACTCGTCGTCGAGGATGTCGGGATCGTTGATCGTGTCGAAAAGGTTCTCGAAGTTGTAGAAGACCACTTTGTAGGGCTTCTGCGCAAAGCACGCCAACATCAGCGCGACGAACACTCCTGTAAAAAGGAATTTCTTCATGGTTGCCTTATTTTAGATATTTTGTTTCGGTCGGTTTCTTGTTTTCCGGCTTGCCGCCGGGATTTTCCGGTTGTGCGGATCGCCGCCACAACGGATTTCAAACCCGGGACGGTTCCCCGTCGTGTATTTTCAATATTTTGTCGCCCCGGAGCGCTGTCCTCGGTTCCGATTCCTGCCGCCCCTGTTGCGGGCCGGCGGCCGGCAGTCGTCAGATGCCCCAGTCCGAGGGTCGGTTCTGCGCCTTCACCGCGTCGGCCGCCTCGGGCGGGATGTTGCGGAAGAAGGTGAAGCCCGTTTTCCTCTCGATGTCGGCCACGGTCGTCGAATGATCGCGTATCGAACCCGAATTGGACAAGTTGTTCTGGAACCAGAACCCGATGGCATGGAGCTCGCCGGCCGAACACTCCCACACGGCCTTGCCGCCGGAACCGCGGAGCAGCACCTTCCAACAATTGGACGGAACGCCTACTTTCTTGCCGCTTTTGTCGGTAATTGTTTTGTTGTCTGCAAAATAGGTGCCTGTCACGACAAAAATCGTATCGGCATTGTGAAGCGATCGCACTTCGCGTATTTTACTCTCCAACGCACCCCATACTCCGCTGTTGAAATTGCCGTTCTGAGGCATGATGTTGGTGGCGTAGAAAGTCATCTCGTTGGTTCCTATGGTGCTGTAACGGTCGGCCGAAGGAACCTGGTGGCCGCGCGCGTAGCCCGACCCGTAATAACCGATGATATTGGCCTGTGCCGACTGCGGAATGACGGGCTGCTGGTTGTTGGGATCGTAGGCCCACTTGTCGGTACGGTCTACAGCCGGAGAGACATAATTAAGCGTCAGCGGGTAAGCCGCCCAATGCGCCACACGCTTGCCGGTATCGAAGCAGACGGTGAAGTTGCGCACGTGTCCGCCGCGTTTCAGATCGGTGAAATAGGTCTTGTAAACATAGGATTCGTTTTCCCGGTAAGCGGGCTGCTCGCCCCACTTGCGGTCGTACCAAGCCGTTTCGGAATAAGCGCCCTGGGTGAACGTAAGCCTGCGGACCGTAGCATCGGCAAAAACCACGTCGATGGTCGCCGTCCGCTCCTGCTCCACTTCGTTGCGCAGCAGGTAAATTGTCATGGGGATACCCACCTGCCCCTCTTTGGACAAACGGGGGGGGGTTGCACCCGGCTCGAACGAATCGAACGCACACCAGGTTTCGTCGCCGTCCTGCTCCACGATCGTGGCGACGAAAGACATCGAACTGCCTGTTGCGAGAATCCGGTTCGTTGTGGCGTTGCAGTCTACGAAGTCGGAACGCAACACTACGTCGACCGACGCCTCGTCGTCGTCCTTACACCCCGCAAACAGCAGAAAGATGGCCGTCAGAAGAGCCGCCGGCCAAAGGTATTTCTTGAAAATCGTCATTCAGAAAAGTTCAATTTCATGCAGGTTTTCTCGCCTCGGCATAGCCCTGTGCAAGCACGGCTCTGCCCTCGGCTTATCGGAAACCGCGCAAAAATTCGATCTTGAGAAATTTCTCAAAGAAACCAACTCTTGGCAGGGACAACGCCCCGCCAAGAGTAGGTTTCGAAAAAGGGAATAAACCGTACAGCAAGACTTCTTGCTGAAGAATTACTTATAAATTACAACGATCTTTTTGAAACGGGCCTGCACATTATTGTTAGCATCGCCATTGTTGGTAAACTTGACTGTCTGCGCATCGCCGGTCCATGATCCGCTTACCGTACTTGCATCGCCGGCATATGTTCCCGAATCAACCGACAACTGATAGCCCATATACTTCTTATCAGAGAAAGTAAACTTAATGTCGACGATCTTCTTTCCCTCCGGAACAGAGAACGCAAACGTGTTGTAACGATAAATACGCAACTCCTTGGCGGAAGCATTGTACGCAGGCGAAGAGGTGCTGGTCCCCTTGTCGCAGGCAATCGTAACATCTCCCACCGTAGTATTTACAGCCGTTATCGTAGCATAATCGAACTCCACTTCGGCAGCACCGTCAGGCAATTGGGCTTCCTGCTCGACAGCGAGTTCAGCCAAAGTGGTTCCGTTCAAGGAAGCGACGAGCGTAGTGGTGTAGGGAGCACCCGAATCGTTGTTTCCCAAAGCCGTGATCGTCACCGAATTATCGCTTTGTTGCGGGGCACTGAACTTATCGCTGTTGCCGCCCTTGCATTCAAACATGACGAGCGCACTGGCAGCAATGTTCTGCGTTGTGAACGTAACCGTCTGAGGCTGCGGATCGCTGCCGGCGAAAGACTTGAGCTCAGAAGTGAATCTCAGAACCGGAATCGCCGTATTGTTAGCAACCTTGGTAGCGACGACCGTGAAGTAACTACCGGTTCCGGCGGCATTGCCATTGTTGACGAACCAACCCTCAATATCGACGAGATTGCCGACATACGTATCAATATTGAGATCGGCGCTCGGAGAAGAGAGAGAACCCGTATAAGTCGACTCGAACGGGAACGTCACATTGTAATAATTGCCGCTCTTGACAAGCGTACCGGTCATTTTGACGAAAGTCACTTTGGGCGAAGTCATCAAACCGGCAATATTATCGGCCGTGATCTCCACCGGCTGGGGGGGGGTCGGAGCCGTCCCCGTACCGGTTTTGGTCACCTTGGCGCCTTCGCCGAACTGGTACACGCCGCCGTAAGCAGCAACGGTACCCTTGACCGAAACGACATCGCCGACGGCAACTTCCGGAAGAGCATTGAGGAAGACCAACATGGTTCCCGTAGCATCCTGCATGACGAAACCGGCAGCATAAGTAGCAACGACCGTAGCATCCTTAACCTCGTAATCGCCGGCAGCGGAAATCCCGGAAATATTCACGACAGGAATGGGATCGCCGGCTTCCAGATCGACGACCTGACCGCCCGCACCCGTCTGCAGCGTAATGTCGTCGATACGCACGTTGGATGCAAGAATAGGCGACAGGAAACGGATGAAAAGCTTTTCGGCCGGAGCCTTGAGCGTAAAGTCGGCGGTAGCCAGCACCCAGTTCTTTCCGGCGCTGTTCTTGTCGCCATCGTTGGTCGTGTACTCGATAGTCGACCAGGTCGCACCATCGGCGCTAAGAGCGACGAGCAGGTTCGCGTTCGACCACGTATAGTCTTTCTTATCATAATCGATGGTCTGCTGACCGCCGAATGTCAGATGGAGATGGGTCTGCTCGGGCGTCAACGCGATATTCTGCACGATAAACCTGGCGGGCACATTGCCGAAAAAGAGAATCGGCGCACCCGAAGCTCCCTCGTAGCTGGACGAATTATTGGGAGACGACTTGCGCACCGAAACATTCGTGCCCGCGTAAGTTACGCCGGCCGCACCCTCACCGGTCTTGATCCAACCCGTATACTTGTCTACATCGGTATTGGCAACATTGGCATCCGTGCCGAACGTCTCCTTGTAAATCAGAACGGGCGTCACGATTTCGCCGCTCGGCGACTGCAGAACCGTGATTTTGGCAGTAACCGTATAAGGTACGCCGTAAATCTCCCCGGTGGCCGAAAGAACGGCGACGGCCGAACGCTCCTCGATGCCGGCCGGCATGGGGTCGACGGTGAAGACGAGCGAGGAGGTGCCGGCCTTACCGGAAGTGATGTTGGGAATGCACCAATCCTGGTCGGACTCGAAAGCCAGCGTCCACGTACCGGACGAAACGACCGAAACAGCCTCGGTCTCGCCACCCGCGGAGGCGATGCCTATCGTCGTGGCCTCCTTGTCGTTGACCGTGATGGAGGCGTCCACATCGCCGCCCTTGTCGTCGTCGGAGCAGGCGCCGAAAGCAGCCGCAGCCAGCGCCGAGAAGAACAACGAACGCCAAAAATTCAAACTTTTCATAAAAAACGATTTTAATAAAACAAACAGTAGCAATTCCGGTTGAAAGGCCAACATCCTGCCGAAACAGAAATATTGATGTGTAAAGTTAAAATTATTTTGAATGGCAACAAAGTTTCTGCCACTTTTTTTATGACAGAAAGAGACCGCGGCATGCAAAAAGAGAAAAATCCGAAAGCAATCGGGGCGAAAAACCGAAAAAACCGACAGCCCGCCCGGGTCCGACACCCGAAGATCGCCGCCCGGGCGATCGGCACACGCGGAACGCCGCCCGCCCGGAGTTGCGGCACCGGAAAAGAAACGCCCGACCAAGACAAGGGCCTGTCTCCGAACACGGAAACAGGCCCCGAAAACGCGAGCGCCCCACCCTAACGGATGCGATCGGCAGCCCGGACGAGCACCTCGTCGCGGAAAATGGCCCGGGCGGCCAACCACACGAAGACGAGGCTGACGAGCGGCAACGCGATGGCGGCATGCACGCCCTGGAAGTGGGACTCCAGACCGGAAAAGATGCGGGAGCCGAGATAATAATAGATTCCCTCCAGGACGGCCGCCCCGATGAGCAACACCGCCTCGACGACGCACAACCGGATCTGCAACAACCGCCGCCGGAAGAGAAAAAGCGTGACAAGCGGCAATGCACAAGCCGCGGCGAGCAAAACACCCATGTAGAGGGTCGGCTGCGACGCGGCACCGTCGAGCGAACGGAACGCGAAAGCGTAAAGCCGGAATTCGCTGCCCTCGCCGGCGAACCGGGCCAGCGGCGCGAAGAGCGTGACGGCCATGAGGGCCGATGCGACGAACAGATAGAGTGACTGGATACGCTGTATCATAATCAGAGTTTTTTATCGATCAGGTATTTGTTGCGGTCGGACGAACCGCGGTTGATCAATTCGCCGAGGAAACCGGCCAGAAAGAGCTGGATGCCGAGCACGACGGTCAGCATGGCCAGATAGAAAAGCGGCTGGTCGGCCACGGGGCGCAGCGGCAGTCCGTGCATCTGCTTCCACAACTTCCCGGCGATGATCCACACCGTCGTGCCGCCGCCGACCAGAAACATCAGCGTACCGAGACTACCGAAAAAATACATCGGCGAACGCCCGAAATGGGACATGAACAACACCGTTATCAGGTCGAGGTAGCCTTTGACCATGCGTTCGAGACCGAATTTGGAGTGTCCGTATTTGCGGGCCCGGTGCTCGACGACCTTCTCGCCGATGCGGCGGAAACCGGCCTGGCGCGCCAGGATGGGGATGAAGCGGTGCATTTCGCCGTAGACCTCGATGGCTTTCACGGTCTTGCGCCGGTAGGCCTTCAGCCCGCAGTTGAAGTCGTGGAGCCGGATGCCCGACGCCACGCGGGCCGTCCAGTTGAAGAACTTGCTGGGCCAACGCTTGCCGATGGGGTCGTAGCGCTTCTTCTTCCACCCCGAGACGAGGTCGTAGCCCTCCTCGAGGATCATGCGGCGCAACTCGGGAATCTCGTCGGGCGAATCCTGCAAGTCGGCATCCATGGTTACGACCACCTCGCCCTGCGCGGCCTCGAAACCGCAATAGAGCGCGGCCGATTTGCCGTAGTTGCGCGCGAAGCCGATGGCCCGCACGAAAGGATGCTCCCGCCGAAGCTGCTCGATGACGCTCCACGAACCGTCGGTCGAACCGTCGTCGACGAAGATGACTTCGCACGTCAAGGCATGGTCGCGGGCCACGCGGGCGATCCACGCAGTCAGCTCGGGCAGCGACTCCTCCTCGTTGAAGAGCGGCACGACGACCGAAATGTCGGGACTATTCGTTGTCATTGCCGGCGAAAGGTTGCGGAGCGCGCGCCGTCATGCCGGCGACGATCAATCCGAAGAAGAGCCCGAAAAAGACGCTCGACCAGATACCGCCCAGGATGGTGGAGAAAAGCGACGGTTCGGGCGTATTGCGGAGCTGCTCGACGAGCGCCTCCACGGGACCGGTCATGCCGCTCTTGCCGGCCAGGCGGGCGAAGATGTCGCCAATCTTGTCGACATAGTTGCCGTAGCCGAGCACGAGATGCAGGAAGATGTAGTTGACCACGCCGAGAAGCAGACCGGCCGGCAACGACATGGAAAGCACATAACCGTAGCCCTCGCCGAACGAGAACCCGTCGGCCGCCGCGGCCAGCGCGGAACGCCGGCGCGTGAAGCGCAACAACAGATAGAAATGCAGCACGGCGACCGCCAGCCACTCGATCATGATGATCGCGTAAAGCCCGATCTTACCGCTGAACAACACGCCGGTCTCCAGCACGGACGATGCGGCCAGCAACAAGCCTACGTAAGCACCGCACCGGGCAGCATCGCTCCAAAAAGTCTTTTCCATTGCAAATATGTTTTACATTCATTAATCATTAATCGGCAGCAACCTTTCGCGTCCCGGCACGGATCGGGCAAGCCTGGCTCTGCAGGCGGCCGCTCGAAAAGGCCGGAATCACACGGCCGCCCCCAGCCCCTCCGGCTTCGGCGGAACCCGACGCCCCGGCCGCAGCCATGGAAAGCCTCTCTATTGCAACTCGCCCCGGCCCTGACGCAGGATTTCGGGTTCGTCGCCCGTGAGGTCGACCACGGTGGTGGGCTCCAACGCTCCGGGTCCGCCGTCGATGACCAACTGCACGTCGCGCAGGTAGCGCTCGTGGATCAACTCGGGGTCGGTCATATACTCCTGCGTCTCGTCGTCCTGCCGCACCGAAGCGGTGACCAACGGGGTGCCCGAAGCCTCGACGATGGCCCGGGCCACGGGATGCGCAGGGATGCGTACGCCGATGGTGCGGCGCTTGCCGAGCGTCTTGTCGGGCACGCGCGACGAAGCAGGCAGCACGAAAGTGAAAGGCCCCGGCAGATTGCGTTTCAGAATCCTAAACGCAGCGTTGTCCACCCGGCAGAACTCGGCGACCTGGGCCAGGTTGGCGAAAACGAGGGTGAACTCGTTCTTCTCCTTCAACCGCCGCAGCCGCTCGATGGCCTTGGCCGAACGCAGCGAACACCCGAAAGCGTAGACGCTGTCGGTGGGCCAGATGACCGTGCCGTCGTTCTCCAGCACCGCCACGACCCTCTGCAACTCGCGTTCCGAAGGATTCTGCCCGTAGATTTTCGTAAGCATGGATACAAATATAGGTAAAAACGGTGGAAAACAGGCGACCGTCCGCAAATAAAACGCTTTGCGGCAACGTCCGCCCGCCTGCCGGACACGACAATGCCCCGCCGATACGAACATGACAACCTATCCGTCAGCCGGTTGTCCCGAATTTCCGTTCGAACAGCAACCGGTTCTCCTCGCCCCAGGCAATCATGGCATCTATGATCGGCAGCAGCGACCGCCCCAATCCGGTGATGGCATATTCCGAACGCGGCGGGAGTTCCGCGAAGATGGTTTTCGCAACCAGACCGTCCTCCGCCAGTTCTTTGAGCTGGAGGTCCAACACACGGGGCGCCGCTTCCGGCAGCACTTTATGCAGTTCGCTGGGGCGCATCGGTCCGTTCCGCAGTTCATCGAGGATGCACGACTTCCATTTCGAATTGATCAGACTCATGGTCAGCCGCAGAGGACAACTCAGGTCGACGGGTATTTTTCTTTCGTACATAGCCGTTCAATCGGGTTACGACACAAAAATAATGATATTCCTCCATACGGGAAGTATACCGATAATTTTTTCAGTATCCGAATCATTTTTCGGTACTTGCACCGGTCGGCAGCACCCGTTAACTTTGCAGCCGTAAAACTCCAAAAAACACAATCTCCATGCGCAATCCGATCCAGGAATACGAGGCTGTCGAGGCGGCCGCCATGAAATTTGTCAGAAGCGTGGCCGAGGGCGACAGCAGCCATGCACGCGAACTCTTCACCGACGATGCCGTGCTGTTCGGCTTTCTCGACGGAGCGTTGGAACGCGGCTCCATCGAACAATTCTACCGCAACGTCGACAGCGTCAGCGGCGGCGAAGGGTTCAAGGCCCGCATCGACGTTGTGGCCGTCGAGGAGACGCTCGCCGTCGTCCGCGTGCTCGAAGAGGGCTGGGGAGGCCGCATCGACTTCACCGACTATCTCCTGCTGCTGAAAATTGACGGCGAATGGAAGTGTGTGGCGAAAGCCTACAACCAAAATTCCGACACCGTCCGGAAATAGAAGCCCGCCCGCGGCCGAACCGAAAAGCCCGCCTTTCCAGGCGGGCTTTTTCAGTCGACCGAACCGCCGGTCACCTGATATTGCGCCGGTTGAGCTCGGCGCTGTAAGCACGGGCGTTCCTCATGTGCTCGTCGAACGTGCGGGCGAAATTGTGGTAACCGTCGAACTCGGGCCGGGCGCAGAAGAAGATGAAATCGTGCTTCTCGAAATTGAGCACGGCGTCGATGGCGTTCTTGCCGGGCATGCAGATGGGCGACGGCGGGAGACCCCTATTAATATAGGTATTGTAAGGCGAGGGGAATCGGAGGTGCTTGTAGAGGATACGCCGGAGGGTGAAATCCTGCATGGCGTACTTGACGGTAGGATCGGCCTGGAGCGGAATCCCGCGGTTGAGCCGGTTGACGTAGACCCCGGCGACGCGGGGCATTTCGTCGGACTGCCGGGTCTCCTCGTAGACGATGGAAGCCAAGGTCAAGACCTCCAGCCTGCTCAGCCCGCTGCGCCTGCGCAGCGAATCGCGCCGGGGTGTCCAAAAGCGCTCGTACTCCCGCTTCATACCGCGCACGAACTCTTCGGGCGAGACGGTCCAATAGAACTCGTAGGAATCGGGGATGAACATGGAAAAGAACGTGACGCTGTCGAAACCGACCTTGGCGGCCTGCTCGGGAGAAGTGAAAACCTGCATCAAGGCGGCGGAATCGGCGTCGAGCTGACGGGAGAGCTTCTGAGCCAGCTGGGCGGGAGTGCGCACGTTGTTGATGGTGACCCGGACGGGAGTTTCCAACCCGAGCTTGAGCATGCGGGCGATACGGATGACGTTCATACCGCGGCTGAGGACGTAATGACCCGGCTTGAAGCTGTCGGCCAAACCGATTCGGCGGGCGTAGAACCTGAACGCGGCGCGGTGCCTGATACGGGGCATCAGCGAATCGGCAAGCTGCCCGTAATCGGCCTGCGCACTGACGAAGAGCTCGCTTTCGGTGCGCACGGCATTGCCCTTGAACTGGAAGAAGACGACCGCCCCGGCGAGCAGAACCGCCGCGCCGCAAGCCGCCAGGATGAAAAAGATTTTTTTACGCATTGTCCGCGGATTTTTTGCAAAGATATAAAATTTTCCTACTTTTGCGGTCGGGTGAGTCTTATACGACCAGCTCCTGCAGAATCCCCCAGGCGAGGAATCGAGCAAGGGTATGCGGTCGCAGCGGTGCGATATGAGTAGCTCACCCTTTTTTCATGCCCATACGTGACCCTCACGCAAAAGGGAAGGACGGGACCCGGCTTCGGATTCCGTCCTTTTGCTTGTCCGCCGTCCGGGAATCGGGATCTGTCCCGACGGTTTCCCGTCTTCCGTTTCCGGCATCGCCCCTGTCGCTCTCTGCCTTCGGCTTTCCGCTTAAAACGAAACTTTGGCGCCGACGGTGCAATTGACCCGATAACCCGGGTACCAGGGATAGTCGCAGAGCCTGCGGTCGAGCAGGTTGCGCCCCTCGGCGAAGAGGGAGACGCGCCCCGAAATCTTCCATTGGAAATCGACGCCGAGGTCGACGGCGAAAGGCACCGAATAACGCCCGAGCGAACGCTCGCCGTCCTGCTCGACGAACACGCTCCACCGGCGCCGGCTCTCGGCCCGGGCGGAGATGCCGAACGCGATCTTGCGTCCGACATAGCGGACGGCGGCATCGGCCCGGAACGCCGGCTCGCCGTTTTCGAGCTTGTTGCGATGTCCGTAGATGAACAACGCTTCGTCGTTGTAGAGGAATCCGTGGACACCCAGGTCCATGCGCAACTGGCTGACAGGCCGATAGACTACCTCGCCGTGGAACGACGTGACGGTCTGCCGGGAAAGCGCGGGCAACAACTCGCCCGAAAAAGCCTGGGAAAAGGTGTCGTCGGCCAACAGATCGCCGTACCAGAAAAGATGGTGGTCGCGGACAGAAAAGGCCGCATAGACGCGATAGTCGAAGCGGTCGCGCCAGAGACTGCCGCCCAGACCGATGCGGACGTTGTAGTCGACCGAACTTTTGTTGCCCCACACCCCGCTGCGCACGTAGGGATTCTGCCGCGCGAGCGATCGGAAACTATTGTCGCGGACCCCGCCGTCGAGTTCGAGAAAAGGTTTGAACTCATGGGCGCCGAGCACGAAATCGAGCCGCGCGAAGGGGATGATGTAGTTGCCGTTCTCCTCGCCGGAGATCATGTCGTGGTAATAATCGGCCCCGACGACGAAGCGGGCGATCTCGCCGTCGAGCCCGTAACGCGCCCCGACGCGCACCTGCTGCTGCCGCATACCGGCCAGCGACTTGCGGCCGTCCAGCCATTCGTAACCGGTCTCCAACGTAACACGATGGCGTCCGAAAGCCCGTCCGATCTTGGCGGAGGCGCCGAGCCGGTTCTGGCGAGCCGGCACGGCCACGTCGGAATGGTCGAAGAAGATGCCGCCATGCACGCCGACCTCGAAGTTGAACCGCGAGAGGTCCTGGAAATCGTCGCCGATACGCACGGCGATGCCGGCATCGCCGTAATCGACGACGGGGCCCGGGGCTGCCGAAGCATCGACCCCCCCGCCGGCAGGCCAATGGCGCCCGTAGCGGTGGAACAACCGGTTGTCGTAGCAGACCTCGCCCTCGAGCAGGTGGCGCCCGATGTATTTGCCGGCGGCCGCGCCGACGCGGTTGGTCAGACGGATCGAATTGAGCTTGGCGCCGAAATCGTTGCGGATGTCGGCATAGCGCCCCTCGTGGTTGAGATAGCCCACGACGTAACCCGTACCGGAATTCTGCGACGCGGCATAGAAATCGGCCACGGAATTGAGCGGATAACCGGCACCGGCCTTGACATAGAAGGTGTGCGGCCGGTTGAACTCCCAATAGGTGACCGACGCCGGCCGGATGGTGCGCGCGGCGAGCGCCGTGCGGATGGCGAGCGGCTTGACGGAGTAGTCTATGTCGGGGTGCATCCGCACCGTGTCGGTCATGTCGGGACGCACCGGGAGCTTGGAGGCGCTCTCCAGACCGGGGACATAGGTCTTTGTCACCTCGACCTGCTTGCCGACCTGCGCCGAGGCCCCGAGCGGCAGCAGCGAGACGAAGATGCCGAAAAGGAGGAGTCGTTTCATGGTCATTTCAGTTTTTGGATGCGCGCTTTCGCCTCGTCGACGATGCCGTCGTCGGAAGGCGAATAACCGTCGGCGATACTCTGCCAGGTGGCGCGCGCCTGGAACGCATCGCCGCGCCGGGCGTAGACGTCGCCCAGAAGCAGGTAGGCCCTGGCGAGCCAGTAGGCCTGCGGTCCGCGCTCGGAGTAGGCGAAAATCTCCTTCTCGGTGCGGTCCAGATTACCGGCGGCGAAGCTCTCCTCGATGAGGTGGTAGGCAGCCGCCGAACCCTCGCGCGAACGCACGTCGGAAGCGAGCGAGCGATAGAGTTTCGCCGCTTCGGCACGCTTGCCGCGGCTGCGCAGCTGCTCGGCCCACGCGAAGCGGGCTTCGCGCAAGGCGACGGCCCCGACATCGTCGCGGGCGCAGACATCGGCGGCCATGGCCTCGATCTTCGCCGGATCGCCCTCGGCGACGGTGGCCCGCACGTAGCCGGTCATGGCCTTCTCACGCTCGGAAGCGGCGGTAACCGCATCGTAGAGCTTGCGGTAGGCGGCGGCCGCTTCGGAGTAACGCTTGTCGGCGAAAGTCATGGCCGAGAGTTTCTCCAGCACCGTGATGCTGTATTGGTTGGTGCCCAGCCCGGCCAACTCCGAAAGCGTGGCGATGGCCTCGCTGCGCTGTCCGAGACGGAGATAGCAATCGCTCAGATAATAGAGCGCATCGGCCCGGTAACTGCCCTTGGGATAGCTGCGCACGTAGGAACGCAACGTCCGCGCGGCGATCTCGTGACGGTTGGTGAGGTAGAGTTTCTGGGCGGCGGCGAACGAAAGCGAATCGCGCGAGATGGAGGTCACGTCGCTCTCCATGCCCATTTTGGCGGCGTAGCCGAAATAACCCTCGGCGTCGCCCTCCGAGACATAGATGTCGCGGATACCCTGCATGGCCTCGCGCGCCTCGGACGAACGCGGCGCGGAAGCCACGACCTGGTCGTAGTAGAACAGCGATTTTTTGCGGTTGCCCAGGTTGAAATAGGCAAGTCCCAGGTCGGAGCAGGCCTGCACGCGACGCGGCGAGGCGGGATACTCGACGAGGAACTTTTCGAGCTGCGCGGCCCCCTCGGCATAGGCTTCCCGGGCGATGGACATGCGGCCCAGCTCGTAGGAAGCGGCATCGGCATACTCGCCGGCAGGCTCGGCGGCGATCTTGCGCAAGGCCTCGGTTTTCTGCCCGGTCCGCCCGAGCAGGCCGAGCGTCACGGCGCGCTTGTAGGCGGCGTATTGCTTTTCGGGGGTGCCGATGGCGATAGCCCGGTCATACTCGGCGACGGCCTGTTCGAACTCGCGCGAGGCATAGCGGATATCGCCCAGGCGGTTGTGGGCGTCGGCACTGTAGCGGTCGCGTTCGGTGCGGAGTGAGAGAAAGCGCCGGAACGATTCGTCGGCCTCGGCCGGCTGTTGCCTCGAGAAAGCGCAATAACCGAGGTTATAGCAAGCGAAAGCATATTCCCGCTCGGTCTGGGGAGCGCGTTTGAGGTAGGTCCGGAATTTGGCGGCGGCAACCGTGAGATCGCCCTCGGCGAATGCGATTTCGCCCTGCCAGAAGATGTTGAGCGCCGCATACTTGGCGCTGACGCCCACGGCGGCCGACTCCTCCAGATAACGCCGCGCCTCGGGGATGTTGCCGGCGGCGTAGGCCTCCAGACCGCGGAAATAGGCGATCTTCTGCAAGGCGGCGCGCACTTCGCTGTCGGCCGCGGACGACGCCCGGATGGCCCGGTAGGCGGCATCGTAGTCGCGCGAATTGTAATAGGCGGCGATCAGCAGCGACCGGATCTCGCCGGCGCGGGGCGACGAGGGATAACGTTCGAGGTACTTGGTCAGCATGTTGATGGCGCCGTTGAACGCCTCGCTGTCGGTCTCGTACTGCAACTTGGCATAGTTGAAGAGGGCCTCCTCGGCGATGGCGGCGTCGAAACGCTCGTCGGCAGCCATGGCGAACGACTGCATGGCCGAACGCTTGTCGCCGGCGCGGAGGTAGCAGTCGGCCAGGTGATAGGAGGCATTCTGCGTGATGGCGTCCTCGGGACCGCAGGCCTTGCGCAGCCACTCGGCGGCCTCGGAGTAGCGGGCCGTACGGTAGAGCGAGAACCCCATGAGGTAGTCGGCATCGCGGTCGAACTTGCCGCCGGCCCGGCCGAACGCTTCGAGGTGGGCGGCACTCTGCCCGAACTCGTCGAGCCGGAACCACGACTCGGCGATGATGCGCTCCAACTCGGCGCGCCGCTCGGGGACGGCGCGGCCGACCAAAGCCTGGCCCTCCGTAACGACATAACGGTAATTGCCCTCGCGGAATTCGAGCTGCAAAAGGTAAAACGGGATGAGCTCGCGATAGGCATCGCTCTGCGTAAGCGTACCGAAAGCCAGCTTGGCGCGGTCGTAACGCCCCTCGGCATAGTCGATATAAGCCTTGTGGTAGAGCGCATGGTCGGCATACTTGCTGTTCGGGGCGATGCGGTCGAAATAGTCGTAGGCGGCGGCGAAATTGCGGTCGGCGAACTCGACGCAGCCCATGCGGATATCGTACTGCTCGCGCCGTGCAGGCGACAGGGCCTTGTAGTCGGTCTTATCGAACATTTCGCGGGCTCGGCGCATGTCGTCGCGGGCGCAGTAGCAGGAAGCGAGGGCGAAACGCACATCGTTGTTGTAGACCGAGCGCGGATGCTCGGCGATGAAGCGCAGCAAGGCGCTTTCGGCCTCCTCGCTGCCCAGCTCGACGGCGCAGGCGGCAAGGAAGAAGTCGATCTCCTCGGCCTCGGAAAGCTGCTCGGGCGAAAGGAGCCTGCGGGCGGCCAGAAACTCGTGGCGGGCATCGGCCCAGCGGCCCGACTCGAAAAGGCCGCGTCCGCGGTCGACGAAGGAACGGGGCGAATCGGGTACGGCAGCGGCAGGCAGCAAGCTGCAGAGCAGGATCAGCAGAAAGATATGTTTGCGCATAGGTGAAATCGGAGAAAACGACAGGACAAAGATAAGGTAAAAGTTGAAAGGTGAAAAGCGAAAGGTGTTTTTTCGGTTCGCCATCCGATTATGCGCCCGCTCGCCCGGCAACTATTTTGGCGCCGGGACACCCTCGGGGAACGGAATTTGCCGCAAGAAAGACATTCACCCTAAAAAACGAAGGAGACATGATCGAAAAAGCGACGGTCGAAATGACCGAAAACGGAAAGTTCCGCGCCGCGAACGGCTCGGGATGCGACACGATGAACCCCAAGGAACTGCTGCTCTACGCAGCGGCCCAGTGCTCGGGGCAGACGGCACTGATGGTAATGGAAAAGATGCACCTCAGGCCCAAGCGGCTGGAGATCGGCTACTCGGGCGAACTGAACACCGAGGCGCTGCAGGCCGAAAGCATGTTCCGCTCGTTCCACGTGGTCTACAACGTGGACTGCGGCCCGGGCAGCGACCAGGAGAAAGCGAGCCGGGCGCTTCTGCTCACGCACGAGAAATACTGCGGACTGACGCAGATGCTGCGCCGCATAGCCCCCGTGTCGCACGAGATAGCCGTGGTGAGCACCGAACCGGAAACGGTGTGACGACTCACGATGCAAAATTGATTCTGCATTGAAAAGCCTTGCGCCCGGAGCCGGCTCGGACTTGCAGCGTGTCCCCGCAGCCGGCCCCGGGCATTTGCCGCTTTCAGCCCCTCCTCCGTCTACGGCGCAGGCATCGGGGCGGCTTATAGAAACAAAATCCGGCTTTAGCCGGGCGAGCCGAAGCCCCGCCCCGCGGAGGCTCGCAGAATTTACAAATCCCCGTTCTTAACGGGGCTCGCCCCGCAAGGCTTCGGCACGAATGCTTCTGCCGCCAATGTGATGTCGAGCGAAGCGGATCGACGAACGCAGTCTACGGAGACCGCTTGCCGCAAGCGTCGATCGACGAACGCAGCGAGAGCAGAGGCCGCTTGCGGACTCTTCCGAGCAAGGAGGAGAGAGACAAACGAAGTGCAGTCAAGAATCTGTATGCCGAAGATACGGATTCTTCGTCGCTATGCTCCTCAGAATGACAGCCGGACGCTTGTTTGGCCACCCTTGCTGCGTTGGTCGATCCGCTTCGCCTCAGAATGACAAAGCAGGAATCGAGCCCTCGAAGAGAATTTACCAATACTCGATTATATACCTTGTTGTACCAACAAGGCTGTAATTTCATTTCTTTCGGATTTCCGACAGAAGCCCCTGCCTGAGGCGGGGGTTTAGGGGTGGGTCAGAACTTGAATACGCGGCCATAGCCGCGAGTTACTGCGGTCGGATTCAGGATGCCGGTCCAAGGACGCTGCTACATCGAAGTATATAGATGGGTTTCAATATAGTGATTCAGAATCGCACTACTCCTCCCCTGCCGTGATGCGGCGATAGTCGGAGATGGCAAGCGCGTAGTTGTAGCGGGCGGTGATGTCGTTGGTATAGAGCTGTATCCAGCTGAGCTGGGCCTGGAGCACGTCGAGAATGGTGACCAGACCCTCGCCGTAGGAATAGGTGCTCAGTTCGAGGTTTTCGCCGGCGATGCGCAGGCTGCGCTCCGAAGCGTCGACCTGCGCACGGCTCTGCACGATGGCCGTCCAGCCGTTCAACTCCTCGAGCAGGATCTCTTCACGGAGTTGCTGCGCGTTCCACTCGCTTTCGCGCCGGAGCGCCTGCGCCACCCCTACGGCCCTGCGGCGCTCGCCGCCGTGGAAGATGGGGACGGAGAGTTTGACGAAAGCCGAGCCGTCGACGAGCGTGGAGCCGCTGCGGTTGGGCGTATGGGGCCGCCAGGCCCCTCCGATACCGACGCTCACCTGCGGATTGAAGGGCGCCCGGGCACCCCTGATGCTGGCTTCGGCCTGCACGATACGCAACTGCGCGGCAGCATAGTCGGGGCGCCGTTCGAGCGCTTCGGCATGATCGGCATGTTGCGGCATGAGGATGGAATCGCGCACGCTGTCGGTCAGACGCACCGGCGCCGAAGCATCGGCACCCTGCAAGATGTTGAAGTTGTGCAGCGCCACCTCGGCCCGCTGTTCGGCGGTGACGAGCTGGTAACGGGCCTCGCTCAGGCGGGCGTCGATCATCAGCACGTCGCCCTTGGCGATGTACCCCTCCTCGAAACGGCGGTCGACCACCTCCTTCAACGATACGATCAACCGCACATACTGCCGCATGGCGGCGGCGTAGAGCTCCAGCGCCGAGAGGTTCCAATAGGCATAGTCGGCCGCGTAGCCGATCTCCAGCCGCGAGAACTCCTCGTCGCACAAGGCGATGTCGTAACCCGCCCGGGCTCTATCTACGGCGGCCCGCACCGACCCTCCGCCGTAGACCACCTGCACGAGCTGCGGCAGAACGCTGAAAGTCCACCGCTCGGCATCGTTGGAACGCCGGACCGTGGCGGAAAAACTCCCGTCGAGCGAAAGCTGCGGCAGAAAACCCGTGCGGGCCTGTCCGAAACGCTGTGCGGCGGCTTCGGTCCGGGCAGCGGCGGCCTTGAGCTGCCAGCTGTGCCGGAGCACGGCGCGCCTGTAGTCGCCGAGGGAAGTCTGCGCGGCAAGAGGCGCGCAACAAAGCAGGCAAAGGAGGGAAAGGATGCGTTTCATGCTTGGCGGATGTTGTAGAAAAGGGCATAGACGACGGGCAGCACGAAGACCGTGAGCAGCGTGGCGACGAAGAGCCCGCCCATGATGGTGGCGGCCATCGCCCCGAACATCGAATCGAAGAGCAGGGGCAGCATGCCGAGGATGGTGGTGCCCGAAGCCATCGCCACGGGGACGATGCGGCTGCGCGTGGCCGCAATGAGGGCGTCGTAGGGCGCCGCACCGCCGCGCCTCAACTCGCCGATCTGCTCGACGAGCACCACGGCGTTCTTGATGTTCATGCCCACGAGCCCCAGCAGTCCCAGGAGCGAGAAGAAGTTGAAGACCTTGCCGGTGACGGCCAGTCCGAGCACCACGCCGATGAAGATCAGGGGAATCATCGACAGAATGACGGTAGGCTCGCGGTAGTTGCGGAAGAGCAGCAGCAAGACGATAAGGATCAGCACCAACGTAAGAGGCATGTATTCGGCCAGCGCCTCGTTGGACTCCTGCTGGCTCTCCTGCTCGCCGAAAACTTTCATCGAATACCCCTCGGGCAGCGCGATCCGCCCGACCGAATCGCGCAGGGCGGCGAAAAGCCGCATGGTGTTGACGTCGCGCCCGGGGTCGCACTGCGCCTTCATGACGCGCTGGCGGTTGTAGCGCCGGATCACCCCCTGACGGAACCCGAACCGGAAGTCGTCGACGGCCTGGCCGAGCGAAAAGACGCGGCCGGCGGGATTGAAGATCGGCAGCGCCTGGAGGTTGGTGAGGTTGTAGGCGTCGACGTTCTCGTCCTTCAGCAGAATCGGCATGAAAAGGTCGCCCTCGCGGTATTCACCCAGGCGGTAGCCGTCGGTGGCGATGGTGAGCCCCTGCGCCAGCTGGCTGCGGGAGATGCCGATGCGCTGCCCCTTCATCTGCGAATAGAGGGGCATCCAGGCGGGCTCGCGGTTGCCCCAGCTGTTGCGGACGCGCACGGCGCCGGGCGTGCGCCACATGATCCGCTCGGCAGCTTCGGTGAGCCGGCAAAGGGTGTCGATGTTGTCGCCGATGAAACCGAATTCGATGGCGGCGTCGGGCACGGGCGAGAGTTTGAAAAGCGACGAACGCAGCCACACGTCGGGAAATTCGGCGGAGACATAGGCGTCGAAACGCTCCTCGACGACGGCGGTCTGCTTCTTGTCGTGCACCTCGACGAGGATGTTGCCGAAGTTGGGCCGCAGCGACACGGCGCTGCTGGCCAGATAATAGCGCGGCGGCGTGGATCCCAGCGTCATCGAAACGCCCCTGACCTCGGGCTGCTCGCGCAACCACTGCTCCATGCGCAGCATGTTGCGCTCGGTTTCGCGGATGGAGAAGCCCTCGGGCAGCAGGACGTCGGCCCGGAAATAGGGTTTGTCGAGCGCCGGAAAGAAGTTCTGCGGCATCCGCCCCATGACGACCAGCGACCCGAAGAAAAGCAGGACCGCCCCGGCGACCACACCCCACCGCCGGCGCAGAAGCCACGCCAGCAGGCGGTCGAACGCACGATAGAACTTCGTTTCGTAGGGATCGCCCGGCCGAGGCTTGACCCGCAGCATGAAATTGCCGAAAAGCGGCGTCTGCGTGAGTGCCAGCACCCAGCTGAGCAACAGCGACAGGGCCAGGACCACGAACAACGGCTTGACGATCTCGGCGACGGACGACGGAGCGAGGTAGAGGGGCAGGAACGAGAAGATGGCGATCAACGTAGCGCCCAGGAGGCTCCAGCGCGGTGCGTTGGCACCGTCGACAACGGCCCTGAAACGGTCGGCGCCCCGCATCATGGACTGCTGGGCGTTGTCGGTGACGACGATGGCGTTGTCGACCAGCATGCCCATGGCGATGATGAAGCCGGCGAGCGACGTGCGGTTGAGCCCCTCGCCCAAAAACTGCATGAACAGCAGCGTGCCGCCGATGGAAAAGAGCAGCGAACTGCCGATCAGCACCCCGGCCCGGAATCCCATGACCAACATGATGATGGCGATGACGATGGCCACCGATTCGGCCAGATTGAGCACGAACGCGGCGTTGGCCTCGCGGGCGATGCGGTCCTCGGGATAGAGAACCGTCAGCTCCATGCCGACAGGCATGCGGCCGGTCTCGGCTGTGAGCAGGCGGGCGATGCGCTCGCCGGTCTTGACGACATCGGCCTGCGCCTCGGTGGAGATGCCGATGCCGACGGCGCGGTGGCCGTCGACCCGCATCAGGGTCTGCGGCTCGGCGTAGCCCCGCCCGACGCGGGCGATGTCGCCCAGACGGTACTGCTTGCCCGACGAGGAGATCAGCAGCTGGTCGGCGATGTCGTCGAGACTCTTGTAGGCGCCCTCCTCCAGAATCCGGATTTCGAGGGCCCCGGCGAGCTTCTCGCCGCTGCCGACCACGGCATTCTGCTGGCGGATGGTGGCGACGATGGTTTCGGGGCGGATGTCGAAATTGGCCAGGGCCGACGCCGAAACGTAGACGTTGACCACGGGCGTCTGCTCGCCGAAAAGGGTCACCTTCTGCACGCCGTCGACCGTCACGAGGGCCGTTTTCAGACGTTGGGCCCACTGCCGCAGCTCGTCCCAGGTGAATCCCTCGTCGACCGAAAGCCCGTAATAGATGCCGTAGACATCGCCGAAATCGTCGGCGACGGTGACAGGCGATGCACCCGACGGCAGCCGCGGCTGGATGTTGAGCACCTTGCGCCGCAACTCGTCCCACAACTGCGGAATCTCGCGTGCGGAGATGGCGGGGTCGAGTTCGACCAGAATTTTGGAGAGTCCGAAGTAGGATTCGGACGTGACCTTGTGCACGCCGCGCATCGACTGCACCTCGCGCTCCACGGGCTCCGTGACGAGCGATTCGACCTCCTCGGGCGTGGCGCCGGGATAGGAGCAGACGAGCGACGCGCTCTTGATGACGAAGACCGAATCCTCCTTTTTGCCCAACGTGAAGAAACCTGCCAGACCGCCGGCCAGCAGGATGAACAGAAAGAAGGCTACGACCTTGGCGTTGCGGACGGAATATTCGGGAAGCGTCATGACCGTATCATTTCAGAATGCGCACCTGCTCGCCGGGCTGCAGGCGGTAGACCCCCGCCGTGACGACCCGGTCGCCGGGTCCGACGCCGCTGTCGATGATCACGCGGTCGCTGCCGAAGAGCTCGCCGAGGGTCACCTCGCGCCGCTCGACCCGGTCGTCGGCATCGACGACCCAGACGTAGGTGCCGCCGCCCGTGGGTGCGTAGATGGCCGAGAGCGGCAACGAAACGGCATCGGGCACGGGATCGGCCGAGAACATGGTGACGGTGCACGACATGCCGGGCGAGATGTCGTAGCGCACCGTATCGACGCCGGCGAGCTTCAGCGTGACGGGGAATCCCGACGCGTCGGACGATGTGCGGGCATAATCTTTCAGCCGGGCGGCGAAACGCACGCCGCGGTAGTTGTCGAACGCCACCTCGAAACGGGTGGCCGTATCGGCCAACGCCCGCAGCCCCTGCTCGGGCATGGTGAACTTGACGGTCGTGGTATGCGGATCGACGAGCCGCAGGATGGCTTCACCGGCCTGCACGCGCTGGTAGTTGTCGACATAGGTAGCCTCGATGACGCCCGAGAAAGGAGCCTTGATCTTGGTGTCTTTCAAGAGGTCGAGGGCATTGTCGTAAGCCGAACGGGCCTGCGCGAAACGCGTACGGGCCGCCTCAGCCTCCTGGCGGGAGACGGCCTGGTGCTCAAGCAACCGCTGCATGCGCTGCTGCTGGGAGCGCGCCTCCTCGAAAGCCGAGCGCGTAGCCGATACCTGCAACTCGACGTCGCGGGGGTCGAGCTCGGCGAGCAGCTCCCCGCGCACGACGCTTTCGCCCTGCGCCACGGGGATGTCGGCCACCTGGCCCGCGAGCTTGAAGGCGAGGGTCACGGCATCGTCGGGCGTGGCCATGCCGGCGAAATCCTTGCGGATGGCCGATGCCTCCGCCGCGACAGCGATCTTGACGGGCCGCACCGGAGCGGAAGGAGCAACGCTCCCGGAACGGCAGGCACCGCACGACAAAGAGAGAAGAAACAGGAAGAGAGGGCGCATACGAAAAAAGTTGGCTTCCTCCGGAAAGGAAGTCAACTTTCATACCACAGCCCTGCGGCCGGCCTCAACGGACCAACATTCGGACGATCACGCCCGTACACCGCAGTCCGCACGCCGCCGGGAGCCCTGCCCCGCCGACGCGTCAGAAGCGCAAATCGTCAATATCGCGGCAATTGGCCTTGGCGGCGATGGTTCCGTCGTCGAGCACGACCAGGCCGTTGTTGGCGCGCAGCATGGTTTTCATGGTCGAGGCGTCGATGTTGTAACACGGCACCCGCACCGAACCGAAAGCATGGCTGTAACCATCGTCGAGCGCATCGGGCGTCAGACAGACGACCTCAGCACCCTCGGCCCGGGCCGCGACGGCCAACCGCTCCATGCGCCGCTCGCACCGCCGCGACAGGCGGTCGAAACGGGTGACGCACAACATGTAGAGCCGCCCGGGAGTGGCCAGCACACGCTCCGTGGCGTTGCCTTCGGCATCGTGCAGCGAAAACTCGCCGATCATGAAACGCGAAACATGCACCGCCTCGGGAGTGCGGGTATCGACCCACTCCCACACGTCGGCATCCTGCCACTCGCTCTCCTCGAGCCCGAATTCGCGCACCTCGCCCGTGCGGAGGTTGCGATAGACGAGGACGGTTTCGGCCACGGCACCCTCCGACTCGACCTCCGACATGGCCTCGCGGATGTTGACCCCGACGCGGTAAGGGAGAAAGTCGACGAGCGGAAGATGGCGGTAGCAATAATAACCCAGATACATCGACGAAGTGAAGAAGATGCAGGTCAGCGCGATCTCCAGCGCCTTGAAAGCGAAAATGCGGTCGGGACGGTAGCGCCACCACACCACCACGGCCATGGGCAGCAACGCCAGATTCTTGAAGAACGTCTGCCACGGCGTGAGTTTCAACGCCTCGCCGAAGCAACCGCAGTCCTCGACGGGGAGGACCGTGGCGCTGAGGAAGGTGAGCACCGTGAAAAACGACATCGATGCCAAGGCGAAGATCGAAATCAACCGGATGCGCACCTTGAAAAGCAGCATGCACCCCATCATGAGCTCGGCGCCGCACAGCCAGATCGAAAAACCCATGCTGGCGCGCTGGAGATACTCGATGCCGTAGATCGAGAGATATTCGTTGATCTTCAGGGCCGTGCCCCACGGATCGACGACCTTGGTGAAACCCGACACGACGAACGTGCAGGCCAGCACGAGGCGGCAGACGCAGGCCGCCCACTTGAACAGACGGCTACTTCGCATGGACGGGAAAGAGAGGATTCAACAAATCGCATATCTTGGCGAAGATGCCCTGCGGCGTCTCCATGCCGCCGCAATCGTTGCTGCAATCGACCACGCGCAGCGCAGGATCGAGAGCTGCGGTATCGAGGTAGACCTCGCGCACGGCACGCTGGAGGGCGAGCGACGACTCGTGGATGTCCTCGGCGCCTTGCAGGTAGCTGCGGTCGTCGCCCTCGCGCACGGCGGAGAGCTTGCGCTCAGTGAACGAAAAGGGCACGTCGAGGAACAACGACAGATCGGGCCGCGGCAGGGCGTTGTGTCCGAACTCGAGATCGAGGATCCAACGGGCCAGCCTGCGGCGCTCGTCGCCCGCGGGCAGCTTGGCGCACTGGTAACCGACGTTGGAATAGACATAGCGGTCGAGCAGCACGGCCTTGCCGTCGGCGATCCACTGCCGGATCTGGGGCGCGGCCTCGGCCCGGTCGCCGGCAAAGAGCAAGGCGACGAGGTAGGGATCGACCCGGTCGGCGCTGCCGAACTCGCCGCGCAGAAAACGGGCGACGAGCTCGCCGTAGACCGGAGCGTCGAAACGCGGAAAATGGAGATAGGCGCTCTCGATGCCGCGCTGCGCGAACCGCTCGCGCAACAAACCGATCTGCGTCGATTTGCCGGCACCGTCCAGGCCTTCGAGTACGATGAACATAGGGGTTTCTTCGTTTATGGCATTAGGAGCGCAACATGCGCACGGCCCGCCGCAAGCCCTCGGCCAGGGCGTCGACCTCGGAGAAGGTGTTGTAGAGGGCCAGCGAGACGCGGCACATGCCCGTGACGCCGAAATGGTCCATGACGGGCTCGGCGCAATGGTGGCCCGTACGGACGGCGATGCCGAGCTTGTCGAGGATCATCCCGAGGTCGTAGGGATGCACGCCCTCGACGTTGAACGAGACGATGGGACACTTGTCGGGAGTCCGGCCGTAGATGCGGAGCCCGTCGATTTCGCTGAGCTCCGCTTCGGCCCGGCGGAGCAGGGCGGTCTCGTAGGCTTCGACCTCGGCGGGATCGAAACGCTGCACGAACTTCACGGCCTCGCCCAACCCGATGGCCCCGATGAAATTGGCCGTGCCGGCCTCGAACTTGAGCGGCACGGGAGCATAGGTCGTACGGGCGAAAGTGACGCGGTCGACCATGTCGCCGCCGCCCAGAAAAGGCGGCATGGCTTCCAGAAGCGCCCGCTTGCCGAAGAGCACGCCGATGCCTGTGGGGCCGTAGAGCTTGTGGCCCGAAAAAGCATAGAAATCGAAGTCCGAAGCCCGGACGTCGACCCCGCCGTGCACGGCGCCCTGGCACCCGTCGACCACGACGATGGCGCCGACGGCGTGCGCCGCGTCGACCACGGGCCGCAGGTCGGGCCGCGAACCGAGCGTATTGGAAGCCTGCGTCACGGCGACGACACGCGTGCGAGCGTCGATGAGCTGGCCGAGCAACTCGCTACGCAGACGGCCCGTATCGTCGAACGGCAGCATGCGGACTTCGGCGCCCTTGCGCTCGGCCAGCAACTGCCACGGCACCAGGTTGGAGTGATGCTCCATCTCGCTGACGAGGATGTTGTCGCCCGCCCCGACGAACCTTTCGCCCCAGGCATAGGCCACGGTGTTGAGCGACGCGGTGGCGCCGGACGTGAAGATCACCTCCTCCTTCTCGGCGGCCCCGATCCACCCGGCGATCCGGGCGCGGGCCTCCTCGTAGGCCTCGGTGGTCTGCTCGGCGAGGAAATGCACGCCGCGATGGATGTTGGCATTCTGCCAACGCATGAGACGGTCGACCGTCTCGATCACCGACCGGGGCTTCTGCGCCGTGGCGCCGCTGTCCAGATAGACGAGCGGCCGGCCGTAGACCTCGCGGGAGAGAATCGGGAACTCCTCGCGTATTTGATTGACGTCGAACATCTTTCTTATCGGATCTTCTCCATTTTACGGGACATGGCGTCTGCCAGGGCCTCGCCCAAGGCGTCGATGCCGCAGCGCCGCACGATGTCGCCGGCGAAGCCCTCGATCTGCAGACGCCGGGCCTGAGCCGGACTCAGCCCGCGCTGCCGCATGTAGAGGATGGCATCGGCATCCATCTGCCCCACCGTGGCGCCGTGCGAACACTTGACGTCGTCGGCATAGATTTCAAGCTGGGGCTTGGCATCGATGCGGGCCGTTTCGCTCAACAGGATGTTGCGGCTCTGTTGGCGGGCGTCGGTCCGCTGCGCATCGCGGGCGACGTAGACCAATCCCCGGAACTCGCCCACGGCGCAGCCGCCGGCGATACCCTTGACGAGCGAATCGCTGCTGCAATCGGGCACGTTGTGGGCCGTATGCAGGTCGATGACGCAATGCTCCTCGCCGGCGGCCAGAAAGAGCCCGCCCAGCGAACTCTCGGCATGGGCGCCGTCGAGATCGACGCGATACGAGGCATTGGCGCTCGCGAGCTGCACGGCCGTCATGCAACACCGGCTTCGGGCCGCCTGCATCACCGTTGTTTCGGCGAAAGCCTCGGCGAGGAAGATTTCGGTGAACTGCAAGGCGGCGTCCTGCTCCAACAAAACGGAGAGCGCCGCCGCGACGGGCTTCTTGTACACGACGACCAAGCGCGCCGAAACGCCGGCGGCAACCTCGACGCGCAACTTTGCAGGGTCGACGGCGACGAACGGCTGCACTGCGTCGGAATCGACCCCGATGCGGAGCCGCTCGCTCCCGACGGACCGGAACCCGCTGAGAATATCGGTCATGGCGGCCATTATTCCTTATACTCGTTAATCAACCAATCGTAACCCTCCTTCTCGAGCTTGAGGGCCAACGTCTTGTCGCCCGAGTGGATGATGCGGCCCTTGTAGAGGACGTGCACCACGTCGGGGACGATGTAATCCAACAAACGCTGGTAATGGGTGATGACCACCGTGGCGTTCTGCGGCGTATGCAGCTTGGTGACGCCCGTGGCGACGATGCGCAGAGCGTCGATGTCGAGCCCCGAATCGGTCTCGTCGAGAATGGCCAGCTTGGGGTCGAGCATGGCCATCTGGAAAATCTCGTTCTTCTTCTTCTCGCCGCCCGAGAAACCCTCGTTGACGGCGCGCGAGGTGAGCTTGGCGTCCAGTTCGACCACGGTGCTTTTCTCGCGCATGAGCTTGAGGAACTCGGCGGCGGACAACGGCTCCTGACCGCGGAACTTGCGCTGCTCGTTGACGGCCAGCTTCATGAAATTGGCCATCGTGATGCCGGGAATCTCGACGGGATACTGGAACCCGAGGAAAAGCCCCGAACGGGCCCGGTCCTCGATGGACATAGCAAGCAGATCCTGCCCCTCGAACGAAGCGGACCCTTCGGTGACGGTGAACTTTTCGTTGCCGGCCAAAACCGACGCCAAGGTCGACTTGCCCGACCCGTTGGGCCCCATGATGGCGTGCACCTCGCCGGCCCGGACCTCGAGGTCGATGCCCCGCAAAATCTCCTTGCCGTCGACCGACGCATGCAGATTCTTTACACTCAACATATCTTTTTGTCTTGTTTTATGCTGTTAACCTACGCTGCCCTCCAGACTGAGGGACAACAATTTCTGCGCCTCGACGGCGAACTCCATGGGCAACTTGGCCAGCACCTCGCGGGCGTAGCCGTTGACGATCAGCCCGACGGCGTCCTCGGTGGAGAGGCCGCGCTGGTTGCAGTAGAAGAGCTGGTCGTCGGAAATCTTCGACGTGGTGGCCTCGTGCTCCACGACCGCCGAACGGTTGCGGCAGTCGAGCTCGGGGAACGTATGGGCCCCGCAACGGTCGCCGATCAACAACGAATCGCACTGCGAATAGTTGCGCGCGCCCTCGGCCCGCCTGCCCACGCGGACGAGTCCGCGGTAGGAGTTTTCGCTGCACCCGGCCGAAATGCCCTTGGAGACGATGCGGCTGCGCGTATTGCGCCCGATGTGGATCATCTTGGTGCCGGTGTCGGCCTGCTGGAAATGGTTGGTCATGGCCACCGAGTAGAACTCGCCGACCGAATTGTCGCCCGCGAGGATGCAGCTGGGATATTTCCACGTGATGGCCGAACCGGTCTCGACCTGCGTCCACGAAAGGCGCGCGTTCTCGCGGCAGATGCCGCGCTTGGTGACGAAATTGTAGATGCCGCCGCGGCCCTCGCGGTCGCCGGGATACCAGTTCTGGACGGTGGAATACTTCACCTCGGCGTTCTTCTCGACGACGATTTCGACCACCGCGGCGTGCAGCTGGTTTTCGTCGCGCTGCGGAGCCGTGCAGCCCTCCAGATAACTGACGTAAGCCCCCTCGTCGGCGACGATGAGCGTGCGCTCGAACTGCCCGGTCCCGGCCGCATTGATACGGAAATAGGTGGAGAGCTCCATGGGACACCGCACCCCCTTGGGAATGTAGCAGAACGACCCGTCGGAGAAGACGGCGGCATTCAAGGCGGCGTAGAAATTGTCGGTATAGGGCACGACGCTCCCGAGGTATTTGCGCACCAGGTCGGGATAATCGCGCAGGGCCTCGGACATCGAACAGAAGACGATGCCCATGCCTGCGAGCGTCTCCTTGAAGGTGGTCTTCACCGAGACGGAGTCCATGACGGCATCGACGGCGACGCCCGCGAGCGCCATCTGCTCCTCGAGCGGAATGCCCAGCTTGTCGAAAGTGCGCTTGAGCTCGGGATCGACCTCGTCCATCGACTCCAACTGCTTTTTGGGCTTGGGAGCCGCGTAGTAGATAATATCCTGGAAATCGATTTCGGGAATCGTCAGGTGCGCCCACGCAGGGGGCTCGAGCGTGAGCCAATGGCGGAAAGCCGCCACGCGCCGCTCGGTCATCCACCCGGGTTCGCCCTTCTTGGCCGAAATCAGGCGCACGACCTCCTCGTCCAGCCCCTTGCGGATCAACTCGGTGTCGATCTGCGTGGTGAAGCCGTACTTGTACTCCTGTCCGCCGATATGTTCCAGCAACTCTTGATCGTTCATTTATATATGCAACTTTTTTCCGCCCTGACAAAACCCCGAACTTGTTCGGCTCTGCCCCGGCTTAAAAACCGTCTCTGCAATGCTAAAATATCCTACTGCGACCCTGCAAAACCGATGCCGGGGAGCAACCGCACGTGCTCGCGGAGCAGCCTGCCTAAGCCGCAGAAAATTGGAACAAAGGTACGAAATCAATTTGCAATTTCAAACGCGAAAAGACAAAACTGCACCTCGCCGGCGAATTTGCGGCCGCGAGGAAAGAACGGCCCGCCCCGGCACGGGACAATGATTTGTCAAGCCGTATTTCACTCGGGAAGATGCAGGGACAAAGCACGCGGGCGCACGAAGTGCGGCAGCAGTCGGTCGATCGGCGCAACATTCCGTTTTCCGATTCGGCCTATCGATCGCTATTTCGGTCCTGTTGTTCGCCGGGCGCTCCGGCGATACAATCTTTTATTTATCTTGCGCCGCCGAAATGCAAACGAAGGTTCGGACCGGAATCTGCAAGCCGGCGAAAACCACGGTCACACAGATGCCGGACCCCGAATCGGACGTATTCAAATATACTCTCGCACAGAGCCTTTCGCCGCACGGAACAAACGTTTTGTGTTATAGAAATAACGCAATAGGACTTTTTGGTGAAAAAATTGGTCCAAAATTTGCGGGGGGGGGATTTTTTGTATCTTTGCAACATCCGGGCACTACGCTGGATGTTCGGATACTGGGATGAAGACGCAACTCACATCCTTCGGGAGCACCGCTCGACATCTGGTCGGGCGGTGTTTTTCGTATCCGCCCGAAGCGGAGAGCCATTCGTTTTTCTTCATCGACCAGCGCGTGGAGCCGAGTCCCGAAGCCAAGCTGCACCGTCACGCTGCGCGGGAGCTGTATTATATTGTGCAAAGAGATGACCTTTTCGCAGTTCGTCACGCAACACCGCTTGAATATGGCCCGCGAGCTGCTAAAGCATTCACCAAAATGAGTATCGGAATTTGCTATACGGTCGGCTTCAACGACCTGCCGCATTTCGTGCGGGTGTTTACGAAAAATATCGGGATGCCGCCGTCGCAATACCGGAAAAGTTGCAACAGAATGAGAACTGACCGAATCCATTCCGCATCATAAGACTTCCGGACTTTAGCAAGGGAATGTGAAACTGCGGCAAAGAGAAAGCAAGCCGGCGAACGATTGCCGCAGAACCGGGGCCGAGCGGCCATATTATAATTAGAGAGATACGACCGGCAAAGAACAGCCAAACCCGCCCAAAGAAACCGACCGAAACAAAAACGACTCGCGACCCGGTTTCGGGCGGGCCGGAGAGCCGGCATAAATTACGGAAAAGAGTACACCCGCAAAAAGACAAAAAAAAGCGACCGCCGGAAAACCGGCAGCCGCCATTATGGATGAAAGCGAAAAACGCTATTCGCTCAGAGGAGTTACGCTGACGTAAGACTTGCCCTCGCCCTTCTTGCAGAAAGCGACCGTACCGTCGACCAGCGCGAAGAGCGTATGATCCTTACCCATGCCTACGTTCTCACCGGCGTTGTGAACCGTGCCGCGCTGACGAACGATGATGTTGCCCGCCTTTGCGAACTGACCGCCGAACAATTTGATGCCGAGTCGCTTGCTTTCCGACTCGCGGCCGTTCTTCGAACTACCTACACCTTTCTTATGTGCCATGTTGCTTCGGTTTTAAAAGGTTATGCGACGACTTCCTCGATGAGAATCTGCGTCAGATACTGGCGATGACCGTTGCATTTCTGGTATCCCGTGCGACGCTTTTTCTTGAAGACCAGGACCTTGTCGTCCTTCAGGTGCTTCAGGATCTTGCACTTTACCGTGGCGCCTTTCACTACAGGTGCGCCGACTTTGACCTGACCGTCGTTGTCTGTGAGCAGGACCTTGTCGAAACTTACGGACGAATTCTCTTCGCCCTGGAGACGGTGAACATAAAGTTTCCGACCTTTCTCAGCCTTGAATTGCTGACCTGCAATCTCTACTATAACGTACATCGAATGCGATTGGTTATATAATTCGGAGTGCAAATATACGCATATTTATCGTATAAACAACACCCGCGGGAACTTTTTTTCTCCGCCCCGCCCTCTGGCACGGTTTTGGGCGCTGCCGGGGCCGTTCCCGGGCTTCGGACCGGAGTTATACGCCATGCAACGGATATTGATCGCTTCCGACGACGGGTTTTCCCGCGAACTGATCCGCCTGGCCCTCGCAGGGCTGGGTGCCGAAGTGAGGTGCGCAGGGTGCGGCGCCGAACTCGAACGGCTCTGCGCCCGCGTGCTGTTCGACCTGATCATCGTCCTGCAGACGGCACCCTTTTTCTGCGGCCGCGAACTGATCGGCCGGCTGCGGCCCCCGGGACTGCGCCGGCCGCTGGTCTATGTGGTGTCGTGGCAGCAGAGCGAGCAGACGGTGCTGAGCCTGCTGGAGTGCGGCGTGAATCAATATCTGACTTTCCCCGTGAGCCTGCAACGGCTGAGAGCCAAGGTCGCGGGCGATCTGACATTGCAACAGCCATGAATGCTCTCTTGATCGCATGCCTCGCCTGCACGGCAGCCGCAGCCGCAGGATTCGCGTTCCTGCTCGCGGCGGAGACGCTGCGGAACCGCCGCAGAACGTGTTATCACAACCTGCTGCGGCAACGCTATCTTCGCATCGTGATGCTGGCGCTCTTCGCCGAGCGGCCGGCCGTGCCGCACTTCCCCCTGCTGCGGCGTCGGGATTCGCGCCTGCTTCTGGCCGAGACGCTCGCCGGGCTGGGAGCGATGACCTACGGACTTCCGACCGGCCTGCTGTCCGAGATAACGGCCCGCTACCGGCTGGACGAATGGCTGCTGCGCCGCGCACGCTTCGCGCAGGGGTACCGCCGGGCCCGTTATCTGGCGCTGCTCTCCGAACTGCCCGCAACCGAATCGGTTTCCCGCCATGCGGCCCGCTACGGAGACAGCCGCAACCGCTATGTACGTTTCTATGCGCTGATGATCGCCCTCACGGCCGAACCCCCTGCCGCCCTGCAACGGATGGCCGGCTGCGCCTGGGCTTTCTCGTCCACCGAAGTCGCCGAAATCACGGCCGCTCTGCGGCGCGGACTGCTGCCCATCGCCTATCGGCCGCTCGTGGCTTCGGCATCGCCCAACCTGCGCCGCGTGGGGCTGAGCATCGTGCGGCAGTTCGGCATCGCAGAAGCCGGCCCCCAGCTTCTGCAACTGCTCGACGACGACGAAACCGCCGTTGCGCAGGCTGACGTTCTCCACACGCTGTGCGCCCTGCGGCGGCCGCTGCTGTGCCGCGAAGTGCGGCATTCGCTCGGGCGCATGAAACCGGCCGAACGCCGGACCCTGATGCGCTGCATGGCGCGTTCGAGCTACGCCCCGGAACTGCTGCGCCGGCTCTTCGACAAAAACGAATGCGCCTACTACGAAACGATCGTGCAATCGCATAAACGCTGTCTGGTATGATCGTTGCCGTCGCCCTTTTTTCGCTGGCGGTCATCGCCCTGGCCGGCACGTGGATCGCAATCCTCCTGCGGGCCCGCAACAAACACCTGCTGATCGACCGGATGCACGGACAAGTCAGCGACGCCGAAGGAAACATCGGATTTTCGCTGCTGTGCAGCGGCGTGCAACGTCTCGGACAAATCGAAAACCTGCTCTCGTCGGAATACGACCGCTGCGAGGTGATCGCAGTGCTGGACGCATGGCAGCAACGCATGCTTTTCGAGAAACTGGCCGCCCGCTACCGGATGATCCGCGTCGACTACCTGCCGTCCGACGAACTGCCCGTGCACGGTGTGCGGAGCATGTGGCGTTCGCGCCAACGCTGCTTCCGGCGCCTGGTGCTGCTCGACCGCCCCGAAGACTCAGCGGCCGACGACTGGAACGCCGCGGCATCGGTAGCCTCCTACGACTGGCTGATCCCCGTACGCGACGGCCAATACATGCTGCCGGGAGCGCTCGAACGGCTGGCCGCCGAGGCGGGACAGGAACGAACGCAACTCGTCCGCTCATGGATGGGGCATCCGTTCGCGCTGTTCGACCGCGAACGGGTGGCGGCAGCGGGAGGTTTCGGCAACCGCCCGGTCCGGCAAGTGCCGCGCCGCCACCGGCGCCTCCTGTGGGAACCGCTCTTCTACTGGCCGCAAACGAAGTCGGGGCATCGCAAATGGCAGCCGTGGGCGGCACTGGCGCTTGGCGGCGCCATTGCGGCGACCGCAGCGACGGGACACGGGGTGCTGACGGTCCTGCTGCTCGATGCGGCAACGGCATGGAGCGCGGCGGCCTGTGCAGACCAGCTGCTCGCCGCAATGGCCGGTCGCACGGCAGGCTGTAAAATCGGTGTGAAAAATTTCACAGACTCGTAAAAATTAGCTATCTTTGACTTCGCTGGAGAGATACCCTCTCCCGACAACGGCAAACAAACAACGCGCTACGATGACAAACGACAAGATGGCGATGTATCTGCTGCCCCCGCTCTTCAACGCGGCAGTACGGGCCGGAGCCTCGATCATGCAAGTCTACAAGAACCGCGACGACTACGACATCAGCCTCAAGAGCGACCATACCCCCATCACCATAGCCGACCGCCTGGCCCACAAGACCATCCGCGAATATCTGGGACCGACGCGCATCCCCGTGCTGAGCGAGGAGGGGCGCGAGATGCGCTACGACGAACGCCGCAACTGGGAACTCTACTGGCTGGTCGATCCGCTGGACGGCACGGTCGAATTCATCAAGGGCAACAACGAATTCACGGTCAACATAGCCTTGATGGAGAACAACGTATGCACGGGAGCCGTGATCTACGTACCCTATTACGAAAAGATGTACATCGCCGGACGCGGCACGGGCACCTTCCTCAAGGAGGGCGTCGCACCCGATGCCGCCGCCGAATACACCTACGACCGAATCGTCGCCGGCTGCCGGCAGCTGCCGCTGGAACCGGACCACGAGGTGCTGCGCGTGGCCGTGTCGCGGTCGCACCAGACCGAGGAGACGCACCGGCACATCGCCCGGCTGCGCGAACGGCACCCCGATCTGGAGGTGGTCGAACAGGGCAGCTCCTACAAATTCTGCCTGCTGGCCGAGGGCAAGGTCGACTACTATGTCCGCACGACCCACACCTACGAATGGGACACGGCGGCCGGAGAACTGATTCTGGCCGAAGCCGGCGGCTCCACCCGCACGCTCCCCGACGACCGGGCGCTGCGCTACAACGAGGAAGACCTGCGCAATCCCTGGTTCGTGAGCCGGGCGAAAGGCTGCAAGGTCTGACCCGGACACTCGGCATCGGGGCGCCCGAAGCACACGGCGGTCCGCAGCACCGGGGAGAGGCCGACCGCACGGCTTTTGGCGAATCCGGTGCTCGTTGTTTTACGGTCCCCCGCCACCCCATCTCCGGGCCCGGCCTAACGAAATCCCCCTGCTTGCAGTCAGGCGTACAAACGAAACGGAGCGGCTCCCATAGAGGAAACCGCTCCGTTTTGGTGTAACTCCTACCCGACTACTCCTCGGATGCCGGCAGCTCGACAGCCTTGAACGTAGCGAGCACCTGACCGTCGCCGGTGAGGGTCAGCATATCGCCGTTGATGGAGAAGCCGTCGACCTGGTCGAGCATGTCGACGAACGGCTGCTCGTACTCCATATTGGGGCACGCCATCCGGGTCATGCCCATGTTATCGCCGAAAGCGAGGGTGCCGTCGATGGCCTCGTAGTTGCCGAAGAAACGGTTGCAGTTGGTGCGGCCCGAAACCATCATCTCCTCGCCGTTGAACAACAGCGTGAAAGCGTCCTCCTCGCTGTCGATGATCGCGGCAGGGATGCCCTCCATCGAAACGAGCTTCCAGTTGGTCCCCGCAAGGGGTTTGTCATTCCGGCCACCGCAGCAAGCGGTCATTGCGCCGAGCAACATGGCGGCTGCAAAAAACTTTTTCATGATTCGTCTTTGTTTTTTTAATGGTTCAACTTTCATACTGGCTTTCCGGCCCGGGCAAAATCCGTCAGGACCTTGCTCTGCCCCGGCCGGGCGAAAACCATCTTTCTGTCTGCCGGCAACCCGACAAATCACGGGCCACAAGCCCGCAAGGCACAAAGATAACGATTAAATCCCGACCGGCCAAACTTTCCGCCGTCAGCCTCAACGATTTCGCAGACCGCCTATCACGGAAAACAACTTCGTGCAGATGCTTGGACGCAGCGCACGGGAAAACCGAGCGCCCGGTAGAAGCCGTGAACCGGCGTCACTTCGCTCTCGAAAAAGCGCAGGTGGCCAGCATCGAAATTACCGGATGCGAAGGTCGAAGACGACCAGGCATAGCCGTACGCACCGACAACATTCAAGGCTCCCGTCTCGTGGCTGCGGTAGCCCGCAGCAGGAGTAAAAAGCAATCGCTCGGAGGAATGCGGCGGAGAGGGAAACAATTCAGAATTCACAATTTAAAATTCACAATGCACAATTAAGAAGTAATTTGTCATTCTGAGGCGGAGCCGAAGAATCTATTAATCAGCAATATTCATTCTTCAAGTGCTCGCCCGGGCCGGCTGCGGGGGTCGCGCTTTCAGCGCGAGCCGGCCCCGGGCGCAAGGGTTGAAACCTTGGCATCGGCTCTTCCGCACCAGAGAAATAGCCGCAATGTGGGGCATGCTTGCCGCAACGTTATGTTGAGCGAATCGAATCGACAAACGCAGCGGCCGCTTGCGGTCTCTGCCTCGCAAGGAGGAGAAAGACAAACGAAGTGCAGTCAAGAATCTGTCTACGTA
>CASPAC010000008.1 GCA_949419965.1 Bacteroidales bacterium
GCACGGCGTCGGCGAAACGGAACCCGTAGAACTCCTCGAAGCGCCGGATACGCTTCAGACAAGCCACATCGCCGTTGGCGATGAACCCCATGGGGCACTCGTCTCCGTCGACAAAATGGTAGTTGTTCTTGACGACCATCAGCATGTCGCCGCTCTCGATCTCCTCCTCGGCGTAGAGCACATTGCGCCGGATGCCCTCGTTGTAGCGGTTGGCGCGTTTGTTCGAACGCGTGATGACGATGGTTTCGTCGCGCCCGTAGAGCGCATAGCAATCCTGCAACTTTTCGAGGAAGTCGCCGCCCTCCAAAGCCTCGATGTCGGGAAAATCCATCCGGAACCGGGGGATGTCGAGGATGTTGTTCTCGAGCATGCAACGCACCAGCGTGGCGTTGAACAGAATGCCCGACTCGGCCTGCTGGCGCACCACCTCGTCCAACGTGTTGTAGACCACGTCGCCATAGGCGTCCAACGTACGCGGATCGAGCGCCGGACTGGAATCGCTGCCCACGGGCGGCAGCTGAGCGTCGTCGCCCACCAGAATCAACCGGCAGGCACGCCCGTTGCGCACATACTGCACCAGGTCCTGCAAGAGCGATCCGCTCCCGAACCAGGCTCCGTCGGCCGTGCGGTCGGGCAGCATCGAAGCCTCGTCGACGATGAAGACCGCATCGCGCTCGGGGTTGACGTCGAGCGAATATTTCGACTCGCAGTCGCCGCTCGTACGCTGGCGGTAGATGCGCTTATGGATCGTGAGGGCCTTTTCGCGGGAATAGCGCGCCAGCACCTTGGCCGCCCGGCCGGTCGGCGCGAGCAGAACGGGTTTGATTCCCAACTCCTTGAGCGCATCGACCAAAGCGGCGATGAGCGTCGTTTTTCCGGTTCCGGCATAACCGTTCAGCACGAAAATGCGCGAGAAATCCTCGTCGGCGAGGTATTCGGACAAACTTTCTATGATTTTTTTTTGCCCGGGAGTTGTTTCAAAACAAATTTTAGCGTAAATTTGGGACGCAATACGTGTGCTGAACATTCGAGTTTACCGTTTCGGGCAAAATTAACAACAAATACTTAATTTAAAAAATGAAAAGAATCTTCCAAATCATTCTTGCGCTGGTCATCGTGGCGCTGGTCTATGTGATCTACGACCAGATCTCCACCCCGATCCGTTTCGAAAATGAACTGAAAGCCCGCAAAGCGCAGGTCATCGAACGCATCAAGGACATCCGTACGGCTCAGCGCGCCTACAAGTCGAAGTATCAGCGCTTCACGGGCGACTTCGACACGCTGGCAGCCTTCATTCTGGCCGACACGCTGGAAATGGAGCGCAAGATCGTCGACGAGGACGACTCGGTGGGCATGGCCCAGCTTAAGAAAGCCGGCAAGAAAAACGTGGAGAAATTCAAGGTGGCCGTCATCGACACCATCTTCTCGCCCAAGGTGCTGACCAAGGCCGACGTGGAGCAGCTGCGCTTCATCCCCGGCACGGACAACAAGGCCCAGTACATCATGGAGGCCGGTCTGATCGCCACCGAATCGAAGGTCGTGATTCCGGTCGTGGAGTGCCGCGCCCCCTACAAGATGTTCCTCGACACGGTCGAATTCCGCCAGGAGTTCATCAATCTGGTCGACGACCAGGTCAACAACTTCAACCGCTACCCCGGCGTCAAGTTCGGCTCGATGGAAGCAGGTAACAATGAAGCAGGCAACTGGGAGTAACGCTTCGCGTTTCACGAACAAGGTGTCCATTCAGCAATCGTTGGATGGACACTCTTTTTCCGTTGCGGGGCTCGAATGGATCCTGCCGGGCGGCGATGCCGTGACGGTGGAGGTGCTGACGCCCCGGACCCTGCTGGTGCCGGCCGAACTTTTCGACGCCGCGGAAGTCTCCGAACTCCTGGCCTCGGCAGGCATGGCCTGCGGAGAAGGACAACGGGCGGTCTGGAGCGCTCCGGCGCCGGTCGGCCCGAAAACGGCGGCCGTGGCGGTGATGGTCGTAGCAGCCGAAGCGGCGCAACTCATCGACGAGCGCCTGGGCGACCGCGCAGTCTTCACCACCCCGCTGCTGGAGAAAACGACCGACGCACCCCCCACCGTCCGGCTCGAACTCAGAGGCGGCATCCTATATATAAAGGTGTTCGCCGGCACACTGCGCATGGCCGAAACCATTCCGGCTGCCAGCGAAGCGGACATCCGCTATCTGGTCGACCGGCTTGGCCGGGCATTTCCGCTCGAGGAGATGCGCCTGCTGCTGAGCGGCGCTGATGCCAAGAAGATGCGCAAACTGATCGGCAGCCGATTCAAGAAAGTGATATGCGAATCATAAGCGGCAAATACAAGGGCCGGGCCATCAACCCGCCCCGCAACCTGCGGGCGCGTCCAACAACGGATTTCGCCAAAGAGAATCTGTTCAACGTGCTGGACAACCTGGTGGATTTCGAGGAATGCGACGTACTCGACCTTTTTGCCGGCACGGGATCGATCAGCTACGAATTCGCATCCCGCGGCGCCCGGAGCGTCACATCGGTGGAGATCAATCCGGTGCACCACAATTTCATCCGGCAGACGGCCGCCCAGCTCGGCATCGAACGCTTCTATCCGGTCAAGGCGAATGTTTTTCTCTATCTGAAGAGTTGCGCCAAGCAGTTCGACATCATTTTTTCCGACGCTCCCTACGATCTGGAGGGCAGCGAACGGGTCGTCGAACAGGTGCTCGGCAGCGGATTGCTGCGCCCGGAGGGAATATTCATCTTCGAACACTCGAAGAAAATGGATTTTTCCGCTTATCCGGAGTTCTGGCAATTAAGGAGTTACGGAAGCGTGCAATTTTCTTTCTTCAAAAAAGGCCGAATTTGTTTGGAGTTATGAAAATTTGTACTACCTTTGCATTCGCAATCAGCAAACGGTGCGTTAGTTCAGCTGGTTAGAATACGTGCCTGTCACGCACGGGGTCAGGGGTTCGAGTCCCCTACGCACCGCAAAAAATCGAGAGAAACACTGCAAAACAACAAATTGCAGTGTTTCTTCTTTTGTACGGTTCTGCAAAAAACGAGGCGGGGAAAGTTTATTCGTATGCCCGAAACGGCAGCGACAACGACAAGCCGTCATCTAAAGTCATAAACTCGCAACATGCCGTTATCCGCTGAAAACGGGATTTCGGCTCCGCCTCTTTGAGGGAAGAAAGCGGGCCTGACCTTGGAATATTGGCGGTAACTTCGTATCTTGCAACGAAAAAATAACCTTTCCCGAAGGAACCGACTGAAAAACCAACAAACAACCAACCCAAAATGTATAAATTCGACAACCGCATAGTCATCACGCTCGATGCAGGCGGCACGAATTTCGTGTTCGGGGCCATGCAGGCCAACAAATTCATTGTGGAACCGATCACCATGCCGTCGAACGCCCACGACCTGGACCTCTGCCTCTCGACGATGGTGGGAGGCTTCCGCCAGATCATCGACCGGCTGGCGGAGAAGCCCGTGGCCATCAGCTTCGCTTTCCCGGGCCCGGCCGACTACCCCAACGGCATCATCGGCGGCTATCTGCCCAACTTCCCGTCGTTCCGCGACGGTGTGGCGCTGGGACCTTTCCTGGAGTATCAATTCGGCATCCCGGTGTTCATCAACAATGACGGCGACCTGTTCGCCTATGGCGAAGCGCTGGGCGGCGCACTGCCCGAAGTGAACGCCCGGCTCGAGGCACTCGGCAGTCCGAAGCGCTACAAGAATCTTTTGGGCTACACGTTTGGCACGGGCTTCGGCATCGGCATGGTGGTGGACAACCGGCTGAACCGGGGCGACAACTCGTGCGTGGAGACTTTCTGCCTGCGCCACAAGAAGATGCCCGGCGTAATCGTCGAGGAGGGCGTGGCCGTGCGTGCTGTGAAACGGGTATACGCCGAACTCTCCGGCGATACGGGCCACTCGTACGAACCGAAAGAGATATGCGAGATAGCGGACGGCATGCGCGAGGGCAACCGGGAGGCGGCGCAGCAGGCATTTGCCGAACTGGGCGAAATAGCCGGCGACGCCATGGCCGCGGCCGTAACCCTCACCGATGGTCTGATCGTCATTGGCGGCGGGATCACGGCGGCGCGCAAATACATCATGCCGGCGCTGCTCCGGGAGTTGCGTGCGAAGATGCACACCGTCAAGGGCGAAGAACTCGACCGCGTGCAGATGAAAGTCTACGATCTGGACAACGATGAAGAGTTCAAGGCATTCGCCAAGGGCGAGATGCGGCCGCTACAAGTCTATGGAACGGACCGCTACGTGGCCTACGACCCGCAGAAACGCATCGGCGTGACGATCTCGAAACTCGGCGCCAGCAAGGCCATTTCGGTGGGCGCCTATGCTTTCGCCTTGAGCCGTCTCGACGCTGAAGCCGACAAGGAGTCGAAGCAGTAATCCGCAACGCCCCGTTTTTGTCAAGCGGCGATTCCTTAGGGGTCGCCGCCTTTTTTTGCCGCAATTAGCCAACATGGGCCGTATTGCGGCGGACCCGCGGAGCGACTAAGCAGGCAAAAAAGCGGCACAAGGCCGGATTTTGGAAATTTTATTGCAGAATTGAGCCGGAACGAAGTATCTTTGTCCTGTCCGTAATCCGTGAAACATGGCAGACAACTATCTGGGACGCAAGATGGAAGAATACTTCACGCGCCCGAACCGCCGCGACACCCGGCGTCCGGCAAGAACGCTCGAACAACTTCTGCTGAAAAACCGCAGCCACCGCGGCTACGACGCCCGTTTCGCAGTGCGGGAAGACCAACTGCGCAGCATCATCGGTGTAAACGCCCGCATCCCCTCGGCCCGCAACCAACAGGTGCTGCGATTCCGGCCCGTGCTGGCCGCCGAAGCATCCAAAGTGCTCGGACACATCCGCCTGGGCGGCGCTCTGCCGGAGATGCGGCTGCCGCTGCCGGGCACGGAGCCCAATGCGTTCATCATCATCTGCTCAACGGTCGAAGAGAGCCGCTATGTCGACATCGACCTGGGCATTTCGGCGCAGAGCATGCTGCTGCGGGCTGTCGAGATGGGGCTCAACGGCATCTGCATCGGGGCTTTCGACAAGGAAGCGATCCGGCGCGAGTTCGATCTGCCCTACGACCCGCTGCTGATCCTCGCCGTCGGCCGGGGCATCGAACGGATCGAGCTCGATGAAATCGGCGAAAACGAAAGCCATGCCTATTACCGCGACGAGCAGGGCACACACCATGTACCGAAACTGCGAACCGAATCGTTGATCCTCGAATAACCCACAGAGAAGCGGCAGCCGGAAGGTTGCCGTTTCTTTTTGCCGCCGACCGATACGGATTCCGGAATCCGCTACCCTTTTTACGGTTTCTGCCGCACGGACATTCGCTCCGCAGCCGGAAAGTCCTATCTTTGTGCGGAATCGGCGGGGCGGCAGCATATCCGGAGAGACCCGGGACTGCGCCGCCACGGCTGAAAAACACCCAAAATCGCATTGTCCATGAAAAACATCCGTATCCTCGCCGCCCTGCTGCTCTGCGCATGTGCGGCAAACTGCGCCGGGAGACGGAGGCCGCCGTAGCGTGGTGCTCCGCCACGGCAGCCGAAAAGGACTATGCGACAGCTATTTCCGGGCTCGAAAAATTCACCTGGCACGGTCATTGCATGTACGGCGGCCATTGTGCTCCCTGCACGGCCGGAGTCGACATCGCCGCGGTCAACAAGTTCCGCAACCTCTGCCCCGACGACGGCCCGATTCCCGAAACGGTGCGCGAACACTACCGGGGACTGACGCACCACGCGTCCGAATGCGTTGCGTGCGGCGCCTGCGAAAACCGCTGCCCGTTCGGCATCGGCATCGTGGAAGCCATGCGCCGGGCCGCCGGACGATTCGGCTACTGACCGGCGAAAACGGTTGCGAATCCGGTAATCCGGATAGGCACGCACCGCACCGGAGCACGTATCTTTGTCCCTGCAAACAGAAAACGAAACGCAAAATGAAAACCCTTGCTTACCTGATGGCTTTCGCCGCCCTGGCAACTGTCCCCGAAACCGCCGGAGCGCAACCTTCGTCCGGCTCCAAGGCACTGGTCGTCTATTTCACCCACAGCGGCAACACGCGCACCGTGGCCCGGCAGATCGCCCGCGCTGCGGGAGCCGACCTGCTGGAAATCGTCCCCGAAACACCCTATCCGGCCGAATACCGGGCCTGCGTCGAACAGGCGAAAAAAGAGATCGCCGCCGGCGTACGTCCCGCCATCTCCACCCCGATTCCCGACCTTTCCGCTTACGACACCCTCTACATAGGATCGCCCTGCTGGTGGGCCGCCATCGCGCCGCCCGTCGCCACTTTCCTCGAAGCGTGCGACCTCTCGGGCAAGACGCTGGCCCCCTTCATGACCCACGAAGGCAGCCGCATGGGCCGCACCGTCGACGATCTGCGCAAGCTCTGCCCTGCAGCAACGGTCACCGAAGGGCTCGCCGTGCGCGGAAGCGCGGCCGGCCAGGCGGCACCCGCAATCGACGCATGGTTGAACAACATCGGCCGGCGCTAAGATGGCTGCCCCGCTGAATCGGGCCGAACGGCAACGGCTCATCGACCGTCTCCATGCCGAACGGTGCTCCTGCGTCATCCGCAACGGCGAACAGACACGCACGTTCAACGAACGGGGCGTCAAGGACCTCTACCGGCTGCTGACCGAAGAACCGGAGCTGCTGCGCGGAGCCTTCGTGGCCGACAAGGTAGTGGGCAAGGGAGCCGCCGCGCTGATGATTCTGGGCAGCGTGGAGGAAGTCTACACCGACGTTGCCAGCACGGCTGCGCTGGAACTCTTTGCACGGCATGGCGTGGAGGTGGAATGCGCCCTCGAAGTGCCGCAGATCGTCAACCGCGCCCGCACGGGCCGCTGTCCGGTCGAAACGCTCTGTCTCGACTGCCGCACGGCCGAAGAGTGCCTGGAACCGATACGCAACTTCATACGGAATAATTCATGAAACGATCCCTTCTTGCCGCAGCCCTGTTGCTGACGCTTACGGCCCGGGCTTCCCTGCCTGCCGAAACATCCGCAGCCGAGACCGACCAGCAGACGCATCCCATCGACAGCGTCGTTGTCACGGGCACCCGCTACCGCGCCGACATCCGCCACCTGCCGATGACCGTATCGACGGTCGACCGCCGGCAGATCGAACAGCGACATGAACAATCGCTGCTGCCCCTGCTGACCGAACAGGTGCCGGGACTCTTCGCCACCGGCCGCGGCATCATGGGCTACAGCGTGGCGACGGGCGCGGCAGGCCAGCTCTCGCTGCGCGGCATAGGCGGAGCGCCCCAGGCCGGACTGCCCACCACCGGGCTTATGGTGCTGATCGACGGCCATCCGCAGTACATGGGACTGATGGGCCACCCCATTGCCGACGCCTACCAGTCGATGCTGGCCGAGCGCGTCGAAGTGCTGCGCGGTCCGGCATCGGTGCTCTACGGCTCCAACGCCATGGGCGGCGTCATCAACATCGTCACCCGCAAGATGCGGCAAGAGGGAGTCGAAACGGCGCTCCACGCCGCCTACGGCTCCTACAACACGCTGCAGACCGAACTCACCAACCGCGTCAAGGCCGGCCGCTTCACCAGCGTGGTGAGCGGTTCGTACAACCGTACCGACGGCCACCGTCCCCGCATGGGATTCGGGCAATACGGCGGCTATGCCAAGCTGGGCTGCCAGCTCGGCAAGGCTTGGGAGATCTATGCCGACGTCAACATCACGCGCTTCAACGCATCGAATCCGGGCAGCATCGCCGACCCCGTTATCGACAACGATTCGCACATCATGCGCGGCATGACCTCGCTTGCGCTGCAAAACGACTACGGCAGGACCTCGGGTGCGCTGAGCTTCTTCTACAACTGGGGCCGCCACAAGATCGACGACGGCCATGCACCCGGCGAAGCGCCCCTCGACTACCGGTTCCACTCGCGCGACGACATGCTCGGCATCTCGTGGTACCAGAGCGCCCGGCTTTTCGAAGGCAACCGCCTGACGCTCGGCGTCGACTGGTTCCGGTTCGGCGGCCGGGCCTGGAACCGCCCGCTCGACGGCTCGGAGCGCACCATGCTGGCCGACAAAATCCAGCACGAAGCGTCCGTATACCTCGATTTGCGCCAAACCCTCGCGTCGTGGCTGGTTGTGGATGCGGGCATACGCTACGACCGCCATTCGCACGCCGGATCGCAATGGGTGCCGCAGGCAGGGCTCTCGCTGCTGCCCTCGCCGAACGCCGAACTGAAGCTCTCGGTCTCCAAAGGCTTCCGCTACCCCACCATCCGCGAAATGTACATGTTTCCGCCGCAGAACCCCGATCTGAAACCCGAACGGCTGTGGAACTACGAAATCGCCTGGTCGCAGCGGCTGTCGGAGGGGCGCGTCAGCTACGGAATCAACCTGTTCTACATCGACGGCGAAAACCTCATCATGCGCATTCCCGTCGACGGCCGCCCCAAGAACATCAACACGGGACGCATCGCCAACGCCGGAGTCGAAGTGCAGGCGGGCTGGCGCATATCGCCGGCCTGGTCGCTCAACGCCAACTACAGCTATCTGCACATGAAGTATCCCGTGCTGGCGTCGCCCGAACACAAACTCTACGCCGGGGCCTCCTTCGTCAAGGGGCGCTGGAACGTATCGACGGGCGTGCAATACGTCGACGGACTCTACACCGAAGTGAAGGTGAACGGCAACGGCGCCGAGAAACAGGAGCGTTTCGTGCTGTGGAACCTGCGCGGCAGTTTCCGCGTCTGCAAGATTGTGAGTATCTTTGTGCGGGGCGAAAACCTGCTGGCCCAACGCTACGAAATCAACGCCGGCTATCCGATGCCCAAAGCCACGGTGCTGGGCGGCATCGACTTGAGGTTCTGATGCGGACGACACTCCATAACCCGATAATTACCAGAAAGAAACATACTCACGAATAATAAGCAACTTAATAAATTGGGAACCGAATGCAAACACTGACCGCAAAATTCCGTACGCTGGAATTCGGCGAAGCCAAAACCTATCTGGTCGCGCTCCTGTTCGTGCTGGGCAACATCGCCCTGCCGCAGTTGTGCCACACGCTCCGCATGGGCGGCCCGACGTGGCTGCCGATCTACTTCCTTACGCTTGTAGCGGCCTACAAATACGGCTGGCGCGCAGGTCTGCTGACCGCCGTGGCATCGCCCGCAGCCAATGCGCTGCTGTTCGGCATGCCGGCACCCGCCCTGCTTCCCGCCATTCTGCTCAAATCGGCGGTGTTGGCCCTTGTCGCCGGATGGACCGCCGCCCGCTTCCGCCGGGTATCGCTCCTGCTGCTGGCCGGAGTCGTGCTGATCTACCAGACGATCGGCATGCTGTGCGAATGGGCGCTTGCCGGCGATCTCAGCACCGCCATGCAGGATTTCCGACTGGGCGTACCGGGCATGCTGCTGCAAATATTCGGCGGCCGGGCGATCATCGGAGTCATGACCCGCAACCGATACGCGAGATGATGCCGGCCAAGAAACTGGGGTTCGGGTGCATGCGCCTGCCGCTCACCGACCCGGAAGACTTCACGAAAGTAGACATCGCGCAAGTCGAACGGATGGTCGACACCTTCCTGGAACGCGGGTTCACCTACTTCGACACGGCCTACATGTATCACGAATTCGAGAGCGAGAAGATCATGCGCCGCACGCTGGTCGAGCGTCACCGCCGCGACTCCTTCACGCTGGCGTCCAAGCTGCCTACGATGTTTCTCAAGGCCGAGGGCGACCAGGAACGCATCTTCGCCGAACAGCTGGAGAAGTGCGGCGTCGGCTATTTCGACTACTACCTGCTGCACAACCTCAATGTCTCGAACTACCGCAAGGTCGAGCAGTTCGGCAGTTTCGCTTTCGCTGCCCGCATGAAAGCCGAAGGCAAGATCCGCCATGTGGGCTTCTCGTTCCACGACAGCGCCGAACTGCTGGACGAAATCCTGACGGCCCACCCCGAAACGGAGTTCGTGCAGCTGCAGATCAACTACATGGACTGGGACGACGAGAGCATCCAGTCGCGCAAATGCTACGAAACGGCGCGCCGCCACGGCAAACCGATCGTGGTGATGGAACCCGTCAAGGGCGGAACGCTGGCCCGACTGCCCGAGGAGGCCGAACGTCTCTTCCGCACGCACCGGCCCGACCTCTCGCCCGCCTCGTGGGCCATCCGCTACGCGGCCGGACTGGAGGGAGTGATGATGGTGCTGAGCGGCATGTCGACGATGGAGCAGCTGGAGGACAACATCTCCTACATGCAGGATTTCAAACCGCTGGACGCCGAAGAACGGGCCACGGTGGAAACGGCCGTCGGCATCATCAACCGCTCGATCGCCATCCCCTGCACCGCCTGCCGCTATTGTGTGGACGGATGCCCGAAAAAGATCGCCATACCGGAGTATTTCGCGCTGTACAACAACGTGACGCAGTCGCTCAACAAAGGCTTCGCCGTGCAGGAGGTCTACTACGCCAACCTGACCCAGACGCACGGCCGCGCTTCGGAGTGCATCGCCTGCTGCAAATGCGAAAAGAGCTGTCCGCAGCACCTCCCGATCGTCGAACACCTCCGGCAGGTGTCGGCGAAATTCGACGGACCTGCGCTCTGACCGCAGCGCAGCCCTGCAAGCAAAAGGAGGTTTTCAGCATCGTGGCTGAAAACCTCCTTTTTCGTAACGGCCATGCCGGTCAGTCGGGCTTCCTGTACTCTTTGGGCGTAAGTCCCGTCGCCTTTTTGAAAAGACGCGAGAAATGCTGCGGATATTTGAATCCCAATTCGTAGGCGACCTCGCTCACCGACTTGCGGGCATCGAAAATCCGCTCCTTGGCCATGTCGATCAATTTCGACTGGATATGCTCCTGCGCCGTGCGGCCCGTCTCCTTCTTGATGAGATCGCCGAAATAGTTGGCCGACAGATGAAGCTGCCCGGCGCAGTATTTCACCGATGGCAGGCCCTCGGTCCGGGGCTTCTCCGAGGCGAAATAGTCGTCGAGCAGACGTTCGAAACGGATCAGAACGTCGCTGTTGACACACCCGCGCGTGATGAACTGCCTTTCGTAGAAGCGCACGCAATAATCGAGCAGCAGCTCGATGTTGGCCGTTATGAGCCGCTGGGTGTGCTTGTCGACGGCGTGCTCGGTCTCGGTGCGTATCTTGTGCAGGCAGTCGATGACGATCTCCCGCTCCTGCTCCGAGAGGTGGAGCGCCTCGTTGGCCTCGTAGGAAAAGAACGAATAGTTGCGCATGTTGCGCCCGAGCGACGTTCCGCGGATCAGATCGGGATGGAAGACGAGCGCCCATCCCTTGGGCTGGAACAGCTCGCCGTTGTCCTCCACGCCCGCCACCTGCCCGGGCGCGATGCTGACGATGGTGCCCTCCTGGTAGTCGTAATACTGGCGGCCGTAGATCATATTGCCGCACTTCACGTCCTTGAGGAACAAGGCATAGAAACCGAACGTGTGACGGTAGCGGCGGATCATGCGGGCCTGCGACAGGTCGATGACCGAGACCAGCGGATGGAGCGTCTCGACGCCCATCAGTTCGTTGTACTCGAAAACATGCTCGAAATGCTCGATCGGATTCATAGCTGAACAAGGGTTGTGCAGTGCAAATGTAACATGAAAGCCGCCTTTTTCAGCGCACCGGGCGCCGTTCCGGTAACAATGGTAGCAATTCCGGTAATCCGTCTACGGAATGCGGCGCCCGAGGACGGCCGGACATCGCGAACCGGACCGGAAATCCCGTGCCGCCAGACTGCATGTGCGGCTACTCCGCATACTCCCCGCCGCGCAGGAACACCCGCCGGATCAGCGGGGTCTGGTAGGCATAGGAGAAGAACTCGACCGACGGCATCGGGTCGGTGAGGAAGAAGTTGGCGGCCTTGCCGCGGGTGATCGAACCGTATTCGTCGCTCAGCCCCATGGCATAGGCGCTGTTGAGCGTGGCGGCGTTGAGCGCTTCGGCAGGAGTCATCTTCATGCGGATCGAGGCCAGCGAGACGACCATGCGCATGTTGCCCGAAGGCGAAGAACCGGGGTTGTAGTCCGATGCCAGGGCGACGCCCAGCCCGGCCCGGATCATGTCGCGGGCCGGCGGATAGCTCATGCCGAGGAAGAACGCGGCGCCGGGCAGCAAAGTGGGCATGGTGGCCGAACCGCGCAGGGCCTCGATCTCCTCAGCGCCCATGCGCTCAAGGTGGTCGACCGACAATGCGCCATGGGCCACGCCCGCCTGCACGCCGCCCGACACGGCCAACTCGTTGGCGTGGATCTTGGCCCGCAGGCCCAGACTGCGGCCTGCTTCGATGATGCGGACCGTTTCGTCGACCGTGAAGAAGCCCTCGTCGCAGAAGACATCGACGAAATCGGCCAGCCCCTCGCGCGCCACGGCCGGCAACATCTCGTTGCAAACCAGGTCGACGTACTCCTTCTGCCGCCCGACGTAGGCCCGGGCCACGGCATGCGCCCCGAGGAAAGTAGCGCGCACGGCCAAAGGCGCCGTCTCACGGATACGCCGGATGACGCGCAACATTTTCAGCTCGTCTTCGGTCGAAAGACCGTAACCGCTCTTGATCTCCACGCAGCCGGTGCCCATGCGGATGATTTCGCGCACGCGGGCCATGGCCTGGCTGTAAAGCTCCTCCTCGGAGGTCGCGTGCAGGCGGTCGGCCGAGTTGAGAATGCCGCCGCCGCGTTTGGCGATCTCCTCGTAGCTCAGCCCGGCGATCTTGTCCAGAAACTCCTGCTCGCGGCTTCCGGCATAGACCAGGTGGGTGTGCGAATCGCAGAACGACGGAAAGAGCATGCCGCCGCCGGCATCGACGACCTGCGCCCCGTCGCCGGAGGGACAATCGGACATGCGGCCGAACGCGGCGATGCGCCCCTCGTCGGCCAGCAGCCAAGCCTCGTCGAGCGTCTCCAGCCGCGACATCTCCTCGCCGCAGAGACGCAGACACCCGGCGGGCCGGATGCCGACGATCCTGCCGATGTTTCTAACAAGCAGTTTCATGACTCAAGAATTCGACCGAAGATTCGATATGGGGATACATCACCGTATCGTCGATGATGAAAGGCACCTTCTGGCGGTAGTCGGCCAAGAGACGTTCGAGCAGGGGCGACGTACGGAGCGGGCGCCGGAACTCGAACGCCTGCGCGGCGTTGAAAAGCTCGATGGCCAGCACGCGGCGCGTGTTGCCCACGACGCGGTAGAGTTTGGTGGCGGCATTGGAACCCATGCTGACGTGGTCCTCCTGCCCCTGCGACGAGGGAATCGAATCGACCGACGCGGGCATGCAGAGCCCTTTCGACTGGCTGACGATCGAGGCGGCGGCATACTGCGGGATCATGAAGCCGCTGTTGAGCCCCGGCTTGGCCACCAGGAAACTGGGCAGGCCGCGCGTACCGGAAATCAACTTGTAGATGCGCCGCTCGGAGATATTGCCCAGCTCGGCCACAGCGATGGCCAGGAAATCCATGGCCAGAGCGATGGGCTGGCCGTGGAAATTGCCGGCCGAGACGACCGTGTCTTCGTCGGGGAAGACGGTCGGATTGTCGGTCGCAGAGTTGATCTCGGTGGTGAGGACGCTTTCCACGTAGTCGATCGTATCCTTCGAAGCGCCGTGCACCTGCGGGATGCAACGGAACGAATAGGGGTCCTGCACATGCTGTTTCTCGCGGGCGATCATCTCGCTGCCCTCCAGCAGACGGCGGAAGTTGCGGGCCGTGGCCAGCTGCCCCTTGTGGGCGCGGACCAGGTGCACCTCGTCGCAGAAAGGCTCGATCCGGCCGTCGAAAGCGTCGAGCGACAAGGCGCCGACCGCATCGGCCCACTCGCTCAGCCTGCGCGCCTCGATAACCGACCACACGCCATAGGCGGCCATGAACTGCGTGCCGTTGAGCAGTGCGAGCCCCTCTTTCGACTGCAACTCGACGGGCTGCCACCCCATTTCGGCCAACACCTCGGCGGAATCGCGCTCCTCGCCCCGGAACACGACCTTGCCGAGCCCCAGCAGCGGCAGGCTCATGTGGGCCAGCGGCGCCAGATCGCCCGAAGCGCCGAGCGAACCCTGCTGGTAGATGACGGGCAGGATGTCGTTGTTGAAGAAATCGACCAGCCGCTCGACCGTGGCGAGCTGAACGCCCGAATGGCCGTAGGAGAGCGACTGGATTTTCAGCAGCAGAATCAACCGCACGATGTCGGCGGGCACGCGCCCGCCCGTGCCGCAGGCGTGCGACATGACGAGGTTCTTCTGCAACTGCGCCAGGTCGTCGCTCCCGACCGAAATGTTGCACAGCGAACCGAAGCCCGTAGTGATGCCGTAGACAGGACGCTCGGGATTCTCCATCTTGCGGTCGAGGTATTCGCGGCAGCGGACGATGCGCCGGCGGGCGTCGTCGGAGAGCGCCAGGCGCAGGTGTTTTTCGAGGATTTCGCGAACCCGGCCGATCGAAAGATGCTCGGCGGAAATATGGTGAAGTTCCATGTGAGATTGCGGATGTTAAACGTTATTCATTCAATATGTTGCGTATCAGGTTCTCGTCGGCCTGGCTGGGCAGCGTGACCTGCAGGCCGGGCGTACGTGCCATCTCGCGGCGGATGGCCGCGAGCGCCCCTTCGTTGCGGGCCCAGCCGCGGCGTGCGATGCCGTTGTTGACATCCCAGAAGAGCATCTCGCGGATGCGGCGGTCGGAATCCTCCGAACCGTCGATCACCATGCCGAAACCGCCGTTGATGACCTCGCCCCAGCCCACGCCGCCGCCGTTGTGGATCGAAACCCACGTAGCACCGCGGAACGAATCGCCGATGACGTTCTGCACGGCCATGTCGGCCGTTCGCGACGAACCGTCGCAGATGTTCGACGTCTCGCGGTAAGGCGAATCGGTGCCCGAGACGTCGTGGTGGTCGCGGCCCAGGACCACGGGGGCCGAAAGGCGTCCGTCGGCGATGGCCCGGTTGAAAGCCAACGCTATTTTGGTGCGGCCCTCGCAGTCGGCATAGAGGATGCGGGCCTGCGAACCGACGACGAGGCGGTTCCGCCCGGCCTCGCGGATCCAATGGATGTTGTCGTCGAGCTGGCCCTTGATCTCGTCGGGGGCCGTGCGGCGTATCTCCTCCAGAACTTCGGCGGCGAGCCGGTCGGTCAGCTCCAGGTCCTCGGGCTTGCCGGAGGTGCAGACCCAGCGGAACGGGCCGAACCCGTAGTCGAAGAACATGGGGCCCATGATGTCCTGCACGTAGGAGGGATAGCGGAAGCGTCCGCCCTCGCCCACCACGGCGGCACCGGCGCGCGAGGCCTCCAACAGAAAGGCGTTGCCGTAGTCGAAAAAGTACATGTCGCGCGCCGTGAGCTTGTTGATGGCGTCGGCCTGCCGGCGCAGCGACTCCTGCACGCACTCGCGGAAGCGGGCAGGCTCCTCGGCCATCATCTTGTTGGAAGCCTCGTAGCTCAGCCCGACAGGATAATAACCGCCTGCCCAAGGGTTGTGGAGCGACGTCTGGTCGGAACCGAGGTCGACGGCGATCTCCTCCTCAGCGAGCCGCTCCCAAAGGTCGACGACGTTGCCGACATAGGCCAGCGAGACGACCTCTTTTTCGCTGACAGCCCGACGGATGCGCGGCATCAGCTCGTCCAGCGACTCGTGGAGTTCGTCGATCCACCCCTGCTCGTGGCGCTTGGCGGCGGCCTTGGGGTTGATCTCGGCGATCACCGACACGACGCCCGAGATGTTGCCCGCCTTGGGCTGGGCGCCCGACATGCCGCCGAGACCCGACGAGACGAACAGCATGCCGCGCGTGTCGCTGCGGCCGTTCGTGAAACGCTTGCGGGCGGCGTTCAACACCGTGATGGTCGTACCGTGGACGATGCCCTGCGGCCCGATGTACATGTACGATCCGGCGGTCATCTGCCCGTATTGCGAAACACCGAGGGCGTTCATGCGCTCCCAGTCGTCGGGTTTCGAGTAGTTGGGAATCACCATGCCGTTGGTCACGACCACGCGCGGCGCATCGGGGTGCGACGGGAAGAGTCCGAGCGGATGCCCCGAATACATCACCAGCGTCTGCCGGTCGGTCATCTCCGACAGGTATTTCATCGTCAGCCGGTACTGCGCCCAGTTCTGGAACACGGCGCCGTTGCCGCCGTAGGTGATCAGTTCGTGGGGATGCTGCGCCACAGCCTTGTCGAGGTTGTTCTGGATCATCATCATGATGGCCGCGGCCTGCCGGCAGCGGGCCGGATACTCGTCGATGGGCCGGGCATACATCTCGTAGTCCGGGCGCAGGCGGTACATGTAGATGCGGCCGTACTTGCGCAACTCCTCGGCGAACTCCCGGATCAGAACGGCATGATGCTTCTCCGGGAAGTAGCGCAAGGCATTCTTCAAGGCCAGCACCCGTTCCTCGGGCGTCAGAATCTCCTTGCGGCGCGGGGCATGGTTGATCTGTTTGTCGTAAGGTTTCACGGCCGGCAGCCTGTCGGGAATGCCGGCGCGAATATCGGCTTGAAACTCCTGCAAAGTCATATGCTTATTGTATTTTCGATTCGACAAGGGCCAAAACCTCCTTTTCGCGCCGCCGGGCTTCGGCGGCCAACGCTTCGGCTTCGGCAACGAGGGCATCGGCCGCAGCGCGGTCCTTGAGCCCTGCGGCGTTGATCTTCACGTTGAGACAGGCACCCAGCACGGCGCTGCGCGCGGCCAACGCGCCGACACCGGCGTCGGAAACCGAATTGGGGTTGCCCTCGGCAGCCATGGCTTCCACGATGTCGAACACCTTCGAAGCGGCCTTCATCGTACGCAGGGGAACCTGCGTGGCGTAAAGCGTCGCGGCCTGCAAGGCCTCGCTGCGGGCGGCCTTCTCCTCGTCGGTAGACTTGGGCATGGCGAAAACGGCCATGATGCGGTTGAATGCCGCCGTATCCTCGTCGACCAGATGCAACAGCTCGGAGAGGAGAATCTGCCCCCGGTCGGCCCAGTCGGAAAACTCCTCCCAGCGGTCGTCCCACCCGGCCTTGTGCGACGAGAGGTTGGCCACCATCGTGCCGAGCGCAGCGCCCAAGGCTCCCATGTAAGCCGCAATCGACCCGCCGCCCGGAGCGGGCGACTCGCTGGCCGTTTCGGCGGCGAACGCCTTGCAGGTCATGTCGACAAGCCGCTTGCCGCCGGACTCGGCGTCCAGCAGGTATTCGATCACCTTCTCTTGGGGCACGAAAGGCTTCAGATCGTCCAAGCCCATCGACTTGACGGCCATGCGGACGATCTCCTCCTCGGCGATGCCGGTCGAACGGTGCTGTTTTCGCAAAAAATACTTGCCGGCCTCGACGAGCGCCCGTTTGGGCACGAGCCCGACGATCTCGGTGCCGGTGACCCGCACGCCGCGGGCATCGGCCTTGCGGCACACCTCGTCGAAAGCGACATGCAGGGGCGTGACGGCGATGTCGGTGATGTTCATCGAGACCTGCGCGATGCCGTACTCCTCGATGAACCATCCGATGGCCTTGGTCGCCCTGAGCGTGCCGGGCTGCATGACGGGATTGCCGGCGGCGTCCTTCACGATCTTGCCCGTAATGGGATTGCCCTCGCGGACGGGGCGGCCCTTTTCACGCACGTCGAACGCAATGGCATTGGCCCGGCGAGTGGAGGTGGTATTGAGGTTGAAATTGACGGCGATCAGAAAATCGCGGGCCCCGACGGTCGTAGCGCCCGTGCGGGCCACCCCGTCGTCGTAGGGCCGGGCCCCGAAATCGGGGGCCGAATCGGCGTGCGACAGCTTCTCGGGCAGCGCCTCGTACTCGCCCGCCCGGCAGACGGCCAGGTTCTTGCGTTCGGGCTTGAAAGCAGCGGCCTCGTAGCAATAGGTCGGAATGCGCAGCTCCTCGGCAATGCGCTTGGCCAGGTCGCGCGACAAGGCGGCGCACTCCTCCAACGTGATGCCCGATATGGGGATCAACGGCAGCACGTCGGTGGCGCCCATGCGCGGATGGGCTCCCTTGTGCTTGCGCATGTCGATGAGTTCGGCGGCCTGCTTCACTCCCTGGAAAGCGGCTTCGACGACCGCTTCGGGGCTGCCGACGAAGGTGACGACGGTGCGGTTGGTGGCTTCGCCGGGGTCGACGTCGAGCAGGCGGACGCCGCCCGACCGCTCGATGGCCGAAGTGATGCGCCGGATCACCTCCCGGTCGCGTCCTTCGCTGAAATTGGGGACGCACTCTACGATTCTCTGTTCCATGATTATGATTGTGTTGTTGATTTTTCCGTTCCTATACAAATGTAGGGATTTTTCGGCAGACGGACAACAAATCGTTAGAGAAATAACAACCAGGCAGGCTGACAGAGCGAAACGCCGCCATCCATGCGGCGGTGCTTGGAAAGAGGAGAGCTTTGCGGGAGAAAAAAAGATTCTTCGCTGCGCCCGGAATGCCAACCGTCCCCTCGCAAAAAAAGCCCGATGCCTTGCGGCACCGGGCGGAATGCAGCCGGAAACGGACGAACGAAGCGCCCGCGGAAGATCAACGTTTGCCGATGGTCAGCACCACGCCTCCCGTGACCCACGCCCCGGGCAGCGGAATGCCGCCCATGTCGCAGTAGCGGGTGTCGGTGACGTTCATCCCGTCGACATAGAGCCGGCAGATGCCCTTTTCCCAGGCCAGCCGCGCGTCGAGCAGAAAATAGGGCTTGAAATCGCGCGTTTCGGTCACCGACGCGTCGCCGGACACGGGATAGTGGGTATAGCTGCCGTTGCGATGGGCGACGGAGGCCGTGAGCGCCAGCGACATGCGGCGCAGGAAGCGCACCTCGACGGCCAACGCCGCCTTATGGCGCAGAAAGTCCATGGCGCTTTTGGCGATGAGCTCGGAACTGCGGTCCGTGGTGATCCAGGCATAGGACAAGGTCGCACGGCGCAGGAAACCCTCGGACGAAGCATAGCCGCCCGTAAGTTCGACGCCGTAGGTGTCCAGCTCGCTCGTCTGCTCGGAGTGCCATTTGCCGCGCCACTCGGGCACAGGGTCGTCGTCGGGATGCCACACCCAGTCGATGATGTCGCGGCCGGCGCGATAGTAACCCGTTGCCGAAGCGCTCCAGCGCCCCTTGGCATAACGGGCGCCGGCACGGACGGTGACGGACTTCTCGGGCACGAGATCGAGGTTGTTGATCTGTGCGGGCGACGAATAGTAGAGATCGGTGAACGTAGGCAGCCGCATCGACTGCGAAGCCCCGACGCTGACGCGCAGGCCCTCGGCGGGCTGGCAACCTCCGTCCAGACTCCACAGCAGGGCCGGACCGTAAGGCGTGAGGCTTGCCCCGGCCGAAGCTGCCGCGTCGAAGCGCCGCCAGTGCTTGGAATGGCGCAGATAGACGTTGCCGGTGTGGCGCGACTTGCCGCGGAGGTAGTCGCCGTGGGGTGTCGCCAGCAATTCGCCCAGGTTGGTGCTGTAGATGTGGCTGAACGCATAGTCGCCGCCCAGCGTCGTGGTACCCCCGGCCCAGTCGCAATCGACCCATGCCTTGGCACCGGCGTTGTCGGTGTTGTGGCGGTTCAGAACCGTGCCGCGGGTCCAGTCGTAGCGGTCGAAATTCTTGCGATAGCTGACATAGGCACCCCACGCGAAACGCCCGGCGGAATGCTGCCATCTCAACGAAGCCAGGGCCGTGGATGTATGCTCCCACTGCTCGGGGTTGTAGGCGCCATAGAATCCGTTCGAACCGAAAGCGCGGTTCTGATAACCGGCTTGGAAGTCGAAGAACCCGGCGCGCGGAGCCTCGCAGGAACTCCGCACGAAGACATTGTAGGTATCGAAATCGGTGTTGTGCCGGTAGCCGTCGCTGCGCCGGTAGGAGGCGGCCCCCAGCAGGGAGAAGCGCTCCTTGGCCACGGCACCCGAAAGGCTGCCGTAGGCATAGCCGTACTGGCCCCCGACGCCCTCGACACGCAGATATTGCGGCAGGAGCGGCGCCGTGCGGATATTGACGGCACCGGCGTAGGCGCCCACGCCCGGGATGCCCTCCAGGAGCTCGACGCCCGAGATGCACTCGATGTCGACGGGCAGCGAATGGGACTGGTGTCCGGTGCGGGCATCGGTGAAGTCGATGCCGTTGAGAAGTACCATGGTCTGGTCGAAAGAGCCCCCGCGGACGGAGATGTCGGCCTGCGTACCCTTGCCCCCGCGTTCGCGAATGTCGACCGAAGGAGCGTTGCGCAGCGCGGCCTCGAGGGTCTGACAAGGCGCTGCGGCCTGCGCTTTCCGGTCGAAAAGCGGGGTTTGCGACATGACGGTGCGCACGGGAGTCTGACGGCTCCCCGAGATGCCGACCTCGCGGATGCGCAGTTCCCGAAGAACCGCGGTCGTGTCGGCATGCTGTGCAGATGCGCCCTGCGTCGCGAGCAGAAGGATCGACATCCCCACCGAGAGCACTCCGATTCTTACATTGCGGTGCAGACTCGCAAAAGCCGACCAGCCTTTGCGATTCCACCGCCGCCAGCAGGAAGCGGGCGTCGGAAGAGATTTTTCCATTGCTTAAAGTTTGATTGAAAGTTAGTTGAACGCCTCCGTCGGAAGCTATACTTCGACCCGACGAAGGACAAAAAACGGCGATCGGGCAGAGGTCCGGCTGCGAGCCTCGTCACGAATCGCCGAAAGAAGAATGTCCGAAAAGAATTCAACGCACGCAAGTTTTCCCCTGCCCTACCCTTTCGAGCCAGGCGGGATAGGCGTCGAGGACCTCGGTGCCCCAGTCGCTGAACCACAGATAGCCCACGCGGCGCTCGGCGGGCATCTCCCGGAGCGAACAGACCTTGACGCCGGCCCGGGTGCAAAGGAACCACGTATCGTCGTCCAACTCGTAGAAGCGCGCCCAAAGGGGCCCGGCATCGGGATCGTCGACCATCAGCCGGTCGTTTTTGACCGAACGGTCCTCGGGCAAACCCTCGGGCACGTCGAGCCACACGATGCGCTTGCCCGTGATCTTGGTCTTGTCGTACCATGCGACGGCCGCTTTCACGGCGTCGACGACCTCGGGCGACGGATCGGCGATGCGCATCAGAAGCAGCACGATGTCGGCGCTCTCGCCGGCCGAAAGGCTCGGCAACTCGTAGGACCGCGCCTTGACGGGCTGCAAGGTTTCATGGTCGCATTGCTGCGGCCACACGGTCCGTACGCCGTCGCGCACCCACTGGCACCGAAGCACCAGGTCGAGACCGGCTTCCCACGAACGGCGGATGCGCTCGCGGAGCTGCCCGCCGATCCACGCATAGCGCGGGTGGCCGTAGATTATATCGAGCCAGAGCGACAGCACGCCCTCCATGACATTGTCGTTGAACGTCACGGCATCGACGTCCCAGCCGCGCCACCCGCCGTTGGGATACTGAGCGGCCAGAAGATATTCGATGCCCCGCTGCGCACCGTCGCGATAGCGCGCTTCGCCGGTAACGCGATAGGTCTCGGCCAGATAGGCGACCTGCGTATAGACCGAGAAGTTGTCGATCGTGCTGGTGCGATAACGCGGCGCAAGCGCCCGCACGACCGAATCGGGATCGAGCCGCGCCATCATATCCACGTTCTTGGGCCAACCGCCGTCGGCATTCTGATAGGCCAGGATGTTGTCGGCGATCTCGCGGAACTGCTCCGGCGCATAACGCGGATAACCTGCCCCCTTGCCTGCGCGCAACCACCGGTTGACCCGGAAGTCGAAGCCGGCGGTCTCCTGCGCCCGAATCGGAGAAACGGCCAACAGGAACAGAATGGCAACGAGCAGCTTGCGCACGGTTGAACGAAGCATCACTTGAAAAGGTCTTCGACCTTGGCGACCACCTCGTCGACCGACGGATCGAGCGGGAAAACAAGGCTCGGCTTGAGATACCACAACTCCTTGTCCTGCTTGAAAAGCTCCTCGCCGCCGCCCGTGATATTGAGCATGACGGTGGCGTCCTTCTCCACCTTGCCGTCGGCTACGGCCTTGATGAGCGACGCCGTGGCGACAGCGGCGGCCGAATAGATGTCGGCACCCTCCAGCTCGCGGAAGAGCTTGCCGGCCTTGCGGGCTTGGGCGTTGGTGGCGACGAAGACATCGCCGCCCGTAGCTTTCAGCGCGTCGTAAAGTCCTCCGGCAAGACCGTAGGGCGGCCGGCGGTTGGAAAGCACCTTGGCATCGATGATCTCGGCATCGCGGCGCGCCTTGTCGTCGTCGTACGGCAGCATCTGCCGCGAATCGGCCCGCCAAGCGTCGTACATGGGCACGAACGGCGCATTCTGCGAAACCATGAGCTTCATGGTGTTGGAACCGAAGCGTCCGTCCTCGATCAGACGCATGTTGGCCTCCCAGGCGGCAATGGCGCCGGTACCGGAACCGACGGCCTGGAAATAGTAGTCGGGAATGCGGCCGATGGTCGTGACGGCCGAAAGGACCGTCGTGGCCATACCGTCGCGGCGGGCAATGTTCTTGGCGCCGCCCTCGGCATAGAACCCGTTGGCCTTGAGCGCGAGGTTGGAGAGGTGGATTGCATCGAAATAATCGCCGCCCTTCTCGCACGAAATAAGCTTGACGCAGGGATTCAACGGCTCGGCGAACCACAGCGCACCGATGTTGTCATGGGGTACGGCCAACAACAACCTGATGTTGTTGTCGGAGCAGACCTTGGCGAAAGCGCGGGCCGTATTGCCGGCCGAAGCGACGACCAACACGCGGCTTTCGTCCTCGGCAGCGCGGGCGCAGACCGAATAGGCCTCGGTCTCCTTGAACGAACAGGTGGTCATCGAAGCGCCGACGGCGGGATAATAACCGTTGAAGGTGATCCAGAGGTTTTCGAGCCCGAGATGCTTGCCGAGCCCCTTGCTCTTGAAAGTGACGGGAGCGGACGACCCCTGGAGCATGCGGCGCACGGGCAGCCAGTCGGCGAACTTGTAGAGGCCGAACTTGTCGGAGCGGAGCTCCAGCTGCTTCTTGGCATATCGGGCGCGCACGAGCGAAGGCGTCTTGCAGGTGCGGTCTTCGAGCACCCAGCCCTCGTCCTCGAATTCCCGCCCGGATGCGACGCACTCGAGCGTATAGGAAGTGGGAGTGAACTTTTCCATTTATCTGTGAAGTTTGGTTTAGGACATGCGGTTCTTGAAATCCTCGTAGCCGAACGTACGGATCGTGTCGATGCGGCCGTCGCGGCGGACGATGACGATCGAAGGATGGTGTACACCGTTGAACATGGTGGTCTTGACCATGGTGTAGTGGATCATGTCTTCGAAGACGATGCGGTCGCCCGGTTCGGGGTCGCGGTCGAAAGCCCAGTCGCCGCAGAAATCGCCGGCCAGGCAGCTGGCGCCGCCCATGCGCCACCGCTTATCGCCGTCGGCCGGCTCGCGGGCCCCGACGATGGCGGGTTTATAGGGCATTTCGAGGCAGTCGGGCATGTGGCAGGCGAACGACACATCGAGCATGGCGGTGTTGACGCCGCCGTTCCGCACGACGTCCTCGACGGTTGCGACCAGATAACCGGTGCGCCATGTGAAAGCGCTGCCCGGTTCGAGAATGAGCCGCAAACGGGGATGGCGGGCCTTGAACTCCTTCAGGATGCGGATGAGCTCGTCCGTATCGTAACCGGCGCGCGTCATCAGATGGCCGCCGCCCATGTTGAGCCACTCGATCCGGTCGAGGAAACGGCCGAAATGCTTCTCCATGGCATCGAGCGCCTTGGCCAGGTGCTCGGGGCCCGACTCGCAGAGAACATGGAAGTGCAATCCATCGACCCCGGCGGGAAGCTCGGGCAGCTGCTCGGGCACGATGCCCAAACGCGAACCGGCGACGCAGGGATTATAGAGATCGGTCCCGACGGGCGAATAACCGGGATTGACCCGCAGCCCGCAGGAGATGCCGTTGATAAGGGCCCGCTGGCCGAAACGCTCGAACTGAGCGACGGAGTTGAAGGTGATATGATCGCTGCAACGCATGATTTCGTCGAAATCGCGGTCGCTGTAAACGGGAGCGTAGGTATGGGCCGGCCGGCCGAACTCCTCGAAGACCAGCCGCGCCTCGGCGGCCGACGAAGCCGTGGCGCCGTCGGAATGGGCCGCCAGCTCGGGAAACACCGACCACATGGCGCACGCCTTGAGGGCCACGATGATCTCGGCACCCGACTCGCGGCGCACGCGGTCGATGATGGCAAGGTTGCGGTCGAGCAAAGTTTCGTCGAGCACGTAACACGGTGCGGGCAACTTGGCGAAATCGATCATGCTGTCTTTCGGATTTTGGAAAAAGTCATGCAAAATTAACAAAAACAGCGGCAAAAACGACTCTCCGGAGAGAAAAACGCCGGAAAATAAGTTTTTATACCCATCTCTGCGCCTACCGCAAAAAGGGGATGCGGCTCCGCCCCGCTGCCGGGAACAGACCGCACCTCGGACGTACCGGCCGCAACCGCCGGCGCCTACCCTCTTCCGAAGCGACGCTTTGCAAGCACCGACGCTGAACAACTGACGAAGCCGACGCATCGGGTTCCGGCACTACAAGCCGAACGCCGGCGCGGTCGGATCAACAGAAGCCCGGCCAACCGGGACTACGGCCGCCGCACACGATCATCTCTTCTTTGCCCAGGTATTGGCCAGCACAACGACCGCCAACACGACGGGCAAGAGAATGATGGTGAAAAACCCGGACAGACCGTACACCCCGTCGAGCAGCAGCACGGCTGTCACGAACAGACAAAGCAGGCCCACCAACAACCGCAGGCGGCCGATGTGATACTGCTCCTTTTCCTTTCGGCCCGCCGTGTTGTAGCCCGCAATCAGCCAGTCGCCCCTGCCGCAGAAAATGACTGCCGCCAGGACGAGCAACACTGCCGCCAGCGACATCATCAGATAGAATCGACCATCCATAATCCGTTCGTTTTGAAGTTCAACCGCAATATAGCCATTTCCGGGCAAAAAAGCAAGAGCTATCCGCTATCGACGTTCGACATCGGGTTCCGCCGCAACCTGCATTCCGCAATCCGATTGCGGCGGATGGTTCCGCCGAGGCCCAGCCACAACAAAAACAGCCCGCGGAATTTCCGCGGGCTGCAAAACGGGCGACAAGGTCCTCAGACCTCGATGTCGACGTCGAACAACTCGTGCCAAGGAAGCCCCTGAGGTCCGAGCTCGGCGAGGAAAGGATCGGGATCGAACTCCTCGACGTTGAAGACGCCGGCACCGCGCCAAAGCCCCTTGGCCCACATCGAGGCACCCAGAGCGGCGGGGACGCCGGTGGTGAAGCTGACGGCCTGCGTACCGGTCTCCTTGAAAGCGGTCTCGTGGTCGCAGTTGTTATAGATATAGTAGGTGCGCTCCCTGCCGTCCTTGACGCCGCGGATGCGGCAGCCGATGGAGGTCTGACCGTGGTAATTGGCGCCCAACGACTTGGGATCGGGCAACACGGCCTTGAGGAACTGAATGGGGACGATCTCGACGCCGTTGTAGATGATCGGGTCGATGCGGGCCATGCCGATGTTCTGAATGACGCGCAGGTGCGTGAGGTACTCCTGGCCGAAAGTCATCCAGAAACGGGCGCGCCGGATGGTGGGATAGTTCTTGACGAGCGACTCCAGCTCCTCGTGGTAGATGACGTAGGATTCGCGCTCGCCGATGCCAGGATAGTTCAGCGGCCGGTGTATCTCGTGGGGCTCGGTGACGACCCACTTGCCGTTCTCGTAGTAACGACCCTTCTGGGTGACCTCGCGGATATTGATTTCGGGATTGAAATTGGTGGCGAAAGCCATGCCGTGGTTGCCGGCGTTGCAGTCGACGATGTCGAGGTAATGTATCTCGTCGAAATGGTGCTTGGCGGCATAGGCCGTGAAGATGGCCGTGACGCCCGGGTCGAAACCGCAGCCGAGGATGGCCGTGAGACCGGCGGCCTTGAAACGATCCTGATAGGCCCACTGCCACGAATACTCGAAATGCGCCTCGTCCTTGGGCTCGTAGTTGGCCGTATCGAGGTAGTTGCACCCGCACTCGAGGCAGGCATCCATGATGGTGAGGTCCTGGTACGGCAGGGCGACGTTGACGACGATGTCGGGCTTGAACGCCCGGAACAATTCGCACAGCTCGGCGACGCTGTCGGCGTCGACCTGCGCGGTCTTGACCCGTCCCCCGCCGATGGCGGCGGCCACGGCATCGCATTTGGATTTGGTGCGGCTGGCGAGCATCACGTCGGTGAAGACGGGATTGGCGGCGATCTTCTGCGTGACGACCGTCCCGACACCCCCCGCGCCGATAATCAAGGCTTTACACATAAACGATATGATTTATAGAAACTGATTTTGCGGTTGACGCCTACAAAAATAGGCGTTTTATTTTGGTAAAACAAAAATAATCCATACATTTGCACCACCAAAAAGGGCGCCATGCCCCGATTGGCACACGGAGAATCCGTAGCTCAGCAGGTAGAGCACAACACTTTTAATGTTGGGGTCCTGGGTTCGAGCCCCAGCGGGTTCACCAAAATTCAAACCGTTCTCTTAGGAGGACGGTTTTTTGCTTTCATGAAGCCGGGATGCGGGGCTCTCACCTGCGGTTACCTCCTTGCCGAAACCCTGCACCGCCCTGCGGGCGACGGCAGCGGCGCGTCGGTGAGGATCGACCAAGAGGTCGACGTTCGACCACCCAGCGGGTTCACCAAAATTCAAACCGTTCTCTATCGGAGGACGGTTTTTTGCTTTCATGAAGCCGGGATACAGGACTCTCACCTGCGGTTACCTCCTTGCCGAAACCCTGCACCGCCCTGCGGGCGACGGCAGCGGCGCGTCGGTGAGGATCGACCGAAACATCCGGCCGGCCCACGGCGGACGCACTTCCGCCCGAACTATTCCCGGTTCGGATCTTCCCCGCTCTCTTTCCAACGACGCAGTTCGTCCATATATCCGGCAGTGATGACACCCGAAGGCAAGGCGATGATGGCGACACCGAACAGAGACGATAGCATAGACACGACCCGTCCGACATCGGTAACGGGGCAGAGATCGCCGTAACCGACCGTAGTCAGAGTGACCGTCGACCAATAGAGCGCATCGAAAAACGAACGGAAAGTCGCGACGCCGGTTTCGGGGTTCACATGAGGTTCGGCATTGAACATCACCAGCGCCGTAATGAAAATATAGAAAAGCGCGACCATCAATACGGAAAGCAGAACATGACGCTCCCGGTGCATGACCTTCATAAAAACAGCCACCTTATCGGAATAACGGAAGATTTTGAGGACGCGCACGATTTTCAGCAACCTCGTCAAGCGCAGCAGCTTGAATTGGGAACTTATCAGATTCAGCCCGGGCAAGATCGAGAGCAAGTCGATGACGGCCATGGGCGTGAACGGATAAATCAAGAAGGAAAGCCGTCCTTTCCCCAGCAGCATGTCGGAGGTAAACCAGCGCCCCGCATAATCCAGCACGAATGCAATGACGCTGACCGTCTCAAGAATCCGGAATATCGGATAATCATCGACGAACATCAACGGGACGATGCTTGCAACGATCATTGCAAGCATATACCAATCATAAATGCGACTCCACCGCATGCCTTTCCGGTCGCGGTCGACCAGGTCGAAAATCTGTTTGCGCAACTTCATGCTACGTTTGAATTTGAACGGATACAAAAGCCCTGTCCGGAGGGCGGTTCCCAAGCAAGAACTACTCCACCTCCACCTCGACGAAGAGCCGGAAGCGGCCGTCGGGCGCGAAGCGCAGATCGACGGGTTTGAACTGCCAGCCCCGTTCGCCGCGCGAATCGAAAGTGAGTTCGACGGCATGGGCGGCACCGGGCACGAAAGGCTCGGAACCGAACGCAAGGGAAGTGCATCCGCAACTCCGCTCGTAACCGACGATGACAAGCGGGCGGGAAGAACGGTTTTCGAACCACAGACGCGAAACGGCGATTTCGCCGGAACGCAAACGCCCCAGCCGCACGGTATCGCAGCCGCCGGCAGCAAGCAGCGAATCGGTCAGAACGATGACGCGCCCCTTGGGCCTGACCGAAGCGGACGGAGAACCGCAGGCACCGCAAAAAACGGCCGCCACGAGAAGAAGCGCAACGCGGAACATAGGGCCCGTCAGATCAAACCGCGGCCCGATTTTCTGATACGCCCCTCGGCCGTGAGCGACTCGACGATCTTGTCGAGCACACCGTTGATGAAGGTGCTGCTGCCGGGGGTGGAGTAGAACTTCGAAATCTCGATCCACTCGTCGAGCGTGACCTTCACGGGAATGGAGGGGAACTCGGTGAGCTCGGCCATGGCGGTGCCGATGATGAGGTTGTCCATGAAGACGATACGCTCGACGTCCCAGTTGGAGGTGAACTTCTCGATGTAGTCCTGGTACTTGTCGTAGTTGACCAGCGACTTCTCGAAAAGCGTTTTGACGAAGACGGGATCGTCGTCGGACTTGAACTTGGGAGCGATCTTCAACTCGGAATGCGACGGCTTCAGCATCGAAAGGGTCCGCAAAACGAGCACCAGCACATAGGGCAGGTCGTCGTTCCAAAGGATGGAGATCTCTTCCAACAGATCGTCCAGCGCATCGCATGTCTGCATCTCCTTGAAGAAATCTTCGACCAGGCGCCGGTCATCGTCGAACGAGCGCTCCCCGCGCGCCATGTAGTCCTGGAAATATTCGCTTTCGCACAGCTGTCCGTAAAGCGTACGGATGAAGTCGGGATGCTGCGCCCAACCCAGTTTGCGGGCGGCGAGGTGGTCATTGACGGCATCGCTGTTGGCGATGGTGCGGATGACCGCGTTGTCGACGAACTTGGTGTTGGGGTGAAGATCCTCGAACGTAGGCAGCTTCTTGGCCTTGGCGATCTCGATGCGCTGCCCGGCATACCGCGCCAACTCGACGGGAAGGGCCAGCATCAGAAAATAGAGATCGTAAGCCTTGTCGATGGAAGCCATGAGCGTCTTCTCGGAAGCGATCATGTTGTCGGCATCGGACTTGAGATGGGCGAACAGCGCCTTGGCGACCTTGATACGGAGTAATCTTCTGCTCAACATAGATGCAAGAACGTTTTGAACGGCCGCAAAAGTACAATTAAAAATCAACAATCGGAAATGCCGCGGCGGAAATATTTCGCTGCGGCGGCACCCGACCCGAGCGGGCCGTTCAGGCCGGACGACTCCCCGAAAAGAAGCACCGGACAATTTTTAATTCCCCGATTCCCGTTCTTAATCTTTAATTTCACTACCTTTGCACCCGTATGGAACAAACGGAAACAACACAACCGGCCGAACGGCTGCCCTACGACGTTGTTGTCGTGGGTGCGGGCGCGGCGGGCATGATGGCGGCAGGCACGGCGGCGCGGAGCGGCAAACGGGTCCTGCTGCTGGAAAAAATGGAGAAATCGGGCCGCAAGGTACGCATAACGGGCAAAGGCCGCTGCAACGTGACCAACGCCCGGCCGGCGGAGGAGTTCGCCGAGCAAGTACGCACCAACGCCGCTTTCTTCGCTCCGGCATTCGCGGAATTCAACAACCGGGCGACGATCCGCTTCTTCGAACGCCAAGGCGTGAAACTCGATATCGAACGCGGCGAACGCGTCTTCCCGAAAAGCGGCAAGGCCTGGGACATTGCCAACGCTCTGCTGGACTACTGCGTGGACAACGGCGTGAAGATCCGCTATGAAACGCGCGTGACGGAGATCATGACGCTGGGCGACCGCGTATTCGGCGTGCGCTATGTCAACAAGCGGGGCTTCGAACGCAAGGAGGAGTGCGACCGCGTGATCGTGGCGACGGGCGGGGTCTCCTACCCCGCCACCGGTTCGACGGGCGACGGCTACGCCTTCGCCGCCGACCTGGGCCACACGGTCGAACCGCTGCGGCCGTCGCTGACGCCGCTGGTGACGCCGCATCCGCAGATGAAATACCTGCACGGACTGCTGCTGCGCAACGTGAAAGCCGTGCTTTACATCGACAACGAACCCATACGCGAGGAGTTCGGCGAAATAGGCTTCTCGGAGCGCGGCATCGAAGGAGCCGTGGCTCTGCGCATGAGCCGCGACGCGGTGGACGCACTGATCGACGGGCAGAAGGTGAAGATCGTACTGGACCTCAAACCCGCGCTGACCGAAGAGATGCTGCGCGAACGCATCGCCCGCGAACGGGCGGAGATGGCGCCCACCGAATTCTTCGGCGAACTGCTCCGCAAGCTGGTGCCCAAGGCACTGGTGATGCCGCTGGCGCAGGAGCTGGACATCCACTCGAAAAACTACGTCTCGAAAGTCACCGACGCCGAGATCGACCGGCTGATCCGCACGCTCAAGGGGCTGACTTTCCCCGTTACGGACTATGCCCCGTTCGAATGCGCGGTGACCACGGCCGGCGGCGTATGCTGCGACGAAGTGAATCCCTACACGATGGAGTCGCGCAAAGTCCGCGGGCTCTATCTGGCGGGCGAAGTGCTCGACATCGACGCCAACACGGGCGGCTACAACCTGCAGATCGCATTCTCGACGGGTCGTCTGGCAGGCATGCTGAAAAAATAACCGGAGATGAAGCAGGCAGGGCATCGGCTGAAAGAAGGAGTGGCACGCGGCATGGCGGCCGTGGGCAGCCGGCTGGTCCGTGCCCGCCATTTCCGGGGGCACGGGGTGCACTCGCCGTTCGTCTATGCGCTGGTCCGGGAAGTATTCATGCGGAACGGGCTTCTGCCCGGCGACCGCGCGCTTTACGACGCCCTGCGGGGCGCGGGAGTGGCCGAACGGCGGGCCGTGCAGCTGCAAAATCTGGCGATCCATGCCGGTTACGCCACTTTTGGCCTGAATCGTGCGGATGGCGCGTTGGTCGTAGCGCTGCCCGGACTGCCGCAAGAAGAACTGCTGAAGCTGGCGGAAGAAGCGAAACGAACGGGGGCGACCGTGGCGATCATGACGCCCTGGGCGAAAAACGACCGGGCAGCTCTCTGCCGGGCACTGGTGGCGCAGCACGATTCGACCTCGGTGGACAACCGCGCCTACCTGCTGCTATTCAACAACGGGCTGCCGAAACAACACTTCGTATTATAGTTTCGGGGGGGGCAGGTCCGGAGCCCGGTTCATTCCGGCGTGCCGACCGAAAGACAGATACTCCGCAAGACAACGGAGACCGAAAAACACAACCATCCATGAAAGTATACACCAAAACCGGAGACAAGGGCATGACCTCGCTCATTGGCGGCGAACGGGTTTTCAAGACCGACAGCCGCGTGGAAGCCTACGGAACGGTCGACGAACTCTCCGCATTCGTGGCGCTGCTGACGGACCGGCTGCGCAAGGAAGCCGGCACGGGCGAACTGACGGACGATCTGAACCGGATACAGTCCCGCCTGATGATGGTCGAAGCGCTCCTTGCCGCAGGCGAAGCGGGCAGCGACAAGGTGGCACCGCTTTTGCCGGAATGCACCGGGTGGCTGGAACAACGCATCGACGCAATGCAGGAGGCCCTGCCGGCGATCGACAAATTCACGCTCCCGGGCGGTCACGAAGCCGTTTCGCTGTGTCATGTCTGCCGGACGATATGCCGCAGGGCCGAACGCGCAGCCCTGCGTGCCGACCAGGAACACGGCGTAGACGCCACGGCGCTCGTCTGGCTCAACCGGCTGTCGGACTACTTCTATCTCCTGGGCCGTACGGTGGCGGCACGCTTCGGAGCGGAAGAAACGTTGTGGATTCCGTAACGCCGCCCGCGAGGGTCGGTGCCGGCGGCAGACCGATGTTTTGCGAAAAAGATTTGTATTTCTCGATTTTTTTATACTTTTGCAAACCGACCCCGGCCCGGACGGCAACCTGCGGCCGGAGACGAGCGAACGATTGAACGAATTCTAAAACGCATAACTATGTACTGGACGCTTGAACTGGCATCGAAACTCGAAGACGCTCCCTGGCCCGCGACCAAGGAGGAACTGATCGATTATGCCGTGCGCTCGGGAGCACCGCTGGAGGTGCTCGAGAACCTGCAGGAGATCGAGGACGAGGGCGAAATCTACGAATCGATCGAAGACATCTGGCCCGACTACCCCTCCAAAGACGACTTCTTCTTCAACGAGGAGGAGTATTAGCGGACAAGACCCGCAACCGAACAAAGAGCGATCCATCAAGGGTCGCTCTTTTTATTGTTCAACGGGTTTTGCGACTGCTTTCGGACCGCACGCCCGACATTCAATCGGATAGTTGCGGACCTGCATCGGGGAGGGGCTGCGGCCCGTGCGGCTCCGGGAGCCCGTCCCAGAACAACAAAGAGCCCCTCACTGCGGCATAAAACGCCGGCCCCGCCCTGCCCCGGTTTCCGGCCGGCAGAACTCCGTTCCATGTTATTTTCGCGCAACCAAGAACGAAAAATCATGGCAACAATCAAAATTGAACTGCGCCCATCGAAAGTCGAGGGCCGGGCGGGAACGGTCGTCTATCGGATAACCCATCTGCGGAAAATCAGACGCATAAAGACCTCCATCCGCCTGCATCCGGAAGAATGGAACGAAGAAACGGAGTGTGTCGTCTGCCAGAACGCCCGCACCTCCGCGACACGAGCTAAAATCGACCGCGAATTCCGGAAACTGAAACACATTGTCAGACAGCTGGAAGACAGCCGGAAAACCTACTCCGCGGACGACATAGCAGACAGATACCGCTCTTCGGCCCGCGACATTTCGGTCGTGGATTTCATGCAGGAACGGATCATGCAGCTGAGAGATGCCCGCAGACTGGGGACGGCCCGCAACTACGAACGGACCATGAACAGTTTCGCCAAGTACCTCGAAGAAACGGAGCTGCCGCTCGCAGCGCTGACCGAACGGGTCATCGACGGATACAACGGGTTTCTGATCCGGCAGGGCCTGGTCCGCAACTCCATATCGTTTTACATGCGTGTCCTGCGGGCCGTTTACAACCGCGCCGTAAAACAACGCCTCGTAGAACAATGCTACCCGTTCCAGAACGTATACACCGGAATCGACCGCACGCAAAAGAAAGCCGTCGACGAAAAGATCGTACTGCAACTTTTCCGACTCGACCTGCGGCACTCGCCGGCGCTGGCGCTGACCCGCGACCTGTTCGTTTTCAGCTACTGCACGCGCGGAATGGCGTTCGTCGACATGGCCTATCTGCGAAAAACGGACCTCCGCAACGGGAACATATATTATGCGCGCCGAAAAACACAACGGCAACTGTGTGTCCGCATAGAACCGAACATCCGACGGATCATCGACAAATATGCCGGCAATCCGTCTCCCTACGTATTCCCGATATTGAAAACCGAAGATGCGGCGAAGGCCTATTCGCAATACCAGACAGCGCTGAACTATCACAACCGGCAGCTGAAAAGACTCGCCGGCATGCTGCATCTCGAAAGCGGACTTTCATCCTATACGGCCCGCCACAGCTGGGCGGTGGCCGCGCGCAATCGCAACATACCGATCTCCGTCATCAGCGCAGGCATGGGCCATTCGTCGGAGCGAACGACGCAGATTTATCTGACAATGCTGGACAATTCGGTGATAGACTCGGCCAATCGGCTGATTACGGCCTCGATCAGATAGGCAGTTTCTATGCAAGAAACCAATACAAAGGTAATCAAAATCGGCTCAACCTACAATCGCAGGAGGATATTTTCTCCCAAAAACAGAAGCACCGGATAATCTCCGGTTGATTGTCAACCGGTTGCTGGCCGGCAAAAACTACCCCGAGGCTATAGCGTTTGGTCCGTCGGGCTGCCAATCCCTTCCTGCATATTGCATCGTTCCGACGACGGACAATACAAAATCCCGGTCAACCGACAAACATCATATTGTCGATCAGCGAGTTGCTGCCGACGTGCGGTTTCTTGCATAGAAACCGCACGAACGGACGAATTCTGCGGCCGGCGATTCTTTGGAGAAGAGACGGGAAACAAGCCCTCGCTTCTTTCCCCGAAAGGTCGCAAGCCGCGCAACGCATACCGCTATGAACATCGACGCAATCGCACTGAAAGAGTGCCGCAACGACGGCTCGCACATCTATTTATACCCCAACGAGGATATTGCCGCATGGACGGCATACGGATACTCCGCCTATGCGCTTCATCGGTTCGCGAAAGCCAACGGATACGCTGATCTGACCGGATTCTCCCGGACGATGCAGATGCCGTGCGCAACGGTCGGAAACGAAATCGCAGAATTCATGACCGGGCAGAAACTCCCTGCCCCGCTTCTTTCCGACACATGCTATACTGTACGGACAACGGAGGGGTTCGAACCGGAAGCCTATGTCGAATGGACGGCCGGTCTCAGACACCGAATCGGAAAAACCGCCGAAATTCGGAGCGATGCGCCGATCGGCGCGTGCGTTCCCCGCGACAAGTTCATCCCGGACGGCATGTCGGCTTTCGCACGCAACGTCAAACGCATCGGCGACTGCCTGCTGGCACTTCTTGCGCTGGTGCTGTTCTCACCGCTGTTTCTGCTATGCTACCTTGCCATAAAGCGGGAAGACGGAGGTGCGGCCATCTTCAAACAAGAACGCATCGGACGCTTCGGCCGCCCTTTCAACATCTACAAGTTCCGTTCGATGCACCTCGATGCCGAAAGTTCCGGGCCGCAGCTCAGCCACAGCAAAGGAGACAACGACCCTCGGCTGACGAAAGTCGGGCGCTTCCTGCGGGCGCACCATCTCGACGAACTGCCCCAGCTGTGGAACGTGCTGTGCGGCGACATGGCCTTCATCGGTCCCCGTCCCGAGCGCAAGTACTACATCGACCAGATCGTCGAGCACGACCCGCGCTACGTCTATCTGTACCAGATCCGCCCCGGCGTGACATCGTACGCCACGCTGTACAACGGTTATACCGACACAATGGAAAAAATGCTGCGGCGCCTGGAATACGACCTGTACTATCTCGGGCATCGCTCCTGGTGGTTCGATTGCAAGATTCTGTTCAACACCTTCTGCTCGATCGTCTTCGGAAAGAAGTTCTGACACGCCGGATCACTTCGCCAGGAACCCGTCGATCAGCTCCGAAGCCCGGGCGACGGGATCGTCGCACATGTCGATCCAACGGATCGAAGCGTCGCGGCGGAACCAGGTCATCTGTCGCTTGGCGAAGCGGCAGATAGCCGTATGGAGCTTTTCGTAGAACTCTTCGTACCCGGCGAACTCGCCGTTGAGATACTGGGCGATGAAACGATATTCGAGACCGAGGTTGTAAAACGATTCGTAGCTCACGCCCTCCGCGAGCCCGCGCTCCACCTCGTCGATCATCCCCTGCTCCAGACGCCGGCGCAGCCGCTCGTCGATGCGCTGCCGCAGCACGGGACGCTCCCACGTGACGCCGATCTTCAGCACATCGTAGCGCGGCGAGCAGGCGCGCGTCTCGGCCAGCGACCGACCCGAGAGCGCCACTTCGCAGGCGCGCACCAAACGGCGCTTGTTGTTGACGTCGAGAAATGCGGGCAGTTCGCCGGCTTTCTCCTGCAAGAGCCGCACCAGCTCCGCGGCATCCATGGCTTCGAGCCGTTCGCGCAGCGCTTCGTCGGGTCCGGCGCCGACCAGATCGTAACCGTCGGCCACGGCATTGACATAGAGCCCCGTACCTCCCACGAGGAAAGGCATGCGCCCGCGATTCGTTATGTCGTCGATGGCGGCATAGGCATGCGACTGGTAGTCAGCCAGCGAGAAGTAGTCGCCGGCATCGGTAATATCCAGCAAGTGGTGCGGGACCGCCTGCCGCTCCTCGGCCGTGACCTTGCCCGAACAGAGGTCGTAGCCGCGCAGGATCTGCCGCGAATCGGCCGAGACGATCTCTCCGCCGTAACGCCGCGCGAGTTCGAGCCCCACGGAGCTTTTGCCCGAGGCGTTGGTGCCGACGATGGCTATGAGTGTAGGTTTCATGGAGGTTTGCATTCCGAAAGGCAAAGATAGGCAATTCATGACTGATAACAGCCGATTCACTGCTAAAAATGTCTTGCGCAGCACTCCGGATCACGAGTTCCGGGCCGGAAATCGCGGATTTCCCGGCGTCCCGGCACCGAATTTGCCACGCGAAAGGCAAAAACTCCGAAAATGACGACCACCAATCTGCCGGACACGACTCCGAACGAGCCCCGGCGACCTTTCACCCTGCGTGCAGCCCTGAGCCTGATGGCCGGCATCAGCATCGCCTCGGTATCGATCTACCTGCTCTGCCGCAAGAATACGAGCCGCGTGGTGCGGACCGGCATCAAAAGCCTGCCGGTCGTGCTGCCGCTCATTCTCGATCGTCGCCGCGACCGCCGACCGGCACCCGCCGCAGCGCTGGCGCAACACAGCACGTTCTATCGGATCGCGGCCTATGTGCTTCCGGTGGTGCTCTGCCTGGCATTGGGCGGGCTGGCCGGATGGCTCCAGCGCGATGCGCTGACCGAATGGTATCCCGCCCTGCTCAAACCGGCCGGCACGCCGCCCAACCTTGTGTTCCCGATCGTCTGGGGCGTCATCTACCTGCTGATGGGAATTTCGGCCGGCCGTATCCTGACAGCTCCGGGAGGCCCCCATTACGGCGCCATGACGCTGTGGGGCATCCAGCTGGGCGTCAACTTCCTGTGGAGCATTCTTTTCTTCGTCTGCCGCAGTCCGCTGCTGGGTCTGATCGGCATCGTGGTGCTCGATGCGCTGGCAATGGTTTACATAGCCCGCAGCTACCGCATACGCCGCGACGCCGCATGGATGTTCGCCCCCTATCTGGCCTGGATTCTCTATGCCACCTACCTGAACGGCTGGATTCTCGCAGCCAACGGTCCCGGCATCTGACACCCCGGCAGCTCGGCCGACGCAGGATACGACCTGAAAAGCCCTTGCTCGAACATCGCCGCGAACATTTCGTTCGGGCAAAATCGATTTTCATTTGTTTTGCGCCCGGCTTATGTTTATCTTTGTAGGGATAAACCTATTTTTCCGATGAAAGGAATCGTTCTGGCGGGAGGCACGGGAACGCGGCTCTACCCCATCACCAAGGGAGTCAGCAAACAGCTCCTGCCGATTTATGACAAGCCGATGGTCTACTACCCTGTTTCGGTGCTCATGCAGGCCGGAATCCGGGAGATACTCGTCATCTCGACGCCCGACGACCTGCCGGCCTTCCGGCGTCTGCTGGGCGACGGCAGCGACTACGGGGTGCGCTTCGCCTACGCCGAACAACCCTCGCCCGACGGACTGGCGCAGGCCTTTATCATAGGCCGCGACTTCATCGGCAGCGACGCGGTGTGTCTGGTGCTGGGCGACAACATCTTCCACGGCGCAGGATTCACCGAAATGCTGCAGAACGCAGTCGCCACGGCCGAAAACGAAGGCAAGGCCACGGTGTTCGGCTACCGGGTCGACGACCCGGAACGCTACGGCGTGGCGGAATTCGACGCAGCGGGCAACTGCCTTTCCATCGAGGAAAAACCCGAGAATCCCAAGTCGAACCACGCGGTGGTAGGCCTCTATTTCTACCCCAACAAGGTGGTCGGCATCGCGGCGGGCATCCGCCCTTCGGCACGCGGCGAACTCGAAATCACGACGGTGAACCAGGCCTTCCTGCAAGCGGGAGAACTCAAGGTCCAGACCCTGGACCGCGGTTTCGCATGGCTCGACACGGGCACCCACGATTCGCTGGCCGAAGCGTCGATCTTCGTGGAGGTGATCGAGAAGCGCCAGGGGCTGAAAATCGCCTGTCTGGAAGAGATCGCCTACAACCACGGCTGGATTACGCGCGAACGGCTGCGCGCGCTGGCCGAGCCGATGCGCCGCAACCAATACGGCCGGTACTTGCTGAAACTGCTCGACGAACCGCAGCGATGAAAGTTATCCAGACAGTCATCGAAGGGGTGGTGATCCTCGAACCCGCACGCTACGGCGATGCCCGGGGCTACTTCATGGAGAGCTACACGCAACGGACGTTCGACCGGCTGGTACGGCCGGCGGAATTCGTACAGGACAACGAGTCGCGCTCGCGCTACGGGGTGGTGCGCGGGCTCCACTTCCAGCTGCCGCCCCATGCGCAGTCGAAGCTCGTGCGCGTAATCGCGGGCCGCGTGCTCGACGTGGCGGTGGACATCCGCCGCGGCTCGCCGACCTTCGGCCGGCACGTGGCCGTGGAACTGACGGGCGAAAACCACCGCCAGCTCTTCATTCCGCGCGGATTCGCCCACGGATTCGCCGTGCTGAGCGACGAAGCGCTCTTCCAATACAAATGCGACGCCTACTACGCTCCCGAATCGGAGGGCGCCATCGCATGGGACGACCCCGCGCTGGCGATCGACTGGGGGCTGTCGCCGCACGAAATCATCCTCTCGGAAAAAGACGCCTGCCACCCGCGGCTGGCGGAAGCGACCGAGCTGTTCGACTACCATACGGACTACTATGCTTAACGTACTGATAACAGGCGCCGGCGGACAGCTGGGGCAGGCGCTGTGCCGGCTGGCGGCCATCTCGCCGAACAACTACCTGGCCACCGACGCCGCCGAACTCGACATCACCGACCGCGAAGCCGTTGAGAAAACCGTGGCGGAACAAAAGATCGACGTCATCATCAACTGCGCGGCCTACACCGATGTGGAACGGGCCGAAGAGGACGAAGCGGCGGCCGACCGGCTCAACCGTGAAGCCGCAGCCAATCTGGCCGCGGCCGCCGCACGGCACGACGCCCTGCTGGTCCACGTTTCGACCGACTACGTATTCGACGGCAAGAGCTGCACGCCCTATTGCGAAGAAGACCCGACGGCACCGCAGAACGCCTACGGCCGCACGAAACGGGCGGGCGAAGAAGCCGTCGTGGCCTCGGGATGCCGCTATCTGATCCTGCGCACGGCGTGGCTCTACTCCGAAACGGGAAAGAATTTCCTGCGCACGATGCTCCGCCTGACGGCCGAGCGCGAGACGCTCGACGTCGTATGCGACCAGGTGGGTACGCCGACCTATGCGGGCGACCTGGCGCTGGCGATCTTCTCGATCGTGGAAAACGGCCTGCACACCGGCAACGAAGGCATCTACCACTTCACCGACGAGGGTGTGTGCTCGTGGTACGACTTCGCCGTCGAGATCGCCGCCGCAGCCGGCAACGACCGCTGCCGCATCCGCCCCTGCCGCACCGAGGACTACCCTGCCAAGGCCGCACGACCCGCCTGGTCGGTGCTCGACAAATCGAAAATCCGCAAGCGGTTCGGCATCGAAATCCCCCATTGGCGCGAATCGATGCTCTACTGCCTGCAACGTATGAAAACAAACGCCAAGGAAGCATGAAACGCAATATCCTGATCACGGGCGGCGCAGGCTTCATCGGGAGCCACGTAGTACGCCTTTTCGTCGAAAAATACCCCGATTACCGGATCGTCTGCCTCGACAAGCTGACCTATGCCGGCAATCTGGAGAACCTGCGCGACGTGGAACAGCGTCCCAACTACGTCTTCGAACGGGCCGACATCTGCGACTTCGAAGCCATGAAGGCCATCTTCCGCAAATATGCCGTCGACGGCGTAATCCACCTTGCGGCCGAAAGCCACGTCGACCGGTCGATCCGCGATCCTTTCACTTTCGCGCGCACCAACGTTCTAGGTACCCTGTCGCTGCTCGAAGCGGCCCGCACAGAGTGGGAATCGCGCCCCGAACGGTACGAAGGCAAGCGCTTCCATCATGTCTCCACCGACGAGGTGTACGGCGCACTGGAAGCCGACGGCGGCTGTTTCACCGAGACGACCCCCTATGCGCCCCACAGCCCCTACAGCGCCTCGAAAGCCTCGTCGGACCACTTCGTGAGGGCGTTCCACGACACCTACGGCCTGCCGACCGTCGTCACCAACTGCTCCAACAACTACGGTCCCTATCAGTTCCCCGAGAAACTCATTCCGCTGTTCATCAACAACATACGTCAGCGCCGGCCTCTGCCGGTCTACGGCACGGGCTGCAACGTGCGCGACTGGCTCTACGTCGAAGACCACGCGCTGGCCCTCGACGCCGTCTTCCATCGCGGCCGCACGGCCGATACCTACAACATCGGAGGATTCAACGAATGGCGCAACATCGACCTGGTGCGCCTGCTCGTGCGCACCGTCGACCGCCTGCTGGGCAACCCGGAGGGGTATTCGGAAGAACTCATCACGTTCGTGGCCGACCGGGCCGGCCACGACCTGCGCTATGCCATCGACAGCTCGAAGCTCGAACGCGAGCTGGGCTGGCGCCCGAGCCTGCAATTCGAAGAAGGCATCGAAAAGACGGTGCGGTGGTACTTGGACAACCAGGAGTGGATGGACAACGTCACGTCGGGCGAATACCGCGAATATTATTGTCAGATGTACGGCAAATAGGCTATTGCGGACGGCTCAGTTCGGCAAGCGCGCCGCCCACGAAAGCGACCAGCGCCTGCGGCGCAACCTTGAGCTGAAGGCCCCGGACACCGGCGCTGACATAGATGAAGGGATGGTCTGCCACCGTGGAGTGGAAAAATGTGGGCAAGAGTTTCTTCATGCCCACGGGCGAACAGCCGCCGCGGACATAGCCGGTCGAGGTCAGCAACTCTTTCATGGGAATGAGATCGGCTTTCTTGTTGCCCGAAACGCGGGCCGCCGCCTTGAGATCGACCTCGTGGTCGCCCGGCACGACACAGACGAAAAGCCCGGTGCGGTCGCCGCGCAGCACCAGCGTCTTGAATACGCACTCGATGGGTTCGCCCAGCTGCTCAGCGACATGCGTGGCCGCCAGATGCTCCTCGTCGACCGTATAGGGAACCAGTTCGTAGCCGATGCCGGCACGGTCGAGCAGGCGAGCGGCATTGGTCTTTTCGATTTTCATATGTATGCTCCTTTTTTCGGCGGCAAAGTTACGCCAAATTTGTAAATTCGACTAACTTTGCACCCCGTAAAACTTTCCGGACAATGATTCGAGGAGCCCTGTTCGACATGGACGGCACGCTGGTGGACAACAGCGCCGTGCACATCCAAGCATTCGAGATATTCTGCGCCCGCTACGGCGTGCGCGACTGGCGCGAAAAACTTTCGCAGGCATTCGGCATGGGCAACGACGACATCATGCGCCGCATCATGCCCGAGGAGGTCATCCGTGCAAAGGGGCTGGCGGCGCTGGCCGACGAAAAGGAGGCCGTTTACCGCGAAATCTACGCCCCGGTCATCCGCCCCGTCGAAGGGCTGGCCGACCTGCTCGGACGGCTGCGGGCAGCAGGCATCCGCTGCGCCGTGGGGTCGTCGGGATGCCGCAAGAACGTCGATTTCGTGCTGGAAAAGTGCGGCATCGAGGGTTGTTTCGACGCCATCGTGTCGGGCGACCGGGTGACGCACTGCAAGCCCGACCCGGAAATCTACCTCACGGCTGCTGCTGCGCTGGAACTGACGCCGGCCGAATGCGTCGTCTTCGAAGATGCCAAGGCGGGCATCGAAGCCGCCCGCCGGGCCGGAGCCGGCCGTATCGTGGCACTCACCACCACCCTGCCGCGCGAAGTGCTGGCAGCGGAAACCGCAGCGGACATGATTATAGACAACTTCGCCGAAATCGCGGACCTCGGCACTATTTTGCAATAAAAAGATGCGGGGATTGATTGCTGTGGCTGCTCGTCGTCTCGAACGCCTTCATGACACTGGCCTGGTACGGGCACATCGCGTTCAAGTCGCGGCTCGAAAGGTTCGGGCTGACGGCCGTCGTTCTGCTGAGCTGGGGCATCGCCCTGTTCGAGTATTGTTTCCAGGTTCCGGCCAACCGCATCGGTTCGGCCCAGTTCGGCGGGCCGTTCTCCATCTGGGAGCTCAAGGTCATCCAGGAAGTCGTTTCGCTCACGGTCTTCACGCTCTTCGCCCTCCTCTTCATGCGCTCCGACTCCCTCCGTTGGAACCACCTCGCCGGCTTCGCCTGCCTGGTGCTGGCCGTCTACTTCATCTTCCGGAAGTAATTCCGGTCATTTCAGCACGCATTCCGCCCGATAACACTCCGAAGCCGCCCGGCCCGATCGTCCCCGACGATCAGGGACACGCCGGCACGGCCTCCTGTGAAGAATCGGCCGCCGCGGCGACCGCGGGCATCGCACAAACGAGGTAACCGTCTACCGAACGGGTGAAAGCAAGCCCGGCGACGAACCGCTGCATGGCCTCGTCGTGCCGCAGTTTCCGCTCGGACACCATCAACACCCCGACGGCTCCCTGTCCGGCCAGCGCTTCGTCGACCGAAATTTCGGTAATGGGCTCTCCCAGGTAGACGTCCATATTCTCGGGCCGGCGCACTTTCCAGACATAATAACCGGTGAAATCGGGCTGCTCTGCGGCAACTTCCATGGCCACGCGGCACAACTTGCCGTAACCCAGCATGCCGTTGAAGCGCGGCAAGGCGAATCCGCCGACGAAAAGCGCGCACAACAATCCGCCGGCCAAAGCCTGCACTGAGCGATAAATGTCCCGGCGCCGGAAAAGGAACCACAGCGTAGCGACACCGCCGGCCGAAAGCAGAGCACCGGCCGCGAAACACCACCCGTTGGCGACGAAAGCCGTTGCGGGCATCGAAGCTGCCACGGCAACGGCCGGCAAGGCAAGCGTCCAGATGACGGCGGGAAGCGCGAGCGCGGCCTGCATCCACCCGTTCATCCGAACGCGGGCGAACAACAGCCCCCCCGCATAGACGACGAACGGAAACGCCGGCGCGAGATAGACCGCCAACTTGGAACTGAAAAGCGAGAGCATGACGAAGGTGGAGAGGGCCACCGAAAGGAAAAACCGCTCCAACTCACCCAACCGCACGTGCTGACGCCAGGCCGCCGCGAAGACAACAGCCAGAAACAACGACCACGGAGCCAGGGAATACCACACCGAGACACCGTAGAAATAGAACGGAGCCTTGTGGTGGAACGCATCGACGGCGCGGTCGAGCGTCTGGTGGAAAAGCAGGTTGTCGAGGTACTCCGTACCGCCCTCGGCCCACACGGCTGTGAACCACACGGCACACCCTGCCAGCAAAATCCCCCATGTCCGCCAACCCCAATAACGGCCGATCTGCCGCCACTGCCGCTGCACGACGAGGAAAACGACGGTCGACAACAACGGAACAAGCAACCCCACGGGCCCCTTGGTGAAAAGAGCAAGGAACGCATAGAGCGGAAAGAGGATCGCGGCGCGGCGGGAACTCCCCTCGCCCGAGTAGAGACGCCAGAAGGCATGGAGCGACAAGACGATGAACATACACATGAGCATGTCCATCCTGAGGAAGACGGCCAGTCCGAGGAAAAGCCCGGAGGTCATCGTCATCGTGACCCCGGCGATGCGCGCCCGCTCGTCGAGCACCGAACGCACCCAACGGTCCATGGTGCGGAGAATGACCAGAGCGGGGAAGAACGAAAAGAGCGCCAGGAAACCCATGCAATGGGACCCGAAAAGCAGCTTGCCGGCCATGACGATCCACAGGTAGAGGGGCGGTTTGTCGGCGTAAGGCGCACCGTGGGAGGTGAAAGCGAAGAGATGCCCGTCGCGGATCGCCTCGTCGGCGATGCTGAGATAGCGCAACTCGTTGGACGGCGTGAAATCGCGCAGAATCATCGCGGGCAGCAACGCCGCGAAGAAGAAACAGAAAAGCCAGCGCAGCGACTTGCTCATGACCGATGCTTTTTACCGATGAAGAGGTTGCGGACGTAGGCGACGAAGCCGAACGACTGACCGAGAATGAGCACGGGATCGTGCCGGACGAAGCCGTAGAGCACGATCATGCCCGAACCCAGCAACGACATGGCCCAGAACCCGGCGGGCAGGACCGACCGGCGAAGCCGCACGGAACAATACCACTGGTAGACGAACCGCAACGAAAAAATCAACTGTCCGCACGAACCGAACAACAACAACCCGAACGGCACTTCGTCGTTCTGCAGGAACGTACGGAAAAAGAGCGGCGCATTGTGCCCGATGGCGCCCAGGGCGGCCACGGGAGTCAACAACAGCACGACCCGGAAGAGAAGCGGCAGGGAACGCCACAAATCCTTGGCATTGAGATTCCAGAGATAGATGTAGTAGGAGACGAACTGCCCGAGGATGATGGCGAAGTCGTCGCGCAGCCAACCGTAGAAGAACAGCAACCACGACCCGGCCACGCTGCATATCCAGTAGGCCGACGGCGAAACGACCTCGCGGGCCCGCTCCGAAAGGATCCACTGCACGAGAATCCGTGCCGAGAAAAATGCCTGGGCGAGAAACCCGACGGCATAAATCCACCAGGCCGTCATAGGCTGCGCTCGGCAACGGTGTAGTTGATGTAGCGCTTCTTCATCCAGCGATAGGCGAAGCAGTCGACCAGCGGTCCGATCAGACGGTTCCACATGCTGAACTTCGAAACGCCGGCCGTACGCGGGAAGTGCCGCACGGCGATCTCCTTATAATCGCACCCTTCCTGCAGGCGGATCAGCGCGGGCAGGAAGCGGTGCATGCCCTTGAAGAACGGAATGCGGCGGGCGGCATCGGCATGCAGCACTTTGAGCGGGCACCCCGTATCGGTGGCGTCGTCGTGGGTCATCATCCGGCGGAATCCGTTGGCGAAACGCGACTGGAAGCGTTTGAATCCGGTGTCCTTGCGGTTGGCCCTCACGCCCGTGACGAGGGCGAAATCGGCCGTATAAGGCAGCAGGAGCTCGAAATCCTCGGGCGTGGTCTGCAAGTCGGCGTCGATATACCCCACGAGCGGCGACCCGACGCAGTCGATGCCGGCCTTGATGGCGGCGCTCAGCCCGGCGTTGCGGGCGAACGAAATGTAGTAGCAGTGCGCCACGCGCCCGCAGAGGGTGCGGATGCCCTGCAGGCTGTCGTCCGACGAACCGTCGTTGACGAACAACACGCACGTGGGGCGCGAAGCCGCCGCGAGGTAGTCGCGGAAAGCGGTTTCGAGCTTCTCCATGTTGGCGGACTCGTTATAGATGGGGACGACGACGGTGAAGTCGTATTCGGAAGTTCTATTCATCTTTTTGCAACAGATAAAGGTTGTATATGAATCGCTCGTTGTAACGTTTGGCCGACTTCTGCCGCTGGTTGTCGTCGAAACGGCCCACGAAGGTGACTTTCGCGCCGGTGGCCGGCAGCCGCTGCAAGTCGGCCGGATCGTGGAGCAGCAGCACGAAAGGCAATGCTCCGGCCACGGCGGCGGAGTCGGTCAGTGCGACGGGGCGTATCTTCCGGCCGGCTTCGTAGACGATCTCCACGCGCGGAGCATCGTCAGCGGCATCGTAGCGGAAAGGAACCCCCTCCAAGACGGGCATCTCGCGCACGCCCCGGATGCTCTGCCGTTCGCGGTTGTTGGCGATGAGTCCGACATAGGGCATTACGGCAGTCTCGGCCACGACGAAAAGGGCGACGACCCCGTAGAGGAAATGCTGCGGCAGGCAGCGCACGGCAGCATGCCACAACCAGGCGGCCACGGCGAACAACAAGAACGAAAGCCCGATCAAGGCCGCCACCGAAATGAAGCCGGGACGATAGAGGAACAAGAAGACGCCCGCCGGAATGACGGTCACCACGGCGGCGATCAGCATCGTGTCGAGCCGGAAAATCCGTTTGTCGGTCGGAGTGAAGCGCCCTTCCTCGCGCATGCGCTCCCAACACCGGAAAAGATAACCGACGGTATAAGCCGCGGGAATAAGGATCGGAAGCAGATAACGGGGTTTCTTCTCCGGCACGCAGGAGAGGAGGAACAGCATGATCGCCATCCACACGAGCGGGAAAAGATACTCCAGGCGGGAAGCGGCCGACTTGCGGCGCCAATAACCGACGGCGAGAGCCGACAGAAGCGTCAGGGCCCACACGCCTGTCTCCCAGAAGAAGCCCCAGTAATACCACCACGGACGGGTGTTGTAGCTGACCCAGGCGCCCGACTCCTTGCGGATCACGGCTTCGAGCTGCTCGGGGAAAAAGAGCCGGAGGCCGGCATGCCAGAAACCGCCGACCAACAGGCAGAGCACCGTCATGGCGACAAGAGGTCCGACCTTGCCCCGCAGCGACCCGATCCGGAAAAGCCCCGCTGCAAGCAAGAACGGCAGAAGCAGGGCGAAGAACGCCACGGGACCCTTGCTCAGAAACGACAGCCCCATGAAGAGTCCCGCCGCGAGGAATGCGCCCCAGTTCCGGCCGTCGCGGAGCAGTCCCCGCAACAGGAACCAGATGGCTCCCATCATGAAAGCATGGCAATAGATGTCCCAGGTGGCCGTGCGCCCCATCAGAATAAGGCTGTAGGAAGTGCACAGAACGAGCGACGAATAGAAAGCCAGACGCCGGTCGCGCGTCAGCAACTCCCCGCAAAGGTAGAAGAAAAAGACGAGCATCATGGCGGCGATGCCGGCCGCCGTGCGCTGCAGACCGAGGCTGTCGGGCGAAAGCGCCTCGATGCCCGCGGCGATCCACGTAGGCAGGGGCGGCTTCTCCAGGCGCAGCTCGCCGTTGAGCGTGGGAACGAACCAGTCGCCGCTCTCGACGATCTCGCGGGCGGTCACCAGGTTGCGGCACTCCATGATGTCGGGCAGGATCGTCCGGTTATGGACGATGAAGGCCGCGACCGACACCAGCAACAGAATCAACAGATGTTTGGCTCGTGACATGACTCAGCAGGTCGTATTTCGTAAGGGATTTTCGGGCGACAGGTACCATGCGACGAAACGTCCGATGCCCTCGCGGAGCGTGGTCCGCGGGCTGTAGTCCACGGCCTGCCGCAGTTTCTGCGTATCGGCATAGGTAAGATGCACGTCGCCCGGCTGCATGGGCTGCAGGTCGAGCTCCGCCTTGCGGCCGAGCGCGCTTTCCAGCGTACGGATGAAGTCCATCAACTGCATGGGGCTGCCGCAGCCGATGTTGTAGAGGTCGGTGGGAATATCGCCTGCGGGAGCCTTGTCCAACAGACGGACGATGCCCTCCACGATGTCGTCGACGTAGGTGAAGTCGCGGGCCATGTCGCCGCGGTTGAAGACCCGGATGGGCCGGCCGGCCAGAATCGCCTCGGTGAAGAGCATCGGCGCCATATCGGGGCGCCCCCAGGGACCGTAGACCGTGAAGAAGCGCAGCCCCGTGGAAGGCACGCCGTAGAGCCGGGCGTAGACCTGTGCGATGAGTTCGTTGGAGCGCTTGGTGGCCGCATAGAGCGACACGGGCTCGTTTACGGCGTCCGATTCGGAAAACGGCACCTTGGTATTGCCGCCGTAGACCGAGCTCGACGAAGCGTAGATCAGATGCCGTACGGGATGGCGGCGGCAGCACTCCAGCAGGTTGACGAAACCCATCAGATTGCTGTCGACATAGGCATAGGGATTTTCCAACGAATAGCGCACGCCGGCCTGGGCGGCCAGATTGACGACGATGTCGATCTTTTCGGCGTCGAAGAGCCGGGCCATTCCTTCGCGGTCCTCGAGGTGCATCCGGCGGAACCGCAGCTGCGGAAACGACGTGCTCCGGCATTCGTCGCCGGAGGCCCCGCCGGCGATTCCCAGGTCGGCCAGACGGGCGAGTTTGAGCCGCACGTCATAATAATCGTTGAGCGAATCGATTCCGACGACCTCCGCTCCCTTTGCGAGCAGTGCGCGCGTCAGATGATGACCGATGAATCCGGCCGCTCCCGTTACGAGTATCTTCATTTTCCGTTTCTTCTTGTTTGCGGGTTGTTTGCAGGGGAATCCGCACCCCGGCGTCCGTGCCGGACGCTCCGCCTGCCCTGCCGGCGCCCGGCCCGACATGCGGGACAACCACCGGCCGCAGCAATGCAGGCGCAACGCGCGTTTCCGATACAAAGTTATCTCTTTTATCGGTTCCCTCCAATTTTTCAGCCCCGAAAAGTAGCGCTAACTCCGCTCCTTCCTGTAGAGCTGATAGCTGTTCACGAAGTTCTGCCAGATATTATTTACTTGCGTTTATATTTGACTGAATATTAGGAAGTAAAATAGTTGCTTTCTTGTGCCGGGTAACAAAATAGCAACAAAAATCAGCTAAAATTAAGCTGTAAAAAATAATGAGTTCCCTGTCTATACATTCTTTTAACCAATACACTCGCGAGCAACCTGCAAATAGTTTAATCTACTTTAGCGGTCTAAAACTTGAATTTGTTCTGTCAATATATTTGAGGCAATTTCTGGCGATAAATATTGCTATGTTCAACAGAGGTAAACTCTATATACTCTCGATTAAATTCTGCGCATTCCTCTGTAGTGCAAATGACTTCCTGCACAACTGCTTGTTTGACGATATACTCATAACAAGGGCTGAAAGTTTTGCCATTTTTCCAATAACGACTACAGAATCCATCAAAGGAATCACGATCATTTTTATATAGGTCTAATTGAAGAGCTGTGGTTATTGCGTCAAGAACATTCATATCGCTTATGTGTATAATACTTTGCGCCTCGATTGTTATAGTATAGATACGGGCATTTCCATGATATATATTTTACTTAAAAAATTAAAGCGTCTTTCAACTCTCCAAACAAAAATAAACCTATTAAGCGAATATTTAGACCTCGTACTTTTTCTAGATTATTTTCAATCGTCACTTTCCAGTATAGGGGATTATCCTCGGGAATACTTTCTAAATATTCACGATATGTTCCTGTCGGCGTAATTCGCGTCTGGAAACCATATTCTTTTATATCTCCAGATTCAGTTCTAAAAAGGATCATAAATATATATTGATTTTTCTTGAGATATGCAGATTTATTTCATAACCCGATTCTGTTTTAGAATAGTGTATAATATAGATGGATTAGACGGACGTATAAACCTTCCTTGTTGAACAAGGTTAGAAACTTCTCTATATGTTTTATCTTTACTCAATGTACATGTTGGGTATGGCGGCTTTATTGTCATACTCTCTTTAATCCTATTACATAGATATATTTCCGCACCTGCACATTTTATAAATTCTACATCAAAAGTAGATACTATTTTAAGTATTATTTGTGTAAAACCCACAACACCTCTCAAATTCAATATTATAGGGTCTCCAACTGTTGTTGCTGTTATATAAGGAATTTCTTTTACATCTAAATCCATATTTGTGAGACTCGCAATAGCTAGATGTGCATCATATACAGATTGTGTCGTTTGTCCACCATTATGAATGATACTGTTTCTACACTCCTTAAAATATCTATAAACTTTAAGATAGTTGTCTAAGTGGTTTAGATTGTAATTTGGATTAGCTTTTTTATAATTATCATAAAAGTTATCTATGATTTCTCGTACTCCATTTACTTGCAATCCGTGCAATATACTCATATAGTTGCGTTTCCCACCTATAGGGTATTGAAAATATTTATAGGATTGTTCTGCAAATGGGACATGCAACAATTGTAAAGTGTTTTCAATCCAAGCCTCATAAAATGCAAAAATATTTGTTAATAATGTTTTCGCTACATAAAATAATTGCTCATCCATAGATTGTTCTATACAAGCACGATATAAATTGGGGCGGTTTGTTACATCTTCCTCGAAAACAAATTTCTTTGTAAGTTGCAAATTGGTTTTTATAGGATGTTCCTCGTAATAACCTCGAACCTGCCACCTTAAATTCTTCAATGCAGTAACATCTGACCAAATATAATCGAATAATTCGGTAAGTTGCGCTTCCAGCAATTTGCTGGAAGTAAAAAACATTCTAGTAGTTGTTTTATAGTTGCCAGTCCTAAGTGGACTTGGACATGATAATTTAGGTTTCATATGCAATGTGTTTTTCGTAAAATACGATTTTTATTCTACAAGACCAAATTTCACACAGATGATCTAACTCTAATCCAGCATTACAAAACCTGCCCAATAGTATGGCGATGGATATTCTTCGCGAATTTGCTTTTGGGATTCGGCGAAAGCATGATGAACTTCCATACCGCTGAGCCAGTTATCGTAAAAAAGCTGCATTAGTTTTGAGGTAGCTTCATCGGGGACCTTCCATAAACTCATAATCAATGATTTCACGCCTGCTAATTTGAATGCTCGTTGTAAACCGAATACACCTTCGGTTGAAACAATCTCGCCCAAGCCAGTCTCGCATGCTGACAATACTACCAATTCCGTATTATATAGATTCAGACGCGAAATCTCATCGGCAGTTAAAATACCGTCTTCTATACCATCGATAACGCCATTCGCAGTCCAAGCACGATTTGCACCGGCAAACAGCAGTCCCGATCGATTAAGCAGATGATTCTGTTCCGGAATCGTCTCTCTGCGTTGCATAAACACATTCTTCGCAATGACCTTCGGATCAGACAGGAAAAACCCGTGCGTTGCCAAATGTATCAATGTCGGCGAATTGTTATCAAAGGCTTTGAACGATTCTTCGTTAGCTTGTGTATTTGACAGCAGGATAGTCGAGATACCGCCGTCTTGCAACTTCGCATATACATTCCACGACTCTTTCTCAGTTCCTGCCAGATATCCCCAACCGGCGCGTGCAACCTCTGTATCATCGGCACTCCATACGCTACCGCGCGAACGGGAATAGCTGCGGGCTTCGGCTATCAAATCTTCATCAATGGCATCGTAACTGATACCGCCATATACGGCTGCCATATCAATCTGAAAAGATGTGGCCCTTTTCAACCTGACGACTTCCCTCGTCGAAGAGAGCAAATTCAGATTATATTTATCACACAACGGCACCGAGTCATGACTGACAGCTTGAAATGCTATCGAATACAGTAACCCAATCGGCGAGTAGTATATGGTAGAGATATTCTCCATCGCACTTTCGATTGGCTCCCATATCAATGAATAGAGTTTCTCACCATTGTAAAGTCGGGGATTGCCGTTTGAATAGAGTTTGCGAATATACTCCGACAATTTACTTTTCTGCCCGTTGGCTGAAAGCGTAGTGATGTCCTTTGTAAAAATGGAGCGCAGTTGCTGTTCTTCGCACAATGGGATAATATCGGGATTTTTGGAATCTTTGGTTATGACAATCGCAGCGTATTGTATTCGGGAAATGCTGTCTCCTGCAATCTCCGGTATCTCCACAAATTCAATTGCGGCTTCGCCTTTGCCCAATGATCCCCTTACCTTGCGCCAGTCAAATGTAAATTCCTCTTTGAAAGCGGAATAGTCAGCATTGCTTCGCGTAAGTTCTCTATCCAAGTTCGCAATGCGATACTGAATAAAGGCAATAGAGTCTGCCGAAATATTTCCGTTCGCCAACTGCGATTGCAAGGAGATAAGTTCGTTCAGTTGCTCACGACTCTTTTCGTCCGACGTATTGATTTTGCTGCGAATCCAGTTCGATGTTCTCAACAACAGACCTTTTGAAAATAGAGCATTATTATAGATTGTACCAAAGTTTTTCGAGTCGTGGGTATCAAACAGATAAGCATTGCAACATTGCAAATAGACATTCGACATATTCCAGTATTGTTCACGCAACTCATTGGGCATAAAGGCAAATTTGCCAAGAATATCATTCGACACCTCTTTTGACAGAGCCTTTACCGAATTGATATACTGACGATCGTGGTTCAGATATTGCGCTCCTACAAGATTTAATCCCAATAAAGCGTGATTGGAATAATTCGTGTCGCTATTGCGGTATGCTTTTGTAAAACATTCCTGTGCTTTAACCATATCACCTTTCTTCCAGTAAAGCGCACCCAAATTGTTCAACGCCTGCGGAAGTTCGTGGGTCAAATTATGTCGCTTGTACAAAGCAATAGATTTATTTATATTACTTTCCGCTTCATCAAGATACCCCATATCTTCGTAGATAACACCAATATTGCTATAAGCCATAGCTAATTGCGTTTCTGGCACCTGCGACAATTTGGATAATACATCAACAGAGACATCCATATAGCACTTTGCCCATAAGCGATTTCCTTTTGCTATTGCAACTAATGCCAGATTGTTAAGGCATCGTGCATATGCAATATCCATATCGAGGTTCTGTTCGTACAAATATTTTGCGTATGCCAGATACTCTTCGGCCTTATCATTGTTTCGCAGGGTATTGTACACCAATCCCAAATCACATAAGATTGTTCGTAAAACAGGCAGACCAGTAACATCTTCCGAACGATTAAACAGAACGGTTAGCCCCTTATTGTATATATTTTCAGCGTCCGTTACATTCCCGGTTTCATAGTATGCTCCGCCAAGCAAATGGCAGATACTCACATAATCCTCAAAAGAAGATGATTCATCCGCCTCGTATTCCGCCATTAACGGAGATAATAAGGATATGACCTTATCATACTGTTTGGCATCATAATAGGCAATCGATTCGTTGACAATAGCTAAGGCTCTTTCTGGTTCAATCGCACAAACAGCAAAAGGATTGAGAGAAAGAAATAACAAAAGATACAATATAATTTTTCTCATATCTATTTGTTCATCG
>CASPAC010000009.1 GCA_949419965.1 Bacteroidales bacterium
CTGTATCGTCAGCATACAGATTCTTCGTCGCTCTGCTCCTCAGAATGACAAACTACTGAATTGTTCGCAAACTCCGCGGCAGACTGGAATAAGCAACTGACAGCAACGTAGGAGGTAAAGAAAAAAGATGTTCGGGGCGGCCGCGGCTTGTAGAGATAGAATCCGGCTTCAGCCGTGCGAGCCGAAGCCCCGCCCTGCGGAGGCTCGCAAACACTCGCTCCGCTGGCTTCGGCACGAGAACACCTCCTGTACCTCTGTCAAAATCGGGATCGGCTGCGGCTCACTCAACGCTGCGAATTACCTGCAAACAACTATTCCTTATCAACCCTCCCGCGCCATTACGCCGCCAGCGGACTGCTGAATCTACACAAACCACGCTGGTACAAGCCGTAGCCTGCACCACTCCGGGTCGGAAGTTGCCTTTTCAAAGGTAAAGATGAAAAGTTAAAAGGGAAAAGTTCAGGCAGAAAATACGCAGCGCTATTTTCCGAGTCATCCCACAACGTCTGTCATTCTAAAAAACATCCTGCCGAGTCGGACCATAGCTATTCGCCCATGAAGCACCGGCGGCAGGCATCTCTGCGAAACCTGCCGCAACTCGAATGCTCCCCCGAATAACTTAAGAGAAAAAGAGATGGAAAGGCCGGGCACCTACCCTCGCGCTCCGCTGCGCTCGGCCTCGTTGTCCTTTTCGAGTTTCTCGTCCTCGTCCCACTCGAACCAGGGGAACTCACGGCGCCCGCCCAGCGCAAAACGCGTGTAGGTAATGGGCAGGCCCATGCCGAGGAAACGGCTTTCATAGGCCGTCTTCACCGAGAGCACCTCGTCGGCATAGCCCGAACCGTAGATGTCGGGATTGGAGACCTCGCACGGCAGGCCGTAGCGACGGATGACTTCGCCCGTATAGCCGTAGAGGTGTTTGGAATCGGTTTTCAGATTGATCCGTCCGTCCGCTCGAAGCAGACGGGCGTAGAGTTCCAGAAAGAACGGCGAAGTGAGCCGTTTTTTCGCCCGGCGGCTCTTGAGCTGGGGATCGGGAAAGGTGATCCAGATTTCGGAGATCTCGCCCTCGGCGAAAAGCCCTCCCAGAAACTCCACGCGCGTGCGCAGAAACCCTACGTTGGTCATCCGCCGCTCGGTCGCAGTCTTGGCACCGCGCCACATGCGGGCCCCCTTGATGTCGATGCCGATGTAGTTGCGCAGCGGATCGCGCTCGGCCAAAGCGATGGTGTATTCGCCCTTGCCGCAGCCCAGCTCCAGCACGATGGGCCGGTCGTTCTTGAAGAAGTCGCGGTTCCAGTTCCCCTTCATGGGGTGGTCGCGGCGGAATACGTCGTCGAATTCGGGTTGCAGGAAGCAGGCGAACCCGAGATTTTCGCGGAATTTGCGGAGTTTGTCTTTTCCCATTTATTCACACTCTACATGGAGTCCCACGGCTTCGATGCCCTGCACCGCGCGGGTGGGCGTCACAAGGAAACGGTAGTCGCCGCACCGTGCGAACGTCGCATGCCGGCGATAGCCGGCCACCGCTTCGCCGTGCACGGCCGACGGTCGGCGCAGATGGTTCGCACAGAAAAGGAAGGGCTCTTCGAAGCACAGCGAATCGGGCGTGCGCACCTCGATGCGCAGGGTCAGCGTATCGTCGCGGAAACGTTCGTCATAACGCAGGAAGAGCGACAGATCGCAGCGCGACACGGTATCGGCGTTCGGAATGACGATCTCGGCCGCCTCGGACCACTCCTCAGGATCGACATCCGTCGCTACGGAACGATCGGCCGTGGCACACCCCGTCAGCAGCAAAATCGCCAACGCCGTTTTCAGCACCTCGCGCTTCACGGACTATCGGTTTTCGCCGCCGTTGCCGGCCCCTCCGTTCCCTTCGGAACCGTTGTTGCGGCCGCCCGGGCCGTTTTCCGGACGCGGCCGGCGGTTGTTGCGATGGCGGTTGCGGTCGTTGCGGCGCTCGCCGTTGTTCGGACGCTCGCCACCCTGCCGCGGTTCGCCCTGGGAACGTTCGCCGTTGTGCGTTCGTTCACCGCGCGGCTGTTCGTTGTTGCGCAAGGAGTGCTCTGCGTTGTCGCGAGGAGCCCCCTGGCCGTTGCGCGGCCGGTCGCGGTGGGGACGACGTTCCGACCGGTCCTGACGGCCCGTCTCGCCCTGCGGGCGTTCGCCTTCCGCAGCATGCTGCGGCCGCTCCGCCCGGTTGTTGTTGCGGCCGCCGCGCTTGCGGCGCTTCGCCTTGTCGAAGCGGGTGATGCTGTCCTCGACCGACTCCGCACCGTAGGTCGGCTCGTTGCTGACGGCGGGCATGGCGTCGGCATGCTGAAGCTGGTCGACCTTCTTGCCGGCACGGTTGAGCTCGAGAATCTCTTTCACGCGCGCCACAGGCAACGTGGTCAGATTAGCCTGCGTCTCCTTCGACGAAGAGAAGGTCATCGTTCCGGCCAGCACGTCGGTCTTGACCAGGAACCACTCGCCGTCGATCGTCTGCAACGGTTCGCGCAGCCGCGGGAAAGCCTTGCGGGCGTCGACGTAAGTGTCGTATTCGTACATCATGCAGCACTTCAGCTTCGAGCACTGCCCGGCGAGTTTCTGCGGATTGAGCGAGATGTCCTGCGCGCGGGCAGCCCCGGTAGTCACGCTCGTGAAGTTCGAAATCCACGACGTACAGCACAATTCGCGGCCGCAGGCTCCGATGCCGCCGATGCGGCCCGCCTCCTGGCGCGCACCGATCTGCTTCATCTCGATGCGGATGTGGAAGCGCTCGGCGAAGACCTTGATCAACTCGCGGAAATCGACGCGCTCGTCAGCGATGTAGTAGAAGATGGCCTTGATCTTGTCGCCCTGATACTCGACGTCGCCGATCTTCATGTTGAGCCCCATATCGGCAGCGATCTGACGCGAAGCGATCATGGTTTCGTGCTCCAGGGCGATAGCTTCCTGCCAGCGCTCGATGTCGTAGGGCTTGGCCTTGCGGTAAATCTTTTTATATTCGCCGTTGTAGGGCGTGAAGCCCGTGCGGCGCATCTGACGCGCCACCATGTCGCCCGCAAGCGAGATGATGCCGATGTCGTGGCCCGGCGATGCCTCGACGGCCACGATGTCGCCCTCCTTGAGGGGCAGGTTGTTGACGTTCTGGTAGAACGAACGGCGCGTATTCTTGAAGCGCACCTCGAAGATGTCGGTCGGCACGTTGTCCGGATACTCTGCGAGCCAGTCCGTTTCGTGGAGCTTGGAACAGCCGCCGCAGGGCCTGGCTTCCGGCTCGGAGCCTTCGTTGCAGAAGGCGCAGCCGCGGCCTATCTCGGGTTTGTATTTGCAGGTATGCGAGTTTTCGGAATCCATGTCACGATATTTTGCGTAAAGATAGGCAAACTAATTCACAATTCACAATTATAACCGCACAATTCAAGCATAAGCCGTTCCTGCCGGAAATCCGTCCGCAGAGGCCGGCAGGATGAAAACCGGCTGCCACCATCCGCCCCGGCCGCCAACAGCAGCCGGACGACGGAACGGAACACGAGCTATGAATTGAGCGCTCTGAGGTTGCGGATGTTCCGCCGCAGCCGGACGATCATCAGCAGAGCGGCCATCGACAGCCCGAACGAGAACCCGATGAAGAGTCCCGAAGGCCCCATCCCCATGGTGAAGCCGAAGAGATAACCCACCGGCAGATTGAGCAGCCAGTAGGAGACGAACGCGATGGGCATGATGATCTTCACGTCCTGGATACCGCGCAGGATACCCACCGAGACGTTCTGCAAACCGTCCGAAAGCTGGTAGAGCGCGGCGAAGATCAACAGATTCGAAGTGATGGCGATCACCTCGGCATTGGAGGTGAAAAGCGTCGGGATCCACCCCCGCAGCGCGATGAACACCACCGCAGCGAAAGCACTCCAGGCCAGCACCAGATGATAGGAGGCCTTGGCCGCCAACGAAAGCTCGTCGATGTTGCGCGACCCGTAGCAATGCGAAATGCGGATGGTGGTGGCCGCGCCGATCGACATGACGATCATGAAGGCGCAGTTGCTCAGCGTGATGGCGATCTGGTTGGCGCTGATGGCCTGCGTGCCGAACCACCCCATCATGACGCTGGTGCCGACGAACGCCGACGATTCGAGAAACATCTGCAACGAAATCGGCAGTCCCATGGCCAGCAGGCGCTTCACCGTCGACCACGAATAGCGGCGCGGCGAGAAACCCTCCAGATAGACCCGGTAGCGGTGGCGGCTGCAGAAGTAACCGATCATCAGCACCGGTGCGATGATGCGCGACATCAGCGTACCCAGACCGGCACCTTCGGCCCCCATTTCGGGCAAGCCGAACCGGCCGTAGATAAAGAGCCAGTTGAAACCGATGTTGGCCACGTTGGCGATGATCGTGACCACCATTTCGACCTTGGTATTGCCCACGCCCTCAAGGAATTGCTTGAACGCAAAGAACAGCATCACCGGCGGCATGCTGTAGATCAGCATCCGGTAGTAGGGCACCGCCATGTCGACCACCTCGACAGGCTGGCCCAAGCGATAGAGCAGCGGAACGGCCGCATACTGCACGGCCGACATCGCCACTCCCAGCAACGTGTAGAACAGAATACCGTTCTGCAACAGGGCCGCCGAGCGCTTGCGTTCGCCCTGCACGAAGAGCTCGCCCACCAGGGGCGTCATGCCCAGCGCCACACCGACCGAGGTGATGAAAAGGATGAAGAAAACCGATCCGCCGAACGACACCGCCGCCAGCGGCAGGGGGTCGTCACCGCCGTAGCGGCCCACCATCAGGTTGTCGGCCACCTGTGTCAGTATCTGCCCCAGCTGCGTCAGCACCACGGGCAGCGCCAGTTTCAGATTGGCTTTGTATTGTTCCCTATATTTTGTGAAATCGTAAAACATAAGGGGACAAAGATAGTGCAAGCCGAGAGCAATGCCAAATTTATTTGAGCATTGCCGAGGCGAAGCCTATCTAAACCGCCGCGAAGCGGTGGTAAAGTGCAAACCGAGAGCAAAAACAAACGGAGTTTGATTTTTGCCGAGGCGCCGCCTATCTAAACCGCCGCGAAGCGGTGGTAAAGTGCAAGCCGAGAGCAATGCCAAATTTATTTGAGCATTGCCGAGCCATAGCCAGGGTCAAGCCCACATACAGGGAATCAATTGTGAATTCTGAATTGTGCATTCTGAATCAATTCCCTGCGGGGGCTTGATTCTACTCTTGCTCGGCACGAACCATTCGAAATACTCCTGCCTTGCGTATACGCGGAATTCACAATTTGTCATTCTGAGGAGCAGACAGCGACGAAGAATCTATGCTGACGATACAGATGTTTGACTGCACTGCGTTTGTCTTTCTCCTCCTTGCGAGGCATAGTCCGCAAGCGGTCTCTGCGCTCGCTGCATTTGTCGATCCGCTGCGCTCAACATGACATTTGCAGCAGGCTCTCGGCGGGCAGGGAATGGCTGTTCGAACCGGAGCGAGGGTCGAGGGAGCGGGAAATCCGGACGGGGACGAGGGGATTGGCTCGGTCCGACTTTCGACCTGCGAAAGTCTTCATCGGGGCGGCTGCGGGGGTCGCACCCTTGGTGCGAGCCGCCCCGATGATGAGAAATGACATTTCCGATGCGCAAACGTCATTCTGAACGACGTGGATCGACACAATTGCGGAGTGGCGAAACAAGACAAAGAAATCCCCCCCCCGGCTATCGCCGGGCGTGCCCCGCAGGTTCCTGCCCTACCAATGAAACTCCATGGCATGCTCGACGAGCCGCACCGTCATCGTACCGTCGGGTGCCGTCTCCACGGCGGCCAAGTCGAACTGAAACTCCAACTCGCACCCCGTTCGGGCCAGATAAGCGGTCGCAGCCCGCTGCAACGCCCGGAACTTCTGCGGCGTGATGGCATCCTCGGGCGACGTGAGCGAGCCCCGCCTACGGGTTTTCACCTCCACGAAATGCAGGATCCAATCCTTGCGGGCCACGATGTCCAGCTCGTAACGCCCCGCACGCCAGTTCAGCGCGCAAATCTCATAACCCGCCTGCCGCAGATACTCCACGGCGGCCCGCTCGCCGCGGGCGCCGGTCTCGGATGCCGAAGCCATACCTATTTATAATAAGAACGACAGATCGCCGCCCGGTTCGACCTCGAAAGGCTGCAAACCCTTCTTGAAGACACGCATCGGCCGGCTGCCGACCAACTCGAGACGTCCCTGCTCGTAGTGCAGCATACACCCCTCGCGCAACCCCACGACCCAACGCCGCGGATTGGCCTGGATGAACTCCAGGATGCGCTGCTCGCGCGTTTCGCCGGCGTGCCCCTGCGGATTGGCATCGAGATAATGGGGATTGATCTGGAACTTCACGGCACCGATGGCCCGAAACGAATCGGGCTCGACGATAGGCATGTCGTTGGTGGTGCAGATCGTCGGACAACACACGTTGCTGCCGGCCGACCATCCGACATAGGGCACCCCGGCGCGCACCCGGCCACGGATGGCCGCCATCAACCCCTGCTCCTGCATCTTCCGGGTCAGCGCGAAGGTGTTGCCGCCGCCGACGCAGATCGCCTCGGCCCGGCGGACGGCCCGCGCGGGGTCCGCCTCGCGGTGCACCGACCGAAGACGGATGCCCAACTCGGCGAACCGGGCGGCGACGCGACGCTCGTACTCCGCATAGGAAAACGTCACGGCGGCATACGGGACGAAAGCCACCTCCCGCACGCCCTCCAGGAAACGCCCGATCCGGGGCAGCGGATAACGCAGGTATTCCTCCCCTGCATTGGTCGAATTGGAAATCAGAAGAAGTTTCATAAGCCGGTGGTTCATAGTTTATTAATTCTGAAAATGTCCTGAATGTCGAAAATCCTGCGAATAAAAAAAACCTCGCTTTTGTCAAAAGTAATAAAAAAAGTGTTACTTTTGCGCAAAATTACGTCGGAAATAATAAAGAACTGTTTCCAAATAATTGTTTAACTAAAAACTTAAAATTATGTCAGAGGTTCAAACTAAAGTTGTCGAGATCATCGTAGACAAACTGGGTGTAAAGGAGTCGGAGGTAGTACCCACGGCCAGCTTCACCAACCACCTGGGCGCAGACTCGCTCGACACTGTAGAACTTATCATGGAGTTCGAGAAGGCTTTCGACATTCAGATCCCCGACGAGGAGGCTGAGAAGATCGCAACCGTAGGCGACGCGATCAAGTACATCGAGGAGCACAAGAAATAAACATCCCCAACCGCGACTGCGGCCGTGACGGAGGGCGGAAAGAGCCGGAGAGGAGACGGCGGAAGGAAGAGACGTCGGCGACACCCCGAAAGGGAGTGAGGCTGCGATTCTGACACCTGCGCTGCACTCCGACGATGGCGAAACGGAACCGCCCCTGGCGGAACACGGAAGCATGACCGCCTCCGCGATTCTGCAGGCACAAGATCCCCGGAGATAATATCCGGACGGACCTTTGCTGACGACGGACAGCAGAGACGAGACGGCCAACGACCTTGTTCCGACAGGAACGCACAGGGAAGCCGGATCGCTCCCCGCCGAATCCGCATCGGACCGCTACGGATCGTTCCCGGGCCTTGCTGAGGTTTGGCAACGGTCTCTGCGGCCGGCAGGCAGTCGCCCATCAACTTTTTTCATTTCACAACGCAACTAAGGTTTTCGTTTCTATGGCAGAAAGAAGAGTAGTCGTTACGGGTATCGGCACGATCAACCCGCTCGGCAATAACATCGAGGAGTACTTCGCGAATCTTGAAAAAGGCGTCAGCGGCGCCGCGCCCATTACTCATTTCGATGCCGAAAAATTCAAGACCCGGTTCGCCTGTGAGGTGAAGAATTACGACCCGAACCAGTATTTCGACCGTAAGGAAGTGCGTAAATACGACCTCTTTACGCAATATGCACTCATCGCAGCCACACAGGCCGTCGAGGATGCGGCGTTCGACTTCGACAAGCTCGACAAGGAGCAGGTCGGTGTCATCTGGGCTTCGGGTATCGGAGGTCTCAAGTCGTTCTTCGACGAGTGTCTGGGCTACGCCGAGGGTGGAATGACCCCTCGGTTTAGCCCCTTCTTCATTCCCCGCATGATCTCCGACATCGCCGCCGGCTTCATCTCCATGAAGTACGGCTTCATGGGTCCCAACTACTGCACCGTTTCGGCATGCGCCTCGTCCAACCACGGCCTCATCGCCGCGCTCGACGCCATCCGCTACGGCAAGGCCGACGTCATCGTCGCCGGCGGCTCGGAAGCTGCCGTCAACGAACCCTCGGTCGGCGGTTTCAACTCCATGCAGGCGCTCTCCACGCGCAACGACGATCCCCGGCACGCCTCGCGCCCCTTCGACAAGGACCGCGACGGATTCGTGGTCGGCGAAGGCGCCGGAGCCCTCGTACTTGAGGAACTGGAGCACGCCAAGGCCCGCGGTGCCAAGATCTACTGCGAATTCATCGGCGGCGGCGAATCGGCCGACGCCCACCACTTCACGGCTCCCCACCCCGAGGGTATCGGCGCCATGAAGTCGATGCGCGACGCCATCAAGAACGGCGGCATCCGCCCCGAAGACATCGACTACGTCAACGTACACGGCACCTCCACGCCGCTGGGCGACATCGCCGAGCTGAAGGCCGTCAGAGGCGTCCTGGGCGACCACATCTACAACGTCAACATCTCCTCCACCAAGTCGATGACGGGCCACCTTCTGGGTGCCACCGGTGCGGTCGAGGCCCTGGCCTGCATCTACGCCATCACCAAGGGCATCGTTCCCCCGACCATCAACTGCGAGAATCTCGATCCGGAAATCGATTCCAAGCTGAACCTCACGCTCGACAAGCCGCAGCACCGCGAGGTGAAGTGCGCACTGAGCAACACGTTCGGCTTCGGCGGCCACAACGCCACCGTCATCTTCCGGAAGTTCTAACCCCTGCCCCGTCCGCGCACCGTGTTCGATTTTCTGCTGCGTCCTCTTCGGAGGAACTACGGCCGGGACAAGGCGTATTACAGAATGGTAGATGATATGTTCGGATTCGTTCCGCACAACATCGAACTCTACAAGCTGGCTTTGATTCACAAGTCAGCTTCTTTGATTTTGGACAACGGACAGACGGTCAACAACGAACGGCTGGAGTTTCTGGGCGACGCCGTGATCGAGTCCGTCACCTCCGATTACCTGTTCATCGAGTTCCCGGGGCGCGACGAAGGTTTCCTCACCCAGCTGCGCGCCAAGATCGTGTCGCGCCAGTCGCTCAACGGACTGGCCGTCCGTCTCGGACTCGACAAAGAGGTCATCTCCAACAGCGGAGCGAGCATCATCCAGAAGCACATCCACGGCGATGCTTTCGAAGCCATGATGGGCGCCATCTACCTCGATCAGGGCTACGAATTCGTCAACCGGCTGCTGATAAACGACATCTACGAACGTTATCTCAACCTCGACGAACTCACGGCCTCCGAAACCGACTACAAAAGCCGGTTGATCGAGTGGTGTCAGAAGCACCGGCGCAGCATCGCGTTCCGGACCGAGCACGACAAGGGCTATGCCGCCAACCACCCGCTGTTTTACGCCACCGTGCTGGTCGACGGCATCGAAGTGGGCCACGGTTCCGGCGAATCCAAAAAGGAAGCCGAGCAACAGGCCGCCTACTCCGTCGCCGAATACATGAGCGACGAGCAGTGCGCCTCGGTGCTGGACCGCATGGACCGGCTTATCGACTGACCGGCTTCCCGGCGAACGGATGCAGTGCAAACGGATGCAGTGCGAACGGATGCAGTGCGAACGGATGCGGGGCCGCCGGGGAGGGCAGTTTTACGGCATCCGCGGCATGACGGCACGACATACTTCCGCCCCGACCTTTCACCCCTGCTCCACCCGACTCACAGACCGACACCCCGAACGTGAAAAACCTGCATGACAAACTGGCGGCGCGCGGCGCCCGGGCGCTCGACGACGACGAACTGCTTGCACTGCTGACCGACGACTTCCGGACGGCCGAAGCCCTGCTTGCGGCATCGGGCGGATCGCTGGCCCGCCTGGCCGCCGAAGAACTCTCGCGCCTGCGCATGATGGGCGGTCTGGGGCTGCAACGCGCCCGGCTGCTGCTGGCGGCCGCCGAATTCGGACGACGGGTTGCCGCCGCACAAGCCCAGGAGACAGTGACGATCACGGGCAGCGACGACGTGGTGCGGCTTTTCCGTCCGCAACTCGAAGACCTCGCGCACGAAGAGTGCTGGGTGCTCCACCTCTCCGGCTCCAACCGCATCCTCGAACGCCAGCGCGTAAGCCAGGGCGGCGTAGACTGTACGATCGTGGATCACCGCCTGATCGTCAAACGGGCTCTTGAACTGCTGGCCACCCGCCTGATTCTCGTCCACAACCACCCCTCGGGCTCCGCCGAGCCGAGCCCGCAGGACAAGGTGCTCACCGAACGACTGGCCCAGGCCGCCGCACTATTCGACATCCGCCTGGTCGACCATCTCGTCATCGCCCGCCAGGGCCACTACTCTTTCTGCAAGGCAGGACTGCTGAAATAAAAAGCAACTTCCCGTAGATGCTGGACGCAGCGCACGGAGACGGCATCGGCCCGATTGGCATCGTTCAGAGGGTTTACGTAGCTCTCACGGAACCCGTACTGCCCGGCGTTGCAATTGTCAGCGGCGTAAGAAGACGACTGCCAACACCAGCCGCCGGCACCGACGCTCGTCAAGGCTCCCGACGCGTTGTAGCGGTAGCCCGCAGCGAGCATAACAAGCAATCGCTGGAATGAATGACGCGGAGAGTGCAGAACAATTCAAAAGGGAATCAGATTCTTCGTCGGTCGACGACCTCCTCAGAATGACGATCCGGCTATTCCGTATCGGTACGGAATCTCCTCCAAGATTCTCGCCCGGGCCGGCTGCGGGGGTCGCATCTTCGATGCGAGCCGGCCCCGGGCGCAAGGTTAAAGACCATGAAACGCCCATAACATGTACATTGTTCGCAAGCTCCGCGGCAGACTGGGATGAATAGCTGACAGCAAAGCGGGGAGGAACAGGAATCGTTGTTTGGCTTGTCAGTCCATAGCTTGCAAAGATGAGAATCGCAAAATCCGGCTTTAGCCATGCGAGCCGAAGCCCCGCCCCGCGGAGGCTCGCAGAATTTACAAATCCCCGTTCTTAACGGGGCTCGCCCCGCAGGCTTCGGCACGAGAACATCTCCTGTACCTCTGTCAAACCGGACTCGGCTGCGGCTCGCTCAACGCTGCGAATTACCCAAACAACTATTCCCTTATTTAACCCTCCTGCGCCATTACACCGCCAGCGGACTGCTGAATCTACTGACCACGCTGGTGCGAACCATGGTCCGCACCACTCCGGGCCGGAAGTTGCAAGCAACAAAGTTAACAGATTCCGCCCGAATCCGCCACGCTGCTCCCGGTCTCGCATCCGAAACAACCATTTATGCGCGAAATCGAACCCGACAGATAAAAAGCGGCTCCACCCCGGAACAAAACGCCCCCAACGAACCGCACAAATGCCCCTCCGAAGCCCGAAACAAAGCCCCGGCAAGCGGTCGGTCGCTCAAAAAGGCGACACGCACACACCGGAATCCGGAACAGAACGACGGCGGCAAGGACTGAAACCTGCCGGAATAACGCCCTGTCGACCGCCGGACAAGGCACCGAACGCCGTAAAAACCCGATTTTGCAATTCCGACAAAATATGCTATCTTTGTCTTCGCATACGGAAAAGCCGGCGCGGCGGCGCTCGCAAACGCTCCCCGGAACCGGCAGTAAAAGCATCACTACTCACCCATGTGGATCTATAACTGGTCTCTGGCAATCTATGCAGTCCTGATACGGCTCGCCGCTCTCAGAATACCGAAAGCCCGGCAATGGGTCGAGGGGCGCCGGAACCTGTTCGACCGGATGGCGCGCGCCATCGGCCCCGGCCAGCGCATCGTGTGGGTGCATGCGGCGTCGCTGGGCGAATTCGAGCAGGGACGCCCCATCATCGAGAAACTCCGCGAGCAGCACCCCGAATACAAGATTCTGCTGACCTTCTTTTCGCCATCGGGCTATGAAATCCGCAAGAACTACCCGGGTGCCGACTACATCTTCTACCTGCCGATCGACACCCCGCGCAACGCCCGCCGTTTCCTCGACATCGTTCGTCCCGAGATCGCCGTCTTCGTAAAATACGAGTTCTGGATCAACCTCCTGCGCGGTCTCCGCCGCCGCAAGGTCCGCACCTACGTGGTGTCGGCGATTTTCCGGCGCAACTCCATCTTCTTCCGGCCCTACGGCGGCATGTGGCGCCAGGCGCTCGAGACTTTCGACACGTTGTTCGTGCAGAACGAGGAGTCGAAACGTCTGCTGGCCGGGCTGGGCTTCGACAACACGGTGGTCGCCGGCGACACGCGCTTCGACCGGGTGGCCGAAATCGCCCGCTCGGCTCCCCGGATCGACCTCATCGAACGCTTCCGGGGCAGCGGCCGCCTGTTCGTCGCCGGTTCGACCTGGGGCCCCGACGAAGAGCTGCTTATCCGGTTGATGAACGACAACCCGGAGGTGAAATTCGTGGTCGCCCCCCACGAGATGGACGAAACCCGCATCGCCCGGCTCATGGCAGAGACCCGCGGCGGAGCCGTGCGCTACACCGCCTGCTCGCCCGACACGCAATTCGGTGCAGAACAGCTGTTGATCCTCGACACGGTGGGTCTGCTTTCGTCGGTCTACGGCTATGCAACCTGGAGTTACATCGGAGGCGGATTCGGCGTCGGCATCCACAACACCCTGGAGGCCGCGACATTCGGCCTGCCCGTCGCCTTCGGACCCAACTACGAGAAGTTCAAGGAGGCGCGCGACCTGGTGACGCTCGGCGCGGCGCGGCCCGTGACCGACTACGAGCAGCTGCGCGCATGGTTCGCTCCGTTGCGCGACGATCCCGCCCGACTCCAGCAGGCCAGCCGTGCAGCCAAAGACTACACCACCAGCCACCAGGGCGCCACAGAGCTGATTCTGAAGACCGTATTCGAATAATTTCCCCGAGAACGGACGGCAGAAAACACCGTCCGTTTTTCATGCCGGCGGATTCCGGTTCCGTACACACACCCGCCAAGGCCCTGCAACGGTCTCCGCACGGCAAAACGGCCGGACCGCACCCGCTCCGTGCAGGCAGATCCGCCTAAATGCCGAGCAGCTGCACAACCCGAAGCACTCGACCAAAAACAAGCGGCAACTTCTTATCGAAGTTGCCGCATTCTATTGTGGAACGCACGTCAGCACTTGCCCGTCATGATGTCCAGAACCAGCCGGTCGGTTTCATTCATACCGTCGCGGCCGATCGTCGTGAGATTGCGGATGCACTTGTCGACATCCTCGTCGATGATCCCCTCCACGGGCGTCACGCAATGGCCGTCCATGGCCATGAGGGCCGAAAGCACGGCGGTCGAGACACCGCTGGTGAGCTTCATGGCGCAGCTGGGCTTGGCTCCGTCGCAGATCATGCCCGTAAGGTTGGCGATCATGTTCTTCACGGCAGCGGCCATCTGTGCATATTGGCCGCCCATCAGATAGACGATGCCGCAGCTCGAACCCGTGGCGGCGACAACGCATCCGCACAAGGCCGAAAGGCGCCCGAGGCTCTGCTTGATATAGATCACCGTAAGATGGCTGAGAACCAGCGCACGGACGGTGCGTTCCTCGTCGGCACCCGTCTCCTCGGCATAGACCACCACGGGAAGCGTCGCGGCGATGCCCTGGTTGCCGCTGCCCGAATTGCTCATCACGGGGATCATCGCCCCGGCCATGCGGGCATCGCAGGCGGCGGAAGTATAGGAGAGGATGCGCGAGAAGATGCTGTCGCCGATCACCTTCAACTCACGTTCGCGCCGCAAGGTGCGGCCGACGCAATGGCCGAATTCGCCGGCGAAGGAACGTTCGGCGGCGGCCTTGTTCAGCCGGCGGGTTTCAAGTATGAAACGCAGTTCGTCCAAGGGCGCCGTGGTGGCGAAATCCCACACACGCTGCAACGTGAGGGGCACGTCGCCCTCGGCATCGGCATCGGCGGCCGGTGTGCGTTCGTCGAGTTCGACCCGGCCGTCGCGCTCCAGGAAGACGAAGCGCGTGTGCCCGCCGGCGATGACGGCCACGGCGCGACGACCCGCGGCGCAGGCTTCGACCTCGATATAGAGTTTCTCGGCGATCGCCTCCTTGAGACCGATGGCGATGCGTTTTTCGGCAATGTAGCAGCGGCCGCGCTCGACGGCCTCGGGGGTCACGTCGCGCAACACTTCGAGCTGGTATTCGGAACGTCCGATCAGCGCACCCAAAGCCACGGCGATGGGCAGACCGATCATGCCGGTGCCGGGAATGCCGACGCCCATGGCGTTCTTGAGGATGTTGGCGCTCAGGCGCACCGAGATCGTCTCGGGCAGCACGCCGAGCAACTCGGCGGCGCGCGCCGTGCAGAGCGCCACGGCAATGGGTTCGGTGCAGCCGATGGCGGGAACCACCTCGCGGCGGATGAGGTCGACGATGCGCCGACGTTCGGATTCGGGAATCATGGACATACCATACTGTTTGGGGCCGCAACCCGGCATCCGGCAGGAAGATACACCCCGGAAACGGCTCCGGGCCCCTCGCCTGCCCTGTCGGGGCGAAAGTTTCTTTTTACAAAGATAACGCAAGGCGGATACAGTACCAAATTAATTTGACCGCTGCCGGCCTGCGAGCAGAAATGCACGCACCGCAGGCCCTGATAGTCAGGAGCCCGGCCGCCGTCCGTAAAGATAAGAAATTTTCGCTATTTTTGCGTCTGCGAAACCTCCACGGCGCATCCCGAACCCCCAAACGCCGCCGGACCTTGCCGCAACAAAAAACACAAAGCCCATGCAACCGACCCGCATTTGCAGCCTTGTATTCTCTCCGACCGGCACCACGCGCCGCGTAACCGCAGCCATCGCGCAAGCGCTCGGCGGTCCTTTCGAGGAAATCGACCTCACCCGTGCCGCGGCACCCGCCACGCAGATCGGCCCCGACGCCGCAGCCATCCTCGCTGCACCCGTCTACGGAGGCCGCATCCCGCCCGCAGCGCTCGAACGCATGGCTGCCGTGCAGGGAAACGGCACGCCGGCCGTCATCGTCGTTGTCTACGGCAACCGGGCATTCGAAAGTGCGGCGGCCGAACTCGCCGCCTGGGCCGTCGGACACGGATTCCGCCCGGTTGCAGCAGCGGCATTCGTCGGCGAACACTCCTACAGTTCGCCCGCCGCACCCATCGCCGCAGGACGTCCCGACATGCAGGACCTCGCCGAAGCGGCCGCTTTCGGAACCCGCATCCGCGAAAAACTCCTGCGCGACGATCTGCGGGAAGTCGCTGTCAGCCGCCTGCGCACACCCCGCACCCCGCTGCTCTCCATGCTGCGCTTCATCCGCTTCGTACTGGCCTACCGGCGCCGGCAGCGCCGCAATCCGGTCGTCCGCATTCCGGTTGCCGATGCCGGAAAATGCACCCGCTGCGGCCGGTGCGCATCGCTCTGCCCGACGCAGGCCATCGCCCCCGGCGACGAGACCCGCACCGATACGGCACGGTGCCTGCGCTGCTGCGCCTGCGTCAAAGGATGTCCGGCCGGAGCCCGCAGCTACGACACCCCCTTCGCCGCGGCCCTGGCACGCAACTTTGCGCGGCGCAAACCGCCCGTCACGCTCTTATGACCGTCGAACGCCTCTCCCGCCCCACGGCTGCGGAACTCGACGCGCTGACCGACCTCTGGGAAGCCTCGGTACGCGCCACGCACGACTTCCTTGCGCCCGAAGACATCCGGTTCTACCGCCGGAGCGTACGCGAAGAAGCGCTTGGGGCCGTGACGCTCCACGTGCTGCGCGACGGCAACGGCGCATTCGCAGCCGTTGCGGGAACCGCGGGCAACCAACTCGAAATGCTTTTCGTGGCGCCGCAGCAGTTCGGGCAAGGACTGGGCCGGTGCTCGTCGAACACCTCACGGGGCACTGCGGCATACGGCGGGTCGACGTCAACGAACAGAACCTCGGGGCCGCGGCTTTCTACGCCCGGCTCGGGTTCCGCACCGTTTCCCGCGACGCCTGCGACCCTGCGGGCAAACCCTACCCCATCCTGCATCTCGAATTGAAGCCATGAAAAAAAGGAGTTCTTCTTCCGAAGAACTCCTCTGCATTTACAGCCTCGCGGCTCCCTGCCGCCCGGAAGATCCGCCAACGGCCGGCCGTTGGCACCCGCCCGCGGGTTACTCCGCTGCTTCGGGGATCAACGGTTCGGGCTGGGGCTTGACAATGATGCTGTCGACGATGAACTTGGTGAAACCCCGCCAGGGCAGCGCACCGAAGTACTCCTTGTAATGGAGTTCCAGCGTCTTGCCGCTCTGCAACATCAGCTCCCGGGCCAGCTCCTCGTCGTCGACCGAAAACTCGAACTCGTACGACTGGACCGAACCGGCCGTCTTGGAACGGATGCCCGACTGGATCAACTTGCCCTCGTAGGTCTTGAAGACGACGCCCTTGTAAACGACGTAGTTCAGCTCGCCGCTCTTCACCCCTTCGCCGAAGACGAAGAAGAAGCGGTAATAGACGAAAATACCCCCCGCGACGAGGAGCAGCACGATAAAGATTCCCAAAAACTTTTTCATAGCATTTCCCTGTTGGCCAACTCGGTGGCGTTGCGTATAAAGGTAACAATTTTTTGCCACGCGGCACACGAAGCGCCGGAATTAATGACCGGCAGCTGTCACCGCGACCGCCGGAGCGCAAAAACAGAAATGGGGCGGATGACCGGCAAAACGAAACGGAGCCCCGATTCCGGAGCTCCGTTGTACGGGCGGAAGCGCGTGCGCTAACGCACCTCGATCTGACGGGCGGTCGGCATCGTTTCCGACTCCTTCTTCTTCGGAATGTCGATGGTCATCACGCCGTTCTCGACCTTGGCCTCGATCTTGTCGCGCACGACATTGTCGGGCAGAAGCAGGCTCTGCTGGAACTGCGTGTAGGAGAATTCGCGGCGCAGGTAGGTGCCCTTGTGCTTCTCCTCCTCTTTCGGTGCGGAGCTCTTCTCCAGCGAAATGATCAACTCGTTGTCCTCGTTGATATGGACCTTGAAGTCGTCGCGGGTCATACCCGGTGCGGCGACCTCGACCCGGTAGCACGTATCGTCCTCCAGGATGTTCACGGCCGGGGCCGTGGTGTTGCGGTGCTCCAGCCACTCCGGAGCCAGAAAATCGTTGAAAATGCTCGGGAGCCAGTTGTTGCGGTTGCGTCTTGCAGGTGTCATTGCGTTTTGTTTTTGCGTTGTCGTTAGGAGAATCTGGTTCTTGCGGATTTTCCTGCCCCGACCAAGCCCGACCAACCCGAGCCTGCCCAGCTGCGTAAAAACCCGCATTCACCCCGGAAACGGAGTTTTCCGGGTGTTACGACCGCCGCAATTCCCATGCCAGGCACCCGACCTCGGCTCCGCCGCACCGACGGCAGATTCCAGGACACAAAAAAAGCGAGCTGCAGCATCTGCAACTCGCTTTTGTGGTACCACCGGGAATCGAACCAGGGACACAAGGATTTTCAGTCCTTTGCTCTACCAACTGAGCTATGGCACCGACCTAACGCCAAACGGAAGAATCCGTATTAACGTGGCACAAAGGTACGAATAAAAATCGAATATGCAAATCCCGAACCGAAAAAAGACGATTTTTTTGACAGGATCGGCAAAAGTCGCCGTCTCGGGCGCCACAAAAACAACTTCGCACAGATGCCTGGACGCAGCGCACGGGAAAACCGTAAACCCGAAAGTCGCCCGAGAGCGGCCACGTCAGATCGGGCTGTCCCCAGAAACTGCCCGCACGGATCTCATTGCCGGCAAGTGTGGCAGAGATCCAACAACGCCCGGCCACGCCGACGCTTTCCAAGGCTCCCGTGTCACAGAGACGGTAGCCCGCAGCAGGCACAAAGAGCAATCGCTAAAGAGACTGCGGCGGAAGGTGCGGAACAATGGTTTTACTACGAAGTCGATGCGTTCACCTCGTCCGGAATTTCGGGCGCAGCCTGCGGGGCACGCTTGCGGGCCTCCGCTGCGCGATGCTGCGGCCCGCACGGCTCGAAGAACCCGACAACGGCGACGACGAAATCATCCGCCCGGGCCGGTTGCGGGGAGGGGCGCGCCTGTAGGCGCGAGCCGGCCCCGGGTGCAAGGCAGATTCTTCACTTCGTTCAGAATGACAAAAAGACGCGGAGCGACACAAGGCAACAGAATTGCAAACATCCGACCGTCATTCCGAGACGGGACAACAAGCGGCCGCCAACAACAAGAAAGCGCCCCCGAAAAAAGAAAGCCGCGGGAAAAAGCAAGCAAAAAACCACAACAAACCGCAAGCGAGCAAAAACCATAAAAAAGAATCGAAAAACATCAGACAAAGCCCCCCCCAAGAACGCCCCCCCCGAATCCAAAAAGAGCGCGACAAAAAAAGAGAGCCGCCGAATGGCGACTCTCTGAAAAACGCAGCCGAAAGGCCTACAAGGGGTTCTGATCGGAAATAGGAATCATCTTGTTGTTCTCGATCTCGGAGAGCGGAAGCTGATAGCGGAACAACGTATTCTCCTGCTCGGCCTTGAGCTTGGCGCCGGAGAAATGGTTGTTGTTGGCAGCACCCCACGTAGCATCGCTGCGGTCGACGGGGATGTTGAGACGGCGGTTATCCAGGTACTCCATACCCTCGCCCCAGAACTCCACGCGCTTCTGGAAGTTGATCTCCTCCAGCAGGTCGGCCTTGGCCGAGACAGAGCAGGTGTAACCGGGCTGGCGCGTCTGCATGAAGCTTTCGAGCTCGGTAACGGCCGACGCATCGCCCTTGTGGGCCAGCGCCTCGATCTTCATCAGATAAGCCTCCTCGGAGCGCAGGTAGATGTAGTCGCCCAACTCCCAGCCGGAAGCGCCCTTTTCGGGATCGTATCCGGCCTGAACGACTTCACGACCCGAACCGATGAATTTCACGGACTGGTATTCGACGGCTGCATAATTCGTATCGCGCAGCAACGTCACACGGCCGCCCTTGTAATCGATACCCGTCGAACGGTCGCAGCAGAACCATTGGAGACGGAGGTCATCGTTGGCGATGCGGTCGACCAGCGGCTTGAAGCCGATACGTGCGATACCGATACCCGCATAACCGGCGGAATAAGCATCCATCTGCGAGAACCACGATCTGTAAATCGTCGCATTGTCGGAGGTAATGCCGCAGCCGAATACGACGTCGGGCAGCGTCAGGCTGCTGAAGCCCTGGAGAAGCTGATCCTCGCCCTGCAACACAGGGAAGTTGTCGATAACGACCTGCGCATACTTGATGGCCTCGTCCCAGTTGTGCATGATCATGTGGGCGCGAGCCAGATACATGGCGGCCACGCAGCCGTCGAAATCGGCGGGCGTCGAAGTCTTGGTCATGCCGATCGACTCGAAGATGTCGTAGGACTCTTTCAGGTCGCCCATCAACTGCTCATGAACCTGCGCCACCGTACTGCGGGGCTGCTGGCCCGTGATGACTTCGGTTACGATCGGCACGCAGAGCTCCTGCGACCAGTCGTACTTGGCACCCTTGCCCCACTTCGTACCGTCGGCACCCACGTAGTAGGAGAACTGATAGAGGTAGGTGAGCTGGAGGTAGGCATAGCCGCGCATGCCGAGCGCGATTGCCTTGTACTTCAGCACGGCCGGATCGGTCGTATCCTCTTCGATGGCGGCAAGCATCTGGTTGGCAGTGTCGATCACCCGGTAATACTCCTTCCAGCGGTTGCTCGTCGGAACGTAGTTCTCGGCACCGTAGTCGAGCAGATAGTGATAGATGCTCATGCCATAACGGTTGGTCATGACCATGTCGTTGCCCATGAGCGAGGTCAGGTAGTCGAAACTCTTCTGTCCGAAATAGTTGTGCTGGACATCCTGGGCATAATAGCTCTGCAAATCGTTGTACAAGCCGCTGACCTGTGCCGAAAACACCTTGTCGGGGTTTTCCACCGCTATTTCGTTTTTCCGATCGTCCGTCAGATAGGCCGTCACCTCGGCGTCCTCGCTGCACGAGACGAACGGCAGCGCGAATGCGACCGACAGCAGGCTCCAAATTATCTTTTTCATACTTTTTTGCTGTTTTTCGGATTAGAACGTAAGATTGACACCGCCCGAGATGACGCGCAGGGGCGAATAACCGCCGAAGTCCCTGTTGCTGCCCGAAAGCGAGGTACGCGGGTCGAAGCCGCGGCGCGCCGAGCAGAGAGCCACGTTGTCGGCCGTCACGAATACGCGGAGGCCGCTGATGCCGAGCTTGCTCATCCAGCTCTTGGGGAACGAATAGCCGAGCGTCACGTTGCGCAGGCTGAAATAGGAAGCCTTGACCAGGTGGGCGTCGGAGGTCTGCGAGTAGGAGTTCGACGTGTTGTTTACGTTCCAGATCGGAAGTTCGCCCTGGCCCGTTTCGGGATCGAAGGTCTTCCACATATCCTTGTTGTGACCCACGTAGAAAGTAGACGACATGCCGTCGAGGTAGCTGTAGTCGTAAGCCCAGCCGCCGATCTGGAAAGCCGTGGCGATCGACAGGTCGATGCCCTTGTAGGCGAACGTCATGTTCAGACCGCCGGTGAAATCGGGCAGCGCCGACTTGCCGAGGTAGTATTTCGTGGCGCCCGAATAGCTTTCGGTCGTCTCCTGGCCGGTGACATTGCCGTTCTCATCGAAAACGTCCTTGTACCACATGGGGGCACCGTTCTCGGTCATGCCGGCATACTTGTAGGTGTAATACTCGTAGAGGTTCTTGCCCTCCATGTACTTGAACGTACCGGTCACGATACCGTCGGCGCGGTTCTCCTCGGGAAGAGTCAGAATCTTGTTCTTGTAGTGCGAACCCAGCAGCGACACGGTCCACCGCAGGTCCTTGCGCTTCATGATGTCGACGTTGATCTCGAACTCGACGCCCTGGTTGCTCATGGCACCGAGGTTCTCCCAATTGTAGGGGCGGCCTGCCGACGTGCTGAGCGTTTTCTTGAACAACATGTCGTCGGTCTTGCGGTAGAAGTACTCCACCGAACCGTAGACACGGTCCCAGAGACGGAAGTCGATGCCTGCGTCCCAGGTCTTCTGCTTCTCCCACGTCAGATCGGGGTTGCCGTAGAAAACGGGGGTGTAGCCGAGCGAGCTGCCGTCCCACGTGATTTGGTACTGATCCTGGTAGGGCGTATAACCGTAGGCATAGCCCGGCAGGATCGACTCGTTGCCCTGCGTACCGTAGGATGCACGGATTTTCAGGTCGTTGAGCCACGAAGAAGCGCCCTTCATGAAATTCTCCTGCGAGATGCGCCATGCGGCGCCCACCGACCAGAAGTTGCCCCATTTGTCGAGGAAGCGCGACGTGCCGTCGCGACGGAACGCTGCCGATACATAATATTTATGCGCATAGTCGTAGTCGGCCATGGCGAAGTAACCCTCGATGTTGTGGTTGACCTCGTAGCTTTCCAAAACTTCCAGGTTACCGCCGTTGCTCAACTCGGGATTCAGCGGGTCGAAGAAGCGGGTCTTCTGACCCTCGAAAGAAGTACCTTTGTATTGGAAGTACTCGTGACCGATCTTAGCGGCAATATTATGCTGGCCGACCGATTTTGCATAGGCGAGAATCTGGTTGAAGTTGCTCGTCATGTCGTTGAAACTGCCCTTCGTACCGCGGCCGCCGAACGACTGTCCGTCGCCGATGGTCGGCGTATAGTAGGTCGTGGCGGACTTATTGGAGTAGTCGTAGCTGTAGTTGGCCGTGAAGGTGAAGTCCTTGAGGAACTTGACCTCTACATAGGCGCGCGAAGCGAGGTTGTGGTACACCGACTTGCGGATGTCCTCATGCAGGTTGGCAATGACGTTCTGGTTCGTGGCGGTAGGACGCGTCGTAGTACCGGCGGTCTGACCCGTACCGGCATCCCAGACCGGATTGCCCGCATTGTCGAGAACCATGTTGCCCTCGGCATCGTAGGCGTGCACGGGGAAAATGGGAGCCCAGCTGCGGGCCACCTCGAAAGGATTGGATGCGGCGCCGGTGCGCTCGTTAAGGCCTTTCTGAGTAGCTTTCGCGTAGCTGACATTCATGCCCACCTTCAGCCAGCGCTTCAGCTGCGAATTGACATTCAGACGGGTCGTGAGACGCTCGTAAGACGAGCCGACGACGTAGGAATCGTTGTCGAGGTAACCCAACGACATGTAGTAGTCCGTACGGTCGTTGCCGCCCGAGGCCGAAGCGTTGTACTCCTGACGGAACGAGTTGCGGAACATGGCATCGGCGAACGTATCATCATAGCGCAGGCGGGCATTGGCATTGAGCTTGCCGTCGGGAGTCACGAGATATTCGCCATTCGGAATAATGAAAGCGTTGTAGCCGCCCAGCTCGCCGAGAAGACTCTGCGAAGCATGAAGCGAAGCGGTTTCGAGATCCTTGGGAGCCAGACCGCCGTCGGGATTGCCCACCATGGCGGAGTTGCGGATACCGTACCAGGTCAGGCGGTAGAACTCGCCCGGATCGGTCACCATGTTGTAGTCCTTGTAGGCACGCTGGCTGACGCCCCACGTACCCTGGAACTGCACGGTCATGCGGTCGCGCTGTCCGGTCTTGGTGGTCACCATCACCACGCCGTTGGCCGCACGCGAACCGTAGAGCGAGTTCGACACGGCGTCTTTCGACACGGTGATCGACTGGATGTCGGTGGGGTTGATGTCGGAGAGTTTGCCGTTGAAAGGCACGCCGTCGACGACGATCAGCGCGCTGTTGCTGGCCGAGAGCGAACCGATGCCGCGGATGACGATCGACGCATCCTTACCGGGCTGGCCCGAGCTGTTGACAACCTGCAGACCGGCCACGGCGCCCTCCAACGCATTGGAGACGGAAGATGCCTGCGAGTTCTGGATGATGTTGGACTTTACACTGCTGACCGAACCAACAAGGTCCTGTTTGCGCTTGGTACCGAACGCTACGATCGTCACTTCGTCGATCGCCTGCGCATCTTCGTTGAGCACGATGTCGATTCGGGTCTTTCCGGCTACGGGGACCGATGCGGTTTCATAGCCCAGGAAAGATACGAGGAGCGAAGCGTCGGCGGGGGCTGCGAGCGTGAAGCTGCCGTCGGCGCCCGTGGTGGTACCGGCGCTCGTGCCTTCCACGATCACCGTGGCGCCCGCTATCGGTGCGCCGTCCGTCCCGCTTACCTTGCCCGAGACGGCCCGGTTCTGTGCCGTCGAACCCAGCAGGCCCGCGCACAATACCGCAATTAACGATAGTACGAGTTGTCTTACCATAAACGTTAATGTTAAGAGGTTTTTAAAATAAAAAAGTTCAAGGCAAAGATAACGAACGGAACGTTAAAAAGCAAGAATATTTATAAGAAAATTTAGTAACATGACGACTATTTTGTCAAAAGTGAAATTGGAATTACACTTTGTTAAAGTTTTTAAGGATGTGCTTTCGAATCGTAATGCGCGTTTCGGGGCGCCGAATGCCCTTTTTTGAAAAAATGACTTGGCCGAAAGGTTGCGGTGCGCGTCATTCGGCCGGAACAAGGAACGTTTCGGTCTCGGAAACCGCCTTTCCGGAACATGGGGCGGCCGTGTCGTTGGGATAGAGTGCGTCGATGCGTGCCGAAAGCCGGTTCATCTCGCCGTCGAGCGTCGAGTGGGTGATGACGGCATAGATCTGGGTGGTGCGGATGCTCTTGTGCCCCAGCAGTTTGCTGATGGTCTCGATGGGAACGCCCTGCGACAGGGTGATGGTCGTGGCGAAGGTGTGACGCGCCGCATGGAAAGTGATGTGCTTCGAGATGCCTGCCGCGGCGACGATCCGTTCCAGGCATTTGTTGCACCATCCGTTGCCGGGCAACGCGAAGATGCGGTCGTCGGGAGCTGCCGGGAAATAACGTTCCAGAATCGCCAGCGGCAGGGCGAAAAGCCGCACGCTCACTCCGGTTCCGGTCTTGCGGCGCGTGAGATCGATCCACGCATGGCCGCGGTTGTGCTGGATATGGCGCCGGGTGAGCCCGCGCAGATCGACATAGGAGAGCCCCGTGAAGCAGCTGAACAGAAAGGCGTCGCGCACGAGCCGCAGGGTTGCGGACGGCGGTTCCGACCGCACCAGCCGGTCGATCTCGTCGAGCGTGAGGTAGTTGCGGGCGACGAATTCGCTGCGGAGCTTGTAGCCGGCGAAAAGGTCGCCGTTCAGATAGCCTTTGCTCCGGGCCAACATGAGGATATGTTTCAGAGCGATCATGTAGATCCAGGCGGTGTTCTTCCGGTGGCCGCACTGCCGGATGATGTAGGCATGGAAGCCCGTAAGAAAATCCTTGTCCAGCTCGTCGAACGCCAGGTCGCAGCGCCGGTAGGTACGAAGGATGTAGCGTTCCAGGTGGCGGCAGACACACCTATACTTATTGTAGGTCGCCTGGCAGCGGCTCACTCCCACCATGCGGCGGAACTCCTCGTTGTGGCGCCGGAAGAAATCGAGCAGACGCCGCGGACGCTGTGCAACGCCGAAATAAGCCTCCTTGACCATCGCCGGCGTGACGAACGAACCGTCGAGAAAAAGTTTGCGGTAGCACGCTTCGAGACGGTAGCGGATGTCGTCCATGTGCCGGTTGAGTTCCCGGGCCGTGCGGCTCCGGCCGGCGGCCTGCCCGCCCGATGCGTTCCATAGTTCGCGCGCCACAGCCAGATGGGTGGAGAGCTGCACCCGCTGACCGCAAATCGTGATGCGTGCCATGATGGGCAGACGGCCGTCTCTGAGCGGAGCATTCTTCTTGAGGTAGAACAATATTCTGAATGTGTTTCTCATGTTGTTCGGGGTTGTTTTCGGTTGACGGATCGCCGGTTGCCGGCCGCTTCGGCCGGGGGCTTCAATCTGCACGCAAGGTAACGATAAAGCGACCGCCGATTGTTGTATGAATCGGACCAAACGGCTTATTTTCTGCCGCTTCGGTCTTGAATTGAGGTGACGTTCTGGGGACCCTGCCACGAAACTTCCGCCGAACGCATGCGTCTTTTTACGGTTGATTGTCAGGCGATTGCGCGCAAATCGCCATTCCTTGCATTCGAAAGCAGCAACTATTTCATAATCAATGTCTTACCGTTGCGATTCACGGGTGTGCGTTTTTTATTTTAAAAACCTCTTAACATTAACGTTTATGGTAAGACAACTCGTACTATCGTTAATTGCGGTATTGTGCGCGGGCCTGCTGGGTTCGACGGCACAGAACCGGGCCGTCTCGGGCAAGGTAAGCGGGACGGACGGCGCACCGATAGCGGGCGCCACGGTGATCGTGGAAGGCACGAGCGCCGGTACCACCACGGGCGCCGACGGCAGCTTCACGCTCGCAGCCCCCGCCGACGCTTCGCTCCTCGTATCTTTCCTGGGCTATGAAACCGCATCGGTCCCCGTAGCCGGAAAGACCCGAATCGACATCGTGCTCAACGAAGATGCGCAGGCGATCGACGAAGTGGTCGTGACGGGCTACGGCTCGCTGCGCAAGGCTTCGTTTACGGGCGCCGCGGCGATCGTCGGCGAAGACGTTCTGTCCAAGAAGACCGACGCCAACTTCGTGAAATCGCTCGAAGGCGCCGTACCGGGCATCCAGATGAACAACTCGACCGGCGCGCCGGGCACCTGGGGTTCGGTCTACGTGCGCGGCCGCGGTTCGCTCAACTCGGGCACGCAGCCCCTCTACGTGATCGACGGCATGGTCGTCAACTCCGACATCGAAGACAATTACAACTCCACGTCGAACAACTGGATCGACCCGATGGCTTCGGTCAACGCTTCGGACATCGAGAGCGTGACGGTGCTCAAGGACGCCGCCGCCACGGCCATCTACGGTTCGCGCGCCGCCAACGGTGTGATCGTCATCACCACCAAGAAAGGCCAGCAGGGCAACTTCAATCTCAACGTCGACATCAAGCAGGGCTTCGTGTCGATGGCCAACAACAACATGGAGTTCGCCAATGCCGAGGAGAGCATGAACCTCTTCGCCCATGGTCGTGCTGCCCGGGAAGGCGGTGCTCCCGCCGACTGGGTCGCCCCGCTCACAAATTATTATGGTTGGGACGGCCAGTCGTCTTACGACTGGGTCGACAAGGTCACGCGCAAAGGCTATTACCAGGACTACAACCTGAGCGCTTCGGGCCGCACGGGCTCCACAGGCTTCTACGCCAGCATGGGCTACCTCAATTCGGAGGGTCTGGTCATCGCTTCCGACATGGAGCGTATCTCGGGCCGTCTGAACCTCGACAGCAAGTTCAAATACTTCACCTTCGGCGTCAACACGTCGTATGCCTACTCGACGCAGAACAGTTTCGGCCAGGGCACGAACGGCACGATGTCCAACCCGATCGTAGCGGCCATCAGCAGCATGAGGCCTTTCTTCCCGTTCTACAATGAGGACGGCAGCTATGCCAACGTGAATCAGTACAATCCCCTTGCGCTCAAGGACTCGAAACTGGGCGACATCTACCGCTCGCAGGTGCAGACGGTCAATGCCAACCCCTATCTCCAGGTCGATTTCGGCAAGGGCATCTACGCCAAGACCTCGCTCGGCGCCAACATCACCGACACGCGCATCTACGACTACTGGAGCGCCGTCTACAACCCGCAGGCCGCCAAGTACAACGGTCTGGGACAGCAGTTCAACTCGAAGAGCAGCGTCATCACCTGGACCAATCTGCTGGGCTGGAATTACACCTTCGACGACAAGCACGACGTAGGCATCATGCTCGGTCAGGAGATGCAGCGCAAGTTCTACCACAACGAATACTATTCCCGCTCCGACTTCCCCTATGCCGACAACGGCATGCGCGACCTCTCGACGGCAGGTACGGACCAGGGATCGCAATACTACAAGCAGGAGGCTACGCTGGCATCCTACTTCATGGACGCCCACTATTCGTACGACGACAAGTACTACGTTTCGGGATCGTTCCGCCGCGACGGTTCGTCGGTCTTCGGTGCGGAGAGACGCTGGGGTAACTTCTGGTCGGTAGGCGCCAAGTGGCGCATCTCGGGCGAGAACTTCCTCAAGAACAACACGACCGTCACCAACGCCGCCATCCGCGCGTCGTACGGTACGGTGGGCAACCAGGACATCGACTGGTATGCCGCCCGCGGCTTCTACGAAGCCGGCTACAACTACAACGGCCTGCCGGGCATGGTGCCGACCACCATCTCCAATCAGCAGCTGACGTGGGAGACCTCGAAGAAGTTCGACGTCGGATTCGACATTTCGTTCATCGACCGCATCCACCTGACGTTCGACTACTACAACGAGAAAACCAGCGACGCCCTCTACAAGGTTCCCCTGTCGATGACCACCGGCAACGCATCGGTCATGCAGAACATCGGCACGATCCGCAACCGCGGTATCGAATTCGCCGTCAACGCCACCGTCATGCAGCGCCGCGACTTCGTATGGAGCGCCCATGCCAACGTCACCTGGAACGAAAACGAGGTCGTCAAACTGGCCACCGCCGATCCGATCATCGACTATTTTTCGATCGTCGAAGAGGGGCGTCCCTACCGTCAGTTCTACCTGAAGGAGTATGCCGGCGTCGACCGCGAAACCGGCAAGCCGCTGTGGTACCTCAACGAGACGGGCGACGAAACCACCTCCAACTACAACGATGCAGCCAAGCGCTATCTCGGGTCGGCCGATCCGAAGGTGCTGGGCGGCTTCGGCACGAGCATCAACTGGAAAGGCCTCGACTTCAACGTCGACTTCACCTACCGCATGGGCGGCAAGGTCTACGACAGCGGCGCGGCATTCACCGGCTGGGGCATGTCCGAGCGCACCCCGCTGCGCGACGTGGCGCTCAACTCGTGGACCGAGGAGAACAAGGACGCCAAGCATCCGCAGTACATCTACGGCGACCCGTATAACGCCACGAACGACTCTTCGCGCTTCCTGTTCAACGGCAACTACCTGAAGATAAGCAACATTACGCTTGGTTACACGCTTCCCGCCAAGTGGACGAAGAAAGCGCTGATCCAGAAGCTGCGCATCTACGTGTCGGTCGACAACCTCTACACCGTCACGGGCAAGGATTTCGTGGGCTACACCCCCGAGACCTTCACGTCGGGCATCATCGCCTGGCAGTACCCGGCCAACCGCACGTTCACCGGCGGCGTACAGCTGACGTTCTAACGCAAAGCGATGCACTTAAAGAAACTGACACCATGAAAAAACTGATATTGAAAGGATTCGCCCTGCTGACGCTCGCTGCCGGCGTGTCGTCATGCGGCAACGATTTCCTCGAAACCGACTATTACAGCGGTCTCGACATAGAGACGAGTCTCAACTCGGTGAGCAACCTCACGACGGCGCTCAACGGCACCTACTACCGGTTGTACCACTACCAGTTCGCCGGCAACTACGCCATCGCCATCGGCGACGTACCCACCGATCTCTCCTACTGGAACAACCAGACGAACCACTGGAACGACATCTACCAGTTCACCTTCACCGACACGAGCACCTACCTGCTCGCCATTTGGAACATGGGCTACAAGACGGCCGACAACGCAGCCCGCATCATCCGGGCCGCCGAAGCGCTCTATGCCGATGCCGACGAGGAGACCAAGGCCGAACTCGACGCTATCGTGGCCGAAGCCTACGCACTGCGCGGCTACGCCCAGCTGATGCTGGCCAACATCTACGGCCATCAGATCAAGGTCGCCGGCGCCGACTTCTCGGAGCAGCCCGGCATCGTGGTCATCGACCGCCCCATCAAGGCGCTGACGCAGGTGGAGCGTTCGACGGTAGGCAAGAGCTACGAAGCCGTCATCGGCGACCTGGAAACGTCGCTCGCCCGCTTCGCCGCTGCCGGCGGCGACCGCGGCGATCTCTTCTATTTCGGCCAGGCCGCCGTGCAGGGACTTCTTGCCCGCACCTACCTCTACATGGAGCAGTGGGACAAAGCCAGGGAGCATGCACGGAAAGCGCTCGACATTGCAGGCATCACGACGCTGACCTACACGGCCGAGGGCTACAAGGCGCTCTACAACACCAACAACTCGAACGTCGAAAGTATCTTCGCGCTGGCCATCACGCCGTCGCAGAACTGGTCGGCCAACTCGTTCGGCACGCTGTGGACCAGCTACAACATGAGCCCCAGCCCCAAGTTGCAGTCGCTCTACGCTGCCACCGACTGCCGCAAGAGCATCATGGGCATGGCCAAAGAGTCGACCGCAGCCGTTCCCGTATACGGAGGCGGCAAACTCGCCCACTTCGCATCGGCCAACCCGGCCAACGCCACCAACTACATCGTCAACGCACCCGAGATGTTCCTCATCATCGCCGAAGCCGAGGCCCAGAGCCCCAACGGTTCGCTCGCCGCAGCGCAGAACGCCCTGCTTACCGTGGCCAAGCGCAATTCGGCCATCGCCGCCGCAGCCGACCTTCCGTCGGACAAGGCCGGGCTGCTGTCGTTCATCAAGGACGAGCGCGCCCGCGAGCTCTTCCAGGAGGGACACCGGCTCTACGACCTGCGCCGCTGGGGCGACAACGCCTCGGTCTACGCCTACTCGGCACCCGAAATCAAGTTCTCCTACAACGACTACAAGATTTCGGACCTGGTCTTCCCCATTCCGGTCGACGAGATCAACTCCGGTTTCGGCGTCAAGCAGAACGACTGGTCGGGCACGCTGCCCCGATAGGTCGCACGACACGCTGCAACCGTTCAGCAAGGAGGATTCCGCCATGGAATCCTCCTTTTTTCGTAGCACCGCTTCTCCGACCGCAGCCGCCTGCATGCCGAAGCGCACAATGCCGGCACGAAGCCGGCACGAAGCCGGTTCGAAAAGCCAGCGATTTCATTCCTCCCCTGCTTCCGCGAGCACTGCCGTCACCAGCTTCAGCAACGCCCGATTCGGCCTTGCCCTGCACCCGCAACTCCGCCGAAACAGAAAAATTCCGCAAAACAACCGGATTTTCGAACCGTTTGGCATATCATTGTATAGGATCGAGAACCTGCAAACTCCGAATATTTTTTGTAACTTCGTGCGCAGAAACACGAAAAAACGAAACACGACATACGCATGAACATCACGGAAATCCGACCCGGCATCCGCTACGTAGGCGTCAACGACCGCACGACCACCCGCTTCGAAGCGCTGTGGCCGCTGCCGGCGGGCGTCTCCTACAACGCCTACCTGGTCGTCGGCGAGCAGGTCGCGCTGATCGACACGGTCGAGTCGCACTTCGGCGACCGCCTTTTCGAGAACATCCGCCGCGAAATCGGCGACCGCCCCGTCGACTATCTGGTCATCAACCACATGGAGCCCGACCACTCCTCGTCGATCGAGGCCCTGCGCCTGCGCTACCCGGCCATCCGCATCGTCAGCAACGCCAAGGCGCTGCAAATGGTCGAAGGATTCTACGGCATCGGAACCAACACCCTCGAAATCAAGGAGGGCGACACGCTCGACCTGGGCGGGACGACCCTTTCGTTCCACATGGCCCCCATGGTTCATTGGCCCGAAACGATGGTGACATGGTGCCCCGAGCAGCAGACGCTCTTTTCGGGCGACGCGTTCGGCACGTTCGGCGCGCTCGACGGCGGCATCGTCGACACGCAGCTCGACCCCGACCGCTATTGGGACGAGATGCGCCGCTACTACGCCTCGATCGTAGGCAAATACGGCGCTCCGGTGCAGAAAGCCCTGCAGAAGGTGCGCGGACTGAACCCGGCCGTGATCTGTTCGACGCACGGCCCCGTGTGGCAGGAGCGGACGGGCGAAGTGCTCGACCTCTACGACCGTCTCAGCCGCTACGAGGGCGAACCGGGCACCGTCATCGCCTACGGCTCGATGTACGGCAACACCGAACGCATGGCCGAAAGCATTGCCCGCCACCTGGCCGCCGAGGGCGAGAAAAACATCGTGGTGCACAACCTCACCTACACCGACCCGTCGTTCGTGCTGCGCGACATCTTCCGCTACGACACGCTCGTCGTGGGCGGCCCGACCTACAACGGCGCGCTCTTCCCGCCCGTCGCCCACCTGTTGGAGATGCTCTCCGCACGCTGCATTCCCCAGCGCCGCATCGCCTGCTTCGGCTCCTTCTGCTGGGCCGGCTGCGCCGTGCGCAACCTGGATGAATTCGCCCAGCGCATGAAATGGCAGCCCCTGGGCACCTCCGTGGAGATGAAGCAGGGATTCACCGACTCCGCCGACGAGGCCTGCCGCACGTTGGCCGCCGCCATCGCCGAACGCTAAAAAAACTCAACCGACCCGAACAAAATGAAAATCGCAATCGTTGGAACCGGCTACGTGGGTCTCGTCTCGGGTGCCTGCTTCGCCGAAATGGGCCTCGACATCACCTGCGTCGACACCGACCGCAAGAAGATCGAGAGCTTGCAGCAGGGTATCATACCGATCTACGAACCGGGCCTCTCCGAACTGGTCCGCAACAACGTCGCCGCCGGGCGCCTGCACTTCACCACCGACCTCACGGAGTGTCTCGACCGGGTGGAAGTGGTCTTCTCGGCCGTGGGCACGCCGCCCGACGAGGACGGCTCGGCCGACCTGCGCTACGTACTGGAAGTGGCCCGCACGTTCGGACGCCACATCAACAAATACACGCTTCTGGTGACCAAGAGCACGGTGCCCGTGGGCACGGCCCGGAAGGTGCGCGCCGCAATCGAGGAGGAGCTTGCCAAACGCGGCGCCGACGTGCCTTTCGATGTCGCCTCGAACCCCGAATTCCTCAAAGAAGGTGCCGCCATCAAGGACTTCATGTCGCCCGACCGCGTGGTGGTGGGCGTCGACAGCGAGCAGGCGCGCGAACTGATGACACGGCTCTACCGCCCGCTGATGATCAACAACTTCCGGGTGCTCTTCATGGACATCGCCTCGGCCGAAATGACCAAATACGCCGCCAACGCCATGCTGGCCACGCGCATCTCGTTCATGAACGACGTGGCCAACCTCTGCGACCTGATGGGCGCCAACGTGGAGATGGTGCGCAAGGGCATCGGTGCCGACGTGCGCATCGGCAGCAAGTTCCTCTACCCCGGCTGCGGCTACGGAGGCTCGTGCTTCCCGAAGGATGTCAAGGCGCTGGCCCATACGGCCCACGAATACGGCTACACGATGGAAGTCATCGAAGCCGTGGAGCGGGTCAACGAACGCCAGAAATCGGTGGTCTTCGAGAAGCTGCGGCAGCTGCTGGGCGACCTGCGCGGCAAACGCATCGCCCTGTGGGGCCTGGCCTTCAAACCCGAGACCGACGACATGCGCGAAGCGACGGCCATCACGGTCATCGGACGCCTGCTCGACGCCGGAGCCGAAGTGCAGGCTTTCGACCCGGTGGCCATGACCGAATGCAGGCGCCGCTTCGGCGACCGCATCGGCTATGCGGCGGACATGTACCAGGCTGCCGAGGGTGCCGATGCCGTAGCGCTGCTGACCGAGTGGAAAGTCTTCCGCATGCCCGACTGGAGCAGGCTCCGGGCAAGCATGCGCGACAACGTTCTTGTCGACGGCCGCAATATCTACGACAAGCAGGAGGTCATCAAGGCCGGATTCCGCTACTCGGGCATCGGCAAATAGCCCGCGGCGGCGCATATCCGACCGGGGTGCATCTCGGGGCCGCGTCCCCGAGCCTCAAGCCCGGACACCTCCGCCCGGCCGCGCCCTGGGAGCAAATCCCCAACCCGGGCCTCCGCCCGGCCGTGCCCCAAGGTGCAATCCGCCGCCCCCGGCCGCACTCCGTCATGTTGAGCGCAGCGGATCGACGAACGCGAAACAGCACGCTGCCGGCCCGGCGCGAACAAAACGAAGAAACCCCGGAACCGCTATGGTTCCGGGGTTTTGCGTAGCTGTCGGAGCGCTTACCGGCGCACCTTGACGATGGCCTTGCGGACCTTGCCCTCGCCGACCATGGGCGCATGCCCGTCCTCGGGGAAGAAGACAGAGAACTGACCGGGACGCATGGTGTAATAGGTCTGCGGTTCGTCGTCGAAGAACTGGATGTCCTTGTCGGCGTTGAACGCTTCCCGCGGCTGCGCGAGGTCCTTGCGTTCGCTCCATCCGAAGCTCTCGGCCGCCCCGTCGAGGAGCAGCTGGATGTCGATATACTCGTTGTGCACCTCCAGCTTGGCGTCCTCCTTCTTCTTCAGATCGCGTTCCATGAGGTTGACATAGATGTCGCGGCCCTCCAATTCGTGGATGCCGGGCTCCAGACTCTTCCAGTCGGTCGTGGCGAGCAGTTCGAATGCGCGCTTCATGCGCGGATGCACGTTCTCGTAGAGCGTGGCGTTTTTCAAAGAATCGAGAATCATAGCTATTTTATTGGGTTCATAGTCTTGCTCTTTCGCATCGCAGCAAGGACGGCCGACTTCCATCGCCCCGGCCCCATGCAAGCCGTCACTTGCTGTCGGCCAGAGGTTTCAGCCGCACGACCACCGGATAGTGGTCGGAGCAGTCGGCGCGCGGCACCTCGTAGGAGAGCGCCCCGTAATGGGGCGTCGCAAGCACGAAGTCGATGCGCATCATGTTGAAAAAACCGCGGTAGGTGTAGGAGTAGCCCTCGCCGCACTCGGCGAACGCATCCCGCATTCCGCGGGACATCGAACGGTAGACGTACGACATGGGCGTATCGTTGAAGTCGCCGCAGACGATGCGCCGGGCCCGGGCCTCGCGCATGGCTCCGACGATCGAATCCACCTGCACGGCACGCAGCGCGGCCGTATGGCGGAGCCGCCCGGCAATGCTGCGTATCTTGGTCTCGCGGGCCGTGTCGCCGATGAATCCGTGCCCGGTGATGTAGTCGTTGTCGGCCGCCTTGATGGCCGTGGAGTGCAGGTGGTTGTTGAAAACGCGCACCGTGTCGTCGCCCACCTTCAGATCGGCCCACACCGAAGCGCCCGAAGCCAGCACCAGCCCCGACCGCAGCATGCGGAAGCGGCTCAGAATCATCTGACGCACCTCCGGCTCGTCGCCCAGACCATAATGGGCGACCTCGTATTTCTTGGTCAGCGCGGCGAAACGGTCGCTGCGGTCGGCCAACCGCCGGTTGAACTCCTGCAGGCAGACGACGTCGGGGCGCAGGCTGTCGATCAGCTCCACCACCCGGTCGACGCTGCTGCCGCCCTCCACGTCGTAGAAATTGCGGACGTTGAACGTCATTACCTTGAAGGTGCTGCGGTCATAGCGCTTCTCCTCGTATTCGCGGCCGAGCTGCGGTTTCCAGAAGAGCGACATCCGGAAGAAACCCGCCACGACCAGCAACAGCATCCACCCGGCACGGCCCATCCGCCACCGGATGATCCAGTAGAGCGCCAGCAACACCGCCACGACGTAGAAGGCCGGGGCCGCCAGAGCCAGTACCGGGAAAATGCCCATCTTCGCCGGAGCGACGTAGGGCACGATGAAGATCGCCGGCACGACGATGCCGACGCCCAACGTGAGCAGCGTCAGCAACATATCGACGCACCACATCAGCGGCCCGCGGCGCTTGCGCAGCGACTCTCCGGCATATTCGATATATTTCTCTTCGGCCATCTCAGAAACGGATCACGCCGCGCCTCTTCCACCAATAGAGCAGTCCCAGGCCCCACAGCATGCCGCCCACATGGGCGAAATGGGCGATGTTGCCCACGCCGCGCCAGCCGAGAAACAGCTCGACGACGGCATAGATGATGACGAACCACTTGGCCTTCATCCGCACGGGCGGGATAATGAGCATGATGATCGCATCGGGATGCAGCACGCCGAATGCCAGCAGGAGGCCCATCACGGCGCCCGAAGCACCCACCAACACCATGGGATCGGCCATGGCCCAGGCGATGCCGGCCTGGATGAGCGCGGCCCCGACGCCGCAGACCATGTAGTAGACGAGGAAACGTCTGGAGCCCAGCTCGTATTCGAGCGTGCGGCCGAACATCCACAGAGCGAACATGTTGAAAAACAGATGTTCGAAATTGGCATGCAGGAACATGTAGGTCACGAACTGGTAGCTGCGGAACGCGGAGAGTCCCACCCACAGCGCACCGTAATGTTCGATGAGTCTGCCCCAAGGCATCAGGGCCGTGGCCAGATAGACCAGCACGTTGATGGCAAGCAGGTTCTTGACCACGGGGGGCATGTCGAAAAAGCGATTCATGATGGCGTCGTTTTTTTGCAAAATTAACGGTTTACGGCCGATTATCCCAGCTTGGCACGCATATCTTCCGGCAGGATTTCGGCAAAAACAGCCTTACCCGAAGGCGAATAGGCGATGTTGCCCGTCTCGGCGAGCTGCGAAAGCAGCGCGGCGGCCTCCTCGCGCGAGAGGGTGCGCATGGGGCCGCGGGCCGCACCGCGGGCCATGGCCAGGGCGATCTTCTCGCGGCGCACATCGCCCAACGACACAGGCATGGCGAACGCCTGCAACAACTCGTAAAGCATCTTGTCGATGGCGTCGGCCGGCAGATCGGCCGGAGCACCCTTCACCTCGATGACCCCGCCGCCCGCATAGTCGATGTCGAAACCCAGGGCTGCCACATCGACGGCGTTCTCCTCCAGCAAGGCATATTCGTCGCCCGAGAGCTCCAGCCGCTCCGGAAAGAGCAGCTGCTGGCTCACCGACGAACCGTTGGAGAGCATGCGCAGATAGTCTTCATACAGAATCCGTTCGCGGGCGCGCCGCACGTCGACCACCGTCAGCCGGCCGCCGCGCAAAGCCGCGACATAGCCTCCGGCCAAAGGCAGCGGGTCGGTGAATCCGGGGTCGGCGTCGATCTCCAGGCGCTGCTGCTCGGCATCGCCGGCCGAGGGGATGAACTCCAGCGCGCTTGCACCGGCCGGCTCCTCGCTCACGGCGTCGGAAACGAACTCCTCGAACGTCTCGCCGCCCGCAGCAGGCAAGGAGAAACCGCCGCCGGAAAAACCCGGATCGCCGAAATCGCGGAAAGCACCGCCGCCGGACCAGCTTCTCCGCCCGCCCGCAGCCGCACCGAAACCGGGCGCCGCTGTATCCGACACGGCGGAGGGACCATCATGGAAAGGAACGTCGAAACCCGTGAAGTCGACGTTGGGATCGGGAGCCGACGGGTCGACATACTCCTCGTTGAAAGGATTGTAGCTCTCGTCCGACATGGCGCGCGGCTCCGTGTAGACGGCGCCCCGCTCCAGCACGGGGATCTCCACCCCGCCCTCGCGGTCGAAATCCATGGGCGGCACGGCGCCGGTCTTGGCCAGCGTCTCGCGCACGGCGGCGTGGATGATCTGCCACACGGCCTCCTCGTCGGCGAACTTCACCTCGGTTTTCTGCGGGTGGACGTTGACGTCGATGCGCGACGGATCGGTCGAGATATAAAGAAAATAGGAAGGCGTGCAGTTCTCGGGAATCAGCTTTTCGTAGGCCTTCACGATGGCGCTCGTGAGGTAGGAACTCTTGAAGAAGCGGCCGTTGGCGAAAAGATACTGCTCCGTATTGCGTTTCTTGGCCGCAGCGGGGCGGCCGATGAACCCTTCGACGCGGGCGATCGACGTGTCGGCCTCGATTTCCAGCAGATTCTGCTTGATGTGGCGCCCCACCACGTCGACGATGCGCCCGGCCAACGATGCGGAGGGCAGCATGAAGATCGGCGCCCCGTTGTCGTAGAGTTCGAACGCCACCTGCGGATTGCAGAGCGCCACGCGCTGGAACTCGGTGCGTATCTGCGACGCCGAAGTGGTGCTTTTGTCCAGGAAGCGGCGCCGGGCCGGGACGTTGAAGAAAAGATTGCGCACGAAGAACTGCGACCCCACGGGACACATCACCGGAGTCTGCGAGGCGAACTGCCCGCCGTTGATCTCGGTGCAGGTGCCCACTTCGTCGCCCTCCTGGCGCGTCTGCAACTCGACCTGCGCCACGGCGGCGATCGACGCGAGGGCCTCGCCGCGGAAACCGAACGTCGAGAGGGCGTAGATGTCGTCGACCGACGAAATCTTGCTCGTGGCATGGCGGTCGAACGCCATCCGCGCATCGATGGGCGACATGCCGCAACCGTCGTCGACGATCTGGATAAGGTCCTTGCCGCCGTCGCGGAAATTGACCTGCACGCGCTTCGCGCCGGCATCGATAGCGTTCTCCATCATCTCCTTGACCACCGACGCAGGGCGGTTGACCACCTCGCCGGCGGCGATCTGGTTGGCGACGACCTCGGGTAAGAGTCTGATGCGATCGGCCATGCTACTCGGTATAATCGTTCGGCACCGCTACGATGGGCTGCTCCTGCCACTGCGCATCGCTGACATGCGACTGGTCGAAGCCGTCGCGCGCCTCCGTGCGGAGCGGGGCGGCGGCTTCGGTCGGCGCGGGGGCCGCACCCAACCCCAGGAAGAGAGCGGTCAGCCGCGGATAGAGCAGGTAGATAAACACCATCGCCACGACTGCAACGGCTGCCAGCTTCCAGATGCGCATGTTCCCGGCGTTGTCCTCACGGCTGCGGCGTGCCGCCCGCGCGGCATGCTGCGTGCGGATGTACTGCCCGGGGCGGTATTCGCGCCCGGCATCTTCGCTCCGCTCGCCCCGCAACTCGGCGCGGCGCTCCTCGCGCGCTTCCTTCACAGGGTCGTAATAGCGCGGAATATAGTTGAACTTGTTCGCGTGTTTCTTGAAAGGTGTAAAGCCCAGCATAAACAGTCTGTTTGGGAGTCAAAGATACGAATAAGCGAGAGCAAAAGCAAGCTTGCTTGCATTTTGCCGAGCGAGAGTATCTTGGGCGCAAGCCAAAGATACGAAAAGTCAAGCGCAGAAACAAACCGAAGGTTTGATTATGCCGTGACGGAGTATTTCTCAGCGCCAGATACGGAAATAAAGTAAAAAGTCATTCTGAGGAGCCGACAAGCGGCGAAGAATCTATGGCCGGTGCTTGCACGAACCGATTTCGGCCTGCGCCGGGCGACCAAAGGTCGCCGGGGAGGAGCGGCGCAGGGCCGACAAAGGAGCAACGCCCGATTCAATACAAGTCGTCCCTTACGGAAAACCGGCACACAGGGCCGAGACAAGCACGCTTCAGCGATTGGTAATCAGTTCCCGTCGCAGCCCGCGGAGAACCACTCTCTTCCGGTAAAGAAACGATCGGACCAACACTCCGGGAAAGCCAACCTCAAGACCAACGAAGCACGTGCGACAGATCCGCACATGCTTCGTTCATACTCCGGGCACGCCTTCAAGAATCTCCTACCGGAAAAAACTCTTCATGCGCTCGAAAATGTTCTGGTTCTTCACCGACTCGGCCTTGCAGAAAGCGGGCTGCTCGGCCAGCTGTTCCACCAGCCGTTTCTCCTCGGCGCTGAGTTTCGAGGGGATGGTGATGTCCACCACGATCAGCTCGTCGCCGCGGCCGTAGCCGTTGACATCCGGGATGCCCTTGCCGCCCAGGCGCAGCACCTTGCCGGCATGCGTGCCCGGCGCAATCTTGATCTTGGCGCGTCCGTCGACCGTCGGCACCTCCACCGTACCGCCCAGAAGGGCCATCGTCACGGTGATGTTCAGATTGTGTATCAGATCGTTGCCGTCGCGGACCAGTTCGGGATCGGGAATCTCCTCGATGAGCACCTGCAGGTCGCCGTTCACGCCGCCGTGGCGCGCAGCATTGCCCTTGCCCGTCACCGTGAGGGCCATTCCCTCGCCCACGCCGGCCGGGATGGCGATCTCCACCACTTCCTGGCCGCGCAGCGTGCCTTCGCCCTTGCACTCGTCGCAGGGAGCCGTGATAACCTTGCCCGAGCCGCCGCACGTCGGGCACACGCCCTGCGTCTGCACCCGGCCGAAGAAGGAGTTCTCCACACGCGTCACGTAACCCGAGCCGCCGCACGTCGAGCAGGTCGCATAGGAGTTCGCATCCTTGGCTCCCGAGCCGCCGCACTTGCCGCAAGCTACGGTCTTGTTGATTTTCAGCTTCTTGGTCACGCCCGCGGCAATCTCGGCCAGCGTGAGTTTCACCTTCACGCGGATGTCCGAACCGCGGTTCACGCGGCGGCCGCCCGACGAGAAACCGCCGCCGAATCCGCCCCCGAAATGTCCGCCGAAAATGTCGCCGAACTGCGAGAAGATATCTTCCATCGAAAATCCGCCGAAACCTCCCCCGAATCCGCCGGCTCCGCCCGCCGCACCGGCCATGCCGGCGTGGCCGAACTGGTCGTAGCGCGCACGCTTGTCGGGATTCGACAGCACGTCGTAGGCCTCGGCGGCCTCCTTGAACTTCTCTTCGGCTTCCTTGTCGCCCGGATTCTTGTCGGGGTGGTATTTGATGGCCGCTTTGCGGTAGGCCTTCTTTATTTCGTCGGCGTTAGCGTTCTTCTGGACGCCCAATACTTCGTAGTAGTCCCTTTTTTCTGCCATGATCCTATTCTCCTACAACCACTTTTGCGAAGCGCAGCACTTTGTCGCCCAGCATGTAGCCCGTCTGTACGACGTCGATCACGCGGCCTTTCTTGTCGTCGCCCGCGGCAAAGCGCGCCACGGCCTCCGAGAGGTCGGCGTCGAACTCCTTGTCGCGCACCTCGATCTCGGTCACGCCCTTGCGGCGCAGCGCCTCGGTGAACTTCTGCGAAATCAGCATCACGCCGGCCCGCAGCGCTTCGAGATCGTCGCTCTTTTCCATCGCCTCGACGGCGCGCTGCACGTCGTCGCGCACCGACAGCATCTCCAGCAGCACGTCGCGGCCGCCGGTGGCCACCAGTTCCATCTTCTCGCGCAGCGTACGCTTGCGGTAGTTGTCGAACTCGGCCTGCAGGCGCAGGAATTTGTCCTGCCACTCGGCAACCCGGGCTTCGGCCTCGTTCTGCTCGGGCACGGCATCCACTGACAAAGTGTCAGCCCCGCCGTTGGTGTCGTCTGCCACATTGGCACACGGCTGCCCCTCGCACGAAGGATAACCGTCGCCCGCCGAGAAACCCTCGTCGCCCTCAACTGCTTCGTTATAAAGCTTTTCCTTTTCCATATCGTAATTGTTTCCGTTTGTTCCGTTCTTGGGTGGCGCAAATTGCATACCAACGGCCGGACGGCAGGCAGGGGCCGCAGCCGGCTTCGGACAACCGCCGCCCGGGGCTCAGCCGATGATGAAGATCGCCGGACGCTTCTGCATCTCGGGCAGGCGCCTGCGGCGCCACTCCGCCACCGGATGCGTGGCAATGAATTCGCCCGGGGCCGTGATGTCGAGCGCTACGGTGAGCGGCGTTGCCGGCGCAAGAACCTGCAGCAGCTGCTCCATGAGCTTCGCATTGCGGTAGGGCGCTTCGATGAAGAGCTGCGACTGTCCCTCGGTACGGGCCCGCTTCTCCAGCCGCCGGATCGCCTGCGCCCGCTCGGGCGGCTTGACGGGCAGGTAGCCGTTGAAGGCGAACGACTGGCCGTTGAGCCCCGAAGCCATCATCGCCAGGATGATCGACGACGGGCCCACGAGCGGCACCACGCGGATGCCGCGGCGATGGCACGCCTCCACCACCAAGGCTCCCGGATCGGCGACTCCCGGCACGCCGGCCTCCGAAATGACGCCTGCCGAACGGCCCGCCAGCAACGGAGCGACCAGCTCCTCCACCTCGCGGCCCGCCACGGTGTGTTCGTTCAGCTCCCTGAACTCCAGTTCGTCGATCGGCCGCGCAAAGCCGGCTTTCGACAGGAAGCGCCGCGCCGTGCGGGTGTTCTCCACGATGAAGTAGTCCAACCCCTCCATCACGGTCCGGTTGGCCGCCGGCAGCACGTCCCACGGCGCCGTCTCGTCCGAAATCGGACAGGGAATAAGATATAAAATCCCGAAAGAATTCATGATTCAGAATTCACAATTAATTTCGTCTTCAGATTCGCTGCATCATTCTGAGCGCAAGCGTAGAATCTATATTCGTATCCTCCTGCGGACCGGAGCCTCCCCAGACGGAGGCCCGCAACCATCCGGACAGATGTTTCGCTACGCTCAACATGACGGATGTGCGGCCGTATGTCCCGCATGCTCCGCCCCCCAAACCCCGAAAGCCCTACTTTGTCATTCTGAGCGGAGCGAATCGACGAATGCAGCGAACGCAGAGACCGCTTGCGGAGTTTACCAAGCAAGGAGGCGAAAGACGATCGCAGTGCAGTCAAGAATCTATAACCATTAGGGCAACCGATTCTTCCTCGCTCCTCAGCACGACATTTTCACTCTTTCAGATAGATCCGCTTCACCCGGGCCGACACCGAAGTCATGATTTCGTAGGGGATGGTGTCGAGCACGCGGGCCATGGATTCGGGGTCGTTGCCCGGCGTCGGCGAGAAGATGACGGCCTCGTCGCCCTCCCCGACGCCTTCGATGCCGGTAATGTCGATCATGCAGCTGTCCATGCAGATGCGTCCCACGATCGGCGCCGGCTTACCGGCCACCAGCACCGACCAGCGCCCGCAGCCCAGGTGGCGGTCCAGCCCGTCGGCATAGCCTACCAGAATCGTGGCCGTGACGGTCGGCCGCGTCAGTTTCCCGGCACGCCCGTAGCCCACCGTGTCGCCCGCAGGCAGATGCTTGATCTGCACGATGCGCGTTCGGAGCGTCGACACGGGCCGCAGCTCCGGATTATGCTGCCACCCGAACCCGTAGAGCCCCAGCCCCAGGCGGCACATGTCGAACTGCGCTTCGGGGAAGCGGTCGATGGCCGCCGAATTGGCCGTATGGCGAATGACGGGATAGCCCAGCGCGTCGGCCAGCGTCCGGCTCATGCGGTCGTAGCGTGCGATCTGTCCGCGCGTGTAGGCGTCCTCCTCGGGCATGTCCGAGCAGTTGAGATGCGAGAAGACCGAGGCCACCTTCACTTCGGCCAGCGCCGCCAGCACCTGCGCCAGACGTGCGATCTCCTCCTCCACGAATCCCAGGCGGTGCATCCCCGTATCCAATTTCACATGGATCGGATAGTGCGTCTCCCCGGCATGGGTCGCAGCCGCGGCGAAAGCCTCCAGCGAACGGAAGCTGTAGATCTCCGGTTCGAGCCGGTTGGCGATCATCAGTTCGAAGCTGCCGGCATCGGCATTGAGCACCACGATGGGCATCGTGATGCCCCGCTCGCGCAGCAGCACGCCTTCGTCGGCGAACGCCACGGCCAGATAGTCCACGCCCTGGTGCTGGAGCAGCTGCGCCACCTCGAAATCGCCCGCCCCGTAGCTGCCGGCCTTGACCATGGCCACGAGCTTCGTTCCGAAGCGGAGTTTCGAACGGAAATGGTTCAGATTGCGCGTCATGGCGTCGAGATCCACCTCCAGCACCGTGGTATGGCTCTGCCGCGACAGCGCATGGGCCAGTTTCTCGAAACGGTAGTCGCGGGCTCCCTTCAGCAGCACGGCGCGTCCCGCCACCGCATCGCGCCCCAGGCGCTCGATGCACTCGTCGGTCGAAGCGTAGAAGCGTTTTTCGCACCCGAAGAGCGCCGCATAACGCCGCAGCTTCGGGCCGATGCCCACCAGAAAGTCGATGCCCGCCCGCGCGACCATGCCTGCCACACGGCCGTAGAGCTCGTCGTCCGAAAGGCCGCTTTGGGCGATGTCGGAGAGCACCAGCGTACACCGGCGGCCGAGCGCCACGTTGTGCAGGTAGTCGAGCGCCAGCGCCAGCGAATTGAGATCGAGGTTGTAGGCGTCGTTGATAAGGATCGAATCGTTGATGCCGTCCTTCACCTCCAGCCGCATCGCCACGTGGGGCGCCGCCGAAAAGGTCGGGGCGGCATAGTTCATCGCCGCGCAGAAAGCCTCGACGATCTGCGCGTTGCGGCGCGACGCGGCATTGCCGACCACAGCCTGCGGCACCTCGGGAAAACGCGCCGCATCGATGGGCTTGCGCGCGGCATAGCGAGCGGCGATCATGTGCCCCAGAGGCTCGTAATGGCTATGGTAGATGATTTTGGAAGCACTGCGCGCCAGGATCATCTTTTCGTCGCATTTCTGCTCCAGACTGACGAAATGTTCCTGATGCGCATCGCCTATCGACGTGAAGATCGCCACGTCGGGACGGATGATCCGCTCCAGACGCTCCATCTCGCCGGGTTGCGAAACGCCCGCCTCGAAGATGGCCAGCTCCTCGTCGCCCTCGAGCATCAGCACCGAGAGCGGCACGCCCAGCTGCGAATTGTAGCTCTTGGGCGAACGGTAGAACTTCATGCCCGCAGGCAGTTCTTCGGCGATCCACTCCTTGATGACGGTCTTGCCGTTGGAGCCCGTGATGCCCACCACCGTGCCCTTGAAGTGCGCCCGGTGGTAGGCCGCCAACGATTGCAGCGCCTCGATGGCGTTGCCGACCACCGCATAGCCGCAGCCGGGGAGCGGCTCGACCTCGCGTTCGACCACAAAGGCCCGCACGCCGCGGTCGTACATCTGCGCAATGAAGTCGTGCGAATCGTGGTTGGCGCCGCGCAGCGCCACGAACATCGGACTGCAGCCCAGTTCGCACGTAAGCGAACGGCTGTCGGTCACCACCGAGCGCACCACGGTGTCGCAGCCCCGGAATTTTCCGCCGCAGATGGCGGCTATGCGCGAGAGTTCGTATTCCATCCTTATATTTATATAAGTATCTTGCTATCGGAATCGTGGGTTTCGAAACGTTCGCTATCACGGCAAAGCCTACGACAAAGTCACGATCGTAATGCCCGCTCCCCCTCTGTCGGCATGCTCGTCGACGGCCGATTCCACCTCCGGCACCGTGCGCAGATAGCGGCGGATCTCTTCCTTGAGCGCCCCGGTCCCCTTGCCGTGGAGAATCGTCACCGAGCCCACGCCCACCATCAGCGCATCGTCGACGAACTGCTGCACGGCGTCGAGCGCCTCGGAAGCCCGCATGCCCCGCACGTCGATGTGGTCGCGGAAAGCCAGCTTGCGGGCCGAAATGTCGGCCGAAATCACCGTCCGCACCGTCGTCGGGCGCGTGGCCTCGCGGTATTCGTTATTCGAAACGACGGTCAACAGCTCCTTGTCGACGGTCGTAAGTATCTGTCCGAAAGCCACCTGTGCTTTCTTTCCCTTGATGCTGCGCACCTCGCCCACCATCTCCTGGCCGGTCATGCGGACCTTCGAACCCACCTCCGCCTCGCGTTTGCGGGGCGGTTCGGGTGCCGGTCCGGCGCTCTGCACGCCCTGCCGGGCCTTGCGTTCGGCGCGGCGCTGGCGGCGGCGTTCGATCCGCTCGATCTCGCGGGCGATCTCCGCATCGCGTTCAGCGGCATCGGCCTCGGCGGCCGCCGCCCGGAAGTCGTCGAGCTCGCGGCGCGCCAGCCGCGTGAGTTCCTTTTCGGCCTGCGCCTCGCGGATGGTGCGGATGGTGTTCTCGATCTGCCGGTTGGCATCGGCTATGAGCTGCTGCGCCTCCTGCTTGGCTTTTTTCAGTATCTCCTGGCGCTCGGCACGTATCTTCGACAGCTGCTCGGCGTAACTCTGCTCCAGTTCCTCCACCTTGCGGTCGGTCAGCCGGATGCGGTCGCGTTTCTGCTCCCAGTAATGCTTGTCGCGCGCGATTTCGCGCAGCTGCTTCTCCAGATTGATGTGGTCCGAACCGGCCTTCTCCGCCGCCGCGCGGATGATCTCCTCCGGGAGACCGATCTTGCGGGCGATCTCCACGGCGAACGAACTGCCGGGCTTGCCCGTTTCGAGCCGGAAGAGCGGGCGGATGTGCTGCACGTCGAAAGTCATGGCGCCGTTGGCGATGCCGTCGGTGCTGGCCGCATAATATTTGATATTGGCATAGTGGGTCGTGATGACGCCGTAGCAACCCTTCTCCAGCAGCCGCTCCAGAATGGCTTCGGCAATGGCGCCGCCGATGGTAGGCTCGGTGCCCGAACCGAACTCGTCGATGAGTACCAGCGTACGGTCCGAAGCTCCGGCCAACATGTTCTTCATGTTGACCAGATGCGACGAATAGGTCGACAGGTCGTTGTCGATCGACTGCTCGTCGCCGATGTCGATGAAGACCGAACGAAAAACCGGCAGCTCCGAAACAGCCGACGCCGGCACGGGAAAACCGCACTGGAACATATATTGGACGATGCCCGTAGTCTTGAGACACACCGACTTGCCGCCGGCGTTGGGACCCGAAATCACCAGAATGCGTTTGTGCCGGTCGAGCTGCATGGTCAGCGGCACGATCTCGCGGCCCTGCGCCCGCAGGGTCTGCTGCAGGAGCGGATGGCGGGCCTCTTTGAGCACCAGACGGTCGTCGGTCGAGACGATGGGCTTCACACAGCCGTTGTCCGAGGCCCAGCGCCCTTTGGCGCGCAGCATGTCCACCTCGGCCAGGCAGTCGCCCGACGCGGCGATCAGCTCGGCGTCGGGACGCACCGACTCGGTGAACTCGGTGAGAATGCGGACGATCTCGCGCCGCTCGGCATATTCCAGTTCGCGCAGCTCGTTGTTGAGCTCGACCACCTCGACGGGCTCCACGTAGAAAGTGCGGCCCGTGGCCGACTCGTCGTGGATGAAGCCGTTGAGCTTGCGTTTGTTGGCGGCCGAAACCGGGATGACGGTCTTGCCGTCGCGCACGGAGAGCTGTGCGTCGGGCTCGACGATGCCGGCGCTTTTGGCTGCGGCAAGCACCTGCTGCAACCGCTTGGCCGCCTGCCCCTCGCGCTCGCGGATGGCCCGCCGGATGTCGGCCAGCTCGGGCGAAGCCGTATCTTTCACTTCGCCGAAACGGTCGACGATGGCATCGATGCGCTGCACGATGGCGGGAAACGACTCGACGCCCCGCGTAAGCTCGAACAAAGCGGGATAAGCACGCTGGCGCCCCTCGATGAAAGCCACCACGGCACCCACCGTAGCGAGCGCCCGGCGCAGCGTGACGACCTCCTCCGCATCGAGGAAAGCCCCCTCGACACGCAATTTGGCCACGATATGGTCCGTATCGGGATAGTCGCCGCCCGGGAAATCATGCTCCATTTCCAGAAGCACGCGCATCTCGTCGGCCAGCGAAAGACGCCGCCCGATCTCCTGCGCCGAGGTGCTGAACGTCTCGGCGGCAAGCAGCGAGCGGGCGGCGCGCATCGTACAGAGCGCCTCGACCTGACCGCGCAGGCGGTCGAAACCGATCTTTTGCTCGAAAGACGCAGGATAGATCATCGCCTACTCTGCCCGCAGGGCTTCCTTGAGCGAGTCGCGTTCGGCCCGGGCGGCCTCCTTGGCGGCCCGCCGCCGGGCCCGCTCCTTCGCTTTCTCGGGATCGCGACCGAAAATCGACAGATGGACGTAACGGCCCGGATAGGCCTTGACATCGGCCAGCAGCGCCGACAGATTGCCCGAAGCCACGGTGAGCGAATCGTAGAGCGCCTTGTCGTTGAGCAGCATGCCCAGCGTGCCGTCGCCCTCGTCGATCTTGTGCATCAGAGCGTCGAGCGTCGAGACGGTGCGGGTGAGCTTCTCGGCGAACTGCTCCTCGTCGAGCGTCAGGACCACCCGGTTCAGGCTGCCCACGATGCTGTCGACGCGCCCGGCATTGCTCCCGAGCATCTCGGAAAAGACGGCCAGGTTCTCGGTGGCCGACTTCAGGTGCTGCTTCTCGGTGACGAGCAGGTCGTTCATGTTGCCCGACAACGAATTGAGGTGCGACAGCGTACCGGTGATGCTCTCCCCGTTGGCCTCCAGCAGGCTGTTGACCGTATTGAGCGTGCGCGAAAGGTCGGCGGTCACCTGCGAGACCTTCTGCTTGACGAAATCGAGCTCCGAACCCGCCATGTCCATCAGGTCGCGGTCGCGGCCCGAGCGGATGGTGTCGCCCCGCTCGAACCAGGTGGTCGCCGTGCCGAAGACGATCTCGATGGCCTTGGAACCCATCAGCCCGTTGCTCACGATCTTGGCCTCGGAGTCGGTGGGGATGCGGTACGAACGCTTGATGGTGAACTGCAGCACCACTTCGTCGCTGCGCGAGGGATCGAAGGTGATGGCCGACACGGTGCCGATCTTCACCCCCTTGACCATGATGGGCGAGGCGGTCTGCACGCCGTTCACCCGGTCGTAGACCGCATAGTACTCCACATTGCGGCCGAATACGTCGAATCCTTTCAGAAACCGGATTCCGGCCCAGGCCGCGCAGATCATCGCCACGGCGAAGAGACCGATTTTCGCTTCTCTTTTCATCTTATGCTGTTTGTTTTCTTCACTTCACGATCCGCCCGCCCTGGCACCTCACGATGAAGGCGTCGGGGAACGTCTTGCGCACCGCCGCCACCTGGCGCTGCGCCTCCTCTTTGGTGGCGCACTCGCAGACGCAATATTTATAGCGGTACACGCCGTCGGCCAGATACTCGCGCACGTCGCCCGAATAGTTGCGCAGCTCGGCCGAGTTGCGCGCCACGGGATTCTTGCTCGACAACACCTGGATGGCGAAACGCACCTGGTCGCCGCTGCCGCCCGCCTTGGCCACCGGCTGTACCGGATCGGGCTTCGCTTTCGTCCCCGGCCTGGCGTCCGGAGCGGGTTTGCCCTTGGAATCGGCCTTCGCTTTCGGGTCGGCCGGCTTGGCTTTCGGGTCGTTCTTCACTTTCTGATCGGCCGGCTTGGCGGGAGCCGCCGCCGGTTTGGCCGCCCGGTCGGAACCCGGCTGGGCCGTGTGCGCCGGCGCTTCGGCGTTCTCCGCTTTGCGAGCCTCCAGCACATGGGTCGAATAGTCTTTCACGGCCTGGAACAAAGAACGTGCTATCTCGTTCTGCCCCTTCTCCGACTTCATGTAGGCGGCCTCCTGCGGATTGGAGAGAAACCCGATCTCGGTCAGCACGCCCGGCATGTCCGTAGCGTAGAGCACGCGCAGCAACTGCGGCTTGACGCCGCGCGACGAACGCCCGCAGCGCACGAAGTTGTTCTGAATGCAGCGGGCCATGGCCGTGCTGTACTCGCCGTAGGTGAACTGGAGATTCTGGATGTAGGCCCGCACGATGGCCGCCGTCCGTTCGTCCGACATATCGATCAGATCGTCGCGGTTGTTCTCGTAGAGGGCATCCTCGTTGTAGCGCTGCTCCTTGGAGCTCTCGCCCATGACGAGAGTCTCCGTGCCCCGCGCCGCCGCAACGGGCGCTGCGTTGACATGGATCGAGACGAAGAGGTCGCCGCTCGCCTTGTTGGCGATGTCGGCACGGGCCTGCAGGTCGTCGATCTTGGCGGCGGCCAACGCCTTGTCGCTCTTGCGCGTATAAACCACTTTCACGCCGGGCATCCCCTCCTCGATCAACTTGCCCAGTTTCAACGCCACGGCCAGCGTCAGCGTCTTCTCGTACGTGCCGAAATAGTGCGCGCCCGGATCGTCGCCGCCGTGACCCGCATCGATCACCACCACCTGCACGCCGTGGGCAACATGCTGGGCGGTCGCAACGTTCGTCCGAACGGCCGCGATCAAAGCAAGCAATAAAATATGACAAATCCGTCCGTGCATCTTTTCTGTGGTGCCGAAAATACTCCGTCTCGGCATAATCAAGCTGGCGCTTGCTTCTGCGCTCGACTTTTCGTCCTTTGGCGGGTGCCGAAGATACTCCGTCTCGGCATAATCAAGCTGGCGCTTGCTTCTGCGCTCGACTTTTCGTATCTTTGCCGGGTCCGAAACGGCCGCGCGACATTGCGCAACCCCTGTTCCGGGCTGTTTTGCCGACTTGTCGGCAAAGTTACGCATTTTTTTTCGGAATTTTGACTTTTTCGAGGGTAAAATATCTTCTGTCGGCGGCCATCGTCGGCCTCTTCGCCCAGGCGCTCTGCGGCTCAGCAGCTCCGGTGCGCGGCGAAGCGTTCCGCACGGCCGACTCGCTTGCTGTGAACGATACCGCTGCGGCCCGGGCGCCGGAAGGGCGCCTGACCGACCCTGCTCCCTCGCGCTCCCAACGCCGGAACGTCCGCCGCAATCTCCGCGAAGAAGAACGCCGCCGCGACGAATTCAATGCCCTGCCGCAAGAAGTGCGCGACTCCATTGCCGGTGCGCAACTCGACTCGCTCGTGGCCCGCAAGGCCGACTCGCTTGCCGCCGACGACACGCTCCGGCGCGACACCGCCGGACGCCTGCGCCCGGCCCAGCCCTTTCTCGACGACCCCATCACGGGACAGAACGCCGACTCGCTGGTCTACGACGTGCGCAACAAGATGGTCTACATCTACAACCAGGGCGACGTCACCTACCAGAACAGCAACCTCAAGGCCGACTACATGCAGATCGACATGGATTCCAAGCAGATCTACGCCTACGGCAAGCCCGACACGCTGGAAGGGCGGCCCGTCGTCACGAAGCCCGAGTTCACCGAGGGTTCGGCCACCTACCAGATGGACACCATCACCTACAACCTCACCTCCAAGAAGGCCAAAATCAAGGGCGTGGCCACCCAGCAGGGCGACGGCTGGCTTGTGGGCGGAAGCGTCAAGAAGATGGCCGACAACACCGTCAACATCCAGAACGGCAAATACACCACCTGCGACCACACCGACCATCCCCACTTCTACTTAGCCATGACCAAGGCCAAGGTCATCCCCGGCAAGAAGGTCGTCACCGGGCCCGCCTACTTAGTCATGGAGGACGTGCCCATCTACTTCCTCGGCATCCCCGAGGGTTTCTTCCCCATCAACATGGGTCCCAAGTCGGGTCTGCTGATGCCCACCTACGGCGAGGAGTACACCAAGGGTTTCTTCCTGCGCGGGCTGGGCTATTACTTCACCCTGGGCGATTATGCCGACCTGGCCATCCGGGGCGGCATATACAGTTTGGGGTCGTGGGAGGCTTCCGCCGCATCGCGCTACATCAAGCGCTACAAGTACAGCGGCAACCTCGACATGCAGTACTCCAAGGTCCGCATCGGCAGCAAGGGCGAGGCCGACTACCTGCGTCAGAGCAACTTCCAGATCAAGTGGACCCACTCGCAGGACCCCAAGGCCAACCCCGGGTCGACCTTCTCCGCGTCGGTCAACTTCGCCACCAGCGGCTACAACCGCTATTCGGCCACCAACCTCAACGACATGCTCTCGACCCAGACCAACTCCTCGATTTCCTACTCGAAGAACTGGGCCGGCACGCCGTTCTCGCTCTCGGCCAACATGGCCGTGTCGCAGAACTCGCAGAACAAAACCCTCTCCGTCACCCTGCCGACCGTGGTGTTCAACGTCTCGCGCATCTACCCGTTCAAGCGCAAGGAGCGGCAGGGCAAGGAGCGCTGGTACGAGAAGATTTCGATGCAGTATACGGGTAAGATGACCAACTCGGTGACCACCACCGAAAGCAAGATTTTCACCAAGGAGACGCTCGACAACATGCGCAACGGCATCGAGCACACGCTGCCCGTATCGGCGCAGTTCAATCTTTTCAACTACATCAACATCTCGCCGCAGGCCAACTACTCCGAAAAATGGTTCTTCAAGCGCACGATGCTCGACTGGAACCCGGTGACGAACCAGACCGACACCACGCGCCAACACGGTTTCTACCGGCTCTACAACTACACCTTCAGCGTCTCGGCCGGAACCACCGTCTACGGCATGTACGACTTCACGAAAAAGAACCGCAACCGCAAGCTCCAGGCCATCCGCCACACCATCACCCCCGACGTGAGCTTCTCCTATGCGCCCGACTTCGGCCACCAGAAGTACGGCTACTACCGTTCGCGCCAGATCGACTCCACGGGCCGCTTCGCCACCTACTCGCCCTACGCCGGCAACGCCTATTCGGTGCCTTCGTCGGGACGCTCGATGCAGCTCGGATTCTCGCTCAAGCAGAACCTCGAGATGAAAGTGCTCTCCAAGCGCGACACCTCGGGCGTGAAGAAAATCAAGCTCATCGACGAACTGCGCATCAGCGGCTCCTACAACTTCCTGGCCGACTCCATGGGGCTTTCTAATATCTCCGTAGGGTTGCGCACCACGCTCTTCAAGAACTTCGGCCTCAACCTCTCGGCCACGCTCGACCCCTACCGGCTCACACCGCAGGGACAGCGCATCAACAAAATCCGGCTCCCGGGCCGCGTGATCTCCACGGGCTGGTCGTTCGGCTACACCTTCAAGTCGCGGCAGGACCGCTCGCAGCCCGCCATGAACGACATCACCAGCATCCCGCCCGAGTACCAGAATCCCTACTACGACCCCTACGGCACGATGGACCCCGTCCTGCGGCGCCAATACATGTCGCAGGCCTACTACGACTTCTCGCTGCCGTGGAACTTCGGATTCAACTATTCGGTCAGCTACTCGAGTTCGCCCTACAACAACGGCACGACGGGCTACCGGCGCAACGTCTCGCAGACCATCGGCTTCAACGGCTCGCTCACCATCACCGACAAGACCGGCATCACCTTCAGCGGCGGTTACGACATCCAGAACAACAAGCTCACCACCTCGCAGATAACTATCACGCGCGACCTCCATTGCTGGCAGATGTCGTTCTCGTGGATTCCGTTCGGCCACTACCGCAGCTGGAGTTTCAACATCGGCGTGAAGGCTGCGTCGCTCTCCGACCTCAAGTACGACAAGTCGCAGTCGATGTACGACAACATGTACTGATTCCATTCGGTGCGGTTCGGAATCCCGACGGCCATCATCGGACGAAGAGTCCGTACCGGCAATATTGTTCTGCCCCTCGCTTTGGACAGGACACACGAACGGGAAGCGCTCGGGCGACGAAAAACAGCCCTTTGCAAAGCTGAGAGAGACCGGTGTTTTTTCAGCGGCGCATTTTTACCTATTATAATAGCAGTCTCTCCGGCCCGGAGTGGCAGGGACCACGGTTCCTTGCAGACATGCTTTCCCGGCTCGGCAAAGTTCAAGCACGCTTGATTCGGTGCCCGCAGTTTTTCGGGAACGGTCTCGTCAGTGCGGCCATGTAGATTCAGCAATCCGCTGACGGCATAAGACGCGGGTGGGTTAAAGGAATAGTTGTTTGCAGGTAATTCGCAGCGTTGAGTGAGCCGCAGCCGATCCCGATTTTGACAGAGGTACGGGAGGTGTTCTCGTGCCGAAGCCCGCGGGGCGAGCCCCGTTAAGAACGGGGATTTATAAATTCTGCGAGCCTCCGCAGGGCGGGGCTTCGGCTCGCACGGCTGAAGCCGGTGTTTATCTCTGCAAGCCATGGCTGCTCCGAACATCTTTTCCTTCCACCTTTCCGCGTTGCCGCCAGTTGCATATTCCAGTCTGCGGCGGAGTTTGCGAACAATTCAGTAGTTTGTCATTCTGAGGAGCAGAGCGACGAAG